>NZ_JBBHZN010000003.1:0-440354 GCF_049843595.1 Hydrogenophaga sp. R2
TGCAAATACCTCGATAAAGAACAATGCCCGTGTGTGTTTAACGTCTCCGGCCAGGGCCCGTCACGGGCAACAGGCCCGCCCCGCAGGGCGGCCGAAGACAGTCTGGATTACTTGGCGCGCGAAGCCACGATGGCTTCGGACACGTTGCGCGGCGCCTCGGAGTAATGCTTGAACTCCATGGTGTAGGTCGCACGGCCCTGGGTGGCCGAACGCAGCGTGGTCGAGTAGCCGAACATCTCGGACAGCGGCACCTCGGCCTTGATGGCCTTGCCGCCGCCGGGCATGTCTTCCATGCCCTGCACCATGCCGCGACGGCTGGACAGGTCGCCCATCACGTTGCCGGCGTAGTCTTCCGGGGTCTCGACTTCCACGGCCATCATCGGCTCGAGGATGACCGGGTTGGCCTTCTTGCAGCCTTCCTTGAAGCCGAAGATGGCGGCCATCTTGAAGGCCTGTTCGGACGAGTCCACGTCGTGGTACGAACCGAAGTGCAGGGTGACCTTGACGTCCACCACCGGGAAGCCGGCCAGCACGCCGGAGTTCAGGGCTTCGATCACGCCCTTCTCGACCGCCGGGATGTACTCGCGCGGCACCACGCCGCCCTTGATGGCGTCGACGAACTCGAAGCCCTTGCCGGCCTCGTTGGGTTCGATCTTGAACACCACGTGACCGTACTGGCCCTTGCCGCCCGACTGGCGCACGAACTTGCCTTCGGCTTCGGCGACTTCCTTGCGGATGGTCTCGCGGTAGGCCACCTGCGGCTTGCCCACGTTGGCTTCCACGCCGAATTCACGCTTCATGCGGTCGACGATGATCTCCAGGTGCAGCTCGCCCATGCCGGAGATGATGGTCTGACCGGATTCCTCGTCGGTCTTGACGCGGAAGGACGGATCTTCGGAGGCCAGGCGCTGCAGGGCGATGCCCATCTTTTCCTGGTCGGCCTTGGTCTTGGGTTCCACGGCCTGAGCGATCACGGGCTCGGGGAAGACCATGCGCTCCAGGGTGATGACGGCATCCGGATCGCACAGGGTTTCGCCCGTGGTCACTTCCTTCAGGCCCACGCAGGCAGCGATGTCGCCGGCGCGGATCTCTTCCACTTCCTGGCGGTTGTTGGCGTGCATCTGCACGATACGGCCGATGCGCTCCTTCTTGCCCTTGACCGGGTTGAAGACGGTGTCGCCCTTCTTGAGCACGCCGGAGTAGACGCGCACGAAGGTCAGCTGACCGACGTAGGGGTCGGTCATCAGCTTGAAGGCCAGGGCCGACAGCTTCTCGGCGTCGTCGGCCTTGCGCGAGGTTTCCTCTTCCTTCTCGTTCGTGCCGGCCACCGGGGGGATGTCCACCGGCGAGGGCAGGAAGTCGATCACGGCGTCCAGCATGCGCTGCACACCCTTGTTCTTGAAGGCGGTGCCGCACAGCATCGGCTGGATCTCGGTGGCCAGGGTGCGGGTGCGCAGGCCGAGCTTGATCTCTTCCTCGGAGAGGTCGCCCTCTTCCAGGTACTTGTTCATGAGGGTTTCGGACGCTTCGGCAGCGGCCTCGACCATCTTCTCGCGCCACTCGGCAGCGGTACCGGCGAGCTCGGCCGGGATGTCGTGGTATTCGAACTTCATGCCCTGGGAGGCTTCGTCCCAGATGATGGCCTTCATCTTGATGAGGTCGACCACGCCCTTGAAGTTGTCTTCAGCGCCGATGGGGATCACCACGGGCACCGGGTTGGCCTTCAGGCGGACCTTCATCTGGTCGACGACCTTGAAGAAGTTGGCGCCGGTGCGGTCCATCTTGTTCACGAAGGCCAGACGCGGCACCTTGTACTTGTTGGCCTGGCGCCAGACGGTTTCCGACTGGGGCTGCACGCCACCCACGGCGCAGTACACCATGCAGGCACCGTCCAGCACGCGCATGGAGCGCTCCACCTCGATGGTGAAGTCCACGTGGCCGGGGGTGTCGATGATGTTGAAGCGGTGCTCGGGGTAGGACAGGTCCATGCCCTTCCAGAAGCAGGTGGTGGCAGCGGACGTGATGGTGATGCCACGCTCCTGCTCCTGCTCCATCCAGTCCATGGTGGCGGCGCCGTCGTGCACTTCACCGATCTTGTGGTTCACACCGGTGTAGAACAGGATGCGTTCGGTGGTGGTGGTCTTGCCGGCGTCGATGTGCGCGGAAATGCCGATGTTGCGGTACCGCTCGAGGGGCGTGGTGCGAGACATGGAAATACTCCGAAAAAGGATCGAGCCCGCGTCCCTGGTTCAGGGGTTGCGGGCTCTCGGTTCTGGATGACCTGGGGTGTTGCCCCGGATCAGAAACGGAAGTGGCTGAAGGCCTTGTTGGCCTCGGCCATGCGGTGGACTTCGTCACGGCGCTTCATGGCGCCGCCACGGCCTTCGGTGGCCTCGATCAGCTCGTTGGCCAGGCGCATGGCCATGGACTTCTCGCTGCGCTTGCGGGCGGCTTCCTTGAGCCAGCGCATCGACAGGGCCAGACGGCGCACCGGACGCACTTCGACGGGCACCTGGTAGTTGGCGCCACCGACGCGGCGGGACTTCACCTCGACCATCGGCTTCACATTGTTGATGGCGGTCGAGAAGATTTCGACCGGATCCTTGCCGGTCTTCTTCTCGATCTGCTCGAGGGCACCGTAAATGATGCGCTCGGCAACCGCCTTCTTGCCGCCTTCCATGATCACGTTCATGAACTTGGAGAGCTCGACATTGCCGAACTTGGGATCCGGCAGGATTTCACGTTTAGGGACTTCGCGACGACGTGGCATTTTTTCACCTCATGTTTGCTTCAGTTGGCACCTTCTCAGGCACCGCGAGAGCCATGCAAGAACTCTCACTTACTCGACCCGCACGGACGATTCCGTGTTGTGGGCCACTGCGTCTGCACCGCCTGCCAGGGCGGAACCGACACCGGAATACAGCGCTTAGGCCTTCTTGGGGCGCTTGGCACCGTACTTGGAACGCGCCTGCTTGCGGTCTTTCACGCCTTGCAGGTCCAGCGAGCCACGGACGATGTGGTAGCGCACACCGGGCAGATCCTTGACACGACCGCCACGGACCAGCACGACGCTGTGTTCCTGGAGGTTGTGGCCTTCACCGCCGATGTAGGAGATCACCTCGAAGCCGTTGGTCAGACGAACCTTGGCCACTTTGCGCAGCGCGGAGTTCGGCTTCTTCGGCGTCGTGGTGTAGACGCGGGTGCACACGCCGCGGCGTTGCGGCGAGTTTTCCATGGCCGGGCTCTTGGATTTGGTCTTTTCGACCTCCCGGCCGTGGCGCACGAGTTGGTTGATGGTTGGCATTGAAAAACGTCCCTAAACGTTTGAAAAAAGCGAAAACGAAAGCTCCTCGGAAAATTCCGAAAAGCCCTCTACTGTAGCACGGGGCCGGTTTTGCGCCAAACGGCGCTCAGGCCATCACTGGATCCAGAGGCGGATGGCGTCCCAGGCACGGCCGAAGACGCCGGCCTCCTCGACGGTGTCGAGCACCGTCAGCGGCACTTCGGCCACGGTGGCACCGGCGGCGGTGGTCACCTTGAGGGTGCCCAGGGACTGGCCCTTCTGGAGGGGGGCCACCAGCGGCTCCTGCCGGATCACCTCGGACTTCAGGCGGGCGCCCTCGCCGGCCGGCACGGACACCACCACGCCTTCGGGACGACCGAGCTTGACCACATCGGACTTGCCCTTCCAGACCTTGGGCGTGGCCGCCGGCTGGGCAGCGGCCAGCAGGCGTACGGTGTCGAAGGCGGTGTAGCCCCAGTTCAGCAGCTTCTGGCTTTCGGCCGCGCGGGCGTTTTCGCTCGACGCCCCCAGCAGCACGCTGACCAGGCGGCGCTGGCCGGCCGGGCCGTCGCCCAGACCCGGGACCGGGCGGCGGGCCGTGGCGATCAGGCAGTAACCGGCGGCAGCGGTGTGCCCGGTCTTCAGGCCGTCGACCGTGGGATCGCGGAACAGCAGGGTGTTGCGGTTGGTGTCGTTGGTGGCCGGGGTGCCGGGGTAGCGGTAGCGCTGGATGGCGTAGTAACCCACGTACTGCGGGAAATCGTTCATGAGCCGGGTGGCCAGGCGGGCCAGGTCGCGCGCGGTGGTGGTGTGGCCGGGCTCGGTCAGGCCTTCGGTGTTGCGGTACCCGGTGTTGGTCATGCCCAGGGCCTTGGCCTGGTCGTTCATGAGCTGGACGAAGCGCTCCACCGAGCCGGCCACACCCTCGGCCAGGGCCACGGTGGCGTCATTGCCGGACTGCACGATCATGCCCTTGATCAGGTCTTCCACCGGCACCTGCATCTTGGGGTCGATGAACATGCGGGAACCCGGCATCTTCCAGGCCCGCTCGCTCACGCCGAAGGTCTGGTTGAGGGTGATCTTGCCGGCCTTGAGGGCATCGAACACGATGTAGGCGGTCATCAGCTTGGTCAGCGAGGCCGGCTCGACCGGCGCATCCGGATCCTTGGCGGCCAGCACCTGGCCGGTGGTGACATCCATCAGCAGATAGGCGCGCGCGGCTATCTCGGGCGGCTGGGGCATCTGGGCCTGGGCGGGGAGATGGACGGCACAGGCGGCCAGAACGGCCAGCGCGGCGGATCGGAAAAAACTCAGCACGGAAGAATCCTCAGGAGAAAAGACAGGCGGGTTTCAGGCCCGCAAATGGCGACAGACCAGATCCCGCAACAGGGGGAGCTGGCCATGGAAGAAATGTCCGCCGCCGGGCACCACCGTCACCGGCAGGGTCTGGGGTCGGGCCCAGTCCATGACCGATGCCAGCGGCACGGTGTCGTCGGCTTCGCCGTGAACGACCAGGGTGCGGGCATGGAGTTCCGGCGCAATCGTTGCGACCTGAAACCGGCTGGCGGCGGTGCCGACCAGCACCACATGGCGCACATCGCGCTGGGCCTGCACCGCAGCCAGCACATGGCTGGTGACGAAGGCGCCGAACGAGAAGCCGGCCAGCACCAGCGGGCCGGCAGGCGCCAGCCGCTCGATGACCGCGAGCATGTCGTCCCGCTCACCCCGGCCTTGGTCCCAGGCACCGGCGCTGGCGCCCACGCCCCGGAAATTGAAGCGGACCGCGTCCAGCCCCGCCAGTACGGCGGCACGGGCCAGGGTCTGCACCACCTTGTTGGTCATGGTGCCGCCGAACAAAGGATGAGGGTGAGCAATCACTGCGGTGCCGGCGGCCACACCACCACACCGGTCGATGGCCGCCTCCAGCACGCCGGCCGGCCCCTCCACCTGCAGCAGCTCGGTCTGGGCGTTCACGGGTGCCAGCGGCTCAACGGCCGACGTCGGGCGGGGTGACCAGGCGCTGCACCACCACGCCGTCGCGCAGGTGGGAGGTGACGATCTCGTCGATGTCGGCCTGGTCGACGTAGGTGTACCAGACCGCCTCGGGGTAGACCACCGCGATCGGGCCACCGGCGCAGCGGTCCAGGCAGCCCGCCTTGTTGACCCGGACCTTGCCCTGCCCGAGCAGCCCCATGGCCTTGGCCTGCGACTTGCACCGGTCGAAGGCGGCCTGGGCCTGGTGGTCGGCGCAGCAGGCTTCGCCGTCGCGCTGGTTCAGGCAGAAAAAGATGTGACGCTGGTAATAGGAGGGATGGTCGGCCATCCGGCGATTCTAGGCCCGGGGTGGTGCGACGACGGCCCGCAGGCCGTACAGCAGGGCGGCAAACGGCCAGAGCCAGCCCAGCCACTGCGACAACCCGTGAAAACGGATGAAGCGTCCCTGCTCCCAGGCCTCCAGCGACTGGGCAAAGTACGGCGTGTCGGCCGACTGGTTGAGCACGGTCAGCAGCACCGCCAGCACCAGCAGCATCAGCACGTTGCACAGACGGCGCGGCAGCCACAGGGCCAGCAGGGCCACCACTCCGGCCAGGCCGAAACCGGCCAGCACCGGCGGATGGATCCAGGCCCAGGCGTGCACCGGGCCGTAGGTCAGGGCCGCCGACAGCCCGACCACGCCCAGGGCGAGCAGGAAGAGCGCGGGCACGAACAGCAGACGGCCGCGCAGGGTGCGCAGATCCGAGTAGCCCAGCATCAGCGGTGCCAGCAGGCCCAGGGCGATGCACCAGGCCTCCGAGAGCGGGCTCAGCGGCGCGGTGGCCAGCGACTGCGACGGCAGCCACAGGGCGAACGGCGTTCCCTCCACCATGTCCTGCAGGCCGGCGAGTGCCCGCTCGCCCACCTGGCCCAGCCCGAAGGGCACCTGCGCCGGATACAGCAGTGCAAAGGGCCAGAGGGCCAGCAGCACCAGGCCGCCGTGGGCATGCGGTGCCAGCCAGTCGGCCCGCCAGCGCGACCAGGCATCCAGCCAGGCCAGACGCTGCATGACCTTGGCCACGATGGCACCCAGTGCAGCGCCCGCGGTGTTGAGGACCAGATCGACGTTGGAGGGCACCCGCGCCGGCAGGAAGGTCTGCAGCGTCTCCACCGAGAGCGACAGCGCCGCACAGGCCAGCGTGGCCCACAGGGCGGAGCGGGCGACCACGCCTGCACGCAGCAAGGCCACCGTCAACAGGAAACCCAGCGGGGCATAACCCACCAGGTTCGACAGCACATCGAAGCCGGTCCAGTACTGCGGCAGGGGCGCCACCATGAAGGCCAGCGGCGCCACGCCCTGCATGCGCCAGCCGTCGAACGGGTAGAGGCTGGCGTAGACCACCAGACCGGCGAACAGCAGGCCCAGCGGCAGGGCGGAGCTGCGGCGTGCCAAGACGTCAGAAGGGTTTGACGACCACCAGCACCACGGCTGCCACCAGCATGAGCACCGGCGCCTCGTTGAACCAGCGGTACCAGACATGGCCGCGCCGGTTGGCGCCCGCCTCGAACTGGCGGACCATGCGTCCGCACAGGTGGTGGTAGCCCAGGGCCAGCGCCACCACGGCCAGCTTGGCATGCATCCAGCCGTTGCCCGGACCCCGACCGATGCCATAACCCAGCCACAACCACAGCCCCAGGGCCAGCGCCGGCACCGCCAGCAAGGTGGTGAAGCGCATCAGCTTGCGGGCCATCAGCAACAGGCGCTGGCGTTCGGCCACGCTTTCCGGCGGCACCATGGCCAGGTTGACGAAGATGCGCGGCAGGTAGAACAGCCCGGCGAACCAGCTGGCCACGAACACGATGTGGAAGGATTTGACCCAGAGCATGCGGCCAGTTTAGCCCGCACCAAAAAAAACCCGGCCACCAGGGCCGGGTTGGGAAGCCTTTTTGCTGTCACACACCAAGGCACCCGCTCAGGGAGGAAAAGCGGGGGGTCCGCTCGCGCAGACCCGCTGAAATGTTACCCCAGCCCATGCCGGAATCCAACCGATCCGGCGTGACGCAGCTCACATCATCTTGGCCAGCTCGAACATGACGGCGGTGCCCAGGGCCTCGCGGATGTTGCCGCGGCCGACCTTGGCCATGGACATCTCGTCGAAGCCGGACATGTCGAAGGAGTTGTTGTCGGCGGAGATCTCGACGAACGGGAACTCCATGACGTCGCGCAGGACCTCCTTGCGGAAGGCGTCGAAGGCCGGGCCCTTCAGGTCGGAGTCGACCACGATCAGGCTGGGCATGCGGTGGCGCAGGGCGTCGCGGGCCTGCTCGATGTCGACCACGCTGTCGGACATGATGCCGATCTCGCGCAGGGCGTCGCGCACATCGGCCCGCACCTGCAGGCTGGGCGAGATGGTCAGGGCGTGGACACCCTGCAGCGACTTGAACATGGAGGACTGGTCGTCCGACAGGTCGACCGCCGCGATGCCGTCCACCGCCTGCACCGTGCGGGTGAACATGGCCGTGACCGACACATGGTCCTCGCTCACCTCACGCTTCAGTTCGATGCCACCGGCCGCCTGGGCGATCTGGCGCACCAGCAGCCAGGCCATGCCGTCGAGCTGGGCCTGGCTGGAGGCCGGCACGCCGTCGTTGTTGGCACGGATCTGCAGCCGGGCATGGGGCGGCCAGCTGTTGATGTCCAGACGGACATCGATGCGCTGTCCGAAGGGCATGGCCCAGTCCAGCACCGCATTGATGAAGGCGTAGGCCACGGTGGGGTCGGTCAGCACATCGACCGGCTTGAGCTTGCGGCGGACTTCCACGCCGATGATGGCGAAGTCCTTGCGGCGCTCCTGCAGCAGGTTCTCGACCAGTTCGGCCATGTTGATCCGCTCGTGCGACTGGCGGATGCGCCCGGTGTGGAAGCGCTGGATCTGCTGGGCCACCATGCCCGCCTGCTTGATGCGGTCGGCCGGGATGCTGAGCGAGCGGTGCTCCAGGCGGGTGATGCGTTCCTTGAGCAGCAGCTGGTCCAGATGGGTCTGCAGCGCGCTCAGGCTCTGGGTGATCTGGTCGGCCAGGCCCTGCACCAGCGTGGGCCAGTGGGCGTCGATCGACCATTCTTCGGAATCGTCCTGGGTGACCTGGGGCATGGGGTTCGACACGACTTGCTTGAGGGTGGACATGATGGCACCAGTGCGTCAGGGGTTAACGGGTACGGGTACGGGTATAAAACGCAATAATTTGTTACATGCGAAGTTAACACCTTTGGGTGTGTTTACGCCAGTGTTTTTTGGCGAACATGTATCCGTTGGCGTGTGTTTCGACACGCCGTTCGGTATTCCGTCGGCTTGAACGGGATTTGCCACAATAGGCCGCATGCACACCCCCGCCCCCTACCCCGCCAACCGCCCCCGGCGCCTGCGCCGCGACTCCTTCACCCGCGAACTGGTGCGCGAGAACCGGCTGCACCCGTCGGACCTGATCTACCCGGTGTTCGTGCTGGACGGCCAGGGGCGGCGCGAAGCGGTGGGCTCCATGCCGGGCGTGGAGCGCCTGAGCCTGGACCTGCTGCTGCCGGTGGCCGAGGAGTGCGTGCAGCTGGGCATTCCGGTCATGGCGCTGTTCCCGGTGATCGACCAGTCGCTCAAGACGCCGGATGGCCGCGAGGCCGCCAACCCCGACGGCCTGGTGCCCCGGGTGGTGCGCGAACTCAAGCGCCGTTTCCCGCAGCTGGGCGTGATGACCGACGTGGCGCTGGACCCCTACACCAGCCACGGCCAGGACGGTCTGCTGGACGACCACAACTACATCCTCAACGACCCCACGGTGGCGGTGCTGGTGCAGCAGGCGCTCACCCAGGCGGCGGCGGGTGTGGACATCGTGGCGCCCAGCGACATGATGGACGGCCGCATCGGCGCCATCCGCCAGGCGCTGGAAGCCGCCGGCCATGTGCACACCCGCATCATGGCCTACAGCGCCAAGTACGCCAGCGCCTTCTACGGCCCGTTCCGCGACGCGGTGGGCTCGGCGGCCAACCTGGGCAAGGCCGACAAGAAGGTCTACCAGATGGACCCCGGCAACAGCAACGAGGCGCTGCGCGAAGTGGCACTGGATCTGGCCGAGGGCGCCGACATGGTGATGGTCAAGCCCGGCATGCCGTACCTGGACATCGTGCGCCGCGTGAAGGACGAGTTTGCGGTGCCCACCTTTGCCTACCAGGTCAGCGGCGAATACGCCATGCTCAAGGCCGCTGCCCAGAACGGCTGGCTGGACCACGACGCCGTGATGATGGAGAGCCTGCTGGCCTTCAAGCGCGCAGGCGCCGACGGCATCCTGACCTACTTCGCCCGGGAAGCCGCCCGGGCCCTGCGCGGCTGAGGCGGCGCCGCCACCCGGCCTCTGGCGCATGCGCATCTTTCACATCGAGGCCCAGTCGGTCACCGAGGCCGATCACCTGCCCACCGGCCTGAGTGACCGGGGGTTCCTGTGGGTGGCCTGCAGCCGGTCGGAGTTCGAGGCCGAGCTGCCGGCCCTGCAGGGCATGCTGCAGCTGCTGTGCGGCTGCACGCTGCTGGACCTGCACGTGTCGGACCTGCTCAATGCGCAGCTGCCCTCCCACCACGACTACACCTCGCGCTACGACCTGCTGGTGTTCCGCCGCCTGGCCAGTGCCGAGGCCGATGGCGCCCCGGCCCAGCCGCCCGCCCCCGAACCGCGCCGCGCCCGCAGAGGCGGGCCGCCGGTGCTGCGCCGCATCGACACCAGCCCGGTGGGCTTTGCGGTGTTCGACCGGGTGCTGCTGAGCGTGCACCCGCAGGGCTGCCAGGCCCTGGCCCACTACGCCAGCCGTCTGCTGGCCGCACCGGGTGGTCAGGCCCGCAGCGCCGGCCCGCACCTGCCCCAGCAGCCGGCCGACCTGATGCTGCGCATCGTCAACCAGATCGTCGACGGCTACCTCGACCTGCGGCGCGAGCTCTCGCGCCAGCTCGACCACTGGCAGACCGAACTGCTGCAGCCCCGCACCCGCTTCACCAACTGGTCGGCGCTGCTGGAAGCCCGCATCGCCCTGCACCAGCTCGACGACATCTGCGAAGACCAGCGCACCGCGGTGCTGGACTGGATCGAAGGGCTGGCCGGCTGGGAACCCGACGACGACACCGGCGGCCAGCGCGGGCTGGAGCTGCTGCGGGTGCGCAGCCGCGACGTGCTGGAGCACATCGAACGCGTGGTGCACCACGTGCGGCGGCTGGAGCAGAACGCCGAGACCGCGGTGCAGATGCACTTCTCGGCGCAGAGCAACCGCACCAACGACATCATGCGCACGCTCACCGCGCTCACCGCCATCTTCCTGCCGCTCAACCTGATCGCAGGCATCTTCGGCATGAACTTCGAGTTCATCCCGCTGATTCACCTGGAGAACGGCTTCTGGTGGGCCATGGGCGCCATGGCGCTGACCACCGTGGCGCTGGTGGCGCTGTTCTGGCGCAAGCGCTACCTGGCGCGCTCAGCGGGGCGCTGAGGTCGCCGGCGCTGATGTCGGATCGGCCAGGCCGAACAGGCCAGCCGCATTCCCCCAGGCAATGCGCCGGGCCACATCGGGCGGCAGGCCGCCCAGCCACACACGGTAGTCGCGCATCAACTGTCCATACGACTGCCAGCGGGCATTCACCCAGGTGTCGGACCCCACCAGGAACCGGCCCGGGTGGCGCAGCATCAGCTCGCGCCAGGCCGGGCACAGCTGGCCACCCTCGCAGGTGAGTCCCGGCCGGTACGACAGCTCGCCCATGAGGCCGGGGTAGCGCTGCAGCAGCGCCTCCACCTCGGCCGGCGACGTTCCACCAATGCCGGTGTGGGCCCAGATGAGCTTGAGCTTCTGCCCGCGTGAGGGCGTGGCCTGCATCAGCAGGTCGATGGCGGCTTCGTCCACGTGGGCCAGCACCACCAGGTCCTTTTCTTCGGCCAGCGCCATGAGCTGCTGCGCCACTGGGCCGCGCGCGTTGGCGCTGTCGTACAGGTGGAACTCGCCCAGACCCCGGTACGGGCCTGCCGCGGTGCCGCGCTCCAGCTCGCTGCGAACCATCTCGGCGATGGACGGGTCGCGGAACCAGTTGTTGTAGTCGGCCCGGTGGCGGTAGAGGCGCACGAACGGGACCACCGTCACGCCGGCGGCCGCCGTCTTGTCGCGGGCAGCCGCGAGGGCGCGCGTGCCGTCATTGGGGCGGGAGTTGGCCAGCACACCACGCACGCCGCTCTCGCGCATGCGCTGCAGCACGTCGGCCAACGGATGCGGACACACCGGACTGTTCCCGGTGGCGTGCACGCAGGCCTCGTCGTTGTAGTGCAGGTGGGCGTCGAACAGCGGGCCGCTGTAGTCGGCCGCGCTGGCGGTGCCCCATAACCAGCCGGCCGCAGCGGCCAGCAGCGTCCCGACGAGTCCGGCCCGCATCATGGCGTCAGCCCACGTGGCGGGCGAAGAACGCCAGGGTGCGCTCGCGGGCGGTGCGGGCGGCGGCCTCGTTGTAGGAGCCGCGCTGGTCGCAGTTGAAGCCGTGGTTGGCCGGGTACACGTGCACCTCGACGCCGGGCTGGGCAGCGCGGAAGGCCTCCACCGTGTCCAGCGGGATCCAGTGGTCCTGGTCACCGAAATGGGCCAGCACCGGCACGCGGGGCTGGCGGGCCGCATCGGGCTGGGCCGTCATGCCGCCGCCGTAATAGGGCACGGCCGCCGACAGGCCCGAGAGCATGCAGGCCGAGCGCCAGGTCAGCAGACCGCCCCAGCAGTAGCCCACGATGCCCACCTTCCCGGCCTTCGCGGCATGGTCGATGGCGGCCTGGATGTCGGCCATCACGCCGGGCTCGGGCAGCCCGTCCACGGCGGTCTTGTAGCCAAAGCCGGTGCCCATGTCGGCCTCGGTGTAGCCCAGTTCCACATCGGCCTGGACGCGGTGGAAGGTGGACGGCGCCACCACGAAGTAGCCCGCAGCGGCGTAACCGTCGGCCACCGAACGGATGTGCGAGTTCACGCCGAAGATTTCCTGCAGCACCACGATGCCGCCCTTGGGCGTGCCGGCCGGTTCGGCCACGTAGGCGGGGAAGCTGTGGCCGTCGGCGGCCTTCAAGGTGATGGTCTGACCCATGGTGATGTGCTCCTGTGGGGAATGAAAGATTCAGCGCTGCAGCAGGCGGCGTTGGACGAAGTCGAGGCGGTCCTGGCCCCAGAAGATCTCGCCGCCGATGACGAAGCTCGGCGCGCCGAACACGCCGGCATCGATGGCGGCCTGGGTGTGGGCGTCCAGGTCGGCCTGGGCCTGCGGTTGCTGCGAGGCCGCCAGCCGCTCGGCCGGCAGACCCTGCTTGGCCAGCAGCTGCGCCAGCGTGGCCGCATCGGCGATGTCGAGCTCGTGCACCCACACGGCCGCCAGCACGTCGCCGGTGAGGGCCAGCGCGGCGTCCAGGCCGTCGTGCCGGTCCACGGTGCAGATCAGGCGCGAGGCCGGATCGCCCGCCACCGGGAAGAATCTGGGGTGCAGATTCAGCGGCAGCTTGAGCCACTGCGCAAAGCGCTCCAGCTCCACCAGCCGGTAGGCCTGGCGTTGCGGTGCACGCTGGGGCAGCGGCAGCCCGCCGGACACCGGGAACACCCGGCCCAGGTCCATGGGACGCAGGCGGATGGTGGCGCCGGCATCGCGGGCCATGGCCACGAAGCGGGCGTGGCCCAGGTAGGTCCAGGGGCTTTGCGGCGCAAGGAAGTAGTCCACTGTGGGACGCATGGCGGGTCTCCGGGGCTGTTGTAATGAACGCGTTGTCGAACAACGGCGGGTTCCGGTTTGTACGCCAGGTCCGCCGACCGTGCAGGAGACAGGTTTATGGATTCGAGTCAGGACACCCGCCATGCCGGGGTGCTGCT
The DNA here is from genome assembly GCF_049843595.1 of Hydrogenophaga sp. R2. Lineage (NCBI taxonomy): Bacteria > Pseudomonadati > Pseudomonadota > Betaproteobacteria > Burkholderiales > Comamonadaceae > Hydrogenophaga > Hydrogenophaga sp. R2. The sequence goes on from NZ_JBBHZN010000003.1 coordinate 13,167, forward strand.
GGTCACCGGCGGCGGGCGCGGCATCGGCGCGGCCACCGCGCGCATGGCCGCCCGCCAGGGCTGGTCGGTGGCGGTGAACTACGCCCGCGATTCGCTGGCCGCCGACGAGGTGGTGCGGGCCATCCGCGCCGAGGGCGGACAGGCCATGTCGGTGCAGGCCGACGTGTCGGACGAGGCCCAGGTGGTCACGCTGTTCGGGCGCATCGACGCCCGCTTCGGACGCCTGACCGGGCTGGTCAACAACGCCGGCGTGGTGGACGTGAGCGCCCGGGTCGACCAGATGGATGCGCAGCGCCTGCACCGCATGTTCGACATCAATGTGATCGGCTCCATGCTGTGCGCCCGCGAGGCGGTGCGCCGCATGAGCACGCTGCACGGCGGCGAGGGCGGGGTCATCGTGAACGTGTCGAGTGCGGCCTCGCGGCTGGGCTCGCCGGGCCAGTACGTGGACTACGCAGCGGCCAAGGGCGCCATCGACGCCTTCACCATCGGCCTGGCCAAGGAGGTGGCGGCCGAGGGCATCCGGGTGAACGCGGTGCGGCCTGGCCTGATCGAGACCGACATCCACGCCTCCGGCGGCCTGCCCAACCGGGTGCGTGACCTGGCCCACACCGTGCCCATGCAGCGCGGCGGCACCGCCGACGAAGTGGCCCAGGCCATCGTCTGGCTGCTCTCGCCGGCCGCCAGCTACACCACCATGACCCTGATGGACATTTCCGGAGGACGCTGACCATGCAAGCTGTCGACATGCCGCGCGGCCCGATCCGCATCTGGTGGGAAGACCTGGAGGTCGGCCAGGTGCGCGACCTGGGCAGCCTGAGCCCCACCCGCGAAGACATCCTGGCCTTTGCCGGCCAGTTCGACCCGCAGCCCTTCCACCTGGACGACGAGGCCGCCCGCGCCTCGGTGTTCGGCGCGCTGTGCGCCAGCGGCTGGCACACCTGCGCCATGGCCATGCGGCTGATGGTGACCAACTTCCTGCACGAGACCTCCAGCCTGGGCTCGCCCGGCCTGGAAAGCCTGAAGTGGCTCAAGCCGGTGTTCCCCGGCGACGTGCTGCGGCTGCAGCACACCATCACCGAGAAGCGCCCCATGAACAGCCGGCCCGATGTGGGCCTGGTGCGTACCGTGTGGGAGATGTTCAACCAGAAGGGCGAGAAGGTGCTGCACATGGAGGGCTACGGCATGTTCAGACTGAAGGAGCCCCCACGCTCCGCGGCTGCGCCGGTCGCTGCCCCCCGAGGGGGCTGACCCGCCTTGGGGCGGCCCGGCGGCGGGTCGGTCGCCCCCACAATAGCGGCCATGGACTTCAAGCCGCTGATCACCCTGCTCGCCATCGTCAACCCGCTGGCGATCGTGCCCTTCTTCATCCACTACACGCAGGGGTTCAGCCGCAAGCAGCGGCAGCGCACGGTGCTGATCTCGGCCTGCAGCGCGTTTGCGGTGATCGCCACCTGCGCCATCATCGGCCTGCAGATCCTGGAGTTCTTCAGCATCTCGCTGGCCAGCTTCCAGGTGGGTGGCGGCATGCTGCTGCTGACCTCGGCCCTGTCCATGCTGAACGCCCAGCCGGCCGAGGCCAAGGCCACCGAGGGCGAGGTGCAGGACGCCTCGGCCCGCGCCTCGATCGCCGTGGTGCCGCTGACCATTCCCCTGCTCACCGGCCCGGCCACCATGTCCACCGTGGTGATCTATGCCGACCAGGCCAAGACCTTCCTGCAGCACGCCGCATTGGTGGGCTACGGCGTGGTGATCGCCCTGGCCACGGCCGTGTGCTTCACCCTGGCCGAACCCATCGCCCGCTTCCTGGGCCAGACCGGCATCAATGTGATGACCCGGCTCATGGGCCTGATCCTGGCGGCACTCGCGGTGGAGGTGATGGCCACCGGCCTGGTCAAGCTGTTCCCGGCCCTGGCCTGAACTGCGCCCGCAGGGCGCGGGCGGCGGTATCCAGCAGCATGGTGTCCGCCCCCACCGCCACGAACAGCGCCCCGGCGTCGAGCCAGCGGCGGGCGGTGGCTTCCTGGGTGGCCAGAATGCCCGGCGCCTTGCCGGCGGCACGGATGCGGCGGATGCCGTCTTCGATGACCGCCTGCACCTCCGGGTGACCGGACTGGCCCGGGTAGCCCATGGACGCGCTCAGGTCGGCCGGGCCGATGAACACGCCATCGACCCCGGGCGTGGCGGCAATGGCATCGAGGTTCTGCAGGGCCAGCACAGTTTCGGCCTGCACCAGCACGCACATCTGCGCGTCGGCCTCGTGCACATAGCGGCTGTGGGCCTGCCAGCGCGAGGCCCGTGACAGCGCACTGCCCATGCCGCGGATGCCGGCCGGCGCATAACGGGTGGCGGCCACCACCTGCGCGGCCTGCTCGGGCGTGTCGATCATGGGGGCCAGCAGGGTCTGGCAGCCCAGGTCCAGCACCTGCTTGATGAGGGACACGCCCACCTCGCCGGTGGCCACCGGCACCCGCACCACCGGGTGGGATCGCTGATCGCCATACGCTTGCCGGGCACTGGCCACGGCCTGCAGCTGGGCCAGGGTGCTGCGCAGGTCGTTGGGCGCGTGCTCACCGTCGATGAGCAGCCAGTCGAAACCGGCGCCCGCCAGCAGCTCGGTGCTGTAGGGACTGGCCAGCGCGGCCCACAGGCCGATCTGCGGCTGGCCAGATGCCAGCGCCTGCTTGAACGTGTTGGAGGGAACTTGCATGGGTCGGAAACCGTGGTGGCACGAAGCGGTCGATCTTAGTGAGCCATCGCGCAAAATCCCTGCTCATTCGATCAATCAAGGAGACCCATGAACCGCTGGACCGATGCCTGGACCTGGCTGGTGCCGCTGCTGGCTGCCCTGCTGCTGGCCGGCGCCACCTTCATGACACCCGCCGCCTGGCTGACCGCTGCCTGCGCGATCGCCCTGATCGGCGCGGTGATCGCTGCCGTGCACCACGCCGAGGTGGTGGCCCACCGGGTGGGCGAGCCTTTCGGCACGCTGGTGCTGGCCCTGGCCATCACCGTCATCGAGGTGGCGCTCATCATCTCGATGATGCTGGCCGGCGGGCCTGACAAGGCCACCCTGCCGCGCGACACCATCTTCTCGGCCGTGATGATCATCACCACCGGCGTGGTCGGCGTGTGCCTGCTGGTGGGCGGCCTGCACCACCACGAACAGAGCTTCCAGCTCGCCGGCGCCAACTCCGCGCTGGCCGCCCTGGTGTCGCTGGCCGGTCTGGTGCTGGTCCTGCCGGCCTTCACCACCAGTGCGGGCGAAGGCGTGTACACCGTGTCGCAGCTGGTGTTCGTGGCGCTGTCGTCGCTGGCCACCTGGGGGGTGTTCGTGTTCGTGCAGACGGTGCGCCACCGCGACTACTTTCTCCCGCCCGCCAACGCCTCGGACGAAGACCAGCACGCCTCCCCGCCCACCAACGCCCAGGCCTGGGCCAGCTTCGGCCTGCTGCTGGTGGCGCTGGTGTCGGTGGTGGGGCTGGCCAAACAGCTGTCACCGGCCATCGAGGCGGCGGTGGCCTCGGCCGGCGCGCCCAAGGCCGTCATCGGCATTGCCATCGCCATGCTGGTGCTGATGCCGGAAACCTGGGCCGCCCTGCGGGCCGCCCGCGCCGACCGGCTGCAGACCAGCATGAACCTGGCCCTGGGCTCGGCGCTGGCCAGCATCGGCCTGACGATTCCGGCCGTGGTGATCGCGGCCGTGTGGCTGGACCTGCCCCTGGTGCTGGGCCTGAGCCACAAGGACATCGCGCTGCTGGGCATCACCCTGCTGGTGAGCGCCATCACCCTGGGCACCGGCCGCACCAACCTCATGCAGGGCGCCGTGCACCTGGTGCTGTTCGCGGCCTTCCTGTTCCTGTCGCTGGTGCCCTGATGGTCCCGCGCGACCGCCTGCTCGCGCTGCTGGGCACGGCCCTGCCGCTGATCCAGGCGCCCATGGCCGGCGCCCAGGGTGCTGCACTGGCCGCCGCCGTGTGCGAAGCCGGTGCGCTGGGATCGGTGCCCGGCGCCACCCACACGCCGGACTCGCTGCGCAGCGAGCTGCTCTCGTTGCAGGCCCTCACCCGGCGGCCCTGGAACGTCAACTTCTTCTGCCACACACCACCGGTGATCGACCCGCTGGCCGAAGCCGCCTGGCGGACCACGCTGGCCCCCTTCCATGCCGAGGCGGGCATCGACATTTCGGCCGTGGCGCCCGGCGCCGGCCGCCAGCCCTTCAGCGCCGCCTTCGCCGACGCGCTGGAGGCGTTGGCGCCCCGGGTGGTGAGCTTTCATTTCGGCCTGCCCGACGCCGCTCTGGTGGCGCGCATCAAGCGCTGGGGCGGCGTGGTGCTGTCCTCGGCCACCACGGTGGAAGAGGGCCGGTGGCTGCAGCAGCACGGGGCCGATGCGGTCATTGCCCAGGGGCTGGAGGCCGGCGGGCACCGGGGTCATTTCCTGAGCGACGATCTTTCCCGTCAGATGGGCCTGATGGCGCTGCTGCCGCAGCTGGTGGCCGCACTGGAGGTGCCGGTGGTGGCCGCCGGCGGCGTGGCGGACGCGGCCGGTGTGCGCGCCGCCCTGGCGCTGGGCGCCGCCGGCGTGCAGGTGGGCACGGCCTTCCTGTGCTGCCCCGAGGCCACCACCAGCGCGGTGCACCGCGCCGCATTGCAAAGCCCGGAGGCCGGCCACACCGCACTCACCACGGCGTTCACCGGTCGACCGGCGCGCGGCATCGTCAACCGGGCCATGCGCGAGCTGGGCTGCATGCCGGCCACCGCGCCGGCCTTTCCCACCGCCACCGCCGCCATGGCGCCGCTGCGCACCCATTGGGAGGCGCAAGGCCGGGGCGATTTCTCGCCCTTGTGGGCCGGACAGAACGCCCGTGGCTGTCGGGTCATGCCGGCCGCCGATGTGGTGCGTTCGCTGGCCGAGGGCTTCACGGACGGACCTTGATGCAGGCCCTGACCGACTGGTTGCGCCGGCTCTGGCCCGAGCGCTCCACCGCCGATGCCCGGGAGCGGCTGCGGGTGGTGGTCGGCGCAGCCATGGGCATCCTGTTGACAGGGCTCATCACGCGCTGGTCCGGCGTCGACGCCTGGCTGATCGCGCCCATGGGTGCCACCGCCGTGCTGGTGTTTGCGGTGCCGGGCAGCCCCATGGCCCAGCCCTGGGCGGTGGTGGCCGGCAACACGCTCTCAGCCCTGGTGGGCGTGGCCTGCGTGCACCTGTTCCGCCGGCCGGAGCTGGCGGCGGCGGTGGCCGTGGGCAGCGCCATCGGCCTCATGATGCTGCTGCGCTGCCTGCACCCGCCCGGCGGTGCATCGGCCCTGCTGATGGCCCTCGGCGGCACGACCGACCCGGCCTTCGTGCTGGACCCGGTGCTGCTCAACGCGGCGCTCATGACCCTGGCCGGTCTGGTCTTCAACCCGCTCACCGGCCGCGCCTACCCCCACCGGCCGGCCCCGGCGTCCAGCGAACCCGATGCGCGGGACGAAGATGCCGCGCTCGACGCGGTGCTGGCCCGCTACAACCGGGTGCTCGACATCGGCCGTGACGAACTGCGGCAACTGCTGCACGACGCGCGCTGGCAGGCGCACCAGCAGCAGCTGGACCGGCTGCGGTGTGGCGACATCATGTCGCGCCGCCTGGTGACCGCCACCCGCGACACCGGTGTGACGCAGGCGCTGGAGCTGCTGCTGGAGCACCGCATCAAGGCCCTGCCGGTGCTGGACGCCCACGGTGCGCTGGTGGGCATCGTCACCCGGGCCGACCTGCTGCGCGCCGATGACGAACACCGGGTGGCCGACGTCATGACCCGCCAGGTGCGCGTGGCGGGCGAGCAGCGGCACCTGGCCGAGCTGATCCCGCTGTTTGCCAGCACCGGCCACCACCACATCCCCATTGTCGATGCGCAAGGGCGGCTGGTGGGCATGGTCACTCAGTCCGACGTGGTCGCGGCACTGGCCAGCCAGCGCTGAAGCCCGCCGGAGGTGGTGGTGCGGGCCAGGGTGTCGCGGGCATCGCGGCAGGCCTGCTCCAGGGCCTGCACCGCGGCCTCGCGCGATGCCGCCAGGGTGTCCTCGCGGGCCGGCACGCCGCCGGGCAGGCCGGCCTCCCAGGCCAGGGCCTGCTGCTGGGCCGCCCGCTCGCGCTCCAGATCGGCGGCCTGCTGGCGCAGCAGCTGCACCAGGGCGGCCAGCCGGGCGTCATCCCACTGGCTGGCGGGTTCGGCCTGCAGCACCTGCTGCTGCAGGCGCAGCAAGGCCGGCAGGTCACCGCTGCCATGGGCCCGGTTGGCCTCGGCCATGAGGGCAGTCTTGCGTTCGCGCTGCCGAGGGTCGGGCTCCCGGTCCGGGTGCAGGGCGCTGGCCAGCTGGCGGAACAGGCGGCGCAGCAACAGGGCGGGGTCTTCTTCGGGCAGGACATCGGCCGGCGGCAGGGCGGGTATGTCGGCGGCGCAGCGCCGGGCGGCCCGCTGTTCGCGGCGGCTGTCCCGCCGGGCCTGCCGGGCCTCGCGGCGGGCCTGCTGCTCGTGGGTCTGCTGGCGCCAGCCCTCCACCCGCTGCTGCCAGGCCGCCCGGCTGCGGGCCTGGCGTTCGGCCAGCGGTACATCGCTGAGGCGATCGTGCGCATCGCGGGCCGTGGCATCGCCGGCCGCCAGCAGTTCGGTGGCCAGGCGGGCCAGCTGCACCAGGGCGGCCTGGCGGTGCGGGCCGGCCAGCTGCTTGCCGTCCAGGGCGTCGGTCAGCCGCCGGGCCAGCTGGCGCTGCAGCTCCCGCAAGGCTTCACGCACCGTAGCGGTGGCGGTCTGCAGCGCCAGTCGATGGGCCTGACCCAGGGCCTGCAGCCCGGCCAGCTGGGTCTGCAGCCGGTCGATGCGCTGCAGCTGGCGGTTCCACTCGCGCACGGCGGCCGACGCCCCGGGGGCTTCTGCGGCAACGGGTACGGGTCGGTGGGGCATGGCATGCGACTATATGGCCCCCTCGTTCGCTCCCATCTGCACCTTCATGGCCAAAGACAAGACCCTGTTCACCTGCAGCGAATGCGGCGGCACCACACCGCGCTGGCTGGGCAAGTGCCCGCACTGCAACGCCTGGAACACGCTGGTGGAATCGGTGGCGGAATCGTCCGCCCCCTCGAAGAACCGTTTTGCCGCGCTGGCGCCGTCGACCGAGGTGAAGCCGCTGTCCGAGATCGAGGCGCAGGACGTGCAGCGCACCCCCACCGGGCTGGACGAGCTCGACCGCGTGCTGGGCGGCGGCATCGTGGAAGGCGGTGTGGTGCTCATCGGCGGCGATCCGGGCATCGGCAAGTCCACGCTGCTGCTGCAGGCGCTGGATGCGTTGCAGCGCCAGTCGCACACCACGCTGTACGTGACCGGCGAAGAGAGTGGTGCCCAAGTGGCCCTGCGCTCGCGCCGGCTCGGCCTGGACGGCTCGCAGGTGAAGGTGCTGGCCGAGATCCAGCTGGAGAAGATCCTGGCCACGCTGGACGCGCTCAAGCCCGCCATTGCCGTCATCGACTCGATCCAGACGGTGTACTCCGAGCAGCTCACCAGCGCGCCGGGCTCGGTGGCCCAGGTGCGTGAATGCGCCGCCCACCTGACCCGCGCGGCCAAGGCCAGCGGCACCGCCATCGTGCTGGTGGGGCACGTGACCAAGGAGGGCGCGCTGGCCGGCCCCCGGGTGCTGGAGCACATGGTGGACACCGTCCTGTACTTCGAGGGCGACACCCACAGCAGCTACCGGCTCATCCGCGCCATCAAGAACCGCTTCGGCGCGGTCAACGAGATCGGCGTGTTCGCCATGACCGAACGCGGCCTCAAGGGCGTGAGCAACCCCAGCGCCATCTTCCTGTCGCAGCACGCGGAGCCGGTGCCGGGCAGCTGCGTCATGGTCACGCTGGAAGGCACCCGGCCCATGCTGGTGGAGCTGCAGGCGCTGGTGGACACCGGCGGGCCGTCGCCCCGGCGGCTGTCGGTGGGCCTGGAGCGCGACCGGCTGGCCATGCTGCTGGCCGTGCTGCACCGCCACGCCGGCGTGGCCTGCATGGACCAGGACGTGTTCGTCAATGCGGTCGGTGGGGTGCGCATCAGCGAGCCGGCGGCCGACCTCGCCGTCATGCTGTCCATCACGAGCAGCCTGCGCGGGCGGCCGCTGCCCAAGGGCTTCATTGCCTTCGGCGAAGTGGGTCTGGCCGGCGAGGTGCGCCCGGCCCCGCGTGGCCAGGAGCGCCTGAAGGAAGCGGCCAAGCTGGGGTTTTCGGTGGCGGTGGTGCCCCGCGCCAACCTGCCGCGCAAGGCCGAGCGCGGCGGCACGGAGCTCTTCCCCGGCATGACGGTGCACGGCGTGGACCGCATCGAGGAGGCCATGGAGCTGGCCCGCAGCCTGGCCTGAACCCGGCCGGGCACCGGCCCGGCTCACGCGACAATTCCGCCCCATGACCGTTCAACGCACCCTCATCGCCCTGGCCGCCGCCGCCCTGCTGATCTTCGCCCACCGCCAGTACGGCTGGCCCGGGGTGGCCGCCGTCTCGGGCGGCCTGGTCATGTGGCTGCTGCTGCACGTGACCCGGCTCATGACCATCGTCAGGCGCGCGGCCAACCGGCCCATCGGCCATGTGGACAGCGCCGTCATGCTGAACTCGAAGCTGCACAAGGGTGACACCCTGCTGCATGTGATGGCCATCACCCGGTCGCTGGGCCAGGTGCTCACGCCCGAGGGCGAGGAGCCCCAGGTGCTGCGCTGGACCGACCCGGGGGGCGCCTGGGTGGAGGCCCGATTCGCCGCCGGCAAACTGGCCTCCTGGCAGCTGCAGCGCCCGGCCGAGGCCGGCAGCCTGCCCCCGGATGCACCGTAAAATCAACGGCTTGCCCCCAGGGCATTCCCCCTATTCCGACAGCCTCTTCAAAGGACCCCCATGAGCCCCATCGTTCCCTCGATGTCCGACCGCGACGGCAAGATCTGGATGGACGGCCAGATGGTGGACTGGCGCGACGCCAAGATCCACGTGCTGACCCACACCCTGCACTACGGCTGCGGGGCCTTCGAGGGCGTGCGGGCCTACAACACGGTGGGCGGCACCGCGATCTTCCGCCTGGAAGAGCACACCGAGCGCCTGTTCAACAGCGCCAAGATCCTGCGCATGAAGATCCCCTTCAGCATGGAGGAAGTCAACGAGGCCCAGAAGGCCGTGGTGCGCGCCAACAACCTGGAGAGCTGCTACATCCGCCCGCTGACCTGGATCGGTGACCGCAAGCTCGGCGTGAGCCCCAAGGGCAACACCATCCACCTGATGGTCGCCGCCTGGGCCTGGGGCGCCTACCTGGGCGAAGAAGGCCTGAAGCGCGGCATCCGCGTCAAGACCAGCAGCTACACCCGCCACCACGTCAACATCACCATGACGCAGGCCAAGGCGGTGAGCAACTACACCAACAGCATCCTGGCCAACATGGAAGCCACCGACGAGGGCTACGACGAGGCCCTGCTTCTGGACTCCAGCGGCTTCGTCAGCGAAGGCGCCGGCGAGAACCTGTTCGTCATCAAGAACGGCGTCATCTACACCCCCGACCTGTCGGCTGGCGCCCTCAACGGCATCACCCGCAACACGGTGTTCCACATCGCCAAGGACCTGGGCCTGGAGATCGTCCAGAAGCGCATCACCCGCGACGAGGTCTACATCGCCGACGAAGCCTTCTTCACCGGCACCGCCGCGGAAGTGACCCCCATCCGCGAACTCGACCGCATCGAGCTGGGCAAGGGCGACTACGTGGGCAGCCGTGGCCCCATCACCGAGAAGATCCAGTCGGCCTTCTTCGACATCGTCAACGGCCGCAACCCCAAGTACGCCGGCTGGCTGTCCAAGGTCTGAAGGAATCCGCCATGAGCCAAGGCACCGTCGAACTCAAGGCCAAGGACCTCAACGCCCACGGCGGGGTGTTCTGCCCCAGCCCGCTGGCCGACATGAAACTCTGGAACACCCACCCCAAGGTCTACCTGGACGTGGCCAAGACGGGTGAGGGCAAGTGCCCGTACTGCAGCACGGTGTACCGGCTGGCCGCGGGCGAGCAGGTGACGCACGGGCATTGACCCGTGTCCGCCGCCCGAGGAATGCCGGGCTGGCAACTGTCAGAGATAAACTGACCAAAGGCCAATAGTTGCCATAAAGAGAACGACAGGGGAAAAACGATGTCGGACATTCAGCCGGTGATCATGGCCGGCGGCAGCGGCACCCGGCTATGGCCGCTGTCGCGTGGGCAATACCCCAAACAGTTCCTGCCGCTGGCCCCAGGAGGTGCCACCCTGCTGCAGGCCACACTGGGCCGGCTGGAAGGGCTGGATGGTCGTCCGCCCATCATCGTCTGCAATGAGGATCACCGGTTCATCGCCGCCGAGCAGACCCGCCTGGCCGGCCACGCACAGGCCACATTGATGCTGGAGCCCGTAGGTCGCAACACGGCTCCGGCCATTGCCTTGACCGCGCTGCAGACGCTGGCATCGGCAGACGCCGACGACCCGGTACTGGTGGTCATGGCGGCAGACCATCTCATCCCGGATCTGGCGGCCTTCCAGCGCTGCATCCGTCATGCGGTTGATCTCGCGCGCCGTAGTCTCCTGGTGACCTGTGGCGTGGTGGCCCATCGGCCAGAAACGGGTTACGGCTACATCGAAACGGGAGAAGCGATCGGTCCTGGCTACCGGGTATCCCGCTTTGTCGAGAAGCCGGATGCCGCCACGGCGAGGACCTATGTCGACAGTGGCCGCTTTCTCTGGAACAGCGGCATGTTCGTATTCCGGGCCCAGGCCTACCTGAACGCGCTGGCCCAGTTTGCACCCGACATACTGACCAGTTGCCAGGCCGCCATGGCGACCATTTCACGCGACATGGACTTCGTCCGCATCGATCGGGCGTCTTTCGATGCATGCCGGTCCGAGTCGATCGACTATGCCGTGATGGAGAAAACCCCCGACGCCGCTGTCGTGCCTCTGGATGCCGGCTGGAGCGACATCGGCTCCTGGGATGCGCTGTGGGAGGCAAGCTCGCACGACGCTCAAGGCAATGCCGTGCTGGGCGATGTGATGGCATTTGACACCCGCAACAGCCATGTGCACGCCACCAGCCGGCTCGTGGCCACTCTGGGTGTGAGCGACCTGGTGGTGGTCGAGACCAAGGACGCCGTCCTGGTGGCCGATCGCCACCGCATGCAGGATGTCAAGCAGGTCGTCGAGCAGCTCCGGGCCCGAGGCCGCAGTGAGCACCAGATCCACCGCGAGGTCTACCGTCCCTGGGGGATATACGACAGCATCGACCAGGGCGAGCGCTACCAGGTCAAACGCATCACGGTCAAGCCAGGCGCCAAACTCTCGCTGCAGATGCACCATCACCGTGCCGAACACTGGGTGGTGGTGAGTGGAACGGCCCGCATCACCAATGGCGAGCGGACGTATCTGCTGGCCGAGAACCAGTCCACCTTCATACCGGTGGGGCAGGTGCACTCGCTGGAGAATCCCGGCAAGATCCCGCTGGAGCTTATCGAGGTGCAGTCGGGCTCTTACCTGGGCGAGGACGACATCGTGCGTTTCGAAGACCGTTATGGCAGGGCAGCATCCGAAGCCCCTGCGCCCAAGGACACACCATGATTCTGGTCACCGGCGGCGCCGGCTTCATCGGCGCCAACTTCGTGCTGGACTGGCTGGCGCGCAGCGCCGAGCCGGTGGTCAACCTCGACAAGCTCACCTACGCCGGCAACCTGGAGAACCTGGCGCCGCTGCGGGGCGATGCCCGGCACATCTTCGCGCAGGGCGACATCGGCGATGCAGCCCTGGTGACCGAGCTGCTGGCCCGGCACCGGCCGCGCGCGGTGGTGAACTTCGCTGCCGAGAGTCATGTGGACCGTTCCATTCATGGCGCCGAGGACTTCATTCAGACCAACATCGTCGGCACCTTCCGGCTGCTGGAATCGGTGCGGGGCTACTGGGGCGGACTGGGCGAAGCCGAGAAGGCCGCGTTCCGCTTCCTGCATGTGAGCACCGACGAGGTCTACGGCAGCCTGGCGCCCGATGCGCCGGCCTTCACCGAGACCCACGGCTTCGAGCCCAACAGCCCCTACAGCGCCAGCAAGGCCGCCAGCGACCACCTGGTGCGCGCCTGGCACCACACCCACGGTCTGCCGGTGCTCACCACCAACTGCAGCAACAACTACGGGCCGCTGCATTTCCCCGAGAAGCTCATCCCGCTGATGATCGTCAATGCCCTGGCGGGCAAGCCCCTGCCGGTGTATGGCGACGGCATGCAGATCCGCGACTGGCTGTTTGTTGCCGACCACTGCAGCGCCATCCGGCGCGTGCTGGAAGCCGGCCAGGTGGGCGAGACCTACAACATCGGCGGCTGGAACGAGAAGCCCAACATCGAGATCGTGCGCACCATCTGCGCACTGCTCGACGAGCTGCGCCCGCGCGCCGACGGCCAGTCATACGCCACCCAGATCACCCATGTGAAGGACCGCCCCGGCCACGACCGTCGCTACGCGATCGACGCCCGCAAGATCGAACGCGAGCTTAGCTGGAAGCCGGCCGAGACCTTCGAGACCGGCATCCGCAAGACGGTGCAGTGGTACCTGGACCACCCGGACTGGGTAGCCAACGTGCAGAGCAAGTCGAGCTCTCGTGGCATGTGAAGACAAGCGGCCATCCATGAAAGACCCAACCGAGATGAGTCATGAGCTGGGTACCCAGGCCGGTGGCGATGACCCGTTTTCCTTGTTGCTGACCGTGCTGGAAAACCTCTGGCTATTGCTCGGGTGCAGCTTGGGTGCAGGCCTGATCGCGCTGGCGTTTGCCTTGCTTACCCCAGCACGCTACATCAGTACCGCAACGATAGATCCGGTTGCTGGTCTGCCGCTGGAGGTTGACCACCAGGCACTCCTGACTCTTCGCGGAGAACGACAGAAGTTGCTGCCCTTGCTGTTGAAATCGCCCGACACGATGTCCAGGTCCCGTCAACGTATTCAGTTGGGTAGTGAGGTGGTGGTCGCTCAGGTCAGGGCACGTCCTGACGGAAGCATCAGCCTTCAGGTGCAGGGACCAACGCCTCAGGCTGCCCAGGTATTGGCTCAGACATTGATCGACGTTGCGCTGGAGAAGTCACGGCCTTCAGCGGACGAACTGATCAGACTGGAGGCGGAATTCCGCTCCATGGACGAGCAGGCGCAAGCCCTCCGAAGGGCGGCAGAGTCTCTACGGTTGCGGCTGGCTGCTGCAGACGCCAATGGTGATGTATCCGGCCAGCTGGCAAGCAATCTCGGTGCTGTGATCGGAAACATCGACACCTTGGAGCGTCGTATGTCTTTCAACAGGCTGATCGCCACGGGTGCGACTGAGGACGTTGTGCTGGAGGCGCCCACTACACCGGTCAAGGCTGCTGGGCTCGGCCATTTGGCTTGGCTGGCTCTGGGCACGATGGCGGGACTGATGGCGGGATTGATCGGGATTTTCTTGCGGGAGTCATTTCGCCAGTTCCGCCCTCATCCTGAACAAGCTGCACGTATGCGCGCGCTGTTTGCTCGTTGGCCATTTGCCCGCAAAGGCTGAACCATGCAGATCCTGCTGCTCGGCGCCAACGGACAGGTCGGCTGGGAACTGCAGCGCAGCCTGGCACCGTTGGGCAGCCTGCACGCAGCCGACCGCACTGGAGCGGACCTGGAGCAGCCCGATCAGTTGCGCGCTCTGGTGGCCCAGGTGCAACCGGATGTGATCGTGAATGCCGCCGCGCACACCGCGGTGGACCGGGCCGAGTCCGAGCCAGAGCGGGCCCATGCCGTCAACGCCGAGGCCCCGGGTCTGCTGGCGCAGCTGGCGGCCGAACGCGGCGCCTGGCTGGTTCACTACTCGACCGACTACGTGTTCGACGGCAGCGGCACCCGGCCCAGGGCCGAGGACGACCCCACCGGTCCACTCAGCATGTATGGCCGCACCAAGCTGACCGGTGAAGAGGCCATTCGCGCCAGCGGAGCCCGTCACCTCATCTTCCGCACCAGCTGGGTCTATGCCTCGCGGGGCAGCAACTTTGCGCGCACCATGCTGCGCCTGGGTGCTGAGCGCGAACTGCTGCGCATCATCGACGACCAGATCGGCGCCCCCACCGGTGCCGATTTGATTGCGGACGTCACCGCCCACGCCATACGGCAGGCCATCACCCAGGGCATCACCGGCACCTTCCATCTTGCGGCTGCTGGCCACACCAGCTGGCATGGCTATGCGCAGTTCGTGTTCGATGCGACACAGCGCCTGAAGCCCGATCTGCCCCTGAAGGTGCAGACGGTGGAGGCCATCCCCACGTCGGCCTACCCCACCCCGGCGCAGCGCCCGCTCAACTCACGTCTGGATACAAACCGGCTGCAGTCCACCTTCGGTCTGCGGCTGCCCCACTGGCACACTGGCGTGTTGCGCATGCTCTACGAGATCCTCTGACCACCATGACCGCACGCAAAGGCATCATCCTCGCCGGCGGATCGGGCACCCGCCTGCATCCTGCCACGCTGGCCATCAGCAAGCAGCTGCTACCGGTCTATGACAAGCCCATGATCTATTACCCGCTGAGCACGCTGATGCTGGCGGGCATCCGTGAGGTGCTGATCATCAGCACACCGCAGGACACGCCGCGCTTCCAGCAGCTGCTGGGCGACGGCAGCGCCTGGGGCATTCGGCTGGAATACGCGGTGCAGCCCAGCCCGGACGGCCTGGCCCAGGCCTTCCTGATCGGCGAGACCTTCCTGAACGGTGCGCCCAGCGCTCTGGTGCTGGGCGACAACATCTTCTACGGCCACGACTTTGCGCCGCTGCTCAAGGCGGCCGATGGGCAGACCTCGGGCGCCACCGTTTTCGCCTACCACGTGACCTACCCGGAGCGGTACGGCGTGGTGGAATTCGACGACCAGGGCCGCGCCCGCAGCATCGAAGAGAAGCCCGCCCAGCCCAAAAGCCCGTACGCGGTGACCGGCCTGTACTTCTACGATGCCCAGGTGGTGGACATCGCCAAGGCCGTGAAGCCCAGCGCCCGTGGCGAACTGGAGATCACTTCGGTCAACCAGGCCTACCTGGAGCGCGGCCAGCTCAATGTGCAGATCATGCAGCGCGGCTACGCCTGGCTGGACACCGGCACCCACGACAGCCTGCTCGACGCGGGGCAGTTCATTGCCACGCTGGAGCACCGCCAGGGTCTGAAGATCGCCTGTCCCGAAGAGATCGCCTGGCGTGCCGGCTGGATCAACAGCGAGCAACTGCTGACCCTGGCCGCGCCGCTGCGCAAGAACAACTATGGGCGTTACCTGGAGCGTCTGCTGGACGATCGCGTTTTCGGGGGGCGTCCGTGAACCTGAAGGTGACTCCCACGGCGATTCCCGACGTCCTCGTCCTGGAGCCCAAGGTGTTCGGCGACAGCCGCGGGTTCTTCATGGAAAGCTTCAACCAGTCGGCCTTCAAGGAAGCCACCGGACTGGACGTGAACTTCGTACAGGACAACCACAGCCGCAGCTCCAAAGGGGTACTGCGCGGACTGCATTACCAGTTGCCACCGCATGCCCAGGGCAAGCTGGTGCGGGTCGTGCGCGGCAGCGTGTTCGACGTGGCGGTGGACATCCGGCGCGATTCGCCCACCTACGGGCAGTGGGTAGGGGTGCAACTCAGTGAGGACAACCACCGCCAGCTCTGGATTCCACCCGGGCTGGCGCACGGGTTTCTGGTCACCAGCGAATCGGCGGATTTTCTTTACAAGACCACGGCGTATTACTCACCGAGCCACGAACGCTCCATACTGTGGAGCGATCCGGTACTGGCCATTCGGTGGCCTATCTCCGAGACAGTGCTTGTTTCGTCCAAGGATCAGGCGGGTTCGGCGTTTGACGCGCTTGTGGACTTCGGTCAATCACTCAACCCATGAATCACACATCTCCCAGGATTTTTGTGGCAGGCCATCGTGGCATGGTGGGGTCAGCCATCGTGAGGCGTCTCAGGCAGATCGGCATTCCCGAGCAGCAGATCCTCACACGATCAAGATCCGAGCTTGACCTGACGCGCCAGCAAGCAGTTGAAAATTTCCTGCGTCAGGAGAAGCCGGATGAGATCTATCTCGCTGCAGCCAAGGTTGGCGGCATATATGCCAACCATGCTTACCCGGCGGAATTCATCTACGACAACCTGGTCATACAGACCAACGTGATCCAAGGAGCATTCGCCGCGGGAGTCAAGAAGCTTCTGTTCCTCGGGTCTAGCTGCATCTACCCCAGGCTAGCAGAACAGCCTATCCGTGAAGAAGCTCTCCTCAGCGGACCACTGGAGGCTACCAACGAGCCATACGCGATTGCCAAGATTGCCGGCATCAAGATGTGCGAGAGTTTCAACCGGCAGTACCAAGCTTCGCATGGCATCGACTACCGTAGCGTCATGCCAACCAACCTGTATGGACCGGGCGACAACTACCACCCGGATAACTCACACGTCATTCCAGGGCTGATTCGCCGATTTCATGAAGCCAAGATCCAGGGCGCTGATTCAGTCCGGATTTGGGGCACCGGCAAACCGTTACGCGAATTTCTGCATGTGGACGACATGGCCGCCGCGAGCGTTCATGTCATGAATCTCGACCGTGCGGCGTACGTTTCGTCTACTGGAACGACCATCAGCCATCTCAACGTCGGATCCGGCTCCGATATGAGCATCCTTGATCTTGCACGGCTGATTGCCACGGTGGTCGGCTTCACGGGGGTGATCACCCCTGATCCCTCAAAGCCGGACGGAACGCCTCGCAAGCTGATGGACAGCAGCAGGTTGCGCTCGACTGGCTGGCGCCCCTCCGTGGCGATGAAGGAAGGTCTGCAATCTGCATACACCGACTTTCTTCATTCATACCAATAACACGCTCGCTCCTGACTTTTAAAACATGACCAAGGTTGCACTCATCACGGGCATCACCGGCCAAGACGGCAGCTATCTTGCAGAGTTCCTGCTTGATAAAGGCTATGAGGTTCACGGCATCAAACGCCGCGCATCGAGCTTCAACACCGCGCGGGTAGACCACATCTACGAGGATCCACATATCGAGAACGCCCGCTTCAAGCTGCATTACGGAGACCTCACTGACACCAGTAATCTGGTGCGCATCATCCAGCAGACACAGCCTGATGAGCTTTACAACCTGGGCGCCCAGAGCCATGTAGCCGTCAGCTTTGAGAGCCCGGAATACACCGCCGATGTGGACGCTATCGGGACGCTGCGTCTCCTGGAGGCTATCCGCATCCTGGGACTGGAGAAGAAGACCCGCTTCTACCAGGCCAGCACCAGCGAGCTTTACGGCCTTGTGCAAGAGGTACCGCAAAAAGAGACCACGCCCTTCTACCCGCGCAGCCCCTACGCCGTGGCCAAGCTGTATGCGTACTGGATTGCGGTGAACTATCGCGAGGCCTATGGCATGTATGCCTGTAACGGCATTCTCTTTAACCACGAGAGCCCGCGCCGGGGCGAGACCTTTGTGACCCGCAAGATCACGCGGGGTCTGGCTAACATCCAGCAAGGCCTCGAGGACTGTCTGTACATGGGCAACATCGATGCATTGCGCGACTGGGGTCACGCCAAGGACTACGTTCGGATGCAGTGGCTCATGCTGCAGCAAGAACGGCCAGAGGACTTCGTGATTGCCACTGGTCAGCAATACAGCGTGCGCCAGTTCATCGAATGGACATCCGAAGAGCTGGGCATGCAGTTGCGCTGGGAAGGCAGCGGCGTGAATGAAGTGGCCATCTGGACCAATGCGCCCGCCGGCGCTGGCGCAGCGCCTGCTGACCGAGTGGTGGTGCGCATTGATCCGCGTTACTTCCGCCCCGCAGAAGTGGAGACCCTTCTCGGCGACCCGGGCAAAGCCAAGCAGAAGTTGGGCTGGACTCCGGAGATAACGGCGCGCGAAATGTGCGCAGAAATGGTGGCGCACGATCTGCAGCAGGCCAAGCAGCATGCCCTGTTGAAGCAGCACGGCTACAACGTCAATGTCAGCGCGGAGTGAAGGCATGAAGGCAGTCATTCTGGCCGGCGGCCTTGGCACGAGGATCTCGGAAGAGACGCACCTCAAGCCCAAACCCATGATCGAAATTGGCGGGCGCCCGATCCTCTGGCACATCATGAAGATGTATTCCGCCCACGGGGTGAACGATTTCCTGATCTGCTGTGGCTACAAGGGCTACGTGATCAAGGAATATTTCGCCAACTATTTCCTCCATATGTCGGACGTGACCTTCGACATGAGCACCAACCAGATGGAGGTACATGAGCGCAAAGCAGAGCCATGGCGGGTGACGCTGGTGGACACGGGCGAAGACACACTCACCGGCGGCCGACTGCGGCGAGTGCGCCGCTACCTCGAAGGCGAAACCTCTTTCTGCTTTACCTACGGCGACGGCGTTTCGGACGTCGACATCAGCGCCCTGATCCGGTTCCACCAGTCGCACGGTCGAATGGCCACAGTGACCGCGGTTCGGCCACCAGGGCGCTATGGCGCCCTGGAGCTCGACGGCGAGCGTGTCGCCGGATTCACCGAGAAGCCCCGTGGGGACGGTGGCCTGATCAACGGCGGGTTCTTTGTACTTTCGCCCGATGTGATCGAGCTCATCGACGGAGACCGCACGAGTTGGGAGGCAGAACCCCTGGCCCGGTTGGTCGCGAAGGACGAGCTTCGCGCCTTTGAGCATGAGGGCTTCTGGCAACCCATGGACACGCTTCGGGAAAAGAACCACCTCGAAGAACTGTGGAGCGGGGGCAAGGCGCCATGGAAACAATGGCCGTGACCAAAGGCTCTTCACCCAACCCAGGGTTCTGGCGCGGCAAGCGGGTGCTCGTGACAGGACACACGGGCTTCAAAGGCGCCTGGCTGACCCACTGGCTCTCAACAATGGGGGCAGAAGTGATCGGGCTCTCGCTCGCCCCTCACACCAGCCCCAGCCTGTATCAACTGCTCTCGCTGGACCGGCGTTGCACCAGCCGCATTGGCGATATCCGTGACGAGTCCACCGTCCGCAACACCGTACGCGAGAGTCAGCCCGATGTAGTGCTTCATCTGGCTGCCCAAGCACTGGTGCGCGCCAGCTACGCATCACCGGTGGCCACCTTCAACACCAATGTGATGGGCACTGCCCACGTGCTGGAGGCGCTGCGCGATTGTCAGCGGTGCCGTGTGGCGGTGATGGTCACCACCGACAAGGTCTACCGCAACCGTGAGTGGGTGTGGCCGTACCGGGAAGAAGACCCACTTGGCGGCCATGACCCCTACAGCGCCAGCAAGGCCGCCTGCGAAATGGTGATCGAGAGCTGGCGTCTGTCCTTCCTTGAGGCCGGCGGCATCGCCGTGGCCAGCGCTCGCGCGGGGAACGTCATCGGCGGCGGAGACTGGTCTGAAAACCGCCTCATCCCCGACGCTGTGCGCGCCTGGCAAGACAACCGCACGCTGGACATCCGAAGCCCCGACGCCGTGCGGCCGTGGCAGCACGTGATCGAACCGCTGGCGGGCTATCTGGTACTGGCCGAGCACCTGTGGCACACCCCGGAACTCGCTGGCTCCTACAACTTCGGGCCATTTGCAAACGCCACCGCGCCGGTTCGCGAAGTCATCGAACTCGCACGGCAGACGTTTCACAGAAGCGATGTCGCCTATGGCCAGGTTGACGCCGGGCCTCACGAGGCAGGGCTGCTGGCACTGGACCCATCGCGCGCGAAAGCCATCCTTCGAGTGCAACAACGCTTCTCGCTCGACGAATCGGTTCGCCGGACCATGGGTTGGTATCTCGCCCAAAGCCAGGGCCAGCCCGCAGCCGAACTCTGCGACGGCGACATCGCCGCCTGGATGGAGGCCGCATGACCCGCCTGGAACTGTTCCCCACACCTATTGCCGGCCTACACCGTGTGGTTTCGCGCCAGTTGGGCGATTCAAGGGGATACCTGGCGCGGGCCTTTTGCACCGAAGAACTGTCGGCAGCGGGTTGGCTTGGGCCCGTGGCCCAGGCCAACCTGACCTACACGCGCCATAAGGGCACCGTTCGTGGCCTTCATTTCCAGCATCCGCCACATGCAGAAGCCAAATTGGTCCGCTGCCTGCGCGGGGAGATCTGGGATGTAGCGGTTGACCTGAGAAAAGACTCGCCCACCTTCCTCAAATGGCATGCCGAGGTGTTGTCACCCGAAAACATGAGTGCCCTCCTGATTCCCCAGGGATGCGCCCATGGCTTTCAGAGCCTCACCGACGACGTCGAAATGCTTTACCTGCACTCCGCGGCCCACGCCCCCGCCAGCGAAGGCGGACTGAGCATCAACGATCCTCTGCTGTCTATTGATTGGCCCCTTTCCATCGGCGAGATCTCTGCCCGCGACCGCTCCTTCTCGTTCCTGCCCCACGACTTCAAAGGTATCAGCCTGTCATGAAATGTCGCCACTGCGGCCAGCCGCTACAGCACACCTTCCTTGATCTGGGATTCGCCCCTCCGTCCAACGCGTACCTGACGCAGGACGACCTCACCCGCCCAGAAAAGTACTTCCCGCTAAAAATTCGCGTTTGCGACCACTGCTGGCTGGTGCAGACCGAGGACTACGCCCAGGCCGATGAACTGTTCAATGCCGACTACGCTTACTTCTCAAGTACTTCCGAGGGATGGCTGCGCCACGCTCGCCAATACGCGCAAGACATGCGACAACGCCTGGCTCTGTGCACTGACAGTCTCGTCATTGAGGTGGCATCGAACGACGGCTACCTGCTGAAGAACTTTGTGGAAATGGGTATTCCTTGCTTGGGCATTGAACCAACGGCCAGCACCGCGCAGGCCGCCGAGCAATTGGGCATTCCCGTGCTGCGAGAGTTCTTTGGCGAAGCCCTGGCCAGGCGGTTGGCAACCCAGGGCAAGCAGGCCGACCTGATAACTGGCAACAATGTCTACGCCCACGTACCCGACATTAATGACTTCACCCGAGGGCTGAAGGCAGCACTCAAGCCCGGGGGCACCATCACGCTGGAGTTCCCACATCTCCTGCAGTTGATACAGCAATCACAGTTCGACACCGTCTACCACGAGCACTTCTCGTACCTGTCGCTTGGCACGGTACAACGCATCTTTCAAACTGCCGGCCTTCGCGTACACGACGTCCAGACCCTAGGCACCCACGGCGGAAGCCTGCGCGTATTCGGCTGCCATGCTGAAGACACACGGGCCAACACCGCTGCGGTGGGCGACATCCTGCAGCTTGAACAATCGAGTGGCCTACAAAACTTGCAGACCTACACTACGTTCCAGGCCAAGGCCGATCGCGTCAAGAATGACCTCCTGTCGTTTCTGCTGGAGCAGAAGAAGGGGGGGAAAACGGTCGTCGCCTATGGAGCGGCTGCCAAAGGCAACACCTTGCTGAACTACGCAGGCGTCAAGACGGATTTGTTGCCACTGGTGGCGGATGCGGCCAAGGCCAAACAAGGCAAGTACATGCCCGGTAGCCATATTCCAATCGTCCATCCGGATGCATTAATGGCATTAAACCCGGATTTCGTACTGATCCTGCCCTGGAACATCGCCACCGAGGTCGTGGCGCAAATGAAGAGTCAACTGCCGACCGGCACGCGTTTCGTGCTAGCGGTTCCAGAACTGATGCTGCAATGAACGAACGTATTCTCTACACCAAGCCTTCGATCACTGATCTTGAGGTCAGCTATGCGACGGACGCCGCCGCTAACGGATGGGGCGAGCGTTGTTACGATTACATTGTGCGCTTTGAGGGCGGTTTCAAGGAACACCTAGGCGTCAGATATGCAATTGCTACGTCAAGTTGCACCGGAGCTCTGCATCTCGGGCTTGCAGGTCTCGGGGTCGGACCAGGAGACGAAGTTATCATGGCTGACACCAATTGGATTGCTTCTGCAGCTCCGATCGTTCATCTGGGGGCGAATCCGGTATTCGTTGACATACTGCCTGACTCTTGGTGTCTGGATCCCGAGCAAGTGGAAGCGGCCATCACACCACGAACCAAGGCGATTCTCGCGGTGCATCTGTATGGAAACCTCTGCGAGATGGATAAGTTGCTTGCCATTGGAAGGACATATGGCATTCCGGTAGTGGAAGATGCAGCTGAAGCAATTGGCTCCGTTTATCACGGCAACAAGGCGGGCTCCATGGGCACCTTCGGCACATTCTCTTTCCACGGCACAAAGACACTCACCACCGGCGAAGGGGGCATGTTCGTCACCAATGACAGCGCGCTGTACGAGAAAGTTCTGACCCTTAGTAATCATGGCAGGGCAGCTGGCCAGATCAAGCAGTTTTGGCCCGACATGGTTGGCTTCAAGTACAAGATGTCCAATATCCAAGCAGCTATTGGATGTGCACAATTAGAGCGGATCGATGATCTAATTTCGCGGAAGCGAGAGATTCTGAGCATCTACCGAAGCCACCTTGAAGGATTAAGCGGCGTGAATCTTAACCCCGAACCGTTAGGCGTTACTCTAGGCGCTTGGATGCCTACAGCGGTCCTTGACCCCGCAACTGGAATCAACAGGGATGACATGTTGAAAGCCTTTCGCGCCCAAAACATCGATGCCCGCGTCTTCTTCTGGCCCTTATCTGGCTTATCGCCCTTCGAACCCAAACCAAGTAACAAACACGCATGGGATATCCCCAATCGCGCAATCAATCTACCAAGTTATCACGACATACCCACCACCGCTATTGCGCGAGTATCGGCAGTTTTAAGGAATCTGATCAACCATGGTGCGTAGGTTTGTTATTTGGGGTGCTTCCGGGCATGCAAAGGTAGTTGCCGGAGTTGTGCACAGGATTGGTGGCGTCATCTCAGCCACCATTGATAAACGGCCCGATGTGCCCTGTATTTTCGGAGCTCCCGCCTTTCGCGGACCCAATGCTTTCGAGGGTTGGCTATCAACTGTCCCCAACCCATCTGAATACAGTGGAGTGATTTGCATTGGGGGGGCGCACGGAGATGAGCGAATAAAAGTGCTGACCCAGATGAGGAATGCCGGCCTAAACCTAAGCCCACTCATTGATCCCAACGCATTTGTGGACGATTCCGCCAGTTTGGGGGAGGGTTCACAAGTACTACCGGGGGCTGTTGTTGCAGCTGAAGCTTCTATTGGCAACGCATGTATCATCAACCACCGTGCATCGATTGATCACGAATCTTCTATTGGAAATGGTGTACATGTGGCACCAGGGGCAACTGTGTGCGGACTCGTTACCATCGACACTGCAGCGTTCGTTGGCGCAGGCTCTGTGGTGCTCCCAAGGCTTTCCATCGGTGCGCATGCCCGCGTCGGAGCAGGCGCCGTCGTAACACGCAACGTAGCATCATATTCCACCGTAGTCGGCAACCCAGCAAAACTCATCCATAGGAATCAATTGTGACACCATACGACAAATTCAAGTCCGAATGTGCCGTCGAGATCAAGCAACAGGGACAAGACTCTGATTTTGAGTACTTAACGAGGCTTTGGATGAATAAGGCCAACTCTCACAAGTACTCATATCATTTTGAGTGGATGGGTCGACCAATCATTCAGTATCCTCAGGACGTAATTGCGATCCAAGAGCTTATCTGGCAAGTCAAACCTGACCTGATAATTGAGACCGGTGTTGCGCATGGCGGCTCTGTCATTCTGAGCGCCTCTCTTTTGGCGCTGCTCGATCTTTCTGACGCCATCCAATCAGGAACACACACTATTAATCCTTCTGCATCCAATCGACTTGTTGTTGGTATCGATATCGACATCCGGCCGCACAACCGGAAAGCT
The DNA here is from genome assembly GCF_049843595.1 of Hydrogenophaga sp. R2. Taxonomy (NCBI): domain Bacteria; kingdom Pseudomonadati; phylum Pseudomonadota; class Betaproteobacteria; order Burkholderiales; family Comamonadaceae; genus Hydrogenophaga; species Hydrogenophaga sp. R2. The sequence continues at coordinate 36,969 of NZ_JBBHZN010000003.1, forward strand.
ATCGAAGAGCACCCGATGGCGTCCCGAATTAAACTCATTCAAGGTTCCAGCATCTCCAGCGATGTAGCGGACGAGGTCCGTGAAATCGCCAAAAAATTTAAAAGCACACTAGTGTTTTTGGACAGCAACCATACCCATCAACACGTGCTTGAAGAACTCAAGATTTACGCGCCGCTGACGTCCCCTGGCAGTTATTGCGTAGTCTTTGACACCGTGATCGAAGATATGCCAAAGGCTTTGTTTCATGACCGCCCATGGGGTCCGGGGGACAATCCAAAAACTGCGCTCAAACAATATCTCCAAGAAAATCCAGAGTTCTCCATCGATCGACAATACGACGACAAACTCAAAATTACGGTGGCGCCTAGCGGATTTCTCAAGAGAAGATGAGAGACGGTGATGCGGCTTGCCCAGAATTTCGTTGCCAATATCGCCGGATCGGCAATAACGATTGGGGCAGGCGTCATCTTTCTGCCGTTCTACCTTATTCTGCTGGGGGCCGAAGCTTACGGCCTTATCGGATTCCACACCATCGTGACAGGTGTTGTGGCATCGATGGACACGAGTTTCGGGCAGATCGCTAATCAGTTTTTCTCCCGCGCAAGAGCTGCTATAGAAAACAGCTCTGGAAACTACGCAGCTTTCAGGAGCGGGGAGAATCTTGCTATCGGTGGGGCAGCACTCACGTTGTTGTTGATTATTGCACTGTCGGGCCCAATCTCGACCACATACTTCAAATACCAATCACTCAGACAAGCCGAAGTACAACTTGCCATCGTTCTTTCAGGAAGCTCTATTTGCCTGCGATGGCTTCAATCCTATTACAGCAACGTTTTGGCCGGACTGGAAAAACAGGTAGGAATCAACCTGGTGCTGTCAACCACAGCAATCATTCAGTTTGGCGGCGGATTTCTTGCAATAAAGATAATTCAACCATCCATTATCATTTTTTTCGAGTTCATTCTCTTGATCCAGCTTGTGAGCACACTCTTTCTTCGCAAGCTGGCATGTCGACAATTTTCAGACACTAAAAACAACAGGCGGCGAATTTCGCCCTTGGAAATTCTCAGCGGCCGAGGATTCGCCGCTCAAGTATTGGGAACGAACCTGATGGGCGCGGTGATTTCCCAATCAGACAAGCTTATTGTCGGCGCACTCACGGACATGAAGACATTTGGCGTCTATTCATTTTGCGCCACAGTTGCTTCACTCATATTAAAGTTAGCAGCCCCGGTTTTTGCGACAGTGTATCCTCGCCTATCGCTGCTCTCAACCACAGCATCAAAATCCCAAGAGCTAATCACAAGTCATCATCTAGCATGTCAGATAATAACAATTCTTGTGGTTCCATCCGTTGGTCTGTTGATATTCTTTCCTCAAGAGATCATTTTGTTTTGGGCTGGATCACATGAACTGGCCTCTGCGACATATCCAATGCTGTCAATGCTGGCTGTAGGCAACGCATTGAACTCAATGGTGCAAATTCCATACGCGCTTCAACTGGCACATAATTGGGCGAAACTAGCATTCACTCAGAATATTGTCGCCGTGATCTTGTTTCCACCAACCGTGTGGTGGCTAGCTTCAAATTTCGGCACGCAAGGCGCCGCACTCGGCTGGATTGGAATCAACCTCGGATACTGCGTACTTGGAGTTTACCTAATGCACCGACATTTGCTCCGGGGCGAGTTTTTTCCTTGGCTCAAACTTGATTTGCTCAGGCCAGCGGCTTATTCCATTCCACCTTTATTGGTCGCTCTATCTTGCGATACCTCGACCATGTCTCGGACCGAGCTTGCCGCTTTTTTGTTTGCGACCGGCTTTTGGATGATGTGCTTTACTGCTATCGGCGCAAAAGATCTTCTTAAATTTGTTCACCTACGGATTAAAAATGGAAAGTAGCCCCCCATTGGTTACGATCGGCATCCCAACATACAACCGGTCCACACAGCTGCTGCGCGCTATTACTTCTGCCCAAAAACAAACCTACAACCATATAGAGATCATTGTTTCTGACAATGGATCGACAGATGATACAGAGGCCATGTGCAGGGAGCTCGCCAATCATGACCAACGCATACAGTTCTTTCGGCAGCCTACCAATTTGGGCGGGACTGGAAATTTCAACTGGGTTCTATCAATGGCAAGAGGGTCCTATTTCATGTGGCTTGGTGACGACGATTGGATCGAATCAAACTATGTTGAGTCGTGCCTGAACATCCTTCACCAAGATGCCGCACTTGCTCTTGTCTCCGGTCTCCCTGTGTACTGTAATGCAGGAGTTCACAAGTACGGAGGTCGCATCTTCGACGCGGATCACGTTGATGCAAGGCACAGGATTACCCGATTTCTGTTTAAAGTCACTGATAACGGTGCGTTTTACGGGGTATTCCGAAAGGATGCAATATCCGACCTTCAGCTTTCAGACAAATTCGCCGGGGATTGGTATTTCGTATGTGACGCATTGATATCTGGCACATTCAGAATGACTGTAGACACACATATTCACAGAGAGCTCGGCGGAGCCACCGAAAGCTATAAAAGGCTGACCAAGCTTTATAGCCTTCCTTGGATTGCGAGACTCATTCCTAGTATCTATGCTGCAAGATCATTCAAACAGCATTTGATTGAATCCAAAAGATTTCAATCTCTTCAACTTGGATTTTTTCGGTCTACATGGCTTTTTGTCATCATTCTCACTCGGCCGCTCACCAATATCCCATATCGCTTGAAGCGAAAACTTAGCCTCTCTTGATAGATGGATACGAGCGGACAAGGACTACTATCGATTTATTTGCCCTCCTTGGTTTTGGCAGGGCTTTGTCTTTTTCTGGTCGCTTATTCACTCCTGAAGCATCAACGCAATCTAATCAACCCGATTGCATTTTTTGTGTTCTTGGATTTAGTTGCAATGGGCTTGCTGTCAGCCTACTCGTCTATTCAAGGGCCTGCGAGCTTCGGCGCCTCAGCCGCCGCAATCTCTTATACTCTTTGGCTGCACATCACCTACGGTGTCGGGGTTGCTGTTGGATACTTCACCCCAAAGAATCCATTTCAATGCACTTTTGCCCTTGGACTGACGAGCTTGAACTTCAGCCCTTCAGGCATTCATATCAAAGGCGCCTTTTGGTTTCTCTTATTAGCAGGCGCACTTGCTGCATTTTTGCTTTTGGCAAGATCCGATGTTGAGAATTTACTCTGGATCACATCTCCACGAGAAGCCTATATTAGCCTTCGCACGGGATTCGGGCACTGGTGGCTTCTGTATCAGGCATGTGTCGTGCTTTGTTTTCTCATTGCACTGCACGTAGTGGCTCACTCCAAACACGGAAAGGGGCTTCAGTTACTTGTGGTTGGTGCAGCGGTATTGATGATGTACTTCACTGGATCCAAGACTGCAGTACTACTTGTTCCGATCATCGCTGCCATCCATCACCACTTCTATCGAAGCAAACTGCCCTTTTCCTGCCTCATTGGACTAGCCGTCGCAACTGTTACCTTGTTCTCGATTCTTCTGGGTCCGAATGGTGAGTTAGGACTGTTTTCTGGTGTCATAAGGTACTTTGCGGATTATGTTTCGGTTACCGCACTTGCCGTAGATCTGATTGACTTTCAGGGGCATACGAAAGGGCTGTCCGCCCTTTCATCGCTTTGGTACTTTGTACCGCGCAGTCTTTTCCCCGAAAAGCCATTCGAGTACGGCGCCACAATCCTTCACGGGACACTATTTCCGGGAAGCGCGGAGCTTGGACACACTCCAGGGATACTTCCATGGCTGGTGGCCTACATGGATTTCGGCCTTCTCGGGATCATTGCCTACTCTGTTATTCTCGGATCTTTTATCCGAGCTGTCTATCTAGAGTTTCTCCGCACCCGTGATCTTGGCTCGTTTTTGTTGATGACTTCATTTTGCTTCGTACCTCCGCTTGCTTCTGGGAGCTTTGCTTTATACATTTTACTTGCTGTGATCCTGTGGATCATTTTCGGCAAGCTTGAGCCCAACTTTCGGAATCGGAGACAATTATCTGATTCAGGCACACATGCATCTTTCAACTGACGCCATTCAATCAATCATTAATGAGAACTGCACTTATCACCGGTGTCAGCGGACAAGATGGCGCCTATCTCGCCAAGCTTCTGCTGTCAAAGGGCTATCGGGTGTACGGGGCGTCTCGTGATGTTCATGCCTCGATGTCCGTCAACTTGGCCCGGTTAGGAGTCGATTCCCGCATTCAGCGACTGTCCATCAACCTGAACGACTTTCGCAGCGTGCTTCAGGGATTGACTCAGGCCGCTCCCGATGAGGTCTACAACCTCGCTGGACAAAGCTCTGTGGGTCTCTCCTTTGAGCAGCCTGTAGAAACCCTGGAGAGCATCGCCACTGGGACATTGAACTTGCTGGAAGCGATACGGTTTATTGGCAAGCCTATCCGTCTATACAGTGCAGGCTCGAGCGAATGTTTTGGTGATACGGGTACCTTGGCAGCCAGCGAAGAGACACCCTTCCGGCCCCGCAGCCCTTACGCGGTTGCCAAGGCCGCTGCCTTCTGGGAAGTGGCCAACTACCGCGAGGCCTACTCTCTGTTTGCCTGCACGGGTATCTTGTTCAACCACGAGTCACCCTTGCGGGGTGCCCGCTTCGTGACACGCAAGATCGTGCAGGCAGCCTGCCGCATCGCGGCGGGATCTGGCGAGCGCCTGAGGCTGGGCAACATCGACATCGCCCGTGACTGGGGTTGGGCGCCCGAGTATGTAGACGCCATGTGGCGCATGCTTCAACAGCCCAACCCGACTGACTTCGTGATAGCAACTGGCAAGACGCACAGCCTTAGGTATTTCATAGAACTGGTCTTCGAAGCCTGCGGTATCGACTGGCGGAATTGGGTTGACGTTGATAGCTCCCTTTTCAGACCAACCGACCTGAAAGAGGGCCATGCAGACCCGTCCAAGGCCTCACATGAATTGAACTGGCGCGCCGAGGTGTCCTTTGAAGAGCTCGTCAGGCGCATGGTGGCCGTCGAGCGTGGCCAGCTCTCTTTGCTGGATGCCTGAGTGCCCTTGGTACGCATGAACCCCTGTCTGGACAACATCATTTTTTCCTTGCAGCGTGCGGGAGGCATCTCCGTCTACTGGAGCGAGCTGTGGTCTCGCTTGCTTCGTGATGGGCTATCGGCTGTCGCCATCGAAGCGCAGGGCGCCAAGCAGAATATCTTTCGGGCGAACTTGGACATTCCATCGCACCAGACTCGTTTAGATACGCGGCCCGTTCGCATGGCTCGCTATCTCCGAGCGCCGGCACTGGCCGGGCGGGATGAGCTGGTGCATTCCAGCTACTACCGTAGACCTTCGTCAGGGCGTGTGCCGCATGTGCAGAGTTGTTATGACTTCACCTATGAGCGCTTCTGGCGAGGGCCTGCGCGCTGGGCGCATTCGTGGCAAAAGCGGCAGGCTGTCGAGTCGGCCAACGGGGTAATCTGCATCTCGGAAAGCACTCGCAGAGATCTTCTTTACTACTGCCCGAGCGTGCGAGAAGAAAACACGTGCGTCATTCACCTGGGTTTTTCCGACTCGTTTAGGCGCGTGCCTGAACAAGAAGCCCAGGCCTTGGTAGCGCCGCACTCGGCACCCGATGGGCCCTACTCAGTGTTTGTCGGTGACCGCAGCGCTTACAAGAATTTCCCTGTAGCGGTGGACGCCGTGGCTCTGTGCCCTGGCCATCGACTGGTGGTGGTCGGTGGTGGACCACTGAAGGAAAGAGACCATAGGCGCCTTGAGCATCGGCTGCTTGGCCGGTGGACGCACATCGACCGCGCGCCCAGTGCCCTTCTCAATGCGCTTTACAACCGGGCGCACGCGCTGATCTACCCGTCGAGCTACGAGGGCTTTGGCATCCCGGTGATTGAAGCCATGGCCGCTGGCTGTCCCGTCATAGCGGTGAATGTCTCGTCCATTCCCGAGGCTGCCGGCGACGCCGGTCTCTTGCTGGATCGGCCCGACGCGGAGGGCGTGGCCGAACAGCTGCGTCGCCTGGAGGACGCCGGGTTTTGCGCTGGCGTCCAGTCGCGTGGCTTACATAATGCCCAGCGGTTCTCCTGGGAGAGCTGCTATCGGGATACCCTTTCTTTTTATGCCCGCGTCTTGGGGCAATGGTCGTCCCCGTGAAAATCACCGTCATCACCGTCTCTTACAACAGCGCCGCCACCATCGCGGACACCGTACGCTCCGTCGCCAGCCAGAGCCATCCTGATGTAGAACACTTGGTGATCGATGGTCAGTCCACCGATGGCACGGTACAGGTGGTGGAGGCCCATCGGCACCCGAATCTTGTGCTGAGCTCAGAACCGGACAAGGGCATTTACGACGCCATGAACAAGGGCCTGAGCCGCGCCACAGGCGAGGTCATCGGCTTCCTGAACGCCGACGACTTTTTTGCCGACGCCGATGTGCTGGCGCGCGTGGCCAAGGCGTTTGAGGATGACCCTAGCGTCGAGGCCTGCTTCGGCGATCTCCTGTACGTGTCGGAAGACAACCGCAAAGTAGTGCGCTATTGGAAATCGCGGCCGTTTGAGAAGGGGAGCTTTGCCCGTGGCTGGTGTCCGGCACATCCCACGTTCTACATTCGGCGCTCAGCCCTGGAGCGCCTGGGCCAGTTTGACCTGACCTATCGCCTGGCAGCCGACACCGAGTTCATGATGCGGTACCTTGAGCGTGGTGGTGTGCGGTGCGCCTACATCCCGCGCGTGCAAGTGAGGATGCGTGTGGGGGGCGCCACCAACCAGAGCTGGCGCAACATCGTTCGGCAAAATCAAGAGATCTTCCACGCACTGCAGAAGAACGGCGTGCCCCATCTCACAGTGTCTTTCTGGGCACACAAACTGGCCAGCCGTCTCTGGCAACGCCTGGCCGGGCTGCTTCATCCCGCCTGAATCATGACCACCCTGATCACTGGGTCCACCGGTTTCGTCGGGCGGCGCCTGGTCAACACGCTGCACTCGCAGGGCCGGCCGGTTCGCGCCGCTGTGCGTGCGCCAGACGCCTCTCTGCAGGTGCCACAGGTCGTGCTGCCCTCGCCCGGCACCACCATCGACGACTGGAGACCGCTGATCAAGGGCTGCGATACCGTGATTCACCTGCTGGCACGCGCCCATGTCATGCAAGATGAGGCGTCCGACCCCCTGGCGGCGTTTCGTCTGGTGAACACCGAGATGACCAAGGCCTGTGCTGCAGCCGCCGCCGCAGAGGGTGTGCGCCGATTTGTATTCGTTAGCTCCATCGGCGTTCAGGGCAACGCCACTACTGTACGCCCCATCGAAGCCCAAGACCCGCTCGCTCCGCACTCGCCCTACGCCCAATCAAAGGCGGAGGCCGAGCTGGCACTGCGCCAGCTGGCAGAGGCCGAGTCCATGGAGTGGACCATCGTCCGGCCTCCTTTGGTGCACGGCCCGAATGCACCCGGCAACATGCATATCTTGATGCGGGTACTTCACAAACGCGTGCCTCTGCCGTTGGCTGGCGTGATCCACAACCGGCGTAGCTTGGTAGCGGTCGACAACTTGGTGGATCTCTTGATCCGCTGTATCGATCATCCCCGTGCTGCAAATCAGACATTCCTGGTCAGTGACGGAGAAGACTTGTCTACGGCTGACTTGCTGCAGCGGCTAGGAAACGCGATGGGTCGGTCACCGCTGATGTTCAGGGTTCCCACCAGCGTCCTGTGGGCAGGTGCGCGGTGGATGGGTAGAGGTGACTTGGCGCAACGATTGCTGGGAAATCTCCAGGTCAACATCGATCACACGCGCCAGACATTGGGCTGGGAACCGCCCATTTCGGTAGACGAAGGTCTGCGCCGCGCTGCAAAGGGTTTTCGGCCATGACCCTCAAACGCCTGTTTGACCTCGCCCTCGCCGTACCTGCAGCCCTGCTACTGGCGCTGCCCATCGCCCTGGTCGCCCTGGCCGTCCGCGTCACCTCCCCCGGTCCGGCGCTGTACTGGAGCGACCGTGTGGGTCGCCACAACCGCATCTTTCGCATGCCCAAGTTCCGCAGCATGCGCATCGACACGCCGGCGGTGGCCACCCACCTGCTGGAGAACCCGGCGCAATGGCTCACGCCCATCGGACCCTTCCTGCGCAAGAGCAGTCTGGACGAACTGCCCCAGCTCTGGAGCATCCTGCGCGGCGACATGAGCTTTGTCGGGCCGCGCCCGGCCCTGTTCAACCAGGACGACCTGATCGCCCTGCGCACCGAGGCCGGCGTGCACGAGCTGGTGCCGGGCCTCACCGGCTGGGCGCAAGTGAACGGGCGTGACGAAATACCCATTCCCCAGAAGGTGGCGCTGGACGCCGAATACCTGCGCCGCCAGAGCCTGGCGTTCGACCTGCGCATCCTGTGGCTCACCGCCGTGAAGGTGCTGCGCAGCGACGGCGTGAGCCACTGACCCTGCCATCACCATGACGCCCCATCCCGATACCTCGGTCACCGCGTCCAAATTGCTGGAGCTGCCGCGCCCGGTCAAGCGACTGCTGGCCCTGCTGGTGGATGCCTCGCTGTGCACCCTGGCGGTGTGGGTGGCGCTGTACATGCGGCTGGAGGTCTGGCTGCGGCTGGAGGGCGCCTACCTGTGGCCGGTGGCGGTGTCGATCGCCCTGGCCATTCCCTTGTTCGTGCGCTTCGGCCTGTACCGGGCCATCTTCCGTTATGCGGGCTGGAATGCCACCGTGGCCCTGGCCCAGGCCATGGCCCTGTACGGACTATTCTTCGCCACGGTCTTCACGCTGGTGGGCGTTCAGAGCGTGCCGCGCTCGGTGGGGCTGATCCAGCCGCTGCTGCTGCTGGTGTTCGTGGGTCTGAGCCGGCTGGTTATCCGCCTGTGGCTCGGCGGCCTGTACCGGCACCTGCTGGCCGAGAAGGCGCGGCCGGGCGTGCTGATTTATGGTGCTGGCGAAGCCGGTCGGCAGCTGGCCGCCGCGCTGGCCCGCAGCACCGAGTACCGGCTGGTGGGCTTCGTGGACGACGATCCACGCCTCCAGGGCCGCAGCCTGGACGGGCGCGACGTGCATGGTCCGCACGATCTGGACCGGGTGATCGCGCGCGACGGTGTGAACGATGTGCTGCTGGCCCTGCCCTCCATCTACCCGGTGCAACGCCGACAGATCGTGGACCGGCTGCGCGCGCACCCGGTGCATGTGCGCACCCTGCCCGGTGTGTCCGACCTGGCCTCGGGCCGTGTGAGCCTGAGCGATCTGCGCGAACTCGACATCGAGGACCTGCTGGGCCGCGCACCCGTGAGTCCGGACCCGGCCCTCATGGGCCAGCTGGTCACCGATCATGTGGTGGCCGTCACCGGCGCTGGCGGCAGCATCGGCAGCGAGCTGTGTCGCCAGATCGTGCAGCAGCGGCCCGCCACCCTGCTGCTGATCGAGCAGAGCGAGTTTGCGCTGTACGCCATCCACCACGAACTGCAGGCGCTGGTGCAGCGCTCCGACTCCGGCGTGGCGCTGGTGCCGCTGCTGGCTTCGGTGACCGACCGCCCACGCATGGACGCCATCCTGCAGTCGTGGCAGCCGCACACGCTCTACCACGCAGCCGCCTACAAGCATGTACCGCTGGTGGAGCACAACCCGGTGCAAGGCATCCGCAACAACGTGTGGGGCACCTGGTGTTGCGCCCAGGCCGCGCGCGACGCAGGGGTGAGCCACTTTGTCCTGATCAGCACCGACAAGGCGGTACGGCCCACCAACATCATGGGCGCCAGCAAGCGCCTGGCCGAGATGGTGCTGCAGGCCATGGACAGCGACCGCGGAGATGACCGCACCCGCTTCTGCATGGTGCGTTTCGGCAATGTGCTGGGCTCCAGTGGGTCGGTGGTGCCCTTGTTCCGACAACAGATCGCCGCCGGCGGCCCCATCACCCTGACCCACCCCGACATCACCCGCTACTTCATGACCATTCCCGAAGCGGCCCAGCTGGTGATGCAGGCCGGCGCCATGGCCACGGGGGGCGAGGTCTTCGTGCTCGACATGGGCGAGCCGGTGCGCATCATCTACCTGGCCCACCGCATGGTCGAACTCTCGGGCCGCACGGTGAAGACGCCCGAGCGGCCGGATGGCGACATTGCCATCGAGATCACCGGGCTTCGCCCCGGAGAAAAGCTGTACGAGGAACTGCTGATCGGCGACGACCCGCAGCCCACCACCCACCCGCGCATCATGAAAGCGCACGAAGACCAGCTGCCCGCCGACGCACTGGTCACCGAACTGGCCGCGCTGGATGGCGCCATGCAGGCGGGCGACCTGGCCACGGTGCGTGCCCTGCTGCAGCGCCTGGTGCAGGGCTACCAGCCAGAGGCCGACATCGTGGACTGGCTGCACCTGCGTGAAGCAGAAGGCAAAAAAAAGCCACCTCGCGGTGGCTTGTAGCAAGTCCCCTGAAGGACGTCGTTGGAAATCGTTGAGCCCTGGCAACCAGGGCGGTCGGTCTAGGCCAACTTGTCAGGTTGTGTGACAGCACGGGCGCGATTCTGGGGGGGCGGCGGGATTCTGGATATCCCCAGAACAGGGGAACGGCAGCGTTCTGCGGGGGCGGGGTTTCCCGGGGTGTCTCAAGCGACCGGCAGCCGCACCTCGAAGCGGGCACCACCGCCGGGCCGGTCGGTCACCCCCACCGTGCCGGCGTGGCGTTCGGTGATGGTGCGCACCAGCGACAGGCCCAGACCCACACCGCCTTCGCGTTCGCTGGCGCCCGGCAGGCGGTAGAACGGCTCGAAGATGCGCGTGCGCTGGTCGGCGGGCACGCCGGGGCCGTGATCGTCCACGCTGATGAGCGCCAGGGTGCGGCCCTGCTCGGTGACCGGGCGGACGCTCACCTGCACTTCGGCATCGGTCGCTCCTGCTGCGCGGCCATAGCGCCGGGCGTTCTCCAGCAGATTGCGCAGCAGGCGGCGCAGCAAGCGGGCGTGCCCCGGCACCACCAGTTCGCCGCTGCCCTCGTCCATCTGCAGCAGGGCGCCGGTGCGGGCACACTCTTCAGCGGCCAGGCCGACCAGGTCCACCTCTTCCTTCGGGCCTAGGGCGGCGGGGTCGGCGCCATCACGCAGGTCGAGCCGGCTGGCCAGCAGGATCTCGTCGATGAGCTGGTCCAGCTCGTCGATGCTGCGGGCCATCTCGGCGCGCTGCAGGGCCGAGCCGGCATCCTGACCCAGCAGCGCCAGGCCCATGCGGATGCGCGCCAGGGGCGAGCGCAGCTCGTGCGAGGCATTGGCCAGCAGCGTCTTGTGGGACTGCAGCAGGGTCTGCACCCGCTCGGCCGCCGCATTGAAGCGCCCGGCGAGATACGCCACCTCGTCCTGCCCGGTCTCGGGCAGGCGCGTGGACAGGTCGCCCGAACCCCAGCGCTCCACGCCTTTCTGCAGCGTCTCCAGACGCTTGGTCAGGCGCCGCACGATGGGGTAGGCGCCCAGCGCCACCGCAAAGGCCACCAGGCCCAGCAGCCAGGCAAAGCCGGCCGGGGTGAGCAGCCAGTCGGGCGCCCGGGCGGGCGGCGGTGCGCCGGTGCGGTTGGGCCGGGGCAGCAGCACATAGAGTGTCTGCCCGTCGTTCATGCGCACCTCGAACTGCCAACCCTCTCCGGGGATGCGCACGGCCTGGGTGGGGGCGTCGCCCAGCACCTCGCCGTTGCCGTCGCGCACGATCACCGTGCGGGTGACGCGAGCTTCGCGCTCGGCCCGGTCGCGCTCCAGTGCCTGCTGCCACAGCCATCCCACCACCAGCGTGAGCACCGTGACGGCGGCCACCACGGCCAGCCAGATGCGCAGGTACAGGCGCTGACCGAAGACGGCAAAGCTCATGCGCCGGCCTCAGTCCTGCTGCTTGGCAAACACATAGCCCACGCCGCGCACGGTGAGGATGCGTTTGGGGTCCTTGCTGTCGTCCTCGATGGCGCTGCGGATGCGGCCGATGTGCACATCGATGGAGCGGTCGAAGGCTTCCAGCTCGCGGCCGCGCACGGCTTCCATGATCTGATCGCGGGTGAGCACGCGGCCGGCCCGCTCGGCCATGGCCACCAGCAGGTCGAACTGGTAGGAGGTGAGTTCGCAGGGCTGTTCGGCCACGGTCACGCTGCGGGCGTCGCGGTCGATCTCCAGAGAACCGAAACGCATGATGGGCGTGATGCGGCTGGCAGCGCCGGCCCCCGGCTCGCCCCGGCGGCGCAGCACGGCGCGCACACGGGCCAGCAGTTCGCGGGGTTCGAAAGGTTTGGGCAAGTAGTCGTCGGCCCCGATCTCCAGGCCGATGATGCGGTCCATGGGGTCGCCCTTGGCGGTGAGCATGAGCACCGGTGTGCGGGCCAGCTCGTCGGGCAGGGCGCGGATGCGGCGGCAGACCTCCAGACCGTCGATGCCCGGCATCATCAGATCCAGGATCACCATCTCGGGCTGGATCAGGCGCAGCTGTTCCAGCCCTGCCTCGCCATCGGGCGCGTGCGCCACCTCGAAACCGGACTGGCCCAGGTACTCGGCCACCATCTGGGCGAGGCGGCGGTCGTCTTCGATCATCAGCAGGCGGGAGGTCATGCGGGTCGTGGGTGCAAGAGGAATGACGAAGTCCGGATGCTCGCGGCTGCGGATGAAGCTGCGCTGCGCCCGGCGTGAAGATTTGTAAACCGGCGGTGCACGGTCACCTTCAACGGGGCGGAGTGGTCCAGCGCGAGGCCAGTGCAATGATCACCAGCACCGGCAGGCCAAGGGCAGCGGTCGACATGAAGAAGGTCGGGTAGTCGAAGGCATCGACGAAGGCGCCCGAGTAGCCCGCCAGCCACTTCGGCGCCAGCAGCATCATGGAACTGAACAGCGCGTACTGCGTGGCCGAATAGCTCACGTTGGTCAGGCTGGAGAGGTAGGCAATGAAGGCGGCCGAGGCCACTCCGGCGCTCAGGTTGTCGGCCGAGATCACCATCACCAGCGCGGTCACGTCGTGCCCGTGCCCGGCCAGCCAGGCAAACAGCAGGTTGCTCGCGGCCGACAGGATGGCGCCCAGCATGAGCACCCGCATCACCCCCAGGCGCAGCGACAACGCGCCGCCGATGAAGGCCCCCACCAGGGTCATGATGACGCCGTACACCTTGGTCACGGCGGCCACCTCGTCCTTGGTGTAGCCCATGTCCACATAGAACGGGTTGGCCATGATGCCCATCACCACATCGCTGATGCGGTAGGTGCCGATGAGCAGCAGGATCAGCAGCGCATGACCGCGGTAGCGGCGCAGGAAGTCGGCAAAGGGTTCAACCAGGGCACCCCGCAGCCACTCGGCCAGGTTGCGGGCGGGCGGCAGCTCCACCCGGGCCGGCTCGCGCGAGAACAGCACCGTGACCACGCCCACCACCATGCTCGCCGCCATGACCAGGTAGGCCGTGGTCCAGGCCACCTGCTGGTAGAGCGAGCCCGGGGCTGCGCCGGCGGCGGCCACGGCCGGCGCCACCTCGGCCCGCGCGGCCAGCCACAACACACCGGCACCGGCCCAGATCATGGCCAGGCGGTAACCGGTCTGGTAAGTGGCGGCCAGCGCGCCCTGGCGGCGGGCATCGGCCGATTCGATGCGGAAGGCGTCCAGCGCAATGTCCTGCGTGGCCGACGCAAAGGCCACGGCCAAGGCGCACCACACCACCACGTCGAGCTGGCTGCGCGGATCGGCCAGCGCCATGCCGCACAGCGCCGCCACGATGCACAGCTGCGAGAGCAGCAACCAGCTGCGCCGCCGGCCCAAAAGCCGGGTCAGACCCGGGATGGGCAGGCGGTCCACCAGCGGCGCCCAGCACCACTTGAAGCCGTAGGCCAGGCCCACCCAACTCAGGTAGCCGATGGTGGTGCGGTCCAGCCCGGCCTCGCGCAGCCGGAAGCTGAGCGTGCCCAGCACCAGCAGCAGCGGCAGGCCAGCAGAAAAGCCCAGCGCGAACATGCGCAGGCTGGCGGGCTCCAGGTAGACGCGCAGGGTCTCGCCCCAGGTGGGGCGTGCGTCGGGAGCGGGGGGGTGGGTCGTGATCGCTTCGGGTGCGGACATGGCGGGCCGGGCAGAAAGGGCAAGCCGGAACCGCCGGCTTTGTCTATCATTTTGCCCATGTGCATCTTCTGCAACCTCAAAGCCCCGCGCGCCGCCGAACCGGCGCCCGATCAACCGGCATCCCATCGGTGGTCGTCGCGGCGGGGCTTCCTGCTGGCGGCCTCGGCCGGTGCGGCGGCAGCGGCCCTGCCGGCGGCTGCTCAGGTGGACGTGGGCCGGTCTTCCGCCTTGCGTACCCTGGTGCCGGCCGATGAGCTGGAGGGTGCGGCCCAGAAGCAGTATGGCCAGATGATGGCCGAGGCCAGCAGCAAGGGCGTGCTGGTGGCGGGCACCGACCCGCAGGTGGTGAGGCTGCGCAACATCGCGCGGCGTCTCATCCCCCATTCGCCACAGTGGAACGACCGCGCCAATCGCTGGAAGTGGGAGGTCAACCTGATCCGCAGCGAGCAGATCAACGCCTTCTGCATGCCCGGCGGCAAGATCGCCTTCTACACCGGCATCCTGGAGAAGCTCAAGCTCACCGACGACGAGGCCGCCATGATCATGGGCCACGAGATGGCCCATGCGCTGCGCGAACACGCCCGGGAGCGGGTGGCCAAGAGCAATGCCACCGGCATCGGCCTGTCGATCGCGGCGCAGCTGCTGGGCCTGGGCCAGCTGGGCGATGTGGCCGCCAACCTGGGCACCCAGCTGCTGAGCCTGAAGTTCAGCCGCGACGACGAATCCGAAGCCGATCTGGTGGGCCTGGAACTGGCCGCCCGCTCGGCCTACCAGCCGCAGGCCAGCGTGAGCCTGTGGCAGAAGATGACCGCCGCCAACGGCGCCGGCGGCCTGGACTTCCTGTCCACCCACCCCAGCGGACCCAACCGCATCAAGGAACTGGAAGCCAACGTGCCCAAGGTGCAGGGGCTGTACGAGCAGGCCCGCAAGGGCTGATCCCGAGGTGGCTCGGCCCGTGATCAGGCGCCGGACCGTTCCCCCACATACGGATTGAACCGCCGCTCCTCCCCCAGCGTGCCTTCCGGCCCATGCCCGGGAATGAACACGGTGTCGTCCCCCATGGGCCAGAGCCTGTCGCGGATGCTGGCCAGCAGCTGCGCATGGTTGCCCTGCGGAAAGTCGGTGCGGCCGATGCTGCCGGCGAACAGCACGTCGCCCACGAACACCCGCTGCGCCTCGGCCGAATGGAACACCACATGGCCCGGCGTGTGGCCCGGGCAGTGCCGCACCGCCAGGGTGGACTGACCGATCTGCACCATGTCTCCGTCCTGCAGCCAGCGGGTGGGGGCAAAGTGCCGCGCCGGCGGAAAGCCGAACATGGCGCTCTGCTGCGGCAGGGCGTCGATCCAGAACTGGTCGCCCGGATGCGGGCCCACGATGGGCAGCTGCAGGCGCTCGGCCAGTTCGCCCACGGCGCCGGCGTGGTCGATGTGGGCATGAGTCAACCAGATGGCCTGGAGTTGCAGCCCCAGCTCGGCCACGGTGGCGAGAAGCCGTTCGATCTCCCCACCGGGGTCGATGACGGCGGCCTCATTGGTCTGGTCGCACCACACGATGGAACAGTTCTGGGCGAAGGCGGTGACAGGCAGGGTTTGGTAGCGAAGCATGGCGGGCCAGGCCGCTTCAGCGCGGCAGTTCGTACTCGATCGTGATCGGCGCGTGGTCGGAGAACTTCTCGCCCTTGTAGATGGCCTCGGTGCGGGCGGTGGCGGCCACGGCGGGCGTGGCCAGGTGGTAGTCCAGGCGCCAGCCCACGTTGTTGGCATAGGCCTGGCCGCGGTTGCTCCACCACGTGTAGCAGGTGTCGGTGGTGTCGGGCTGCAGCTGGCGGTACACGTCGACCAGCCCGCCCTCGGTCAGCAGGCGGGTCATCCAGGCGCGCTCCTCGGGCAGGAAGCCGCTGTTCTTCTGGTTGCTGCGCCAGTTCTTCAGGTCCTTCTCCTGGTGGGCGATGTTGATGTCGCCGCACAGGATGAATTCGCGCTGCGCCTTCAGGGCCATGAGGTGCGGAAAGAAGGCGTCCAGAAAGCGGAACTTGGCTTCCTGGCGCTCCGGGCCGGACGACCCGCTGGGGAAGTAGGCGCTGATGATGGAGAAGCGCCGCCGGGGCGTGTCGAAGCGCAGCTCGGTGTAGCGGCCCTCGGCATCGAACTCCGGGTTGCCGAAGCCGGTGATGACCTCGCTGGGGGCCTGCCGGGTGTAGACGCCGGTGCCCGAGTAGCCCTTCTTCTCGGCAAAGTGGAAGTGTCCCTGCAGCCCCGCCAGGGTCTCGAAGCGGCCGGCCACGTCCGGCGCCTGGGCCTTGACCTCCTGCACGCAAATACAATCCGGCCGGTGCGTCGCCAGCCAGGATTCCAGCCCCTTGGTCGAGGCCGAACGGATGCCGTTGAGGTTGAGGCTGGTCAGTTTGAACAAGGGATCACCCATGGTGGAGAAGGCGGGCAGCAGCCCGGCACTGGCTCAGGAATTCGTGCAGTTCTGTGTGGAGGCCGGGGCGCTGAAGTTCGGCGAGTTCAAGACCAAGGCGGGGCGCCTGAGTCCCTACTTCTTCAACGCGGGCCTGTTCGACGACGGCGCCAAGCTCGGCCGCCTCGCCGGATATTACGCCAAGGCCCTGGTGGCCAGCGGCATCGAGTTCGACATGATCTTCGGCCCGGCCTACAAGGGCATCCCGCTGGGCGCGGCGGTGTCCATCGAGCTCGCGCGGCTGGGCCGCAACGTGCCGTTTGCCTACAACCGCAAGGAAGCCAAGGACCACGGTGAAGGCGGCACCCTGGTGGGCGCGCCGCTCAAGGGCCGGGTGCTGATCGTGGACGACGTGATGTCGGCCGGCACCGCCGCCCGCGAATCCATCGCCATCATCCGCGCCGCCGGCGCCATCCCGCACGCGGTGGCCATTGCCCTGGACCGGCAGGAAAAGGCCACCGAGGTCGGCCCGGACGGCCAGGTGCGGGATGTGGACCACAGCGCCGTTCAATATGTGCAACGCCAGCTCGGCCTGCACGTGTGCGCCATTGCCACCCTGAGCGATCTGCTGCAGTATCTGGATGTACAACCTTCCTCTGCATCGGCCGAGCACCGCGACCGCGTGCTGGCCTACCGCCAACGCTACGGTGTGACCTGAACCCACCCATGATGTCTGCCCGCCACCCGATCGCCGCTGTCCTTTCCCTGGTTGCCTTGATCGGGTCGACAGGCCCGGCGTCTGCCCAGAACACCGGCGAAATCTTCACCTGCGTCGACCGCACCGGCAAGCGCCACACCTCCGACCGGCCGATTGCCGCCTGCATCGACCGCGAGCAGGAAGTGCGCGGCGCCACCGGTACCGTGCGCAAGGTGCTGCCCCCCAGCTACACCCGCGAGGAGCGGGCCGCCATCGAAGCGCGGCAGCGCGCCGAGGAAGAGGAGAAGGCCCGCATCGCCGAGGAGCGCCGGCGCGAACGCGCCCTGCTGCTGCGCTACCCCAACCAGGCCGCGCACGACCGCGAGCGGGCCGAGGTGCTGAGCCAGATCGACGACGTGATCGCTGCGGTGCAGCGCCGCGAGGACAACCTCAAGGCGCAGCGCAAGGAGATCGAGACCGAACTGGAGTTCTACCAGGCCGACCCGAGCAAGGCCCCGGCCTGGCTCAAGCGCAAGCAGGACGACAACGCCGCGCAGTTCGAGGTGCAGAAGCGTTTTCTGGACACCCAGCTGCGCGAGAAGCAGCGCATCAACGCCCGCTTCGACGAAGAGCTGGCACGGCTGCGCCAGCTCTGGGGCCCCAGCGCGGCGGGTGCGGTCAGCCCAGCTTCCGGCGCAGCAGGTCGTTGACCTGCTGCGGGTTGGCCTTGCCCTTGCTGGCCTTCATGGCCTGACCCACCAGGGCATTGAAGGCCTTCTCCTTGCCGGCGCGGAACTGCGCCACCATCTCGGCGTTGGCCGCCATCACCTCGTCGATGATGGCTTCCAGGGCGCCGGTGTCGTTCACCTGCTTGAGGCCCCTGGCCTCGATGATGGCGTCCACCGTGCCCTCGCCCTTCCAGAGCGCATCCATCACCTGCTTGGCGGCGTTGTTGGAGATGGTGCCGTCGGCAATGCGGCCCAGCAGCGCGGCCAGGGCAGCGGCATCCACCGGCACATCGGCGATGTCGCGCTCCTCGGCATTGAGGCGGCGTGAGACCTCGCCCATGATCCAGTTGCTGGCCATCTTGGCCTGGCCACTGGCCTGAGCCGCCGCCTCGAAGTAGGCGGACATGGCCGGGCTCTGGGTGAGCGTGGTGGCGTCGTACTCGGGCAGACCGTACTGCTGCACGAAGCGCTCGGCCATGGCACGCGGCAGCTCGGGCATGGAGGCCTTGACCTCATCCACCCAGCTGCGGGCGATCACCAGCGGCGGCAAGTCGGGGTCGGGGAAGTAGCGGTAATCGGCTGCGTCTTCCTTGGTGCGCATGGCGCGGGTCTCGCCGGTGTCCGGGTCGAACAGCACGGTGGCCTGCTGGATGGCATGGCCGTCCTCGATCTGCTCGATCTGCCAGCGGACCTCGTAGTCGATGGCCTGCTGCATGAACTTGAAACTGTTGAGGTTCTTGATCTCGCGGCGGGTGCCCAGCGGCTGACCCGGCTTGCGCACCGAGACGTTGGCGTCGCAGCGGAACGAGCCTTCCTGCATGTTGCCGTCGCAGATGCCGATCCAAGTCACGATCTTGTGCAGCTCGCGCGCATAGGCCACGGCCTCGGCACTGGAGCGGATGTCGGGCTCGGTCACGATCTCCAGCAGGGGCGTGCCGGCGCGGTTGAGGTCGATGCCGCTCTGGCCCACGAAGTCCTCGTGCAGGCTCTTGCCGGCGTCTTCTTCCAGGTGGGCGCGCACCAGGCGCACCGTCTTCTTCTCGTCGCCCAGGAAAAAGCTGACCTCGCCACCCTGCACCACCGGGATCTCGAACTGGCTGATCTGGTAGCCCTTGGGCAGGTCGGGATAGAAGTAGTTCTTGCGGGCGAACACGCTGCTCTCGGCAATGTGCGAACCCACGGCCAGGCCGAAGCGGATGGCCCGCTCCACCGCAGCCCGGTTCATCACCGGCAGCGTGCCCGGCAGGGCCAGATCGACCGCGCAGGCCTGGGTATTGGGCTCGGCACCGAAGGCGGTGGCCGCGCGGCTGAAGATCTTGCTGCGGGTGGAGAGCTGGGCGTGCGTCTCGAAGCCGATGACGACCTCGTAACCCTGCACCAGGGGTGAAGAACTGCTGCTCATGATCAGAAGCCTTGGGGGATACGGGTGTGCCAGTCGGTGGCCTGCTGGAAGGCGTGGGCCGCCTGCAGCAGCTCGGCCTCTTTCAGGTAGTTGCCCACCAGCTGCAGGCCCACCGGAAGACCTCCGACACCGAAGCCGGCCGGCACGCTCATGCCGGGCAGGCCGGCCAGCGAGGTGGACAGGGTGTAGATGTCGGCCAGGTAGTTGGCCACCGGGTCATCGCCCTTCTCGCCGAGGGTCCAGGCCACGCTGGGCGCCACCGGGCCGGCAATGACGTCGCACTGGGCGAAGGCCTGCTGGAAGTCCTGGGCGATCAGGCGGCGGATCTGCTGCGCCTTGATGTAGTAGGCGTCGTAGTAGCCATGGCTCAGCACGTAGGTGCCGATCATGATGCGGCGCTGCACCTCGGGGCCGAAGCCTTGCGCGCGGGTCTTCTGGTACATGTCGACCAGGTCGTCGTACTTCGCGGCGCGGTGGCCGAACTTCACGCCGTCGAAGCGGCTGAGGTTGGAGCTGGCCTCGGCCGGGGCAATGATGTAGTAGACCGGGATGGACAGTTCGGTACGCGGCAGCGACACGTCCACCAGCGTGGCACCCAGCTTCTCGTACTCGGCCAGTGCGGCGCGCACGGCGGCCAGCACGTCGGGGGCGCAGCCGTCACCGAAGAACTCTTTCGGCAGCCCGATGCGCAGGCCCTTGAGCGGCTGTGCGGCCGTGGCACCGGCACGCGGCTGGCCCAGCGGGCGGGTGTAGTCCTCGGCCGGCAGATCCAGGCTGGTGGAGTCGCGGTCGATGTCGGGACCGGCCATGGCGCTGAGCAGCACCGCGCAGTCGGCCGCGCTGCGGGCCATCGGGCCGGCCTGGTCCAGGCTGGAGGCAAAGGCCACCATGCCGTAGCGCGAGCAGCGGCCATAGGTGGGCTTGATGCCGGTGATGCCGCAGAAGCTGGCGGGCTGGCGGATGGAGCCGCCGGTGTCGGTGCCGGTCACTGCGGCGGCCAGACCGGCCGCCACGGCCACCGCAGAGCCACCGGACGATCCACCGGGCACGCGGGTCGGATCCCAGGGGTTGCGGGCCACGCCAAAGGCCGAGTTCTCGTTGCTGCCGCCCATGGCGAACTCGTCGCAGTTGAGCTTGCCCAGCGTCACCGCACCGGCCTGGGCCAGACGGGCCACCACGGTAGCGTCGAACGGGCTGCGGTAGCCATCCAGCATCTTCGAGCCGGCGGTGGTGGGCAGCCCCCGGGTGACGAAGATGTCCTTGTGGGCCAGCGGCACGCCCAGCAGCGCGCCCTGCTCGCCGGCAGCGCGGCGGGCATCGGCCGCGGCGGCCTGGGCCAGCGCGGCGTCTTCGTCGATGGCCAGAAACGCGCCGAGATCGGCATGGGCGCGGGCGCGGGCGAGGAAGTGGCGGGTGGCCTCCACGCTGGAGGTCTGGCCGGCGGCCATGGCATCGGCCAGACCGGCCACGCCGAGGTGGTGCAGGTCGCTCATTCGATCACCTTCGGCACCAGGAACAGACCGCGCTCCACGGCCGGGGCGCTGGCCTGGTTGGCCTCGCGCTGGTCCGGCTCGGTGACCTCGTCGGGGCGCAGGCGCAGGGCCACGTCCTGCATCACGGCGGTGGGATGGGCCAGCGGCTGCACGCCGGTGGTGTCGACCGCCTTCATCTGCTCGACGATGTCGAAGAAGCCATTGAGCTGACCCAGCAGGCGCTCGCGCTGGGGGGCATCGAGTTCCAGCCGGGCCAGCTGGGCGATGCGTCCGATGTCGTTCAGGGTGAGGGACATGGCGGGTGGGGGGGAGTGGGGTCGGGGCGACCGGCGCGCATGAACCGCGCGTAAACGGGTCGAAACCGCCGGTTCGCATGCAGTTATGCACAGGGGTTGCGGTATTATCCAAGGTTTAGGGACCCGTCTCCGGCGCTTGCGGTTTTCTCCGAAAAATCAAGCACTTGGACCCGTTTCCCGGACCACTTTCCGGACCCCAACCAGGGCCTGTCCGCCCTCCCCGACGGATGTGCCCCACAGGACCCATTCACCATGTTTGAAGCGTTCCGTCGGCAGTTCTCGACCGACCTGGCCATCGACCTCGGCACCGCCAACACCCTGATCTACGTCCGCAACAAGGGCATCGTGCTGGACGAACCCTCGGTGGTGTCGATCCGCCACGAAGGCGGCCCCCAGGGCAAGAAGACCATCCAGGCCGTGGGCCACGAGGCCAAGGCCATGCTGGGCAAGGTGCCCGGCAACATCGAGGCCATCCGACCCATGAAGGACGGCGTGATCGCCGACTTCACCGTCACCGAGCAGATGCTCAAGCAGTTCATCAAGATGGTCCACCCGCGCTCGATGTTCAAGCCGAGCCCGCGCATCATCATCTGCGTGCCCTGCGGCTCCACCCAGGTGGAACGCCGTGCCATTCGCGAATCCGCCCTGGGCGCCGGCGCCTCCGAGGTCTACCTGATCGAGGAGCCCATGGCGGCGGCCATCGGTGCCGGCCTGCCGGTGTCCGACGCGTCAGGCTCCATGGTGGTGGACATCGGCGGCGGCACCACCGAGGTGGGCGTCATCAGCCTGGGCGGCATGGTCTACAAGGGCAGCGTGCGTGTGGGCGGCGACCGCTTCGACGACGCCATCATTGCCTACATCCGCCGCAACTACGGCATGCTGATCGGCGAGCCCACCGCCGAGGCCATCAAGAAGGAAATCGGCTCGGCCTTCCCCGGCTCCGAAGTCCGCGAGATGGAAGTGAAGGGCCGCAACCTCTCCGAAGGCGTGCCGCGCAGCTTCACCATCAGCAGCAACGAGATCCTCGAAG
Source organism: Hydrogenophaga sp. R2 (assembly GCF_049843595.1). Taxonomy (NCBI): domain Bacteria; kingdom Pseudomonadati; phylum Pseudomonadota; class Betaproteobacteria; order Burkholderiales; family Comamonadaceae; genus Hydrogenophaga; species Hydrogenophaga sp. R2. The sequence goes on from NZ_JBBHZN010000003.1 coordinate 59,075, forward strand.
CCCTGACCGACCCGCTGAACAACATCGTCTCGGCGGTCAAGATGGCGCTGGAGCACACCCCGCCCGAACTCGGCGCCGACATCGCCGAGCGCGGCATGATGCTCACCGGCGGCGGCGCGCTGCTGCGCGACCTGGACCGCCTGCTGGCCGAAGAGACCGGCCTGCCGGTGCTGGTGGCCGAAGAACCGCTGACCTGCGTGGTGCGCGGTTGCGGCATGGCCCTGGAGCGCATGGAGCGCCTGGGCACCATCTTCACCAGCGAATAAGCCACACCCGTTCCGGGCGAGCCGCCATGCCACTGGGCACCCTGGACCGAACCCCACCCCCCTTCTTCAAGCAGGGCCCCTCGGCCCTGTCCAAGCTGGTGGTGTTCAGCGCCATTGCGCTGTTCCTGATGGTGGCCGACCTGCGCTTCAAGGTGGCCACACCCCTGCGCACCGCGCTGGCCACCGTGCTGTACCCGGGCCAGTGGCTGGTCATGCAGCCGATCGAGGCCGCCATGGCGGTGCGCGGCTACTTCACCTCGCTGGACCGGTCCCGCACGCTGGAGGCCGAGGCGCTGCAGCGCCTGGCGCGCCAGTCCGAGCGCAGCCAGCAGGTCGAGCAGCTAACGCTGGAGAACCGCCGTCTGCGCGAACTGCTGGGCCTGCGGGATCGGGCACAGGTGGAAGGCATCGGCGCCCAGGTGCTGTACGACGCGGCCGACCCCTACACCCGCCGCGTGGTGATCGACCGCGGCCAGACCCACGGCGTGAAGGCCGGTGCGCCGGTGATCGACGAATCCGGCGTGCTGGGCCAGGTCACCCGGGTGTACCCGCTGGTGTCCGAGGTGAGCCTGCTGGTCGACCCCGACCAGGCCATTCCGGTGCTCAACGCCCGCACTGGCGTGCGCAGCATCGCCTTCGGCCAGCCCTCGCGCTCGGGCGACGGCATGGAGTTGCGCTACACCGTGGCCAACGCCGACATCGCGGTGGGCGACCTGCTCACCACCAGCGGCGTGGACGGCATCTACCCGCCCGGCCTGGCCGTGGCCCGGGTGACCGACATCGAACGTGCGGCCGATTCGTCGTTCGCGCGCATCCGCTGCGAGCCGGTGGCCCGGGTGCAGGCCGCGCTGCACGTGATCGTGCTCCACATCACCGGCGAAGAACCGCCGGCCATGCCGGACGAGGCTGCCGCCACCGCCGGGAGGGCATCGCCATGATCATGCGTCCCGGCCAGCAGCTGCTGCTGCCGGCCAACCCGGTCTTCATCTGGCTCAGCCTGGTCATGGCCTTGCTGGCCAACATGGTGCTCAACATGGGGCTGTTCGGGCGTGCTGCCTGGGTGCCCGACCTGCTGGCCGTGGTGCTGGTGTTCTGGAGCGTCCATCAGCCCCTGCGCGTGGGTGTGGGCGCGGCCTTCTTCTTCGGCCTGGCCATGGATGTGCACCAGGGCTCGCTGCTGGGTCAGCATGCCCTGGCCTACACCGTGCTGGGCTTCGGCGCGATTGCCATGCACCGGCGCCTGCTGTGGTTTGCCGTGCCGCAACAGGCGCTGCAGGTGCTGCCGCTGTTCGTGGCGGCCAATGTGCTGCAGTGGCTGGTGCGCATGGCCGCCGGCGATCCATTCCCCGGCATCGAGAACTTCCTCTCGCCCGCCATCGAGGCCCTGCTGTGGCCGCTGGTGACGGTGCTGCTGCTGGCACCGCAGCGCCGCGCGCCCGACCCGGACGACAACCGCCCGATCTGACATGACCGAGCTGCGCAACGTCGAGTCCGACCTGGCCCTGTTCAGGACCCGGGTGCTGGTCATCGGCCTGGCGGTGCTAGTGGCCTTCGGGCTGATCGCGACCCGGCTGATCTGGTTGCAGGTGGTGCGCCACGACGAGCTGCTGGCCCAGGCCGAGAGCAACCGCACTGCCATCCTGCCGGTGGTGCCCAACCGGGGCCAGATCATCGACCGATCCGGTCGGGTGCTGGCCACCAACTACTCGGCCTACACGCTGGAGATCACGCCCTCCAAGGTGCAGGATCTGGACGGCACCATCGCCGGGCTGTCCCGCATCGTCCACATCGAGCCGCGCGACGTGCGCCGCTTCAAGCGGCTGCGCGAGGAATCGCTGAGCTTCGACTCGCTGCCCATCCGCACCCGCCTGACCGACGAGGAAGTGGCGCGCTTTGCCGCGCAGCGTTTCCGTTTTCCCGGCGTCGAGGTCAAGGCCCGCCTGCTGCGCCAGTACCCCAATGGCGAGGCGGCCAGCCACGTGGTGGGCTACATCGGACGCATCAACCAGCGCGAGAAGGAGCTGATGGCGGACTGGCCCGAGGAGGACCAGGCCAACTACCGCGGCACCGAGTACATCGGCAAGCTCGGCGCGGAACAGCAGTACGAACAGACGCTGCACGGCGCCACCGGCTTCGAGCGGGTGGAAACCTCGGCCGGCGGGCGCGCCGTGCGGTCGCTGGCCTCGTCGGCCGCCACGCCGGGCGACACGGTGGTGCTCTCCATCGACCTGCAGCTGCAGAAACTGGTGGAAGAGCTGTTCGGCGAGCGGCGCGGCGCGCTGGTGGCCATCGACCCGCGCAACGGCGAGGTGCTGGCCTTCGTCTCCAAGCCCACCTTCGACCCCAACCTGTTCGTCGACGGCATCGATGTGGAGAACTGGCGCAGCCTCAACGAGTCGATCGACAAGCCGCTGCTCAACCGCGCCCTGCGGGGCACCTACCCGCCAGGCTCCACCTACAAGCCCTTCATGGCGCTGGCCGCGCTGGAGACCGGGACCCGCAGCGCCGGCACCGTCATCAACGACCCCGGTTTCTGGATGTTCGGCAACCACCGGTTCCGCAGCCACGGCGATGGCGGGCTGGGCGCGGTGGACATGCACCGCAGCATCGTCAAGTCGAGCAACGTGTATTACTACTCGCTGGCCAACGAGATGGGCGTGGACCGCATGCACGACTTCATGAAGCCGCTGGGCTTCGGCCAGATCACCGGCATCGACCTCAAGGGCGAAGTGCGCGGCGTGCTGCCCAGCCAGGCCTGGAAACGCGCCACCTACAAGCGGCCCGAACAGCAGCGCTGGTACGCCGGCGAGACCATCTCGCTGGGCATCGGCCAGGGCTACAACAACTTCACCATGCTGCAGCTGGCCCATGCCATGGCCACGCTGGCCAACGGTGGCGTGCAGCACAAGCCGCACCTCACGCTGGCCACGCAGAGCGTGATCACCGGCGACCGCACACCCATTCCCCGGCCCGAGCCGGTGAACCTGGGCTACAAGCCCGAACACGTGGCCACCGTGCTGCGCGCCATGCAGGCGGTGACCACCGAAGGCACGTCCACCCGGGTGTTTGCCGGTGCGCCGTACACCAGCGGTGGCAAGACCGGCACCGCCCAGGCGGTGACCATCGGCCAGAAAGACAAATACGACGCCCGCAAGCTGGAAGAGCACCAGCGCGACCACTCGCTGTACGTGGCGTTTGCGCCGGTGGAGGCCCCCCGGGTGGCGCTGGCCGTGGTGGTGGAGAACGCCGGCTTTGGCGCGGCCGCTGCCGCCCCCATCGCCCGCCGCGTGTTCGACTACCTGATCGCAGGCCTTTACCCGAACCCGCAGGACATTGCCGCCGTGCAGGCCGGCCAGGCCGGTGCACCGGTGGGCACGCCGCTCAAGCTCAGCGAGATGGCGCCACAGTGACCGCGGCGCGGGACGTCAGGGCATGCGCACCCAGGCGTCCCACCCGGTCTTGAGGATCAGGGCCGACACCACCACGATGAAGGCCTCCCGCACGAAACCGCTGCCGTGCTTGAGCGCCATGCGCGTGCCCAGCACGCTGCCCACCACGTTGGCCAGACCGAGCGCCACCACGTAGTGCCACCAGATGTGGCCCTTCCAGGCAAACAGCGACAGCGCCGCCACGTTGGAGGCCACATTGAGCAGCTTGGCGCTGGCACTGGCGTGCAGGAAGTCGTAACCCAGCCAGCGCACGAACAGGAACACCAGGAAGCTGCCGGTGCCCGGGCCGAAGAAGCCGTCGTAGAAGCCGATGGTCACGCCCAGCACGCAGGCCGCCGCCGTTTCGCGCCGGCCGCTGAAGCGGGGCGCGTGGTCGCGGCCCAGGTCCTTGCGGGCCAGGGTGTAGATCAGCACCGCCAGCAGCACCAGGGGCAGCAGTGCCCGCAGCGAATCGGGCGAGACCTGGGTGACCACCCAGGCGCCCAGCATGGAGCCGGCAAAGGCCAGGCCGGCGGCCGGCAGCAAGGCATGCCAGGGCATCTCGACCCGGCGGGCGTACTGCACCGTGGCCGAGATGGTGCCCCACACCGACGCGCTCTTGTTCACGCCCAGCAAGGTGGCCGGGTGGGCTGACGGAAAGGTGGCAAACAGGGCGGGCAGCAGCAACAGGCCGCCACCGCCCACGATGGAGTCGACGAAGCCGGCGGCCAGCGAGGCCAGGGAGATGAGCAGGAGTTCCATGGGTCGATCAGGGCAATCGGCGATTGTCGCTGCCCGCGTCGGCCAAAAAAAAGCCGACCTGGTCGGGTCGGCTGGGATGCGTCCGGCGGTCTCTGTGGACCTTGATCCGGGTGTGTTCTGGTTGGACTGGGTTGTCTCCTCGGTCCCCCGCGGTACGCCGCAGGTGCTGCGGCAGCGAGTGCATGCACTGTAGGGTATGGCACCAGCACAGTGCATACGGGCTTTCCCTGCATTGGCACAGGAAATGCTGAGCGGTCCTACCTGTTACGAAAGGTATGCCCGATGCACCGGATTCGACGTTTTTCCCGTCCGTTCCTTCCCGCGTTCCACCGCCTGCCGCACCGCCATGCAGCCCTGACGGGCCTCTGGGCCTCCCTGGGCATGTCCCTGCCCGCCGCTGCCGAACAGGCCTCCGGGCCGGCGCTGGTGGCGGCCAGCACCCTGCAGGGGGCCGACACCGCCTGGCTGATGGTGAGCACCGCGCTGGTGCTGCTCATGACGCTGCCCGGCATCGCCCTGTTCTATGGCGGCATGGTGCGCCGCTTCAACGTGATCAACACCATGGCCAGCGTGGTGGGCATTGCGGCCCTGGTCAGCGTGCTGTGGTTTGCGCTGGCGTACTCCCTGGCCTTCACCCCGGGGGGTGCGGCCGGCGGCTTCATCGGCGGGCTGGAGCGCATCGGCTTTGCCGGGCTGGACTTTCTGGGCAGCACCGGGCAGGTGGCCGTGAGCCACATGGCGCGGCATGTGCCGGAGTCGGTGTTCGCCATGTTCCAGCTCACCTTTGCCATCATCACCTGCGCCCTGGTGGTGGGCGCGCTGGTGGAGCGCATGCGCTTTGCGGCCCTGCTGCTGTTCACGGCGCTGTGGCTGCTGGCGGTGTACGTGCCGATCGCCCACTGGGTGTGGGAGCCGGGCGGCTGGCTGGCGCAGCTGGGCGCGCTGGACTTTGCCGGCGGCGCGGTGGTGCACATCAACGCCGGTGCCGCCGCGCTGGTGGTGGCGTATGCCCTGGGCCCTCGCAGCGGCTACGGCCGCGAACCCTTCGTGCCCTTCAACCTGGGCCTGACCATGGCCGGCACCGGACTGCTGTGGGTGGGCTGGTTCGGCTTCAACGCCGGCTCGGCGCTGGCGGCCGACGGTCGCGCCGGTCTGGCCATGGCGGTCACGCACCTGGCGGCGGCCAGCGGTGCCATCGCCTGGATGGCGGCCGAATGGCTGGCCCGCAAGCGCGCCACGCTGCTGGGCCTGTGTTCGGGCGTGGTGGCCGGTCTGGTGGCCATCACGCCGGCGGCCGGTTTCGTGACGCTGCGCGGCGCGCTGGTGATCGGCCTGGTGGCCGGCGTGGCCTGCTACTGGGGCGCCACCGCGCTCAAGCGCATGCTGCGCGCCGACGACTCGCTCGATGTGTTCGGCGTGCACGGCGTGGGCGGTCTGGTGGGCGCGGTGCTCACCGGCCTGCTGGCCGACCCGGCCATTTCGGGCGTGCAGGCCAGCCTGACGGCCCAGCTGATCGCCTGCGTGGCGGTGCTGGGCTACAGCGTGCTCATGACCACCGTGGTGCTGTGGGTCACCTCGCGCTTCGTGGCGCTGCGGGTGAGCGAAGGGGCGGAGCGCACCGGGCTGGACCTGTCGCTGCACAACGAACAGCTGGGGCACTGAGCCATGAGCGGATCGACCGATCTGTTCGGCATCGCGGCGCATCTGCACGTGCTGCTGCGGCGCAAGACCGGACGGGTGACCGACACCGAATGGATGGCGGTGAATGCCGACTACGCGCGCGAGATCGCGCGGGTGGCCCGGCGCGCCGCCGAGGTGGACGGCCATGCCGAGTTGCTGCCCTGGGCCGAGAAGCTGGAAGCCGCGCTGCAGGCCCGGGCCGAGCCGGCGCGCAGGCCGCTGCTGCAGGCGGCGGCCGACACGCTGCGCGCCGGGCAGGTGCCGGCTGCACCGCCGCCGCCCGAGACGCCGGCGTCGCCCGACAGCAAGTACGTCGGCCGGCTGCGCTGACGCCTTGCCGGTGCCGGGCCGTCACTGCCCGGCCATGATCCAGCGGGCAGCGCGCTCGGCCATCATCAGCGTGGGGCTGTTGGTGTTGCCGCTGGTGATGACCGGCATGACGCCGGCATCCACCACGCGCAGACCGGCGATGCCGCGCACGCGCAGGTGGCTGTCCACCACCGCCATCGGGTCGTCGGCGCGGCCCATGCGGGTGGTGCCCACCGGGTGGAAGATGGTGCTGGCGATGTCGCCGGCCAGGCGGGCCAGTTCCTCGTCGGTCTGGTACTGCACGCCGGGCTTGAACTCTTCGGGCTTGTAAGGGGCCAGCGCCGGCTGCGACACGATGCGCCGCGTCACCCGCAGGCTGTCGGCCGCCACCTGGCGGTCTTCCGGCGTGCTGAGGTAGTTGGGCGCAATGGCCGGCGCGTCCTCGAAGCGCGCGCTGGTGATGTGCACATGGCCCCGGCTGGTGGGGTTGAGGTTGCACACGCTGGCGGTGAAGGCCGGGAAGCGGTGCAGCGGCTCGCCGAAGGCATCCAGGCTGAGCGGCTGCACGTGGTACTGGATGTTCGGGTACGGCTGGTCGGGCGAGCTGCGGGTGAAGGCACCGAGCTGGCTGGGCGCCATGCTCATGGGGCCGGAGCGCTTGAGCACGTACTCCATGCCGATCATGGCCTTGCCCCACAGCGAGTTGGCCAGGGTGTTGAGCGTCTTCACGCCCTGCACCTTGTAGACCGAGCGGATCTGCAGGTGGTCCTGCAGGTTCTCGCCCACGCCGGGCAGGTCGTGCACCACCGGCACACCGTGCTGCTGCAGCAAGGCCCCCGGGCCGATGCCGGAGAGCTGCAGGATCTGCGGCGAGCCCACGGCGCCGGCGCTCAGGATCACCTCGCCCCGCGCCTGCACCGTGACCATCTCGTCACCCGTCCAGACCTGCACGCCGGTGCAGCGCTTCTGGCCGTCGGCACCGGTCTGGACCACCAGGCGCGCCACCTGGGCCGAGGTCCACAGCTCGAAGTTGGGACGGCCATAGCAGGTGGGCCGCAGGAAGGCCTTGGCCGTGTTCCAGCGCCAGCCGGAACGCTGGTTGACCTCGAAATAGCCCACGCCTTCGTTGTTGCCGCGGTTGAAGTCCTCGCTGGCCGGAATGCCGGCCTGCTGCGCGGCCTGGGCGAAAGCATCGAGCACGTCCCAGCGCAGCCGCTGCTTCTCCACCCGCCATTCGCCGCCGGCCTGGCGGTGCCGCAGCACCTCGCGCCACGGATCACCGGCCACGCTGCCCTCCAGCAGCTCGGCCTGCACACCCTTGGCACCGTGCCAGCCGGAGGCGCCCTTGTAGTGGTCCTCGTGCAGCTTGAAGTAGGGCAGCACGCGGTCCCACGACCAGTCGGCATCGCCGGTGATCTCGGACCAGCGCTGGTAGTCGCGCTGCTGGCCGCGCATGTAGATCATGCCGTTGATGCTGGAGCAGCCCCCCAGCGTCTTGCCGCGCGGGTAACGCAGGCGGCGTCCGTTCAGGCCGGCGTCGGCCTCGGTCTGGTAGAGCCAGTCGGTGCGCGGGTTGCCGATGCAGTACAGGTAGCCCACCGGAATGTGGATCCAGTGGTAGTCGTCCTTGCGGCCGGCCTCGATCAGCAGCACGCGCTTGGAGGCGTCCGCGCTCAGGCGGTTGGCCAGCAGGCAGCCCGCCGTGCCGGCGCCGATGATGATGTGGTCGAACGTCAGCTCGTTGGTTGCGGTGCTCATGGGTGAGACCCCTTGTTCATGTCGTCATCGGCCGGATCGTCGGCCATCTCGTCGTCCAGCCGGTACTCGCCCCGGTGGAAGGCCGCCAGCACCGCCTCGGCCTGTAACTTGCAGCCCTCGGGCACCAGCACCCGCACCGGAATCGCCGGCGCCAGCAAGCCATGCGCCTGCACCAGGTTCGCATCCGCCACAGCAGCCGGCACCCTGGCCGCCTGCAGCACCCCGCGCAGCATGAAGGCCTCCATCGGCTGAAAGACCGTGGTCAGCGTGACCCAGTCCCCCAGCTCCGGCGAGTAAGAACTGTTCAGCTCATCCATGCCGCCTCCGCAAAACGCCACCCGGCGAAAGTGCCTCCATCCAGGGTGACCGAGGGTCCGGCTCCGCCGGCCCAAGGGTCACGTCCCCCCTCCGGGGGGAAGCGCCGAAGGCGCGCAGGGGGGGCTCGTTACTTCGCCGTGGGCATGACGAACTCGGCGCCCTTGCCGATGCTCTCCGGCCAGCGCTGCATGATCGACTTCTGCTTGGTGTAGAAGCGCACGCCCTCTTCGCCGTAGGCGTGCATGTCGCCGAACAGGCTCTTCTTCCAGCCGCCGAAGCCGTGCCAGGCCATGGGCACCGGGATCGGCACGTTGATGCCGACCATGCCCACCTGGATGCGGCGCGAGAACTCGCGCGCCACGTTGCCGTCGCGGGTGAAGCAGCTCACGCCATTGCCGAACTCGTGGTCGTTGATGATCTGCACCGCCTGGGCGAAGTCGGCCACGCGCACGCACGAGAGCACCGGGCCGAAGATTTCTTCCTTGTAGATCTTCATGTCGGTGGTCACGTGGTCGAACAGCGTGCCGCCGAGCCAGAAACCCTTGTCGCAGCCCTCGCCGGCCACCTTGCCGTCGAACACGCGGCCATCGACCAGCAGCTTGGCGCCTTCCTTCACGCCGGCATCGATGTAGCCGGTGATGCGCTGGCGGGCCACGTCGGTGACGATGGGGCCCATCTCGGCGGCCAGATTGGTGCCGTTGAGCACCTTCAGGGCCTTGGTGCGCTCGATCAGCTTGGGCATGATCCTCTCGGCCACGTCACCCACCAGCACCGCCACGCTGATGGCCATGCAGCGCTCGCCGGCCGAACCGTAGGCCGCGCCGATGAGGGCGTCCACCGCCTGGTCCAGGTCGGCGTCGGGCATGACCACCATGTGGTTCTTCGCACCGCCCAGGGCCTGCACGCGCTTGCCGTGGTGGGCGCCGGTCTCATAGATGTAGTTGGCGATCGGGGTGGAGCCCACGAAGCTGATGGCCTTCACGTCGGGGTGCACCAGCAGCGCGTCCACGGCCTCCTTGTCGCCCTGCACCACGTTGTACACGCCGTCCGGCAGACCGGCCTTCTTGAGCAGCTCGCCCATGAACAGGCTGGGGGTAGGGTCGATCGGGCTGGGCTTGAGGATGAAGGTGTTGCCCGCGGCAATGGCCACCGGGAACATCCACATGGGCACCATGACGGGGAAGTTGAACGGCGTGATGCCGGCCACCACGCCCAGCGGCTGGCGCAGGGTCCAGTTGTCCATGCCGGTGGAGACCTGGTCGGTGAAGTCGCCCTTGAGCAGCTGCGGGATGCCGCAGGCGAATTCCACGATGTCGATGCCGCGTGCCACCTCGCCCTGGGCGTCGGTGAAGACCTTGCCGTGCTCGGCGGTGATCATGCGGGCCAGGTCGTCCTTGTGCTGGTTGAGCAGCTCCAGGAACTTGAACATCACGCGGGCGCGGCGGATCGGGGGCGTGTCGGACCAGGCCGGGAAGGCCGCGCGGGCGGCGGCCACGGCGGTGTCCACGTCGGTGGTGCTGGCCAGGGCCACACGGCCGGTGACGGCACCGGTGGCGGGGTTGAACACGTCCTGTGCGCGGGTGGACTGACCGGCCACGACGGCGCCGTTGATGAAGTGGTTGATATTTGTGATGCTCATGGCAAGGTCTCCTGAATAAACCGCTATTGTGCAAATGGTCAACGCAAAAAACCAATGAGAATGGCGACATTGCTTTATTTGTAGGACAAATAACATGGCCGCCGATGCACCCGCGCCCCGAGCGCCCCGTTCCCCGCTGGCCCGGCTGCCCGCCATCGAGCCCCAGACCCTGCGCGCCTTCGTGGCCGTGGCCCGCGAGGGCAATGTCTCCCGCGCAGCCACCCGGCTGCACCTGAGCCAGCCGGCGGTGAGCCTGCAGCTGCGCACCCTGGCCGAGGCCACCGGCCTGCAGCTCTTCACCCGCACCGCCCAGGGCATGGCGCTCACCGCCGACGGCGCCGCCCTGCTGCCCATGGCCGACAAGGCCCTGGCCGGGCTGGCCGAGTTCGGTCAGGCCGCCGCCGCCCTGCACACCACGGTGCGCGGCACGCTGCGCATCGGCACCATCCTCGACCCCGAATTCACCCGCCTGGGCGCCTTCCTGAAACAGCTGGTGGAGACCAGCCCGCAGGTGGACACGGCGCTGCGCCAGGGCATGAGCGGCGACGTGCTGGCCCTCATCGACCGGGGCGAGCTGGACGTGGGCTTCCACCTCGATCTGCCGGACGACCCGCTGGGCGCCGACTGGCTGGTGCGCCCGCTCACCCGCTTCACGTACCGGGTGCTGGCGCCCGCCGGGTGGGGGCCGCAGGTGCGCGGCATGGACTGGAAGGCCCTGGCCAGCCTGCCCTGGCTGGCCACCCCGCCGGCCAGCGCCCACCACCGGCTGCAGCGGCGCGTCTTCGGCCCGGGATCCATCACCGGGCTGGAGCCGCGCCGGGTGGCCCTGGTCGATCAGGAAGCGTCCATGCTCGACCTGGTGCGCAGCGGCGTGGGCCTGTCGCTGGTGCGGGATGCGATCGCCATCCGTGAGGCGCAGGCGCGGGGCCTGGTGATCGCCGACCGGGTGGCGCTGGACTGCGAGCTGAGCTTCGTGTGCCGCGCCAGCCGCGCGGGCGAGCCGGTGATCGCTGCCGCCTGGGCCGCGCTCGACACCGTCTGGGCCTGAGCGCCGCCGGCCCTGCCGTGGCCGGGCGGCCTCGTCGGATGGCCATGACGCCGTCCCGGGGAGACCACAGACTGCCGCACTTCGCCGCTCTGGCACCACCCCCCGCACGGCCATGCAACCCTTCGAACCCACCCAACCCGATCACCGCCATCGCGGCAGCGGCCTCCCGGCCGGCACACCGGTCGACTTCCGCTCCAGCACGCTGCAGCCCGATCCGGACGACCCCTCCGCCTGGCTGCGGCGGCCGGTGGCGCCGGCCACCGCGCGCCCGGACTGGCTGGTGCCCGCCCTGGTGAGCACCGTGCTGTTGCTCACGCTGGCCGCGGCGGCCTGGGAGTGGTTGCTGGGCTGACCCCCCGCCCCGACCTCAGCGCCAGCGGGCGAGTTCGTCCTTCAGTGCCGCCGACATGGGCAGGTTGATCGACCGGTTGAACGGCGGCAGCGGCGCCATGAACCAGCGCTGGTAGGTGGACACCAGCAAGCCGCTGCGATTGGCCTGCGCCAGGGCATCGTTGACCGCCTGGAGCAGCTGCGGATCGCCGGGCCGCACGGCAATGGCGATGGGCTCGCTGGAGAGCACCTGGGGCAGCAGGGTGTAGGCCTCAGGGTTGCGGCCCTGGGAGAGCTGGGTGAGCAGCAGCACCTCGTCGCGCAGGTAGCCCTTGGCCCAGCCCAGCTCCAGCTGGCCCATGGCCGCCACCGGGTCCAGGGCGCGCGCCACCTTCCAGCCCCGCTCGGCCGCGCGCTGCGTGGCCAGGGTGTCGGCCGTGGTGCGGCCGATCACCACCACCGACTGGTCGCGCAACTGATCCACATTCGAGATGCCGTCGGCCGCCCGCACCAGCACCCGCGTCTGTGCGATGAACACCGGGTGCGAGAACGCCATGGCACTGCGCCGCTCCGGCGTGTCGGACGTGGCCGAGCACAGCAGATCGACCGTGCCGGCCTGCAGGTACCGCACCACCTGGTCGGCCGACACCTCCACCGGATTGACCCGCAGCACCTTGCCGGTGGCCGCCTGCACCCGCTCCACCGCCGACTGGCACAGGTCGACCATGTAGCCCGCCGGCTTGCCCTGGCCGTCGCGGAACGAGAAGGGTGACGCATCCACCCGGTAACCCAGGTTGATCTGGCCCCGCAAGGCGATCTGCTGCAGCACCGTCTGGGCCGATGCGGCCGTGCAGGCCAGCCCGATCAGGGCCAGGGCCGCGGTGCGACGCAACAAGGGAACACGCAGGATGGGCATGACGAACTCCTTGGTTGTGGCCTCAATGTAAGCAGATGCAACGTCGCTGCCAAGGTGGCCGACCCGCGCATCGCCGGCCGCTCACTCAGATGTTTTCGTCATAAACAAGCAAAAACGTATTCGTTCCCTTTCTGAGGGCGCGGCGGAATCATGCGGTCCATCAACCACCGGGCCCCAGGCCCTCTGAAAGGACCCCACCATGACCACCCGCCGCCAACTCATCCAGGCCCTGCCGGCCGCCGCCCTCACCGCCACACTCGTCAGCCTGTCCGCCGGCCTGGCCCTGCCCACCGCCGCCCTCGCCCAGGCCACCCCCGCGCCGGTGACCCTGCTCAATGTGTCGTACGATCCGACCCGCGAGCTGTACGTGGACATCAACGCCGCCTTCGCCAAGGCCTGGAAAGCGAAGACCGGGCAGGACGTGACCATCAAGCAGAGCCACGGCGGCTCGGGCAAGCAGGCCCGCTCCATCATCGACGGCCTGGACGCCGACGTGGCCACCCTGGCCCTGGCCGGCGACACCGACGCCCTGCACACCAACGGCCAGTGGATCCCCAAGGACTGGCAGAAGCGACTGCCGCTCAACAGCACGCCGTACGCCTCGACCATCGTGCTGGTGACCCGCGCGGGCAACCCCAAGAACATCAAGGACTGGGACGACCTGATCCGCCCGGACGTGAAGGTCATCACCCCCAACCCCAAGACCTCGGGTGGCGCCCGCTGGAACTACCTGGCCGCCTGGGAATTTGCCAAGCGCAAGTACGGCAGCGACGCGAAAGCGCAGGAGTTCGTGGGCAAGCTCTACAACAACGTGCCGGTGCTCGACACCGGTGCGCGCGGCTCCACCATCTCGTTCTCGCAGCGCAACCAGGGTGACGTGCTGATCGCCTGGGAAAACGAGGCCTACCTGCTGGAGAAGGAGTTCGGCAACAAGGTGGACTTCGTCTACCCCAGCCTGTCCATCCTGGCCGAGCCGGCCGTGACGATCGTGGACAAGAACGTCGACAAGAAGGGCACCCGCGCCGTGGCCCAGGCCTACCTGGAGTTCCTCTACACCGAGGAAGCCCAGGACCTGATCGGCAAGCACTTCTACCGCCCCACCTCCACCAAGGCCCAGGCCAAGTACGCCAAGCAGCTGCCCAAGGTCAACCTGTTCAGGATCGACGACGCCTTTGGCGGCTGGACCCAGGCCAGCAAGGTGCACTTCGCCGACGGCGGCACCTTCGACCAGATCTACACCCGCAAGTGAAGGCGGCCCCCATGGCGCAGCGCATCGTCATCGTGCCCGGCTGGCGCAATTCCGGGCCCGGCCACTGGCAGAGCCTGTGGGCCGAACAGCTGCCCCACGCGCGCCGGGTCGAGCAGGACGACTGGGTCGCGCCCCGGCGCGACGCCTGGGTGGCGCGGCTGGCCGAGACCATCGGCCAGGCGAGCCAGGACGCTGGTGGCCAGCGGGTGGTGGTGGTGGCGCACAGCCTGGGCTGCATCGCCACCGCGCACCTGCCGCCCGCGACCCTGGCGCAGATCGGCGCCGCCCTGCTGGTGGCCCCGGCCGACCCGGAACGCCGGGGCGTGCTGGCCGACTTCGCCCCGGTGCCTTACCAGGCGCTGCCCTTTCGCAGCCTGGTGGTGGCCAGCAGCAACGACCCCTACTGCCCGCCCCGCCTGGCCGCCGCCTATGCCCGCGCCTGGGGGAGCGAATTCCTGCGGCTGAACAACGCCGGCCACATCAATGTGGCCTCGGGCCACGGGCCCTGGCCGCTGGGGCTGGGCCTGCTGCAGTCGCTGCTGGCGCCCTTGCCGGCACCACCGGTGGCCGAGGCATCTCATGCCTGATCGTCATAAGAAAACAAGAAAACTGTCGTTTGTGATCTGAAGCCTCACACCCAGAATCCACACCCTTCCCGAACCTGCCCCCCGTTTTGTCCCTTCTGCCCCCTTCACGACCATGAACACCGCCCTTCGCTCCACCCTGGCCGCCCTGGCCCTCGGCGCCGCCGGCCTGGCCCAGGCCCAGACCAGCCTGCTCAACGTGTCCTACGACGTGGCGCGCGAGTTCTACAAGGACTTCAACGCCGCCTTCGCCGCGCACCACAAGAAGACCACCGGGCAGGACATCACCCTGAACCAGTCGCACGCCGGGTCGAGCGCCCAGGCCCGCGCCGTGGCCGATGGCCTGGAGGCCGACGTGGTGACCTTCAACACCACCACCGACGTCGACTTCCTGGCCGACAAGGGTGTGGTGGCCAAGGACTGGCGCCAGAAATTCCCCCACGGTGCCGCGCCCACCACCAGCACCATGCTGTTCCTGGTGCGCAACGGCAACCCCAAGAACATCAAGGACTGGCCGGACCTGATCAAGCCCGGCGTGCAGGTGGTGGTGGTCAACCCCAAGACCGGCGGCAACGGCCGCATGGCCTACCTGGCCGCCTGGGGCTATGTGCGCAGCACCGGCGGCACCGACGAGCAGGCCGCCGAGTTCGTCAGCAAGCTCTACAAGAACGTGCCGGTGCTGGCCCGGGGCGGTCGTGACGCCACCGGCGTCTTCCTGCAGCGCAACATCGGCGACGTGCTGGTGACCTTCGAGTCCGAGGTGGTGTCGGTGGACCGTGAATTCGGCGCCGGCAAGGTCGATGCGGTGCACCCCAGCGCCAGCATCGTGGCCGAGAACCCGGTAGCCGTGGTCGAACGCACCGCCGCCAAGAAGGGCAGTGGCGCCCTGGCCAAGGCCTACCTGGATTACCTCTACAGCCCCGAAGGCCAGGAGATCGCGGCCAGGCACAACATCCGCCCGCGCAACGAGGCGGTGCTGAAGAAGTACGCCAGCGCCTTCAAGCCGATCAAGCTGTTCACCGTGGAGCAGTACTTCGGCTCGCTGGCCGAGGCGCAGAAGGTGCACTTCAACGACGGCGGCAAGTTCGACTCGCTGTACACGAATCGGTAAACACCCCCATGCACACCGCCACCCTTCCTGCCAGCACGGCCCCTGCGGGCCGGCGCGCCACGCGGCGCGTGCTGCCGGGCTTCCACCTCACGCTCGGGTACACGCTGTTCTACCTGTTCCTGATCGTGCTGATCCCGCTCTCGGCACTGCTGTTCAAGACCTTCTCGCTGACCTGGGTGCAGTTCGTCGAGGCGGTCACCTCGCCGCGCGTCATGGCCTCGTACCGGCTGACCTTCGGCGCCTCGCTGATCGCGGCCGTGGTCAACGTGTTCGCCGGCCTGCTGGTGGCCTGGGTGCTGGTGCGCTACGAGTTCCCGGGCAAGAAGATCGCCGACGCCCTGGTCGACCTGCCCTTTGCCCTGCCGACTGCCGTGGCCGGCATCTCGCTGACCGCGCTGCTGGCCGGCAATGGCTGGATCGGTCAGTACCTGGAGCCGCTGGGCATCCAGCTGGCCTTCCAGCCGGCGGGCGTGGTGATCGCGCTCATCTTCATCGGCCTGCCCTTCGTGGTGCGCACGGTGCAGCCGGTGCTGGAAGACGCCGAGAAGGAGCTGGAGGAGGCCGCCATGTGCCTGGGCGCCACGCGCTGGCAGACCTTTGCCCGCGTGATCCTGCCCACCATCGGCCCGGCCTTGCTGACCGGCTTTGCCATGGCCTTTGCCCGCGCGGTGGGTGAATACGGTTCGGTGATCTTCATCGCCGGCAACGTGCCCATGGTGTCGGAGATCACGCCGCTGATCATCATCGGCAAGCTGGAGCAGTACGACTACGCCGGCGCCACGGCGGTTGCATCTGTGATGCTCGGTATTTCGTTTGTGTTGCTGCTCATCATCAACGGCCTGCAGGCCTGGCAGCGCCGCCGCTCGGGAGCCCCGGCATGAGCATCCAGACCACCGAATCGCGCGCGGTGCGCATCACCCTGGTGGCCCTGGCCCTGGGCTTCATGGCCCTGTTCCTGGTGCTGCCGCTGGCCGCCGTGTTCACCGAGGCGCTGCGCAAGGGGCTGGACGCCTACCTGGAGGCGCTCAAGGAGCCCGACGCCTGGGCCGCCATCCGCCTGACCCTGATCACCGCCGCCGTGGCGGTGCCGCTGAACCTGATCTTTGGCGTGGCCGCCGCCTGGGCGATTGCCAAGTTCGACTTCCGCGGCAAGGCCTTCCTGACCACGCTGATCGACCTGCCGTTCTCGGTCTCGCCGGTGGTGGCGGGCCTGATTTATGTGCTGGTGTTCGGTGCCCAGGGCTGGCTCGGCCCCTGGCTGGCCGCATACGACATCAAGATCATCTTTGCCGTGCCCGGCATCATCCTGGCCACCACCTTCGTCACCTTCCCCTTCATCGCGCGCGAACTCATCCCGCTGATGCAGGCCCAGGGCAATGAGGAAGAACAGGCGGCCCAGGTGCTGGGCGCCAGCGGCTGGCAGACCTTCTGGTATGTGACGCTGCCCAACATCAAGTGGGGCCTGCTGTACGGCGTGATCCTGTGCAATGCGCGGGCCATGGGCGAGTTCGGCGCGGTGTCGGTGGTCTCGGGCCACATCCGCGGCCAGACCAACACCATGCCGCTGCATGTGGAGGTCCTCTACAACGAATACCAGTCGGTGGCGGCCTTTGCCGTGGCCTCGCTGCTGGCCCTGCTGGCCATCGTCACCCTGGTCATCAAGAGCGTCATCGAATGGCGTCACGAGCGCGAACTGCGCGCCGCCGCCGAGCTGCCGCCGGAGCGCCCGGCGCCGGCCAGCCTGATCCTGAAGGAAGCGTCATGAGCATCGCCATCCAGAACATCTCCAAGCATTTCGGCACCTTCCACGCGCTGAACCAGATCAATCTGGACATAGCCTCGGGCGAACTGCTGGCCCTGCTGGGCCCCTCGGGCTGCGGCAAGACCACGCTGCTGCGCATCATTGCCGGGCTGGAGACGGCCGACGCCGGCAACATCCTGTTCAGCGGCGAGGACGCCACCGACAAGCATGTGCGCGAGCGCGGCGTGGGCTTCGTGTTCCAGCACTACGCGCTGTTCCGCCACATGACCGTGGCCGACAACGTGGCCTTCGGCCTGCGGGTCAAGCCGCGCCGCGAACGCCCGAGCGAAAAACAGATCCAGGCCAAGGTGCACGAGCTGCTGAGCCTGGTGCAGCTGGACTGGCTGGCCGACCGGTATCCGTCGCAGCTCTCCGGCGGCCAGCGCCAGCGCATCGCCCTGGCCCGCGCCCTGGCGGTGGAGCCGCAGGTGCTGCTGCTGGACGAGCCCTTCGGTGCGCTCGATGCCCAGGTGCGCAAGGAACTGCGCCGCTGGCTGCGCCGCCTGCACGACGAGCTGCACGTGACCAGCATCTTCGTCACCCACGACCAGGAAGAGGCCCTGGAAGTGGCCGACCGCGTGGTGCTCATGAACCACGGCCGCATCGAACAGGTGGGCAGCCCGCGCGAGGTGTGGGAACACCCGGCCACCCCGTTCGTGGCCAGCTTCCTGGGCGGCGTGCCCCTGGTGGGCGACGGCACCCGGCCGCTGCGCCCGCACGAGCTGCAGATCCAGCGCCTGCTGCCCGGTCAGCCGGTGCCGGCCGGCGCCGTCACCGCCACGCTGCGCCGCGCCCTGGTGCTGGACCCGGTAGTGCGGCTGGAGCTGGAGCCCTCGCACGGCGAGCGCGAACTCATCGAGGCCCGCCTGGCCACCGCTGCGTTCGAGCAGCTGAGCCTGCGCGAAGGCGATGCGGTGCTGGTGAGCCCGCGGAACTCCGTGGCGAATTCCTTGTCTGTGGAGGCATGAACCACGGAGAAACCGCATGAAGACCCTCATCTGGGCCGCTTTTGCCCTGCTGGCGCTGATCTGGACCGGCCTGGCCGCCGCCTCGGCCGGGCTGGCCGAGTGGCTGATCGGGGCCGTGGCTTCGGGTGAGGCCACCCAGGTGGCCGCCGACGCCGCCACCACCATCAGTCAGTGGCCGGTGCCGACCTGGGCGGCGCTGTGGATCGACCCGGCCTGGATCCAGGGCCTGCAGCTCATGTGGCTGGACGTGGTGCAGTGGCTCTCCCAGGTGCTGCCCTCCATCGACGGCCTGGGCGGCTGGGTGAGCGCCCTGGTGTGGATCGGCTGGGGCATCGGCCTGATCACCCTGCTGGTGGTCTGCGGCGGCCTGCACTGGCTGGCCGGCCGGGTGTCCGGCCCGCGCCCGGCATGAGCGAGCCCCTGGCGCGCCGGCTGCGCGAAGCGGCCGACCAGCATGCACAGTCCCCCGACCTGAAGCTCAACGTGCGCGAGCTGGTGCAGCTGCACGGCGATGCCTCGACCGCTGTGCTGCTGATGCTCATGTCGTCGCTCACCGTGATCCCGATCGCGGGCGCCGGCACCGTGCTGAGCTTTGCCATCGTGGCCCTGGCCTGGGCCTGGCTGCGCGGCCACGACGAATTCCCGCTGCCCCGGCGCGTGGGCGACCTCACCCTCAACGAGACCTGGACCCGGCGCTGCCTGCACGGCCTGGCCTGGACCTACGAACGCGCCCACCGCTGGCTGCGCCCGCGCTGGTCGGTGTGGAGCCATGGCGGCACCCGGGTGCTGTGGAGCGGCTGGATCGTGCTGATGGCCGGGGTCATCTTCCTGCCGCTGCCCTTCGGCAACGTGCTGCCCAGCATCAGCCTGATCCTGCTGAGCCTGGGCTGGATGGCGCGCGACGGCATCGCGCTGCTGGCCTCGGGCCTGGTGGGCGTGGGCGCACTGGCCTACACCGCCTCCCTGGGCCATGTGGCGCTGGACCTGCTGAACAGCGGTCTGGAGCGCGTGCGCCCCTGGCTGGGCATGTGACCCGGCGCCGGGCGGTCGCCGCCTAAAATCGCGGCTCCCTCCGACGGACCGCCCGCTTGACCGCCTCCACCCCCACCGACCTGCTGCCGCTGTACGTCGACCTCGACGGCACGCTCACGCCCAGCGACACGCTGCACGAGTCGGTCATGCGGCTGGCGCGGCAGACACCGCTGGCGCTGCTGCGGCTGCCGCTGTGGCTGGCCGGCGGCAAGGCCGCCCTCAAGCAGCAGCTGGGCGACCAGGTGACGCCCGACCCGGCCACCCTGCCCTGGCGCGAGGACCTGATCGAGGTGCTGCGGGCCGAACGCGCCAAGGGCCGCACGGTGGTGCTGGCCAGCGCATCCGACATCCGCACCGTGCGCGCCGTGGCCGACCACCTGGGCTGCTTCACCGACGTGCTGGGCACCGAGGCCGGCGGCCCCAACCTGAGCCGTGCCGCCAAGCGCCAGGCCATCGAGCGCCATGCGCGCGGCCTGGGCTACGAGCGCTGGGCT
This sequence comes from Hydrogenophaga sp. R2, assembly GCF_049843595.1. NCBI lineage: Bacteria > Pseudomonadati > Pseudomonadota > Betaproteobacteria > Burkholderiales > Comamonadaceae > Hydrogenophaga > Hydrogenophaga sp. R2. The sequence continues at coordinate 78,768 of NZ_JBBHZN010000003.1, forward strand.
TATGTGGGCAACAGCCGCGACGACCTGCCGGTGTGGGACGGCGCGGCCGAGGCCTGGGCCGTGAACGCACCGGCCGGCGTGCTGCAGGCGTTGCGGGCCGACCATCCCCAGGCCCGCGTATTCGCGCGTGAACCGCTCACCCTGGGTACGGTGCTCAAGGCCATCCGCTTGAAGCAGTGGGCCAAGAATGCGCTGATCTTCGTGCCGCTGCTGGCGGCCCACTCCCTGGAACCGCAGGCCTGGCTGCAGGCCCTGCTGGCCTTCGTGGCCTTCGGCCTGTGCGCCTCGGCCACCTACCTGGTGAACGACCTGCTCGATCTGCCCAGCGACCGGGTGCACCGCATCAAGCGCCACCGCCCGCTGGCGGCCGGGCGCATGGGCATTGCCACCGCTGTGGTGCTGGGGGGGATCATGCTGGTGGCGGCGTTCGTGCTGGCGGCGTCGGTGTCGATCGGCTTCACCGCGCTGCTGCTGCTCTACACCGCCACCACGCTGGCGTACTCGGTGCGCCTCAAGCGCCTGGCGCTGATCGACGTGCTGGTGCTCTCGGCGCTCTACACGCTGCGCATCGGCGCCGGCGCGGTGGCCACCGGGGTCGACCTGTCCAACTGGCTGCTGGCCATCTCCATCTTCCTGTTCCTGAGCCTGGCCCTGGTCAAGCGCTGCGCCGAGCTGGAAGAGCTGGTGGACGAGCACAGCACCCTGGCCCCCGGCCGCGGCTACCAGGCCAGCGACCTGCCCTCGCTGCGCGCCATGGGGCTGTCGGCCGGCTTCATGGCGGTGCTGGTGCTGGCGCTGTACATCGACAGCCAGAACAGCCGCGCGCTCTATGCCCACCCCGACTGGCTGTGGGCCGCCGCGCCGGTGCTGCTGCTGTGGCTCATGCGCATCTGGCTCAAGACCGGCCGGCGCGAACTGGTGGGCGAAGACCCGCTGCAGTTCGCCCTGCGCGACCGCTTCAGCTGGCTGACCCTGCTGGCCATGGGCCTGATCGGCGCGCTGGCCACCCATGGCCTGCCCCACCTCTCCTGATGCCCGGAGCACGCGCATGAAGACCCTTCCCCTGGCCCTGGCCGTGTTCTGCGTGCTGCTGTCCTCGGCGGCGCAGCTGGTGATGAAGCGCGGCATGGCGGCCGGTGCCGCCGGCACCGACGTGGCCGGCACCTACCTGCATGCGTTGTCGAGCCCGCTGGTGTGGCTGGGCCTGGGCCTGTACGGGGCCAGCGCCGTGCTGTGGCTGTGGGTGCTCTCGCGGCTGGACGTGAGCCTGGCCTACCCGCTGGTGAGCCTGGGCTTCGTGGTGACGCTGGTGCTGGGCATCACCTGGCTGGGCGAGCCGTTTTCCTGGACCCGGCTGGCCGGCTGCGGGCTGATCGTGGCCGGCGTCTGGCTGCTGGCGCTCGACGCCTGAAGGACCCCGGTCGATGCCCCTGAACGACACCTCGCTGCCCGCCGCGCGCCGGCTGTTCGCACTCACCTTCATCGGCACGCTGCTGCTCAAGCTGCTGCTGGCCGCCACCTTCCCCATGAGCGGGGACGAGGCCTTCTTCTACCAGTGGGGCGTGTTCCCGGCCTGGGGCTATTCCGACCACCCGCCCATGGTGGGCTGGCTGATCGCGCTGCTGCGCCTGGGCGGCGACTCGCCCCTGGTGCTGCGCAGCGTCACGCTGCTGGTGACCAGCCTGATCGCCCTGGGCATCGTCGATGTGCTGCGTCGATACCTGCCGGCATCGCGCGAGAGCAGCGCCTGGCTGGCCGGCGCGGTGTACCTGGTGCTGCCCTGGAGCTGGATGTTCGTGCTGGTCACCACGGACACGCCCCTGATTCTGTTCATGGCGCTGTCGGTCTGGACCTACTTCCGCGCCGATGCGGCCACCACCCACTCCGCGCGCTGGTACCTGCTGTGCGGCGTGCTGCTGGGCCTGGCCTTCCTGTCCAAGTACTTCGCCGCCCTGCTGGGCTTTGCCTATGCGGCCCACGCCTGGGGCTGGCGGCGCGAACGCGCCTGGGCGCCCTTCGTGGTGTTTGCGGGGGCGCTGCCCGGCATCGCGCTGAACATCGGCTTCAACGCCTTCCACGGCTGGAGCAACGTGATGTTCAACGTCTTCAACCGCAACGAAGGCTCCAGCGGCTCGTGGCGCACCGTGGCCACCTACCTGGGCATGGCGGCCTACCTGCTCACGCCCTGGCTCTTGTGGCAAGGGCTGCGCGCACGCAGGGCCGACGGCGTGTCGCCCCGGGTGCTGAAGGTGGCCGCCGTGCTGTGGATGTTCCCGCTGGCGCTGTTCCTGCTGGTGAGCCTGCGCCGCACCGTGGGCCTGCACTGGGTGCTGGGCTTCGTGCCGGTGTTCGTGGTGTGGGCCGGGCTGCGGCTGTCGGCGCCGGCGCTGAAGACATCGTGGTGGGCCACGCTGGCCCTGTCGGTGCCGCACCTGCTGGCCGTGGGCCTGATCGCCTGGGCGCCGCTGTCCTGGTGGACCCATGCCCCGCTGAACCGCCTGTATGACCGCGCCGTGTTCCTGCGCGAGACGCCGGCCATCGTGGCCGCGCTGCAGGCCGACCTGCCGGCCGGTGCCGCGCTGATGGCCCGCACCTACAACCCCGCCGCCATGCTGGCCTACCACCACCGGCAGTACGTGCCGGTGTTCGGCCCGGGCCGCCACCACGCCCGGCAGGACGACCAGATCATCGACTTCCGCCGGTACGACGGCCAGCCGATCCGGGTGTTCCTGTACGACGAGCCGGTGCGCGCCGACTTCGAGCCTTATTTCGAGCGCATCGGCGTGCAGCGCCTGACGGTGCAGGGCGTGGACTTCTGGGTGGTCGACGGCCAGGGCTTCCGCTTCCAGCCCTTCCGCGACCAGGTGCTGGCCCAGGTGGCCCGCGACTTCCACGACATCCCGGCCTGGCTGCCGGTGCGCGGCAACCCGTTCTGCGAACGCTACGGCTTTGCCGACTGCGCGCCGGGACGCAGCACCGGGCGCTGACAGCGCCTCAGTCCACCACGAACGGCACCCGCCGCGCCACGCCGCAGGTGAGTTCGTAGGAGATGGTGCCGGCCGACTGCGCCACCTCGTCGGCGGTGAGCACCGCATCCGGCCGCACCTGGCTGCGGCCCCACATCACCGCCTCGCTGCCGATGCCGGCGCCCGGGATGGCCGTCAGGTCCACGGTGATCATGTCCATGCTGACGCGGCCCACGGTACGGCTGCGCTGCCCGTCGACGAGCACCGGCGTGCCGGTCGGGGCGTGGCGCGGGTAGCCGTCGGCATAACCGCAGGCCACCACGCCGATGCGCATGGGCCGGTCGGCGGTGAAGGTGGAGCCGTAGCCCACGGTGTCGCCGGGTTGCAGCTGCTGCACGCCGATGACGCGGGTGGCCAGGGTCATGGCCGGCTGCAGGTTCCAGTGGGCCGCCGTGTGCTCGGGGTGGTCGGGCGCGCCACCGTAGAGCGAGATGCCCTCGCGCACCCAGTCGGCCGCCAGCGTCTGCACGCCTTCGCCGCGCAGCGGGCGGCTGGCGTGCCGCAGGATGGCCGCGCTGTTGCACAGGGTGCGCTCGCCGGGCAGGTCGGCCGTGACCTGTTCGAACACCGCCAGCTGGTGGTCGATGCCGCGCGGGCCGTCGGCGTCGCTGAAGTGGGTCATGAGCGATATCTCGTCCACCTGCGGCAGCGCGTTCAGCCGGGTCCAGGCGCTGCGGTAGGCGTCCGGCGTGAAGCCCAGCCGGTTCATGCCGGAGTTGAGCTTGAGGAACACGCGGTGCGGCGCCTGTGTCTTGTGCGCGGCCAGCCAGTCGATCTGCTCGTGGCAGTGCACCGCATGCCACAGGCCCAGGCGCGAACACAGCTCCAGGTCGCGCGGCTCGAACGTGCCTTCGAGCAGCAGCACCGGGCCGCGCCAGCCCAGGGCCCGGATGCGTTCGGCCTCGTCCAGATCGAGCAGGGCAAAGCCGTCGGCGCCGCGCAGCGCCTCGAAGGCGTTCTCGATGCCATGCCCATAGGCGTTGGCCTTGACCACCGCCCAGACACGGGCGTCGGGCGCGCAGTCGCGGGCGCGTTGCAGGTTGTGGCGCAGGGCGGCGGTGTGGATGGTGGCGGAGATGGGACGCGGCATGGGTCGGCAGGCAGGAGGGGGCGTGAAAAGGCCTCGCGAGGGGCCGTGCTATAACCCCCGGATACATCCGGAGACACTCGGTTTGCTCGCCACACTGTGGCATAAAACGCCGGCCCAGACCGGCGGGCGCCGTCCCCAGCCGCGGACCTGACAACCCAAATCATCGCCATGAAGCGCGGCTTCTACACCATCATGACGGCGCAGTTCTTCAGCTCGTTGGCCGACAACGCGCTGTTCGTCGCCGCCATCGAACTGCTCCGTTCGCGCCATGCGCCGGAATGGCAAAGCGCCGCACTGGTGCCCCTCTTTGCCTTCTTCTATGTGGTGCTGGCCCCGTTCGTGGGGGCCTTTGCCGACGCCAGGCCCAAGGGCCAGGTCATGTTCATCAGCAACGCCATCAAGATCGTGGGCTGCCTGCTCATGCTCTTCGGCACCCATCCGCTGCTGGCCTACACCGTGGTGGGCCTGGGTGCTGCGGCCTATTCGCCGGCCAAATACGGCATCCTGACCGAGCTGCTGCCGCCGTCGCAGCTGGTCAAGGCCAACGGCTGGATCGAGGGCCTGACCATCGCCTCCATCATCCTGGGCGTGCTGCTGGGCGGCCAGCTGGTCGGCCCGATGCTGTCGTCGCTGCTGCTGTCCATCGACCTGCCGGGCTTCGACACCCACATCGACCGCCCCGCCGAAGCGGCCATTGCGGTGCTGGTGTTCGTGTACGCCGCCGCCGCCATCTTCAACCTGCGCATCCCGCTGACCGGGGTCACGCCCCGCCCCATGCCACGCAACCCGCTGGAGCTGCTGCCGGACTTCTGGCGCTGCAACACCCGCCTGTGGCGCGACCGCCTGGGCCAGATCTCGCTGGCCACCACCACCCTGTTCTGGGGCGTGAGCGGCAACCTGCGCTACATCGTGCTGGCCTGGGCGGCCGCCGCACTGGGCTACAGCACCACCCAGGCTTCCGGCCTGGTGGGCGTGGTGGCCATCGGCACCGCCGTGGGCGCAGTGATCGCCTCCATGAAGATGCGGCTGGACCAGGCCACCCGCGTCATGCCGCTGGGCATCGGCATGGGTCTGCTGGTGATCCTGATGAACTTCATCGACAACGTCTGGGTGGCCGCGCCCTTCCTGGTGCTGCTGGGCGGCCTGGGCGGCTTCCTGGTGGTGCCCATGAATGCGCTGCTGCAGCACCGCGGCCACAACCTCATGGGTGCTGGCCGGTCGATCGCGGTGCAGAACTTCAACGAGCAGGCCTGCATCCTGGGTCTGGGCGGGCTGTACGCCCTGTCCACCGGCATGGGCCTGTCGGCCTTTGCGGCCATCACCGCCTTCGGCGTGCTGGTGGCCGGCACCATGTGGCTGATCGCCAAGTGGCACCAGCACAACCAGCAGCACCACGCGGTGGAGCTGGAACGGCTGCTGGAGATCGCCCGCCGGGACGACCTGCACGGCTGAACCCGTGGAGGTACCCCGTGCGCACGGCTGAGGCCCTGCGTCAGAACTCGCCGAAGTTCGTGGCCTGGAACCCGCCCTCTTCGGCCAGGTCGTGCCGCACCAGCAGGCGCTGCAGCTCGCCCTCGGACACCGAGCGCGAGAGGTAGGCATCGGCACCGGCCAGACCGGCCTTCATGCGCTCCATGCTGCCCACCGTGGTGGCGAACATCACCACCACCGGGGTCTGCGGCTTGCGCTGCTTGGCCATGCGGCACAGGGCCAGGCCGTCAGGCTCGCCCTGCACCCGGTCGATCACCACCAGGCGGTAGGGGTGGGCGGCCATCATGGTCTGGGCCTGCTGCGGTTCGCGGCACCAGTCCATGTCCAGGCCGTACTGGCGGAACCGCTTGAGCAGGATGCGGCCTTCCACCAGGCTCTGGGCCACCAGCAATGCCTCGCCCCGGGGCACTTCGGGCATGACGCGGCTCTGCGGGTGGAACCGGGACTGCAGCGCCTGGGGCGGCATGACATCGGTGTTCACGAATTCGCGGGGCGACATCACGTCGGTGCTGGCGAACTCGCGCGGGGGCTGGGTCTCGGGCTCCGGCTCGAGATCGGGGGGCGGGTTCATCACCGCATCCATCGCGCCCAGCAGCGGCACCAGCCTGACGGGGCGCGACTGCAGCGGCCAGCCGGTGCCGCCGTCGGCCTGGCCGATCAGCATCACCTTGGCCGGCAGGGCCGCGCGCCGCACGGCGCCGATGGCCCGGGGGTGGTCGGCATTGACCAGCAGCAGATCGGCCGTGCGCGGCTCGTCCTGCACCACATAGGCGGGCGGGCGGCGGGCAGCCATGCGGAAGAACGACGACAGCGTGGTCACCTCGGCCGGGGGAAAACCCACCAGCGCCACGGTGTACTGAAGCGGCACGGAATGTCTCCTGGTGTGGGCGACCCTGCGGGCCGCCTGACTATCCGTCAGGAGTATGCCGCGCCGGACCGCCGGCTACTACGATGGTGTCACTTTTGCCCGCCAACCCGGCGCGCGCACGCCACACTCAGGAGCCCCCATGCCCACCCTGCACGATTTCGAAGCCACCACCATCGACGGCCACACCGTCTCGCTGGCCGAGTTCAAGGGCAAGCCCCTGCTGATCGTCAACACGGCCAGCGCCTGCGGCTTCACGCCGCAGTTCGGCGGCCTGGAGGAACTGCACCGCACCTATGGCGAACGCGGCCTGGTGGTGCTGGGTTTCCCGTGCAACCAGTTCGGCAGCCAGGACCCGGGCAGCAACGAGGAAATCGCCACCTTCTGCCAGCGCAACTTCGGGGTGAGCTTCCCCATGATGGCCAAGATCGATGTCAACGGCCCGGACGCCCACCCGCTGTACCGCTGGCTCACCGCCGAGGCACCCGGCCTGCTGGGCAGCAAGGCCATCAAGTGGAACTTCACCAAGTTCCTGGTGGGACGCGACGGCCAGGTGATCCGCCGCTACGCGCCGCAGGACGCACCGGCCAAGCTGGCGGCCGATATCGAGGCCGCCCTCGCCACCTGACCCCGCCGGACCCCGCCTGAGCCGCGTCAGAGCCAGCGCAGCAGCAGCCCGCCCAGCAGCGGCAGGGCCACCGCACTGAACAGCGCGCTCAGGCCCATGGCCAGGCCGGCGAAGGCCCCCATCTCGTCGCTCACCTGAAACGCCCGCGCGGTGCCGATGCCGTGCGCCGCCGTGCCCAGCGCAAAGCCGCGCACCGTGGGATCGTGGATGCGCATGGCATTGAACAGGCTGCGCGCACTGGCCGCGCCGATGATGCCGGTGGCCGCCACCAGCACCGCGGTCAGCGACGGGATGCCGCCGATCTTCTCGGCAATGCCCATGGCCACCGGCGAGGTGACCGACTTGGGCGCCAGCGAGGCCAGCGTGGCACGCGAAGCCCCCAGCGCCCAGCCCACCAGCACCGCCGTCACGGCGGCCGCCACCGAGCCGGCCACCAGCGCGCCCAGCAGCGGCAGCCACAGGCGCTTGAGCCGGGGCAGCTGCTCGAACAGCGGCACCGCCAGCGCCACCGTGGCCGGGCCCAGCAGGAAATGCACGAACTGCGCGCCCTGGAAATAGGTGGCGTACGGCGTGCCGGTGAGCCACAGCAGCGTGGCCAGCACCACCACCGCGATGGCCACCGGATTGGCCAGCGGGTTGAAGCCGGCGCGCTGGTAGATCAGGAAGGCCCCGTGGTAGACCAGCAGCGTGAGCGCCAGCCCCAGCAGCGGCGTGGTCGACAGATAGACCCACACATCGGCCAGGCCGCCGGGCAGGGCGAGGGCGGGCAGCGGGCTCATGGTGCAGGGTCCCCGGCCGGTGGGTCGGTGCGGTCCAGCCGCTTCATGAGCCACACCATGGTCCAGGCCGACACCGCCATGCACACCAGCGTGCTGGCCACCAGCGCCACGCCGATGGCCAGGGCCTCGTCACCCAGGCGCTGCAGGTGCTGCATCACGCCCACGGCGGCCGGCACGAACAACAGCGAGAGGTGCTGCAGCAGCCCCTGCACCGTGGGCTTGATCGCGGTGATCGTGGTCGGGCGCAGCACCAGCACCGTGAGCAGCAGGGCCAGGCCCACCACCGGCCCGGGCACCGGCAGCCCGAGCGACATGACCACCACCTCGCCCACGAGCTGGAACACGAGCAGGGTGGCCAGCGCCGGGATCATGGTGCCGCGTCAGGCCAGGGCTTCGTCCAGCAGCTCGACCCAGTGGCGCACCGGGGTTTCGGTGCCGCTCTGCAGATGGGTGATGCAGCCGATGTTGGCGCTGGCGATGACGGCCGGTTTCAGGTCGTTCAGGTGGCCGAGCTTGCGGTCGCGCAGGGTGTAGGCGATGTCGGGGTTGAGCACCGAGTAGGTGCCGGCCGAGCCGCAGCACAGGTGGGCCTCGTTGCGGGCCACGGCCACGGTGAAGCCGAGCTCGCCCAGCTGCTGCTCCACGCCGCCCTTGAGCTTCTGGCCGTGCTGCAGCGTGCAGGGCGGGTGGAAGCCGATGACGCGGTCGGCGGCCGGGCGCTTGACGCGGTCGCGCAGCGCCGGCACCAGCGTGGGCAGCAGCTCGGACAGGTCGCGGGTGAGTTCGCTGATGCGCGCCGCCTTGGCGGCGTAGGCCGGGTCGTCCTGCAGGATGTGGCCGTATTCCTTGACCGTCACACCGCAGCCCGATGCGTTCATGACGATGGCCTCCACACCCTGTTCGATGTGCGGCCACCAGGCGTCGATGTTGGCGCGCATCTGGGCGCGGGCACCGTCCTGGTCGTTCAGGTGGAACTTGACCGCGCCGCAGCAGCCGGCCTCGGGGGCGATCACGGTCTGGATGCCGGCGGCGTCCAGCACGCGGGCGGTGGCGGCATTGATGTTGGGCGCCATGGCCGGCTGCACGCAGCCGCCCAGCATGAGCACGCGGCGGGCGTGGGTGGCGGTGGGCCACCGGCCGGCCGGCCGGGGAGCGGGCACCTTGGCCTTGAGCGATTCGGGCAGCAGGCCACGCACCGCCTGGCCCAGCTTCATGGCCGGGCCGAACAGCGGCGAAGGCAGGCCCTCCTTGAGCAGCCAGCGCGCCGCGCGTTCACCGGCCGGGCGCTCGACCTTCTCGTCCACGATGGCGCGGCCGATGTCCACCAGATGGCCGTAGTCCACGCCGCTGGGGCAGGTGGTCTCGCAGTTGCGGCAGGTCAGGCAGCGGTCCAGGTGCTGCTGGGTCTTGCGGGTGGGCTCGGCGCCTTCGAGCACCTGCTTGATCAGGTAGATGCGGCCGCGCGGGCCGTCCAGCTCGTCGCCCAGCAACTGGTAGGTGGGGCAGGTGGCGGTGCAGAAGCCGCAGTGCACGCACTTGCGCAGGATCGCTTCGGCGGCCTGGCCGTCGGCGCGCTGCGCGAATTCGGGAGAGAGGTGGGTTTGCATGGTGGGGCTCAGGCGGCGGCAAAGATGCCGGCGGGATCGAACTCGGCGCGCAGCCGGGCCTGGATGGCGGCAATGGCGGGTTCGGCCAGGTCCTCGCGAGCCACACCGGCCGCACCGCTGGCCGGTGCACGGAACAGGCTGGCATGGCCGCCAGCCGCGCGCGCTGCCGAGCGGATGGCGGCAGCCTGGTCCACCGGGGCCCAGCACCAGCGCTGGGCGCCCTGCCACTCCACCATCACCGGCGCGGGCAGGTCCAGCACCGGGGCGGTCTGCGGCACCGACACGCGCCACAGGCCGTGGGCCGGCGACGGGGCAGTGAAGAAGGGCAGCGTCTGTTCGCGGCAAGCGGTCCAGTCGGCGCGGGCCTGGGCATCGGCGATGCGCTGGCCGCTGACCTCGCGGGTCATGCGGGCGATGGCCGCGTCCACCGCTGCCACCGCACCGCGCAGGCGCACGAACAGCAGCTCGGGCGCGCCGGGTGCCGTGTCGTCACGCACCCAGCAGGACGCGTTCAGCGGCAGCGGCTGGCCGCCCCAGCGGTGCAGCTGTTCCAGCGCATCATGCTGGGCCAGCGGAAACACCAGGGTGGCCTCGGCCGGCGCCACCGGCAGCACCTTGAGGCTGACCTCGGCGATCACGCCGAGCTGACCCCGGCTGCCGGCCAGGGCGCGGCTCAGGTCGTAGCCGGCCACGTTCTTCATGACCTGTCCGCCGAAGGTGAGCAGCTCGCCCTTGCCGTTGATGAGGCGCACGCCCAGCACATAGTCGCGCGCGCCGCCCACCGTGGCCCGGGCCGGGCCGGCCAGACCGGCCGCCACCGCACCGCCCACCGTGGCACCGGGGCCGAAGTGCGGCGGCTCGAAGGCCAGCGACTGCCCGGCCGCTGCCAGCACCGATTCCAGCTCGGCCAGCGGCGTGCCCGCCTTGACCGTGACCACCAGCTCCGACGGCTCGTGGCTGATGATGCCGGCGTACCCGGTGGTGCTAAGCACCTCGCCAGGGACGGGCTCGGACAGAAAAGCCTTGGTGCCACCGCCCTGCAGGCGCAGCACGTTGCGGTCGGCGGCGGCGGCGCGGATGCGCTCGATCAGCTCGCCCGGATGGTCGGGGGGGGTGGACAACATGCCGGGCATGGTAGCGGGCACCACCCCGGCCGGCCTTGAATTTTTTGCACGCGGGGCTGCAAATCAGCGGGCATAGCCCAGGCAGGCCCCCGCGTCCGGCCGGCCCCGGCACCCGCGGATGAGGCGGCGTTCGCGCTCGCTGGCGGTCTCGCCGGACTCGGACTTCACAACGCTCACCCGGGCGGGCTTCTTCTTGTGGGCCGGCTTGTCGGTGTCGGCCGCAGCGGCAGCACACAGCGTGGCGGACACGGCCAGCGCGGTGGCCAGCAGACAGGTGATGGAACGGGAAGGCATGCAGCGTCTCCTGGGGCAGGCGGCCAAGCTGACCGCCGCCACATGCTAGGCAGCCCACAAAGACGAAACCCGCTGGCGGTATCGCCACGCGGGTTTCGGGAATCGCTGCCGGGTCGGGCCGGAACCCGACCGCAGGGGATCAGCGGTTGTAGGCGGTCTCGCCGTGCGAGGAGATGTCCAGGCCTTCGCGCTCGGCCTCTTCGGTTACGCGCAGACCCACCACCATGTCGACGATCTTGTAGCAGATGAAGGCCACCACCGACGACCACACCATGGTGATCACCACGCCTTCGGCCTGCACGATCAGCTGGCTGCCGATGCTGTAGCCGTCGGCCTTGACGCCACCCAGGGAAGCGGCCGAGAACACGCCGGTCAGCAGGGCGCCCACGATGCCACCCACGCCGTGCACGCCGAACACGTCCAGCGAGTCGTCGGCACCCAGCATCTTCTTCAGGCCGGTCACGCCCCACAGGCACAGGAAGCCGGAGATCAGGCCGATGATGATGGCTCCCATGGGGCCCACGGTGCCGCAGGCCGGGGTGATGGCCACCAGGCCGGCCACGGCGCCGGAGGCAGCGCCCAGCATGGAAGCCTTGCCTTTGCCCAGGGCTTCACCGATGCACCAGGCCAGCACGGCGGCGGCGGTGGCGACCAGGGTGTTGATGAAGGCGAGCGTGGTGCCTCCGTTGGCTTCCAGGTTGGAGCCGGCGTTGAAGCCGAACCAGCCCACCCACAGCAGCGAGGCGCCCACCATGGTCAGGGTCAGGCTGTGCGGGGCCATGGCTTCCTTGCCGTAGCCGATGCGCTTGCCGATCAGGTAGGCACCCACCAGGCCGGCCATGGCGGCGTTGATGTGCACCACGGTGCCGCCGGCGAAGTCCAGCGCGCCCTTGCCGAACAGGTAGCCACCGGCACCCCACACCATGTGGGCGATCGGCAGGTAGCTGAAGGTGAACCACAGGGCGGAGAACAGCAGCACGGCCGAGAACTTGATGCGCTCGGCGAACGAGCCCACGATCAGTGCGCAGGTGATGCCGGCGAAGGTGGCCTGGAAGGCGATGAAGATGTACTCGGGGATCATCACGCCGGGCGTGAAGGTCGCGGCCAGCGATTCCGGCGTCACGCCCAGCAGGAACACCTTGCTGAGGTTGCCGATGATCAGGCCCTCGCCGCCGAAGGCCAGGCTGTAGCCGTAGACGGCCCACAGCACCGAGATCAGCGAGAACACCACCATGACCTGCATCAGCACCGACAGCATGTTCTTGCTGCGGACCAGGCCGCCGTAGAACAGGGCCAGGCCGGGGATGACCATCATGATGACCAGCACGGTGGCGATCATCATCCAGGTCACGTCACCCTTGTCGACGGTCTCTTTGGGGGCTTCAGGAGCGGCCGGGGCAGCGGCTTCGGCAGCAGCCGGTGCGGCAGCGGCGGCGGGTGCCGGGGCTTCGGCCGCAGGGGCTGCGGCAGGTGCGGTGGCCGCCGGCGCATCGGCGGCCGGGGCGGCGGTCTGGGCAATGGCGCTCAGACCACCGAATGCCAGGCCCGCGCCCAGCAGGAGGGAAGCGATGAGTTTTTTCATGTCGGTCTTCTTTCGGGTTCGAGGGCGGGAATCAGAGCGCTTCCTTGCCGGTCTCGCCGGTGCGGATGCGGATCACCTGTTCGAGGTTGGTGACGAAGATCTTTCCGTCGCCAATCTTTCCGGTGCGGGCGGCACCTTCGATGGCTTCGATCACGCGGTCGACCAGTTCGTCGGCCACGGCTGCCTCGACCTTGACCTTGGGCAGGAAGTCCACCACGTACTCGGCACCGCGGTACAGCTCGGTGTGGCCCTTCTGGCGACCGAAGCCCTTGACCTCGGTCACGGTGATGCCCTGCACGCCCATGCCGGACAGTGCCTCGCGCACCTCGTCCAGCTTGAACGGTTTGATGATGGCTGAAACCATTTTCATGCTGTGTTTCCTCTTGGGTTCTGGAGGGTGCCGTCCCGGGGGTTGCGGCGCCGCATGTTGCTGAGTGCTCCGCGGGAACTCCACGGGCGCTGATCAATCGCCGGAGCACCTAAGCACGGACCGTGCCAGCCGCAGCCAACCGTAACGCCGCTTCCATACTCGTGTGGATGCACCGGCAGAACCGGCACCCACAAGTCCAGCATGCGCCATGCACCGGTGTTGCAGCGCATGTCTGCTCGAACGCACCACAATCGGGCACAACAAGCCACTAGGCACTCGAACTACGATGGATTGCCGCACCAAAAGCGGGAATAAGCGTGCTGTGCTTTTTGCTCTTGGTGCGCAGCCACGCGATCGTGAGGATGCGAACGCGGCATGAGAGCCAGCACAGTTTCAAGCCGCCTCCTATCACTGCGATGCGGCGCCTCCACACTCGTCGTTGCAAATGCGTTCGCCCCGAGAGTTCCGAAGGCCTCAGGCTGCCCAAGCACGCATAGGAGCGCTGCTGCGCTCGATCAGCATTACCCTAAACCCGGCATGCGCGTATTACGTGCCGTGGCCGACTTGCGCAGACAGCGAGAAGTCACGGCCGCCGAGGTGGCCGTGACGATGTACCGTGTGGGAGGGCTTACTTCAGAGGGACCAGTTGGCCCTGGTCATTGACCCGGACCACTTTGCCACTGGTCCAGGCCGGCTGGGCAGCGGTCTCGAACGGGCGGATGCTGCCGTCCTTCATCTTGACCTGGGTCACCCATACGGTCTTGCTGGTGAGCTTCTTCTGGGCCTCGTTGCCCAGGTAGCCGCCGCCCACGGCACCACCGACGGTGGCCAGCGTCTTGCCGGTGCCGCCGCCCACCTGGTTGCCCAGCAGGCCGCCGATGACCGCGCCGCCGACGATGCCCATGGCACCGCCTTCGCCTTCACGCTTCTCGGCCTGCACCGACTGCACGATGCCGCAGGTGGGGCACAGGGACGAGAGCTTGGGCTGCTGGGCCAGGGCCGGCAGGGCGAGCAGCCCCGCGAGGGCAATGGCGGCGAATCGGATGTGCTTCATGGTGGTCTCCTCCTGAAAAATCCGGGATCGCCAGCTTACAGGTTGGGCGCCAGCCAGCGCTGCAATTCGTCCTGCGCCACGGCGCTGCGCTGCGCCAGATCGGCCAGCTGGTCGGGGCCGATGCGGCCCACGTTGAAATAGGTGCTCTCCGGGTGGGCCAGGTAGAAGCCGCTCACGCTGGCAGCCGGCGTCATGGCCAGGCTGTCGGTCAGGCCCATGCCGATCTCTTCGGCCTGCAGCAGGTCGAACAGGCCGCGCTTGACGGTGTGGTCCGGGCAGGCCGGGTAGCCCGGTGCCGGGCGGATGCCCCGGTACTTCTCGGCAATCAGCTCTTCGGTGGACAGGGCTTCATCGGCCGCATAGCCCCAGAAGTCGGTGCGCACACGGTGGTGCAGGTACTCGGCCATGGCCTCGGCGAGCCGGTCGGCCAGGGCCTTGAACAGGATGGCGGAGTAGTCGTCGTGGTCGTCGAGGAACTGCTTTTCCTTCTTCTCCACGCCCAGGCCGGCGGTCACGGCGAACACGCCCACATAGTCCCTGGCCACGCCGTGCGGCGCCACGAAGTCGGCCAAGCAGCGGCTGGGGCGCATGAGGCCGTCGATCTCCTGCTTCTCGGTCTGCTGGCGCAGGCCGTGCCAGATGAGCACCGGCTGCTCGCGCGACTCGTCGGCGTAGAGCGCAATGTCGTCGTGGTTGATCTGGTTGGCCGGGTACAGGCCCACCACCGCACTGGCGCTGAGCCAACGGCCGTCGATCAGGCGCTGCAGCATGCGCTTGCCGTCGCTGAACACGCGGCGGGCTTCCTCTCCCACCACCTCGTCCTTGAGGATCTCGGGGAAGGGGCCGGCCAGGTCCCAGGTCTGGAAGAACGGGCCCCAGTCGATGAAGCGCGAGAGCTCGGCCAGGTCCACATTGCGAATGACCCGGCGGCCGATGAACTTGGGCACCGGTGGCTGGTAGGCGCTCCAGTCCACCGGCGTGGCGTTGGCGCGGGCCTGGGCCAGCGTCCACAGCGGCGTCTGCTTCTTGGAAGCGTGCTGCTGGCGCACCCGGTCGTAGTCGGCGCGGATCTCGGCGATGTAGGCCGCCGCCTGTTCCGACAGCAGCCCCTGCGCCACGCTCACGCTGCGCGAGGCGTCGGGCACATAGACCACCGGGCCTTCGTAGTGCGGAGCGATCTTCACCGCCGTGTGCACACGGCTGCAGGTGGCACCCCCGATCAGCAGCGGCACCTGGCGGCTGCGGAACCAGTCGTCCTTCTGCATCTGCGAGGCCACGAACTGCATCTCTTCAAGGCTGGGCGTGATCAGGCCGGACAGGCCCACGATGTCGGCACCCTCTTCACGCGCCTTGGCCAGTATCTCGTGGCAGGGGACCATGACCCCCATGTTCACCACCTCGAAGTTGTTGCACTGCAGGACCACGGTGACGATGTTCTTGCCGATGTCGTGCACGTCGCCCTTGACGGTGGCGATCACGATCTTGCCTTTGGGCTTCACGTCGCCGCCGGCGGCCAGCAGGGCCTGCTTCTCGGCCTCGATGTAGGGCAGCAGGTGGGCCACCGCCTGCTTCATCACGCGGGCGCTCTTGACCACCTGCGGCAGGAACATCTTTCCCTGGCCAAACAGGTCGCCCACCACGTTCATGCCGTCCATGAGCGGGCCTTCGATCACGTTGAGCGGCCGGCCGCCGGTGGCCTCGATCTCGCGCCACATGGCCTCGGTGTCTTCGGTGATGAAGTCGTTGATGCCGCGCACCAGCGCATGCGACAGGCGCTCGCGCACCGGCAGCTCGCGCCAGGCGTTCTTCTGCGACTCGTCCTTGGCGGCGCCCTTCGCGGTCTCGGCAATTTCCAGCAGGCGTTCGGCGGCATCGGGGCGGCGGTTCAGCACCACGTCTTCCACCCGCTCACGCAGCACCGGTTCGAGCTCGTCGTACACACCGATCATGCCGGCGTTGACGATGCCCATGTCCATGCCGGCCTGGATGGCGTGATACAGGAAGACGGTGTGGATGGCCTCGCGCACCGGGTCGT
Organism: Hydrogenophaga sp. R2; assembly: GCF_049843595.1. Classification (NCBI taxonomy): domain Bacteria; kingdom Pseudomonadati; phylum Pseudomonadota; class Betaproteobacteria; order Burkholderiales; family Comamonadaceae; genus Hydrogenophaga; species Hydrogenophaga sp. R2. The sequence continues at coordinate 94,713 of NZ_JBBHZN010000003.1, forward strand.
TGCCACGAAAGCTGAAGCTCACGTTAGACACGCCGCCGCTGACCTTGGCGCCGGGCAGGTGCTGCTTGATCCAGCGCGTGGCCTCGATGAAGTCGACCGCGTAGTTGTCGTGCTCCTCGATGCCGGTGGCGATGGCGAAGATGTTGGGGTCGAAGATGATGTCTTCCGGCGGGAAGCCGACCTCGTCCACCAGGATGCGGTAGGCCCGCTCGCAGATCTCGATCTTGCGCTGGTAGGTGTCGGCCTGGCCCTGCTCGTCGAAGGCCATGACCACGGTGGCCGCGCCGTAGCGCTTGATCAGTCGGGCCTGGCGCTTGAATTCGTCCACGCCCTCCTTCATGCTGATCGAGTTCACCACGCCCTTGCCCTGGATGCACTGCAGGCCGGCCTCGATCACGCTCCACTTGGACGAATCGATCATCACCGGCACGCGGGAGATGTCGGGCTCGCCGGCCATGAGGTTGAGGAAACGCACCATGGCGGCCTGGCTGTCGAGCATGGCCTCGTCCATGTTGACGTCGATGATCTGTGCGCCGTTCTCCACCTGCTGGCGGGCCACGGCCAGGGCGTCCTCGAACCGCCCTTCCAGGATCATGCGGGCGAAGGCCTTGGAGCCAGTGACGTTTGTGCGCTCGCCGATGTTGACGAACAGGTGGTCGCGGCCAATGAGCAGCGGCTCCAGGCCGGACAGCATCATGGGCTGTACGGTGGCCGAGGGGGTGAGGGCGTCGGGAGCGGAAGAAGACATCGGGGTGCTCATCAGGTGTGTTCGGAAAACAGTCCTGCGAGCGTCGTTCGGGCCTGTTCGCGCCCACCCAAGCCTGACGCCACATCGCCCCGGCGGTGGGGGCGGCAGCGCTGCAACGCTCCTTGAGAAGCGGCGATTTTACCCGGCGGTACCGCTGTATCGGTGCCGATCAGCCCGGCAGGCGGTCGTCTTCGGCCGGCGGCTGCCCGCCCGGTCGGCCCAGCAAGGCCAGGGCAGCCTGCAGATCGCCCCGGCCGGAACGTTCCACGAAGTACTGGGCGGTCTTCATGGCCGAGACCTTTTCGGCCACCGCACTGACGATGAACTGGTTGAGGGTGGTGCCATCTTCGCGGGCCAGCTGTTCGGCGCCCTGCTTGAGCGAAGTCGGCAGACGCAGGGCGTAGTTGCTCGGGGTTCCCATGGTCAGACTCCTTGAAAGAACTGGGCCGGTCCCATGACCGGGATGCCGAAGGCCCTTGCCTGCGGCAGAAAGTCGCGCTGGTTGAAGGTGATCAGCGTCACCGGCTCGCCCAGCCCCTGGCCGTTGACCGCCAGCTCCAGCACCAGATCGTCCTTCGGGTCGCGGAGCTGGGGCCGCCACAGGAACTGGATGGTGACCGGCAGCACCACGCCCGCCAGCACGTCGAGCAGGTTGTGCACATCGGCAGCCGTCACACCGGCCGATGCCAGGTGGTCCGGACGGGTCAGCACGTCCTCGTATTCCAGAAACAGCGGCACGCTGCACAACACCGGCACCTGGCGCTGCAACGCCCGGCGAAGCAGCTCGGCCGAGGCCCCGGTCGGGCTACGTACCGCTGCAACGAGGACGTTGGTGTCGAGGGCGCAGTTCATATTGCTGGCAATATATTTTTCAATCGCAGAAGTGTCAATGCACGCCCGGAGCCATACCCCCGGGTGGATCTGGTGCGTTGCTTGCTTGTGCCTGTGCACATGCCACCGCCGCCCTCCACCGCCTCCGACGCCCCCCACACCGACTGGCGCGCCCAGGAGCTGCTGCTGCTGCGCGAGGTCATGAAGCTGGTGGGGCGCAGCCTGGCGCCGGGTTTCGTGCTGCGGGAGATGCTGCACCTCATGAGCGAGCTGCTGGGCCTGAACCGGGGGCGCATCGTGCTGCGCGACCCGCAGGACACCCAGGTGGCCCGCATCGCCCATGCCTACGGCCTGACCGCCAGCGAGGCTGCACGCGGCGTCTACCGCCCGGGCGAGGGCATCACCGGCCGGGTGCTGGCCAGCGGCATGCCCGCCATCGTGCAGGACGTGGACGCCGAACCCGGCTTCCTGTTCCGCGCGGTCACGCGCGACCGGCTGCCGCCGCAGACCGTGGCCTTCGTGGCCCTGCCGGTGGTGGTGGACGGGCGCACCGAGGGCGTGCTGGCCTGCCACCGCATCCGCAGCCGGCAGCGCCACCTCAATGACGACCTGGCGGTGCTGGGCCTGCTGGCCACGCTCACCGGCCAGCTGCTGCAGCTGCAGCGCCTGGTGGACGAGCAGACCCGCGCCCTGCAGGAGCGCAACCAGGAACTGACCCGGGCGCTGGAAGTGAACACCGCCCGCTACGGCCTGATCGGCCGCTCGCCCGCGCTGCTGCAGGCCCTGGGCGAGCTGGAGCGGGTGTCGCAGTCACAGGCCACGGTGCTGCTGCTGGGCGAATCCGGCACCGGCAAGGAGCTGTTCGCCCGCGCGGTGCACCTGGCCAGCGGCCGCCATGCCCAGCCCTTCATCAAGGTGAACTGCGCCGCCATTCCCGAGACGCTGTTCGAGTCCGAGCTGTTCGGCCACGAGAAGGGCGCCTTCACCGGTGCATCCGGTTCGCGCGCCGGCTGGTTCGAGCAGGCCGAGGGCGGCACCCTGTTCCTGGACGAGATCGGCGAGCTGCCGCTGTCGCTGCAGTCCAAGCTGCTGCGCACCCTGCAGGAAGGCACGCTGGTGCGCCTGGGCGGGCGCAAGGAGGTGCGGGTGAACGTGCGGCTGGTGGCCGCCACCCACCGCGACCTGCAGAGCGACGTGCAGGCCGGGCGTTTCCGGCCCGACCTGTACTACCGCATCCACGTGGTGCCCATCCGCCTGCCCAGCCTGCGCGAGCGGCGCGAAGACATTCGCGCGCTGGCCCTGCACTTCATCAGCCGCGCCAACCAGGCCCACCAGCGCAACGTGCACCTGACCCCCGGCGCCCTGGCGGTGCTGGACGCGCACGACTGGCCCGGCAACATCCGCGAACTGGGCAACCTGATCGAACGCGTGGTGCTGCTGGCCGACCGCACCGCGGTGGACGAGGCGCTGCTGCAGCGCTTCATGCCGGGCGGCGCTGCACCGGCGGCAAGGCCCGAGCGGACCACCACGGCGCCCGCCCCCCTGGTGCGCGACTACCAGCGCGCCGATTCGCACGACGCACAACAGCTGGCCGACTGCCTGGCGCAGCATGGCGGCAACCAGTCGCGTGCTGCGCAGAGCCTGGGACTGACGCTGCGGCAGTTTGCGTACCGGCTGAAGAAGGCCGGGCTGCGCTGAGGGCCCTCCCGAGCGGTTGACCCAATGTCGACATTGTGTCGACACAGTGGCTGCGACACGCTGCGGTCAAACGGTCGAATCCCTTGCAAATCAAGGGCTTGCGGTGGGCCGTCCTGCTGGCACGACCGTTGCGATGAGAGGCACAGGCCATCCTGCCTGCCCTCTTTCATCGCGAGGTCTCCATGTCCATCGAAGCCACCCTGATCGCACCTGCCCAGCTCCATGCCCTGATGTCGTCAGAACCCGTCGTGCTCATCGATACCCGCGATGCCGACACCTATGCCGCCGGCCACATTCCGGGCGCGGTGAACCTGCGCGAGGTGTTCACGTATCTCGCCACCTCCACGCCCGAGGGCCTGATGGAACTCAAGGCCACCTTTGCCGATGCGCTGGGCAAGGCCGGCCTGTCGGGTGCCGAGACGGCCGTGTTCTACGAGGACGCCATGAACAGCGGCTACGGCCAGTCGTGCCGGGGCTACTACCTGCTCACCTGGCTGGGCTACCCCAAGATCAAGGTGCTCAACGGCGGCTTCAGCGCCTGGAAGGCCAGCGGCCTGCCGGTGTCCACCGAGGCGGTCACCCCGACCCCGGCCACCTTCCCCGAGCTGCCCATGACCGACGTGATGCTGACCCAGGAGGACGTGATGGCCGCCCTGGGCACCGACACCGTGCTGCTGGACGTGCGCGATGTGGACGAGTGGATCGGCGACAGCTCTTCGCCCTATGGCAAGGACTTCGCACCGCGCAAGGGCCGTCTGCCCGGTGCGCGCTGGGTGGAGTGGTACCGCTTCATGAAGCCCTCGCCGCAGGGCCCGGTGTTCAAGACGCCCGACGAGGTGCGCGCGGAATGCGCCACCGCCGGCATCGGCACCGACGACACCATCTACCTCTACTGCTTCAAGGGCGCCCGCGCGTCCAACACCTTCCTCGCCCTCAAGCAGGCCGGCTTCTCGGACGTGCGCATGTACTTCGGCTCGTGGAACGAGTGGTCGCGCAACGACAGCCTGCCCATCGAGACCGGCCTGCCGGTCAAGACCTCGCGCCCGGCACTGGCCCTGGCGGCCTGATCCCCCATGCGGCTGCCGCCCACCCTGTTGTTCAACCCTGGAGACACCATGTCCGACACCCTCGCCCCCACCACCCCCACCACCGTCAAGGCGTACCTGCGCCCGATCGACGCGGCCGGCCTGGCCACCTTCGCCGCCAAGGGCAAGGCCAACCCCGGCAGCCGGGGCACCAACAAGGTCCACACCGTCATGGAGGGGCAGTACCGGTCGCTCAGCTACGTGGGCAGCCACGCGCCGGTGGTGGTGGACGAGCCGCTGCACCTGTTCGGCCAGGACACCGCACCGGCCCCGGGCGAGATCGTGCTCTCCGGCCTGGGCGGCTGCCTGGCCGTGGGCATCACCGCCGTGGCCACCTGGAAGGGCGTGAAGCTCAGCAAACTGGAGGTGTTCCTGGAGGGCGACATCGGCAACCCGGCCGCCTGGGGTGCCGGTGGCGCCCTGGAAAAGACGCCACCCGAGATGGGCTTCCAGGCCATCCGGGTGAAGGTGGTGGTGGAAGGTGATGCGCCGCGCGAGGTGCTCGACGAGATCGTGCAGCACGCCAACTTCTACTCGCCGGTGGCCAACACCATGCGCAACCCCATTCCCTTCACCATCGCCCTGGCCGACTGAGCCGCAAGGAGGCCGCATGAACCCCGCCGACCTTCCCCGCGACGCCGTGACCACCAGCGCCGATGGCCTGCTGGACGCGGTGCGCGCCGTGGCCCGGGGGCCGCTGGCCGACGTGGCCGAGGCCATCGACCGGCAAGGCCACTACCCGCGCGAGGTGCTGCAGCAGCTGGCCGCCCTGGGGGCCTTCAGCGCCCACCTGGACGCACCCGCCGGGCGCGGCGACTACGGCCTGGCCATCCGCGCCATGGCCGAGGTCTCGCGGGTGTGCGGAGCCACCGGCTTCATGGCCTGGTGCCAGGCGGTGTGCGGCCTGTACATGCAGGCCAGCGGCAACCCGGCCTTGAACGGCGAGGCCCTCATGGCCCACGCCACGGGCCGCACGCTGGGCGGCACCGCCATGTCCAACCCCATGAAGAGCTATGCCCAGATCGAGAGCCTGCTGCTCAAGGCGGTGCCGGTGGACGGTGGCTACCGGGTCAGCGGCAGCCTGCCCTGGGTCAGCAACCTGGGGCCCGACCATGCCTGCGGCGCGCTGGCCGGCGTGGTGGACGAGCGTGGCGAGGTGGTGCGCGAGGTGATGTTCCTGCTGCGCTGCGACGCCCCCGGTGTGGAGCTGCGCGACTGCCCCAGCTTTGCCGGCATGGAAGGCACCGGCACCTGGGCCCTGCGCCTGAAGGACCACTTCATCGGCACCGACGAGATCATGGCCGACCCGGCCAAGCCCTTCATCGCCCGCATCCGCGGGGCCTTCGTCATGCTCCAGTGCGGCATGGCCCTGGGCGTGACGCAGGGCGCCATCGACAGCATGTGGGCGGTGGAAGACCAGCTCGGCCATGTGAACCAGCACCTGGACGAGCGCCCGGCCGACCTGCAGGCCGAACTCGATGCGCTGGAAGCCCGGGTGATGAAGCTGGCCCAGACCCCGTTCGACCCCTCGCCCGCCTTCTTCATCGACGTGCTCGATGCCCGCGCCCACGGTGCCGAACTCAGCCTGCGCGCCGCCCAGTCGGCCCTGCTGCACCAGGGCGCGCGCGGCTACCTCATGAGCTCGGACGTGCAGCGGCGGGTGCGCGAATCGCACTTCGTGGCCATCGTCACGCCGGCCATCAAGCACCTGCGCAAGGAGATCGCCCGGCTGTCCGCCGAGGTGATGCCGGCATGAACACACCCACGGCCGCTGCGGCCGCCCCCTACCAGCAATACATCTGCGACGCCTGCGGCTACATCTACGACGAGGCCGTTGGCGACCCCGACGGCGGCCTGGCCGCCGGCACGCGGTATGCCGACATCCCGGACGACTGGGCCTGCCCGCTGTGCGGCGTGACCAAGGCCGACTTCCGGCTCTACCGCGCCCCCAGCCGCGCAGAACTGCTGGCCCGCTCGGACGCTGCTGCGGTCCCCGTGGCGCGGCGGGGTGGCGCGGCCGGCGTGGTCATCGTCGGTGCCGGACGGGCCGGCTGGGCCATGGCCCAGGCCCTGCGTGAACGCGATGCGGCGCTCCCCATCACCCTGGTCACACGCTGCGCAGGTGACGTGTACGACAAGCCCCTGCTCTCGGTGGCTGTGGCCCGCCGGCTGGACGACGGCGCCCTGGTGCGCGAGAGCGGTGCCGCTGCTGCCGCCCGCCTGGGCGTGCGCCTGGTGGCCCGCACCGAGGCCGTGCGCATCTGCCCCGACACCCGCAGCCTGCGCACCACACGCGGCGTGCTGCGTTACGACCACCTGGTGCTGGCCCATGGCGCCCAGGCCTGCCTGCCGCCGGCGCTGCCGGCCGAGCTGTGCTGGCGCATCAACCACCTCGATGCCTACCGTCGCCTGCGCGCCGCGCTGGGCGATACACCGCGCGACGTGCTGATCGTGGGCGCCGGCCTGATCGGCTGCGAGCTGGCCAACGACCTGGCCCTGGGCGGCCACCGCATCACCCTGCTCGACCAGGCCGCCCACCCCCTGGGCCGCTGGCCGCAGCAGCAGGCCGCCGAGCCGCTGCTGGCGGCCTGGGCCGACCTCAACATCCGCTTTGTGGGCGGGGTGCAGGTGCAACGGCTGGAACGGGTGAACGGCGCCCTGCGCCTGACCACTGCCTGCGGCCAACGCTTTGCGGCCGACCAGGTGATTGCCGCCGCCGGCCTGGCCACGCCGCCCCGGCTGGCACAGAGCGCCGGCTTGACCTGGCACAACGGCATTGCGGTGGACGCCACCACGCTGCGCACCAGCGACCCGCGCATCCATGCGCTGGGCGACTGCATCGCCATCGACGGCCAGCCCAGCCGCTACATCGAGCCCATCGCCCGGCAGGCCCAGGCGATTGCCGCCGCACTGTGCGGCACGGCAGAGGCACCGTTCGAGGCGCGCGCCGTGCCGGTGCGGGTCAAGACGACGTCGTGTCCGCTGACGCTGCACTGAGCCGGCGCCGGCGCACGGCCACCACCTGCTCGCCGCTGGACAACGAACGGGCGCGCAGCTGGCCGCAGCCGGCGTCCACGTCCTGACCGGCCGACTGCCGCAGCTTGGTCAGGATGCCCCGGCGGTGCAGCCGCCGCGCGATGTCGGCCGCCTTCTCCCACGAGGGGCGCTCGTAGGGCAGGCCGGCCACCGCGTTGTACGGAATCATGTTGAGCACCGCGTACTTGCCCTGCAGCAGCCGCACGATGCCGTCGAGTTCTTCGTCGGTGTCGTTCACGCCATCCAGCAGCGTCCACTGCACCTGCACCGGGTAGCCGGTGGCGCGGGCATAGGCCTCGCCATGGGCCACCAGTTCGTCGGGCGTGATGCGCGGGGCACGCGGCAGCAGCTGCGCCCGCAGGTCGGCACGGGTGGTGTGCAGCGACAGGGCCAGTGCCGGCTTCACGTGGCCGCGCGGCAAGGCCTCGAAGGCGCGCTCGTCGCCCACGGTGGAGAACACCAGGTTCTTGTGGCCGATGTTGCCCAGCGTGCCGAGCAGGTCGATGGCCTCGAGCACCGCGTCCAGGTTGTGGGCCGGCTCACCCATGCCCATGAACACCACCTTGTTGACCGCGCGCTGGCGCCGGGCCAGGGCCACCTGGGCCACGATCTCGGCGCTGCCCAGCTGGCGGATCAGGCCGCCGGTGCCGGTCATGCAGAAGGTGCAGCCCACCGCACAGCCCACCTGGGTGGACACGCACACACCGCCGCGCGGCAGCAGCACGCTCTCCACGGTCTGGCCGTCGCGCAGGGCCACCAGCAGCCGGGCCGATCCGTCCTCGCCGGGGTGCACCGAGCCCAGGGTGGCCAGGCCCTGGAGCTCGTCCACCAGGGCCGGCAGCGCCTCGAACAACGGGCGCGGAAAGTGGTGCTGCGGCTTGCGCCGCCCGCCATCCACCGGCAAGGCGTTGGCCCAGGTGCGCAGCACGCGCTGCACATGCAGCGGCCCGGCACCGAAGGCCTGGAGTCGTTGGCGGATGTCGGCAATGTCCATGGGGGTGGGATTGTCGCGCACCCCCTGCCGGCCCGGGCTGCGGCCACAATGCCCCTGCGGGCCGGCCGGCGGTCCGAGGGGAGTGCGCCATGTTCGAGATGCTGATCCAAGCCCGCGAGGCCGATCTGGGCCACGGCCTGAAGGTGCGGCGGGTGCTGCCCTATGCGAAGCGCCGCATGGTCGGCCCCTTCATCTTCTGGGACCATGCCGGTCCGGTGACCCTGCCCGCCGAGCAGACCCGGGCGGCCGATGTGCGACCGCACCCCCACATCGGCCTGTCCACCGTGAGCTACCTGCTCAGCGGCAGCATGACCCACCGCGACAGCCTGGGCACGCAGCAGCTCATCCGCCCCGGCGACGTGAACTGGATGACCGCCGGGCGCGGCATCAGCCACAGCGAACGCTTCAGCCACCCGGACTCGTTTGCCGGCAGCGGCCTGGAGCTGATGCAGAGCTGGGTGGCGCTGCCGGCCGAGCACGAAGAGACCGCACCGGCCTTTGCCCACACCCCGCAGCACGCCCTGCCCGCCTGGGACGAGGACGGCGTGTGGATGCGCCTGGTGGCCGGCGAGGCCTTCGGCCAGCGCAGCCCGGTGGCCACGCTCTCGCCCCTGTTCTACCTGCACGCCGAATGCCGCGCGGGCGCCCGGCTGCGCCTGCCGGGGCAGCATGCCGAGCAGGCGGTGTATGTGGCCCGCGGCAGCCTGAGCTTCGGTGGCCAGGCGGTGTTGCCGGGTCAGCTGCTGGTGTTCGGGCAGGACACCGACATCGACCTGAGCGCCCCGGAGCCGGCCACCGTGTTCCTGTTCGGCGGCGAACCGCTGGGGCCGCGCCACATCTTCTGGAACTTCGTGTCGTCGCGGCCCGAGCGCATCGAGCAGGCCAAGGCCGACTGGAAGGCCGGGCGCTTCGCCCTGCCCCCCGACGACGACCGCGAGTGGATTCCGCTGCCCTGAGCGGTGGGCTCAGAGGCCCAGTTCGGTCAGACCCGGGTGGTCCGCCGGGCGGGGGCCCGGCAGCCAGCGGAACAGGCGCTCGGCCTCGGTGATGGGTCGGTCGTTGATGCTGGCGTGGCGCTGCTCCATGTAGCCCAGCGGATTGAACTGCCAGTTCTCGTTGCCATGCGAGCGGAACCACTGACCGGAGTCATCGTGCCACTCGTAGACGAAGCGCACCGCGATGCGCGCGCCCTCGAAGGCCCACAGCTCCTTGATCAGCCGGTAGTCCAGCTCGCGCGCCCACTTGCGCACCAGGAAGGCATGCACCTGGTCGCGCCCCACCGGGAACTCCGCGCGGTTGCGCCAGCGCGTGTCCTCGGTGTAGACCTTCACCACCCGGTCGGGGTCGCGGGTGTTCCAGGCGTCCTCGGCCATGCGCACCTTCTGTGCGGCGGTCTCGGCCGTGAACGGCGGCAGCGGCGGGCGCGGGTCCATGGGCCGTGTGCCGATCAGTACTGCTTGTACGGCAGGAACTTGCCGGACAGCACCACGTTCACGCGGTCGCCTTTGGGGTCGGCCTGGCGCTCGATGTCCATGCTGAAGTCGATCGCGCTCATGATGCCGTCGCCGAACTCCTCGTGGATGAGTTCCTTGATGGTGGTGCCGTAGACGCTGACGATCTCGTACCAGCGGTAGATCAGCGGGTCGGTGGGCACCGGGGTGGGCAGCGAACCCTTGTAGGGCACGACCTGCAGCCACTTCTGCTCCTCAGTGGTCAGCCCGAAGATCTTGCCCACCACCTTGGCCTGCTCGGGCGTGGCGGTCATCTGGCCAAGGCACAGCGCCGTGGTCCATTCCTTGGACTGCCCGACCTTCTTGGCCACGCCGGCCCAGGTCAGGCCCTTGGCCACTTTGGTGCTGATGATTTTTTCGGTGACGTCCAGACGGTTCATGGTGTTGCCTCGTTGTGGTGAAGAAAGAAAAGAGAGAGAAAAAAGAAAAGCAAAGGATCAGCCGGATTCAAAAAGCGCCGGCAAGCCACCCCCCAGCCGCGGGGCACCGCGGAACCGGCTTCGCCGGGCCGCTGGTGCCGTCCCCCCCGTGGGGGGAAGCCGCGCAGCGGCGCAGGGGGGCTCAATGAGCCTTGGCGCGACTGACCAGAAAGTCCACGATGTGGTTGCGCAGCGGGTAGTAGCCCTCCAGGTGGTGGAGCTGGCTGCGGGTGCGGCTGCGGGGCAGCGGATTGACCACCACCTCGGCCAGGCCGCCGGGCACGTAGCCGGCGGGTGTGTCCTGCCCGTTGGTCATGAGCAGGATGCGGTCGGCCAGGAGGATGGCCTCGTCCACGTCGTGGGTGATCATGAAGACGGTCTGCTGGGTGTCGCGCACGATGCCCATCAGCTCGTCCTGGATGGTGCCCCGGGTGAGCGCGTCCAGCGCGCCGAAGGGCTCGTCGAGCAGCAGCATCTTGGGCTGGATGGCGAACGCCCGGGCAATGCCCACGCGCTGCTTCATGCCGCCCGAGAGCTGGCTGGGCTTCTTGTCGATGGCATGGCTCAGGCCCACCAGCGCAACGAACTTCTCCACATGCGCGTCCAGGTCGGTGCGGGCCATGTCGGGCCAGCGTGACTTGACGGCAAAGGCGATGTTCTGCCGCACGGTGAGCCAGGGCATGAGGGCATGGCCCTGGAACACCACGCCACGCTCCAGGCTGGGGCCGGCGATCTCGCGGCCGTCCATGAAGGCGTGGCCGCTGCTGGCGGTGTCCAGACCGGCCAGCACATTCAGGATGGTGGTCTTGCCGCAGCCGCTGTGGCCGATGATGCAGACGAACTCGCCCCGGTCGATGCCGAAGGACACGTCGGCGAACACCGGCTTGTCGGCCTGGTAGGCCTTGGCCAGCTGCTCGACCTTGAGGAAACCGCTCATCTTGGGATCTTTCGGAAGGACCGAGACGGGCTCGGCGGACAGGGTCTGGATGACGACCTCGCGGTCGCTGGATTCACTCCACATAGGTCACCACCTTCTGCGCCTGGGCAAACATCAGGTCGAGCAGCATGCCCACCACGCCGATGACCAGCACCGCAAAGATCACGTTGGTCAGCGACAGGTTGTTCCACTCGTTCCACACGAAGTAGCCGATGCCGGTGCCGCCGACCAGCATCTCGGCGGCCACGATCACCAGCCAGGCAATGCCCATGCTGATGCGCATGCCGGTGAGGATGGTCGGGGCCGCGGCCGGCAGGATCACCTGGAAGGCCTTGCGGATCGGGTTGACCTCCAGCGTGGCGGCCACGTTGAGCCAGTCGCGCTTGACCGAGGCCACGCCGAAGGCGGTGTTGATCAGCATCGGCCAGATGGAGCAGATGAAGATCACGAAGATGCCGCTCACGTCCGAATCTTTCAGGGTGTAGAGCGCCAGGGGCATCCAGGCCAGCGGGCTGATGGGCTTGAGCACCTGCACGAAGGGGTTGAAGGCCTTCTGCATGAGCGGCGACATGCCGATCAGGAAACCCAGCGGAATGGCCACGGCCATGGCCAGCAGGAAGCCCAGCGCCACCCGACCCAGCGAATGCGCGAGCTGGATGCCGATGCCCTTGTCGTTGGGGCCCTTGTCGTAGAACGGGTCCGACAGGTGTTCCCAGCTGGCCTTGGCCACTTCCAGCGGCGGCGGGAAGCCGCTGGCCTTGGCCGCGCCCGGGTCCTTGCCCATCATCTTCGCGTACTCGATCTCTTCGGCCGTCATGCCGGTGGAGGCCCCGCCGATGGAGGGGCCGGTGGTGCCGAGCTGCCAGGCGCCCAGGAAGAGCACCAGCAGCAGCAGCGACACCAGCGCAGCGCGCCATTGCAATCCGAGAGTTTTCATGGTCAGACCTTCCGGATGGCAAAGCTCTTGAGGTAGTCCGCCGGCTTGGCCGGGTCGAACACCTTGCCCATGATGGTGTGCTTCTCGTAGGACGGGCCGGCCTTGAAGTCCTGGCCCAGTTCCTTCATGTACTTGCGGGCATCGGTGATCAGGAACACCTTCTCGGCAATCGCCTTGTAGTCCACGTCACCCTTGATGTAGCCCCAGCGCTGCATCTGGGTGAGCATCCACACCGCCATGCTCTGCCACGGCATCGGGTCGAAGTCGGCGCGCTCGGGCACGTTCTGGATCTTGCCCAGGCCGTCGGCGAAACGGCCGGTGAGGACCTGGTTGAGCACCGCCTCGGGCTGGTTGAGGTACTGGCTGGGGGCGATCACCTTGGCGATCAGCTCGCGGTTCTTGGGCTGGCGCGCCATGGCCGCCGCGGTCAGCACCGAGCGGTACAGCGCGGCAAAGGTGTTGGGGTTCTTCTGGATGAACTCGGTGCTGGTGCCGAAGGCGCAGCAGGGGTGGCCGTTCCAGAGGTCCTTGGTCAGCACGTGGATGAAGCCGACCTCGTCGAACACGGCACGCTGGTTGAACGGGTCCGGGCCCAGGAAGCCGTCGATGTTGCCGGCCCGCAGGTTGGCCACCATCTCGGCCGGCGGCACCACACGGATCTGCACGTCGGTGTCCGGGTTGATGCCGTTCTCGGCCAGGTAGTACCGCAGCAGGAAGTTGTGCATCGAGTAATCGAACGGCACCGCGAACTTGAAGCCCTTCCAGTTCTTGGGATCGCGGTTGTCCTTGTGCTTCAGGGACAGCGTGATGGCCTGGCCATTGATGTTCTGGATGGTGGCCACGTTCATGGGCGTGGCGTTGCTGCCCAGACCCAGCGAGATGGCCAGCGGCATGGGAGAGAGGAAGTGCGAGGCGTCGTACTCCTTGTTGATCATCTTGTCGCGCACCAGGGCCCAGCCGGCGGTCTTGGTCACTTCCACATTCAGGCCCTGCTTGCTGTAGAAGCCCAGCGGGTGGGCCATGATCAGCGGCGTGGCGCAGGTGATGGGAATGAAGCCGACCTTGAGGTTGGTCTTCTCCAGCGAGCCCTTCTCCTGGGCCATGGCCTGCAGGCTGGCCACCGGCACCACGCTGGCAATGGCGGCCATGGCCGTGCCCTTGCCCACCGCGCGCAGGAAACGGCGGCGCTGCTCGTCGTGCGGGAAGATGGCCTTGACCAGCGTGGCCTCGATGAACTCGTTGCTGTAGGCCTCGAACTCGGCCGTCTCGCTGCGTTCGCGCAGGGTCTTCGCGGCCTGGTCGGACGCGCGCTGCACGGCTTCTTCTGCCTGGTGCTCGGCCACCGTGTGGTCACGGCCGCAGCTGCACTTGAGCATCAGGGGACGGTCGGCGTTGTACGGGTCAAAGAATTCGGACATGGCGCACCTCGTGGGTTGATGGACGAGGTGCCCCTTGCAAGCAACGGGCCAGATACCCGTGGGGAGCATGCCAGCCGGCGTTCAGGCATGCAGATCGCAGGTGGCAGCACCACCCGCTGTAGGGCTGGCCCTACAAATCAGCGCGTGGCGCCATGGCGCTGGGCGTACAGCGCCAGTTCCACATCGTTCTTGGTGCCGGTCTTCTCCAGGATGCGGGCGCGGTAGGTGCTCACGGTGTTGGCCGCCAGGCCGAGCTGCGCACCAATTTCGCTCACGGTGCGCCCCTGGGTGAGCAGCCGGTAGACCTGGTACTCGCGGTGCGACAGGGCTTCCGGCCCAGCCTGCGCGCCGCCCTGGCCCACCGCAGCGGCCAGCGCCTCGGCCGTGGCCTGCGACAGGAACACGCCACCCCCGGCGGCCTTGCGCACGGCCATCAGCATGTCGTCGGGGTCGGCGCTCTTGTTCAGGTAGCCGCAGGCGCCCAGCTTGATGCAGCGCACCGCGTACTGGCGTTCGGGGTAGGTGCTGAGCATGAGCACCGGCAGGGTCGGGTATTCGCGCTTGAGGGTCTGCAGCACGTCCATGCCGTCCAGGCCAGGCATGGCGATGTCCAGCATGACCAGGTGCAGGCCCTCGGGGCCGCCCAGGGCGCGCACCTGCTCCAGCACCTCGGGACCGGTCTGGGCCTCGGCCACCACCTGCACGTCCGGCGCCTCGGCCAGGATCTGCTTGAGACCCTCGCGCACGATGCGGTGGTCGTCGCCAATGAGCACCCGGATGGTGTCGGTCAACAGATCGAACTGCGTGTTCACGCCGTGGCTCCTGCCGGGAGCTGCACCGTCAGGCACATGCGCGTGCCCTGTCCTGGTGCGCTCTGGATGTCGATGACGCCACCGAAGTGGCGTGCCCGTTCGCGCATGCCCATGATCCCGTAGGCGTCCGGCGCCTCGAAAGCCTGGGGCAATGCGCCCACGCCATTGTCATGGACGCTCAGGCGCAGCACGCCCCCGCGCACGACGGCCTGCACCACCAGCCGATCGGCGCGGGAGTGGCGGCCCACATTGCTGAGCACTTCCTGGAAGATGCGGAACACCGCCATGGCCAGCGGCTCCGGGGGTTCGGGCCACGGGCCATCGGGCTCGGCCTGCATGCACCACTCCAGTGCCATCTCGGCGCTCTGCACGAATTCCTGGGCCTGCCACTCCAGCGCCGCCCACAGGCCCTGGTGGTCCAGGATGCTGGGGCGCAGGTCGGTGATGATGCGCCCGACGTTGTCCACCGCGTTCTCGATCAGCCGGCTCATGTTCTGGCACTTGCAGCGCATGCGCTGGCGCATGTCCTGGGCCTGTTCGGGTGGACGGGCCTCCTGCTCGGACAGGCGCTTGTCCATCCAGTTGACGTCCATCTTGAGCGCCACCAGCAGGCTGCCCAGCTCGTCGTGCACCTCGCGCGCGATGCGGGTGCGCTCCTCCTCGCGCACGGTTTCGGACCACGCCGCCAGTTCGCGCACCTGGTGCAGCGCGGTCTCCAGTTCGTGCGTGCGTTCGCGCACCCGGGCCTCCAGCTCGCTCTTGGCCCGCTGCAGCGCATCGGCGGCCCGCTTGCGCTCGGTGATGTCCACGAAGGTCACGACCGCGCCCACCACCTGCCCGGCGTCGATGATGGGATGGCTGCTGTACTCCACCGGAAAGCACGAGCCGTCGCGGCGCCAGAACACCTCGCTGTCGATGCGGCAGGGCAGCCCCTGGCGGAAGGCATTGAAGATGGGGCAGTCCTCCACCGGGTAGGCTGCGCCGTCGGCGTGCGAATGGTGGGTGAGGTCGTGCATGTTGCTGCCCAGCAGCTCGGCCGCCTCGAACCCGATCATGCGGGCGCCGGCCGGGTTGATGAACACGCACAGGCCGTCCAGGTCCACACCGAAGACGCCCTCGCCGGTGGAGTCCAGCATCAGGGCCAGGGGGTCGCGCCAGACCTGCTGTTCGGGGGCCAGGGTGGCCAGGGCTGACGGGGAAGACGCCGGTTGCATGCCGGGTCATAGCAATCGACGTGCCACCGCCGGCCGGCCCGTCTCGCGATCGGGTGACAATCGGGGCCAACACCCTGCCCCGTACCGAAGGCCACCATGCAACTGCTTGACCGACTCCTGCGCCAGCGCGAAACCCGGCGGCGCCGACTGCGGGTCCGGGCGTCACCCCACGGCATGCAGGCCGCCGGCCTGCTGCGCTCGCCGTCGGCCCTGGCCCAGCTCAGCGAGGACGACGCGGTCACGGTGGTGGCCTACATGCAGCTGCGGCGCTTCTCGCGCGGCGAGGCCATCGTGCGCGAGGGTGAGGACGCCAGCGGCGGCCAGGGCTTCATGGCCCTGGTGGTCGAAGGCGAGGTGACGGTGGAATCCCAGCTGATGCACCGCGCCCAGCCGCTCACCGTCAATGTGCTGGGGCCCGGCGAGGTGCTGGGCGAGATGGCGCTGCTCGATGGCGACGCCCGCTCGGCCAGCTGCACCGCCAGCACCGACGGCGTGCTGGCCGTGCTCAAGCGCGAATCGCTGCAGATGCTGATGGACGAAGAGCCGGTCACCGCCACGCGGCTGCTCGCCGCGGTGGGTTACCGGCTCAGTCTGCGCCTGCGCGAGCTGGAGGCCAAGTACAAGGTCTACGACAGCCTGGTGGCGTCGTTGCAGGCCGAGGTGGCCCGGCCTGCACGCCGCTGACCCGCTGACCCGCTGACCCGCTGACCGGCAGCCCGGTCAGGTGTTGGGCGCGGTCCTGGCGCTCCAGATCATGGTGATGGTCAGGATGCCCACCACCACGCCCAGCGACACCACCACCGGGATCTTGTAGATGTCGATCAGGACCATCTTGGTGCCGATGAACATCAGGATCACGGCCAGACCGTAGTTCAGCAGGTGGAACTTGCTGGCCACGGCCTGCAGCAGGAAGAACATGGCGCGCAGGCCCAAGATGGCGAACACGTTGCTGGTCAGCACGATGAACGGGTCCTGCGTGATGGCGAAGATGGCCGGGATCGAGTCGACGGCAAAGATCACGTCGGTCAGGCCCACCAGGCAGATCACCATGAACAGCGGGGTGGCGATGCGCTTGCCGTTCTCCAGGGTGAAGAACTTCTCGCCGTCAAAACCGCGGCTCACCGGGATCAGGCGGCGCAGCAGCTTGAGGGCCGGGTTGTCGTCCAGGCTCGGCTCCTTGCCGGCGGCCCACCACATCTTCACGCCGGTGAGGATCAGGAAGGCACCGAACACATACAGGATCCAGTGGAACTGCTGCAGCAGCCAGCCACCCACCAGGATCATGATGGTGCGCAGCACGATGGCACCGATGATGCCGATCATGAGCACCCGCTTCTGGTAGGCCGGCGGCACCGCGAAGTAGGTGAAGATCATCAGGAAGACAAAGATGTTGTCGACCGCCAGGCTCTTCTCGATCAGGTAGCCGGTGAGGAACTCCAGCGATTTCTCGTTGGCGATCTCGGTGGAGCCGGTGGTGTCCTTGATGGCCCACCAGAACAGGCCGTTGAACAGGAAGCTCAGGGCCACCCACACGATGGACCAGTTCAATGCCTCCTTGACGCCCACCTCGTGCGCGCCCTGCTTCTTGAGGACGACGAAGTCGACGAACAGTGCCGCCAGAACGAAGGCGACAAAAACGACCCACAGCCAGACTGGCGCGATGCTTTCCATAAAAACCTCGGATTTGGTGTTGACGAACACCCCAAGGTCTTGTCAGCAACCGGCGTGGAGCCGATTGGGCCGTTCCCGGCAGCGGTGAGGCTGCGGATTGACGAGAACTCCGCCCGCCGAGGGCCCGGCGTGGCGCCGGGTGGCAGGTGACTACTCCCCTTGAAGGGATGGCGGATTATGCCGGGTGACGAAATGCCCCCAGACCGCGACCGGGAATCCCCGGCACGGCGCGCAACCGCTCAGGCGCGGAAAGGGCCGCGCTGCAGCAGGCGCGGCGCCAGCGGCTGCACGCCCTGGCCGATGGCCTCGATGTGCTGCGGCGTGGTGCCGCAGCAGCCGCCCACGATGTTGACCAGCCCCTCGGCGGCGAACTCGCGCAGCAGCCGGCTGGTGACCTCGGGCGTCTCGTCGAAGCCGGTGTCGCTCATGGGGTTGGGCAGGCCGGCGTTGGGGTAGCAGCTGATGAAGGTGTCGCCCGCCACCTTGGCCAGCTCCTGGATGTAGGGCCGCATCAGCGTGGCGCCCAGGGCGCAGTTCAGGCCCACCGCCAGCGGCTGCATGTGGCGCACGCTGGCCCAGAAGGCGCTCACCGTCTGGCCGCTCAGGATGCGGCCGGAGGCGTCGGTGACGGTGCCGCTGATGATCAGGGGCAGGCGTTCGCCGCTCTGCTCGAAGAACTCGTCGATGGCGAACAGCGCCGCCTTGGCATTGAGCGTGTCGAAGATGGTTTCCACCAGCAGCACGTCGGCCCCGCCCTCCACCAGCGCCTGCACCTGCTCCAGGTAGGCGGCACGCAGCTGCTCGAAGGTGATGTTGCGGGCGCCGGCGTCGTTCACGTCCGGGCTGATGCTGGCGGTCTTGGGCGTGGGGCCCAGGGCGCCGGCCACGAAGCGCGGCTTGTCCGGGGTACTGAACTGGTCGCAGGCGGCGCGGGCCAGCCGGGCCGAGGCCAGGTTCATCTCGCGGGCCAGGCCGGCCATGTCGTAGTCCTCCTGGGCGACGGTGGTGGCGCCGAAGGTGTTGGTCTCGATCAGGTCGGCACCGGCGGCCAGATAGCCCTCGTGGATGTCCTGGATCACGTCCGGGCGGGTCAGGCTGAGCAGCTCGTTGTTGCCCTTGACGTCGCGGTGGAAGTCCTTGAAGCGCTCGCCCCGGTACTGCTCCTCGGTGAGCTTGAAGCGCTGGATCATGGTGCCCATGGCGCCGTCCAGGATGGCGATGCGCTGGCGCAGGATGCCCGGCAGGGCCTGGGCGCGGGTGTAGACGGGCAGACGTTCGGGGGCGTTCATGCCTCGATTGTAGGTAGGCCCCCTCGGCAGACCGGCAGGCGCCGCCGCGAAATCCCCGACAATCACCGCCCATGAAGCACCTCACCCCCACGCAGGCCTGGACCTGGCTGCAGGCCGAACGGCAGGCCCGCGAAGCCCGTGGCGAGGCCCCTCCGCTGTTCGTGGACGTGCGCATGGAGATCGAGTCGCTCTATGTGGGCCGCCCGCCCGGCGTCGAGAACATCCCCTGGTACGAATACCCCGACCTCACCCCCGATCCGGCGCGCTTTGCCCGCATGGTCGAGGACGAAGCCGGCGACAAGGCCCGCCCCATCCTGCTGATCTGCCGCAGCGGCAAGCGCACGCTGGATGCCGGCAAGGCCCTGGAAGCCGCCGGCTTCACCGACGTGAGCCATGTGGTCAACGGCTTCGAGGGCGAACTCAACGAGCACTTCAAGCGCTCCAGCGTGAACGGCTGGCGTTTTGAAGGCCTGCCGTGGGAACAGATGTAAGCCGATGCTGGACGCCATCGACGTCGCACCGGGCAGCGAAGTGCTGGAAGCCTCGCTGGCCGTGCTGCAGGAGGTGTTCGGCTTCGATGCCTTCCGGGGGCCGCAGGCCGACATCGTGAGCCATGTGGGCGCCGGCGGCGACGCCCTGGTGCTCATGCCCACCGGCGGCGGCAAGTCGCTGTGTTACCAGGTGCCGGCCATCGTGCGCCAGCAGGCCGGCTGCGGCCTGACGGTGGTGGTGTCCCCGCTGATCGCACTCATGCACGACCAGGTGGGCGCCCTGCTCGAAGCCGGCGTGGCCGCGGCCTTTCTCAACTCCAGCCTGAGCAGCGAAGACGCGCAGCGCATCGAGAAGCAGATGCTGCGCGGCGAACTCACGCTGCTGTATGCCGCGCCCGAGCGCCTGACCACGCCACGTTTCCTGGCCCTGCTCGATTCCCTGCACGAACGCGGCGCACTCGCCCTGTTCGCCATCGACGAAGCCCACTGCGTGAGCCAGTGGGGCCACGACTTCCGGCCCGAGTACCGCGAGCTCTCGGTGCTGCCCGAGCGTTTTGCCGGCGTGCCGCGCGTGGCCCTCACCGCCACCGCCGACGACCTGACGCGCGCCGACATCATCGAGCGGCTGCAGCTGCAGCAGGCGCGCACCTTCATCAGCAGCTTCGACCGGCCCAACATCCGCTACCTGGTGGTGGAAAAGAAGGACGCCACCGCGCAGCTGCTGCGCTTCATCCGCGACGAGCACACCGGCCCGGGCGGCACGGACGCCGGCATCGTGTACTGCCAGTCGCGCCGGCGGGTGGAAGAGGTGGCCACGCTGCTGAGCGATGCAGGCCTCCATGCCCTGCCCTACCACGCCGGCCTGGACGCCGCCGTGCGCCAGCACCACCAGGACCGCTTCCTGCGCGAGGACGGCGTGATCATGGTGGCCACCATCGCCTTCGGCATGGGCATCGACAAGCCCGACGTGCGCTTCGTGGCCCACCTGGACATGCCCAAGAACATCGAGGGCTACTACCAGGAGACCGGCCGCGCCGGGCGCGACGGCGAAGCCGCCAACGCCTGGATGGCCTACGGCCTGCAGGACGTGGTCAACCAGCGCCGCATGATCGACGAAAGCCCTGCGGCCGATGCCTTCAAGCAGGTGCTGCGCGGCAAGCTCGACGCCCTGCTGGCCCTGGCCGAGGCCGCCGACTGCCGGCGGGTGCGGCTGCTGGCCTACTTCGGCGAACACAGCCAGCCCTGCGGCAACTGCGACAACTGTCTGAACCCGCCCGCCCTGTTCGATGCCACCGAGCCGGCGCGCAAGCTGCTCTCGTGCATCTACCGGGTGCAGCAGGCCACCGGCCACGGCTTCGGCGCCGGCCACATCATGGACATCCTGCGGGGCAAGGCCACCGAGAAGGTGCTGCAGAACGGCCACCAGTCGCTCAGCACCTTCGGCATCGGCGCCGACTGGAGCGAGACGCAGTGGCGCGCCCTGGTGCGCCAGCTGATCGCCCGCGAGGCCCTGCGGGTGGAGGACGCGCCCTACAACACCCTGCACCTGGCCGATGGCGCGCGCGCCATCCTCAAGGGCGAAAGCACGGTGCAGCTGCGCCAGCTCGCCGACAAGGCCCCTGGCGGCCGCAGCCGGCGTGCCGCCCGCACCGAGGCCGACCACAACGGCCAGCCGCTCTCGCTGGCCGAGCGCGACTGCCTGGACGCCCTGCGGGCCTGGCGCGCCGAGGTGGCCCGCGCCCACAACCTGCCGGCCTACGTGATCTTTCACGACAGCACCCTGCGCGAGATCGCGGTGCGCCGGCCCCGCGAACCGTCCGATCTGGACGGCATTGCCGGCCTGGGCGTCAAAAAGCGCGAAGCCTACGGTGCCGAGGTGCTGCGGGTGGTGAGTGCTTTTGCGTAAGCCCTCAAGTTTTCGCCGGCCCGGTCGAGAACCTAGGTCTGACAGCCCTTACCGTTCGTCGGCGGGGTGACCTGTGAAACCCGTCACGGCCTCAAGGGGCTGCCGTGGCGTGCCGATGTCATGGATACCAGGGGGATGTTCCCCTCGAATTCCCGACAGGAGAGCGGCATGTTTTTCAAGCTGCCTTGGTTCAAGAAAGCCGCAACCCCGACCTACCAGCACACCCAGCTGCTGGAAATGGATTTTCTGGTGGACGAGTTCCACGCCGTGCTGGCCGACATCGAAGACCCGCTGCGGGGGCGCATCCATGCCGCCCTCATGCTGGCGCAGCACCCCAAGGACCTGTGGTTCCTGCGCAGCAAGATCTTCAACCTGGTGTCCAAGCACCACTGCGAATCCGAAGCCAACCGCCGCATCGCCCGCCTGGACGAGAAGCTGCAGTTCTTCGTGGAACACCACCCCGACTACTCGCCGGAAGAGATTCCTTCCCGGCCCATGACGCTGCACTGAGCAGCCCCGCGCGGGTGCGACCGGTTCAGGCCATGAAGCCGAGCCGGCGCGACTCGCGCACCTCCGGCTTGATGCGGTGCTCCGCTTCGAGCTGGTCCATGAATGCCTCGGGCGCCAGCGCCTCGCCCAGGATCTCGGCCTGACGCTTCACGGCCGCAAAGTCCCCCGGACACAGCTGCTCCAGCCGCGCCAGCCGCTGCCGCAGGCTTTCGTCGAACCGGGCCGCATCGCCCGCCAGGGCCTCCACCACGAACATGGTCTCGCGCTGCACCGCCGTGAGCGGCCGGAAGCGGATCTTGAAGGTGAAGCGCCGCAATGCCGCCTGATCGATGCTGTCCATCAGGTTGGTGGTGCAGATGAAGATGCCGGCAAACCGCTCCATGCCCTGCAGCATCTCGTTGACCTCGGTCACCTCGTAGGTGCGCTGGGCGCCGCGCCGGTCCTGCAGGAAGCTGTCGGCCTCGTCCAGCAGCAGCACCGCGCGCTCGGCCTCGGCCTCGCGGAACATGGCGGCCATCTGCTGCTCGGTCTCGCCCACGAACTTGCTCACCAGATCGCTGGCGCGGCGGATCATGAGCGGACGGTCCAGCTGCTGGGCCATGTGCTCGGCCAGCGCCGTCTTGCCGGTGCCGGGCGCACCGTGGAAGCACAGGCAGCCGTGGCCGCGCACCTTGAGCGCCTCGATGATGCGGCCCACCGGATGGCGCGACTCCACATTGAGCATGTCCAGGCTGTACTGGGTCACCACCGGGCGCTGCGCCGGGTCGGGCTTGCGGCCCAGGGCGTGGTCGGCGTTGCGCAGCTGGCGCTCGATGAGTTCGTCCAGCGGCGGTGCGACCGAGCGGCGGCGACCGGCCGGCTTTGGCCCCTGGGCCAGCTGGGCGAAACGCACCGCGGTGCGGATCTGCGCCGGCGTGAGGCCCTTGCGCTCGGTCAGCCGGGCCACCAGGCCGTCGCTCACCGACACGCCCACGAGTGCGGTGCGCACCAGCTGTTCGCGCGCACCGGGCGGCGGGCTCTTGAGTTCGAGGTGGTAGGCAAAACGGCGGCGGAACGCCGGGTCGATCTGCTCGATGCGGTTGGTGACCCACAGGGTGGGCACGGCGTTCGATTCGAGCACCTGGTTCACCCAGGCCTTGCCGCTCACGCTGCCGGTGTGGGGCGCGCTCACATGCTCGGCCCGGGCCATGAGCTGGGCGGCCTCGCTGGAGATGGGCGGGAACACGTCTTCGACCTCGTCGAACAGCAGGGCCGAATGCGCCATGCCCTTGAGGAACACCTGCGCGATCTGCAGGGAGCGGTAGCGGTCGCGGCCCGACAGCGCATTGCCGTCGCGGTCGGCGTACTCCACCTCGAACAGCTCCAGCCCGGCGGCCTGGGCCACCACCCGGGCCAGCTCGGTCTTGCCGGTGCCCGGCGGGCCGTACAGCAACACATTGATGCCGGCTTCCTTGCGGGCCACCGCCTCGCGCAGCAGGCCGCACAGCAGGCGCACGTCCTCGCCCACATAGGCGAAGTCGCGCTCGGTCAGCGACGAACGTGCGGCCGGGCGGGTGAAGACCGCCATCAGCTCGCTCTCGGAACGGTACTCGCGCATCAGCACCGGCGGCAGCTTCTCGCTGACCTTCATCAGGTCGGCCAGGTCGGTGATGTTGTGCTCGGAGATCAGGTTCTCCACCATGCCGATGCGCTCCAGCCGCGAGCCGGCGCGCAGCGCCTCGCCGACCTCGCTGGCCTTCACGCCGGCCACCTCGGCAATGGCGGCATAGGCCTCGGGCGCGTTGTTGACCTTGAACTCCACCAGGATGGAGCGCAGGTCGCGCTGGTAGCGGGCCAGGGTGCCGTAGAGCAGCAGGGCGCGTTCGGCGCGGTTGAGCTGCAGCAGGGCCGCCAGCGCATCGATGTTCTTCTCGACCAGGGTGCTCTGCTTCTTCAGGGCCTGGCCCAGCCAGTCGCCGGTGACCGAGAGCACCGACAGCAGGTCCTTGGGCGACTCCTTGGCGTATTCGTCGAGGTAGAAGAACAGCGTGCCCTCTTCATAGGGGCCACGCCACACGCCGTAACGCTCCATGAAGGCGGTGGTGGCCAGGGCATCGTGGCCCAGCCACAGCTCGTTGTCCTTGCAGCGCCGCTGCAGGAACTCGCGCAGACGAGACAGCACGGTGTGCGGCCAGACCAGGTGGCGGCCGGCCAGCGACAGCAGGGTGTTGAGGTCGCGCCGCACATTGAAGCGCGGACCTTGCCGTGCCGCCAGGGTCAGCACGAAATGCGAACACATGAGGTCGAGCACCGGCGCCTGGCGCAGGCCCGGCGGCACGAAGACGCGGCCGTCGGCACGCGCTTCGGCGGCACAGCCCAGCCGGCTCTCCCGGGCATCGGGGAGCGATCGGCCGGATACGGGCAGCGGCGACGGACGTCGGCTCATCGTTGCACCTCCTGGGCGGGCTACCGGTGGGCAGGCAAGGCCTGCTGGCGCAATGACCATAACCCAGCTTCATGCCGGATGGAAGTGCATGATGGCCGCCATGGCGGGGGCTTTTCAGGGCGGCGGACGGCACAATGGCCCGATGCTCGCACTCCATGACATCGAAGCCGCCGCCACGCGCCTGGCCGGCCAGCTCCTCGACACGCCCTGTGTCGAGTCACGCACCCTGTCGCAGCTGGTGGGCTGCCAGGTGTTCCTCAAGTTCGAGAACCTGCAGTACACCGCGTCCTTCAAGGAGCGTGGCGCCTGCAACAAGCTCAGCCAGCTAGGGCCCGAAGAACGCGCGCGCGGCGTGGTGGCCATGAGCGCGGGCAACCATGCCCAGGGCGTGGCCTACCACGCCCAGCGCCTGGGCATACGGGCCGTCATCGTCATGCCGCGCTTCACGCCGGGGGTGAAGGTGGAACGCACCCGGGGCTTCGGTGCCGAGGTGGTGCTGCACGGCGACACGCTGGACGAATCGCGGGCCCATGCGCGCGAACTGGCGACCAACCAGGGCCTGGTGTTCGTGCACCCCTACGACGACCCGGCCATCGTGGCCGGCCAGGGCACCATCGCGCTGGAGATGCTGCGCGCCCAGCCTGACCTGGACACCCTGGTGATCGCCGTGGGCGGCGGCGGGCTGATAGGGGGCATGGCGGTGGCGGCCAAGGCGCTCAAGCCGGGCATCCGGGTGGTCGGCGTGCAGACCGAGCGCTTTCCGGCCATGGTCAATGCCATGTGCGGCACCCACCATGCCCAGGGCAGCAGCACCATCGCCGAGGGCATTGCCGTAGGTTCGCCGGGCGAGCTCAACCAGGCGCTGGCCCGCCGCCATGTGGACGACTGGCTGCTGGTGGACGAAGGCGACATCGAGCAGGCCATCGTCATGCTGCTGGAGATCGAGAAGACGCTGGTGGAGGGCGCCGGCGCCGCCGGGCTGGCCGCGCTGATCCGGCACCGAGGTCGCTTCGATGGCCAGCGGGTGGGCCTGGTGCTGTGCGGCGGCAACATCGACCCATTGCTGCTGGCCTCGATCATCGAGCGCGGCATGGTGCGGGCCGGACGGCTGGCGCGCATTGCCGTCAATGCCCGGGATGTGCCGGGCAACCTGGCCCGCATCACGGCACTCGTGGCCGAAGCGGGCGCCAACATCGACGAGGTACACCACCAGCGGGCCTTCACGCTGCTGGCGGCCCAGAACGTGGAGATCGAGCTGGTGCTGCAGACCCGCGGTCACGAGCATGTGGAGGCGGTGCTGCAGCGGCTGCGCGACGCCGGCTTCCAGGCCCGCCACGTCTGAACCCTGTATCCCCGAAAGCCCCGACCATGACCGACCGCCCCGCCCCCACCCCGGCCGACCTGCAGGCCGCCCTGGCCGAGCTGTTTGCCCCTTGGGTGCAGGCGCTCGGCCTGCGGGTCGAGGCCACCCCCGAGACCGGCGTGGTGGTCGCCCGGCTGCCCCTGAGCGACCAGCTCACCCGGGAGGGCGGCACCCTGTGCGGCCAGGCCATGATGTCGGCCGCCGACACCGTGATGGTGCTGGCCCTGATCCACCACTTCGGGCAGTTCCGGCCCTGCACCACGGTGCAGCAGTCCAGCAGTTTCCTGCGCCCGCTCTCGGGACAGGACCTGCTGATCGAGGCCCGGGTGCTGCGCGCCGGCAGGTCGCTGGCCTTCGGCGAGGTGGACCTGCGGGGAGCCGACGACGGTCGCAGTGTCTGCCGCGTTTCCAGCACCTGCGCGCTGCTGTGAACTCCTGGCGCCGGCCATCCTCTAAAATCGCATCAGTTCGTTCATATTCACGGAGCATTGCCGCCATGTCGCACCACGATCACCACACCCCCGCCGATCAGCCCCAGGACCTGGTGGAATCGATCGTCCCCCACATGCCCATCGTGCTGCCGGTGGCCGGCGCGGTCCTGATGTTCCTGCTGGCCTTCATCGCCGTCTTCATGGCCTGACCGCACAGCGCTCACATCCGCCAGGCCGGATCTCGCAAGGGGTCCGGCCTTTTCTTTCGCCAGCCTGTCCGCAACGGTCTGGATACCGCATCACGTTATGCGGGCTTTGCATGTAACCCGTCGGTAACCTGACGGGTGCTTGCCTAAAATAACGGCACTGGCCGACCCGCCCACCGGACGCCGCGATCACCCCCCAGCGCGCCCGCACTTTGCTGCACCAGCCAAACGCCACTGCAGCCCTGAGCGCCGACCGCCCGAATCTGCCTTGCAGACAGCGACAGCCGCAGCCGTCCCGGAGACCTGCGGCTGTCAGCGTCTGTGGGGCGCGCCGCACATTCACTCTGGAGCCGTCCCCATGAACTCACCCGTGATGCAGGGCCTGTCCCTCAACACCCCCTCGTATGTGAAGCACGCCCGGCTGATCGCCTGGGTGGCCGACATGGCTGCCCTGTGCAAGCCCGACCAGATCGTCTGGTGCGACGGCAGCGACGAGGAGTACGACCGCCTCTGCCAGCAGCTGGTGGACGCCGGCACCCTCAAGCGCCTGAACCCCGAGCTGCGCCCCAACAGCTACCTGGCCTGGTCCGACCCGTCGGACGTGGCCCGCGTGGAAGACCGCACCTTCATCTGCTCGCAGCGCCAGGAAGACGCCGGCCCGACCAACAACTGGAAGGATCCGGCCGAGATGCGCGCCACCCTGCAGCCCCTGTTCGATGGCTGCATGCGCGGCCGCACCATGTACGTGGTGCCGTTCAGCATGGGCCCGCTGGGCAGCCCCATTGCCCACATCGGCATCGAGCTCTCCGACAGCGCCTACGTGGCCGTGAACATGAAGCTCATGACCCGCATGGGCAAGGGCGTGTTCGACGTGCTGGGTGCCGACGGCGACTTCGTGCCCTGCGTGCACACCGTGGGCGCCCCGCTGGCCGCCGGCGAGACCGACAAGACCGCCTGGCCCTGCAACCCCAGCACCAAGTACATCGTCCACTACCCCGAGACGCGCGAGATCTGGAGCTACGGCTCGGGCTATGGCGGCAATGCGCTGCTGGGCAAGAAGTGCTTCGCGCTGCGCATCGCCTCCACCATGGGCCGCCAGCAGGGCTGGCTGGCCGAGCACATGCTGATCCTGGGCGTGACCAGCCCCGAGGGCAAGAAGTACCACGTGGCCGCTGCCTTCCCCAGCGCCTGCGGCAAGACCAACTTCGCCATGCTGATCCCGCCCAAGGGCTTCGAGGGCTGGAAGGTCACCACCATCGGCGACGACATCGCCTGGATCAAGCCCCAGGCCAACGGCCGCCTGCACGCCATCAACCCGGAAGCCGGCTACTTCGGCGTGGCCCCCGGCACCAACACGCTGACCAACCCGAACTGCATGGCCAGCCTGGACCGCGACGTGATCTTCACCAACGTGGCCCTCACCGACAACGGTGATGTGTGGTGGGAAGGCATGGGCGAGGCCCCGGCCCACGCCATCGACTGGCAGGGCAAGGACTGGACCCCGCAGATCGCCAAGGAAACCGGCGCCAAGGCCGCCCACCCCAACGCCCGCTTCACCGTGGCCGCCACCAACAACCCGGCCCTGGACAGCGCCTGGGACGATCCGGCCGGCGTGCCGATCGACGCCTTCATCTTCGGCGGCCGCCGCAGCACCACCGTGCCGCTGGTGACCGAGGCCCGCGACTGGACCGAGGGCGTCTACATGGCCGCCACCATGGGTTCCGAGACCACCGCCGCCGCCTTCGGCGCGCAGGGCGTGGTGCGCCGCGACCCGTTCGCCATGCTGCCGTTCGCCGGCTACAACATGAGCGACTACTTCCAGCACTGGCTCAACCTGGGCGCGCAGCTCAAGGCCAAGGGCGCACAGCTGCCGGCCATCTTCTGCGTCAACTGGTTCCGCAAGGACGAGGCCGGCAAGTTCGTCTGGCCGGGCTTCGGCGAGAACATGCGCGTGCTCAAGTGGATGATCGACCGCCTGGAAGGCCGCGGCCAGGGCGTGGAGCACGCCTTCGGCATCAGCCCCACCTACCAGGACATCCACTGGGACGGCCTGAACTTCAGCGCCGAGCAGTACCAGACCGTGACCCACATCGACAAGGCCGCCTGGACCCAGGAACTCGCCCTGCACGGCGAGCTGTTCCAGCAGCTCAAGCACCATCTTCCCCGTGAGCTCGAGGAGACGAAGGCGCGCATCGAACAGCGCCTGGCCGCCTGAGGGCAGCGCCAAACGTCCGGTGCCGGCATGACCTGCCGGCACCCGGTCTCCCCCGGTGACATCCCCGCCGGGCGAAAAAAAAGCCACCGATCCGGTGGCTTTTTTGTGGGCGCGCGGCGCGCGCCACTCGCGAGGTCAGATGCGGTAGGCCAGGGCGCGGGCGGCGCGCTGGCGGCCGATCTTTTCCCACACGGACACGGCAGCGTCCTGCTCCACAACGGCGCGGGCCACGACCGGGGCGGCCACCGGGGCCGGGGTCTCGTCGGCCTCATCGCGGCTGCGGGCCTGCACCAGCTCGGCCATGACACGGGGATCGGCACGGGCGATGTCCCACAGGCGCTCTTCGGCGCGGACCTGGGCGCGGGCAGCAGCCCACTGGTCCAGACCGGCCAGGGTGCGGCGGGCCACCACGCGGGCGGTGTCGGCGAACAGCGCGAAGCCGGCGAACACGATCACCCACAGCATGACCCAGGCCAGGAACAGGTGGCCGTCGGCCCAGGTGCTGACCAGGTGGTCGGCGACCTGCACCATGGCGGCGACCACGGCGGCCAGCAGCAGGGCGGCCAGACCACGCGCGCCGAAGCTGCGGGATGCGGTGACCGGACGGGCGGATGCCGGGGCGGCTTGACGCAGGCCCAGCGGGGCAGAGGAAGCGGTGGCGGTGGTGCTCATGGTGAACTCCTGAAGGTGGATTTTGTCTTGTGGACAGCCGAATACTAGGGTTATCCCTGATCTTGCGCCAATTTATCTTTGTGATGCCTACCATTCACAGGAATGATCAAAGGCCTCAACTTCCGCACGCTCGACCTGAACCTGCTGCGCGTCTTCGACGAGGTGATGGCCGAGCGCAACCTGACCCGGGCCGCGCACAACCTGGCCATGACGCAGCCGGCGGTGAGCAATGCGCTGCGCCGGCTGCGCGAGGTGGTGGGGGACGAGCTGGTGCACCGGGCTGGTTACGGGGTGGAGCCCACCCCCGTGGCCCAGGCCCTGTGGCCCTCGGTGCGCGAGGCCCTGGCGCTGCTGCGCGAGACCCTGTCGCCCGACACCTTCGACCCGGCCCATGCCCAGTCCAGCTTCGTGCTGGCCATGGCCGATGCCACCGCCGCCAAGATCGTGCCCAGCCTGGTGCGCATCTGCGAACAGGAGGCACCGGGCGTGAGCCTGCGGGTGCTGCCGCTGACCACGCGCGACCCGCGTTCGCTGCTCGAATCCGGCTCGGCCGACGTGGCCATCGGCCACTTCCCCGGTGTGGTGGCCGAGCTGGGCGCGCAGCACCTGAAGGAAGAGAACCCGGCCTTCCTGTACCAGCGCCTGTACGACGGCGAATACGTGGTGGTGATGCGCCGCGACCACCCGCTGGCCGGGCGGCCTCTCACGCTGGACGATTTCTGCGCCGCGCGCCACCTGCTGGTGAGCTTTTCGGGCCGGCCCTTCGGCTTTGTGGACGAGGCACTCACCGCCGTCTCGC
Organism: Hydrogenophaga sp. R2; assembly: GCF_049843595.1. NCBI lineage: Bacteria > Pseudomonadati > Pseudomonadota > Betaproteobacteria > Burkholderiales > Comamonadaceae > Hydrogenophaga > Hydrogenophaga sp. R2. Next base: position 124,331 of record NZ_JBBHZN010000003.1, read on the forward strand.
GGCAGCGGCGGGTGGTGCTCACCGTCAACCAGTTCTTCACCGCCGGCCTGGTGGTCACCACCACCGACCTGCTCACCGTGCTGCCCCGCCACTTCGTGAGCGCCACCGGCATCGAGCACCGGCTGGCGCTGTCCGACCTGCCGCTGCCGGTGCCGGCCGTGCATGTGGATACGCTGTGGCACCGGCAAGCCACCCACAACACCGCCCACCGCTGGCTGCGCGAGGCGGTGCGGCGCGCCTCGGCCGATGGTTTCAGCCCTTCCGACCCCTTGTCCCCATGAACATCCAGCTGCTCAGCGACCTGCACCTCGAGAACAACCCGGACTTCGTACCGACCCCGGCAGCCGGCGCCGACCTGCTGGTGCTGGCCGGCGACATCGGCTCCTACCAGCACCGGCGCGACGGCAGCACCATGCCCGAGGCGGACTGGGGCCTGGGGCGTTTTGCCGACTGGCCAGTGCCGGTGGTCTACGTGCCGGGCAACCACGAGTACGACGCCCTGGACTGGGACGACACCCATGCCCGCCTGCGCGAAGCCTGCGAGCGGCTGGGCCTGATCTGGCTGGAGCGTGAGGTGGTGGTGATGCAGGGCGTGCGGCTGGTCGGCACCACGCTGTGGAGCGATTACGACGTGTTCGGCGACCGGCCCAAGGCCTACCGTGCCGCCAACCATTACCTGCGCAAGATGGACGGCCGCCGCCATGGCGCGTTGTTCGATGCCGAAGCCATGCGCGCCGTGGCGCTGGACTGCCAGCGCTGGCTGGCGCAGGCGCTGCAGACCCCCTGGGACGGTCCCACCGTGGTGGTGACCCATTTCGCGCCCACGCTGCACAGCATGGACCCGCGTTACGGTGCCACCCCCGGCACCGCCGGCTTCTGCAACGGCCTGGACCACCTGCTGCCCATGGCCGACCTCTGGCTGCATGGCCACCTGCACTGCCCCACCGACGTGCAGGTGGGCCGCTGCCGCATCCATGCCAACCCGCTGGGCTATGCCGACAAGAACGAGCAGGCGGCCTTCGTGCCCGACGGCCTCATCCGGGTGCCCCTGCCGCCCGGCAAGTCGCAGCACCCTTGATCTGCCGCAAAGGCGGGTCATGGGCGCCTCTTACACTCGGCAGCTCCCATACCTACACATCAAGGAGCCACCCATGAAGATCCTGCTGGCTGTCGACGGCAGCGCCTACACCAAGAAGATGCTGGCCTATGTGGCCGCACACGACGAGCTGTTCGCCGCGTCCAACGATTTCACCCTGATCACCGTGCAGGCCCCGCTGCCGCCCCGGGCCCGTGCCGCGGTGGGTGCCGAGATCGCCAACCAGTACCACGCCGACGAGGCCGCCAAGGTCACCGGCCCGGTGGTCAAGTTCCTCAAGCGCCATGGCGTGGAGGCCAAGGTGGTGAGCAAGGTGGGTTCGGCGGGCGAGCTCATTGCCAAGACCGCCCACGCCGGCAAGTTCGACCTGGTGATGATGGGTTCGCACGGCCACAGCGCCCTGGGCAACCTGGTCATGGGTTCGGTCGCCACCCGCGTGCTGGCCGAATGCAAGGTGCCGGTGCTGCTGGTCCGCTGACGCGGCAGCAGCGGTCTGCGGCAGCCTTCAGCGCTGGCGCAGACCGTCGAAGCAGGTCGACAGCACCATCTCGATGATGCGTTCGCTGTCGTACTGACCCGAGGCCCTCAGGAAGCCCAGCACCGGATCGCAGGCCCGCGCATACAGCGTGTAGAGCACCGCGATCGGCGGCAGCGCCGCATTCACGCTGCCGTCGGCCTGGGCCTCCACGATCCAGCCACCCAGGCGGTCGCTCACGTCCATCAGCCCGTCCACATACGGCTTGCTCGCGGCCAGCGCGGCCCGCAGGCTGGAGTTCTCGCTCGGCAGCGACGGCATCTCGCCGGCCAGCTGCACCTCCATGGTCCAGCGGGCCACCTCGCGCAGCCGCTGCAGCGGCGTCAGACCGGCCCGGGCCTGCAGCTCGTCCAGAAAGGTCTGGGCACGCTGCATCACCTTCACCATGGCCGCAGCGGCCAGGTCTTCCTTGCTCGGGAAATGCTTGTACAGGCTGGCCTTGGCAATGCCCACCTCGGCCGCCACTTCGTCCACCGTCATGGCCTCGAAGCCTTTCTCGGCCAGCAGGCGGTTCACGGCGGCCACGATGGCGTCCTCGCGGGCCTGGTGCATCTGCTCGCGAAAGCTGCGTTTGACGGGCGGTGTGGCGGTGGAGGACGTGGCGCTGGACATGGGGAACCTTTTCGGCGGAACCGGGATTGTCACCTTTCGACGCTGACGGCGCAATTCATACCGACTCGTATGGATAAATACTGATCGGTTGCGTTTTGATCTTGGTCGGCCAATACTGGCGGCGCCCGTGATGCACATCACGCTTTGCGGGCACCCATCCACACCTTTGAAAGGACCCACATGAAGAAGACCCTCGTGGCCGGCCTGCTGGCCTTCGGTGCCATGGTTTCCGCCCAGGCCAAAGACATCGTCGACACCGCCGCGGCCGCCGGCTCTTTCAAGACCCTGGTGACCGCCGTGCAGGCGGCCGGTCTGGTCGACACGCTCAAGGGCCCGGGCCCGTTCACCGTGTTCGCCCCCACCGACGAAGCCTTCGCCAAGATCCCCAAGGCCGATCTGGACGCGCTGCTGAAAGACAAGGCCAAGCTGACCGCCGTGCTCACCTACCACGTGGTGCCCGGCAAGGTGATGGCCAAGGACGTGAAGGCCGGCAAGGTCAAGACGGTTCAGGGCGGCGAGCTCACCGTGAGCACCACCGGCGGCGTGAAGGTGGACAACGCCAATGTGGTGAAGACCGACATCGCAGCCGAAAACGGCGTGATCCACGTCATCGACACCGTGGTCCTGCCGCGCTGATGCGCTGATGCGCTGACCCGCACGGGTCGGTGACTCAGGCCCCTGGTGCAGAGCGCGCCGGGGGCCGCAGACTGCGGCGCGCTGCCGTGCGCAGCGCCGCCGTCAGGGCCTCCAGCACGTCGGAATGGAGGTTCCAGCAGTGCCAGTGCAGCGGCACATCCAGCCGGTGCCGGGGCAGCAGGTTGACCAGCTCGCCGCTGGCCAGCCGCTCGCGCACCCCGAGCTCGGGCACCACGCTCACCCCCCAGCCGGACGCCACGGCACGGATCTGTCCCTCGCTGGAGGGCACGAACAGCTGCTTGAGGATGACCCGGGGCAGCTTGAAGGCCTTGGCCACGAAGCTGTGCTGCAGCGTGTCCTTGCGGTTGAAGGCCACGAAGGGCACCTGGTGGAAGTTGTGCGCCGTCAAGCCCTTGGGCAGGTGCTTGGCCACGAAGTCGGCATGGGCCACGGCCACATAGTCCATGGTGCCCAGCGGCTCCATGCGGCAGCCCCGCAGCGCCTGACCCAGCGAGGTCACGCAGCCCAGCACCTGGCCTTCGCGCAGCCATTCATGGGTGAATTCCTGGTCGTCGGTGATGATCTCGATCGGCAGGCCGTCGCGGGCCAGCGCGTCCAGCGCCGGCAGGGCCCAGGTGGCGATGCTGTCGGCATTGATGGCCACCGAGATGCGCTCGTCCTCACGCCCGCCGGTGCTGCTGGGCGCCAGTTCCTTGAGGTCCTTCTCCAGGTCGGCGCGCAGCAGCCGCATCATCTTGGCGTGCTTGAGCATGAGCTGGCCGGCCGGCGTGGGCTTGAGCGGGCGGCTGCGCACGATCAGCACCGTGCCCACCTGGGCTTCGAGCGCGCGCAGGCGCTGCGACACCGCCGACTGGGTGATGGACAGGCGCTGCGCCGCCCGCTCGAACCCGCCCTCCTCGATGATGGCGGCCAGGCATTCCAGGGCGTCGGGGTCGAAGGTGCTCATGGGCGGACCGGGCTCGGCTTCTCATTAGTCAATCTGATGAGATCGATTTTAGTTTGATTCCGCTTCATTTCCACCGGCGGATTTTCGATACTGCGCAGATCACGTTTTCTGATCAGGAGCGCACCATGCGTGTCACGGTTCTGGGTGGGGGCATCATCGGCGTCAGCACGGCCTGGCACCTGCTGCAGCGCGGGCACGAGGTCACGCTGGTGGACCGGCAGGACGACGCGGCGCTGGAGACCAGCTTTGCCAATGCGGCACAGATCTCGGTGAGCTACTGCGAGCCCTGGGCCAACCGCGAAGCGCCGCTGAAGGCGCTGAAGTGGATGTTCTCGGCCACCTCGCCGCTGCTGTTCCGCCCGCAGCTCGACCCGGCGCAGTGGCTGTGGGGCCTGAAGTTCCTGGGCCAGTGCAACGACGAGGCGTTCGTGCGCAACGTGGCGCAGCTGGTGGCCCTGGGCTCGTACAGCCACGCCGCCCTGAAGGACGTGGTGGCCGACACCGGCATCGAATTCCACCGCCTGGAGCGCGGCATTGCCCACTACTACACCGACGAACAATCGTTTGCCGGCGCCGCCGCCGCCGCCGAGGTGATGCAGCGCTTCGGCGTGAAGCGCCGCGTGGTCTCGCGCGAGGAGCTGCTGGGCATCGAGCCGGCGCTGCGCGCCTTCGGCGACCGCATCAAGGGCGGCACTTACACCGAGACCGACGAATCCGGCGACGCCCGCGTCTTCACCCAGGCCCTGGCCCGCCGTTGCGCCGATCGGGGTGCCGAGATGCTCTGGGGCCACGACATCGAACAGATCGAGCAGCGCGGCGACGAGATCAGCGCCGTGCGGGTGCGCAACCGCTTCGACGGCCAGCTGCGCATGCTGACCGGCGATGCCTTCGTGGTGGCCTGCGGCTCCTACACCACGCCGCTGCTCAAGACCATCGGCATCGACGTGCCCATCTACCCCGGCAAAGGCTACAGCGCCACGCTGCCGCTGCTGCGCCCGCAGGACGCCCCCTCGGTGAGCATGATCGACGACCAGCTCAAGATCGCCATCTCGCGCCTGGGGAATCAGCTGCGGGTGGCCGGCACCATCGAGCTCGGCGGCTTCGACCTCTCGCTCGACACCCCCCTGGCGCGCCGCCGCTGCGAGATGCTGGTGCGCCGCATCGAGGCGGTGTTCCCCGGCGTGGCCGACACCCGCACCCCGCAGGAAGGCGGCAACCCGCAGTTCTGGACCGGCCTGCGCCCCGCCACGCCGACCAACATCCCCCTGATCGGTCAGCTCCCGCGCCGCAAGCTGTGGATCAATGCCGGCCACGGCACGCTGGGCTGGACGCACGGCGCGGGTTCGGGCAAGGCGCTGGCCGAGCTCATCAGCGGCGAGAAGCCGGCCATGGAATTCGGCTTCACTGGTCAGCCGAGCGCGCCGGTGCGTTCCGCCACGGGCGGCAACCGCCTGCAGGCGGCCTCAGTGCAGCGCTGAAGGCCGGGCGGCATCGGCCGCGGTATCGGCCAGAAAGTCCAGCAGCTGGCCGTCGAAGGCCTCCGGTGCTTCCAGGTTCATGAGGTGCCCGATGCCGGGCAGCTCCACATAACGCGAACGCGGAATCTGGTCGGCCATGCGGCGCATGAGCGCGGGGGGCGCCACCCTGTCGAACTCGCCCGCCACCAGCAGCGTGGGCACCGCAATGGCGGCCAGGGCCGACTGGCGATCGAACCCGGTCAGGCATTCCAGCGCACGCCGGTAGGTGGCCTCGGGCACGCCGCCCATACAGTGCTCGGCCAGGCGCAGGCCTTCGGGCAGGGCACCGGGGCCGACCATGCGCGGCACCAGGGTCTGGGCCATGCCTTCCATGCCCTGACCCGCATCCAGCGGCGCGGTGCGCTCGGCCACGAACTGGCGCGCCCAGTCGTCCGCGCTGCGGCCGCTGCCGTGGCGGGCAAAGGCGGCCGAGGTGCCGGCCAGCACCAGCCGGCTCACCCGCTGCGGATGGCGCGCCACCACCTCCTGCGCCACCATGCCGCCCATGCTGTGGCCCACCAGCACCACGTCGGGGCACTGCAGCGCATCGATCAGGGCTATGCAGCGCTGGGCCAGGCCCTTGAAGGTGTAGGGCTCGATGGGGGCGCTGTGGCCATAGCCGGGCATGTCCCAGGCCACGGCGCGGTAGCCGGCGGCGGCCAGCGTCTCGACCTGCGGGGCAAACGCCAGGTGCCCTCCACCGATGCCATGCAGCAGCAGCACGGTGGGGCCGCTGCCCAGGGCGGTGAAGGCGGGGGTGAGGCTCATGCGCCGCATCTTATCGGCGCGGGCCGGGTAGCCCTAGCGACGCACCCGGACCGCCGCATGGCGGACAATCGCGGCCCCGCCTGGTCTTTGCAACGATCCACCATGTCTGCCCACCCTGCCCCCGGCCCCCGGCCGCCCGACTTCTCGACCCGGGCGTTCCGCAATGCGCTGGGCATGTTCGCCACCGGGGTGACCATCGTCACCGCACGCGCGGCCGACGGCAGCCTGGTGGGGCTGACGGCCAACTCGTTCAACTCGGTGTCGCTGGAGCCGCCGCTGGTGCTGTGGAGCCTGTCGAAACAGGCCGGATCGATGGCGGCGCTGGCCAACGGCCGCCATTACGCCATCCATGTGCTGGCGTCCGACCAGCAGGCCCTGGCCGAACGCTTTGCCGCCCGCCACACCGACCGCTGGGCCGGGGTGAACTTCAGCGAAGGCATGAGCGGCGCGCCGCTGCTGCCGGGCGTGGCCGCGACGTTTGAATGTTTCAACCGCAGCCAGTACGCCGAAGGCGACCATGTGATCTTCGTGGGCGAGGTGGAGCGCTGCAGCCACAACCCCGACGTCTCGCCCCTGCTGTTCCACGGCGGGCGCTTCTACACCGAGCACCCGCTCTGAACCGAACCACCGCGTGAACAGCCCCGTCCAGCGCAAGACCCACCTCGATTCGCTCGCCATCACGCTGCTGGTGGTGTGCTGCGCGTTCTGGGGCTTTCAGCAGATCCTGATCAAGACCACGGTGGGCGAAGTGCCGCCGCTGTGGCAGGCCACCATCCGTTTCTGGGGCGCCACGCTGCTGCTGTGGCTGTGGTGCCGCGCACGCGGCGTGGCGCTGTTCGAGCGCGACGGCACGCTGTGGCCGGGGCTGCTGGCCGGCCTGCTGTTCGCCGGCGAGTTCGCCGGCATCTACCTGGGGCTGCAGTACACCAGCGCCTCGCGCCTGACAGTGTTCCTCTACACCAGCCCGTTCGTGGTGGCCCTGCTGCTGCCGCGTGTGGTGCGCACCGAGACGCTGCGCCGTATCCAGTGGGTCGGGCTGACCATCGCGTTTGCCGCCGTGGCACTGGCCTTCAGCGAAGGCTTCATCCACAGCTCGCCGGTGGCGGGCCAGTGGCGCGGCGACGCCCTGGGCCTGGCCGCCGGCATGCTGTGGGGCCTGACCACCCTCACCCTGCGGGCCACGAAGCTGGCGACGGCCAGCGCCGAGAAGACGCTGTTCTTCCAGGTGGGTGTGACCGCCCTGGTGGCGCCGCTGATCTCGCTGGCGCTGGGCGAGACCTGGCGCTTCGATTATTCGGCCGCCGCCTGGACCTCCATCGGCCTGCAGACCGCTGTGGGCGCCTTCGCCAGCTACCTCACCTGGATGTGGATGCTGCGGCACTACCCCGCCACCCAGATGAGCACCTTCACCTTCCTGACCCCGGTGTTCGCGCTGGTCTTCGGCGTGGCCCTGCTCGGTGAACCGCTGACCTGGCAGCTGGTGGTCGCCCTGCTGGGCGTGGCCACCGGCATCGTGCTGGTCAGCAAGCGCTAGACCCGCTGGGGGTCAACTCTTCTTCGCGAGCCCCAGACGCTCGATCGTGGCCTTCTCGGCCGCGAAGGTGCGCTGCGCATAGGCCGTGTAGTCGGCGGTGTTCATGTAGATGGTGGGCTGGAAGAACTTGTCCAGCGCCGCCTTCACCTCGGGGTCGTCCAGCGTGGCCTTGAAGGCGTCGTGCAGCACCTTGACCACGGCCGGGTCCATGTTCTTGGGCCCGCCGATGCCGAAGGGCGACTCGGTGATGGTGTCCCAGCCGCTTTCCTTGACCGTGGGCACATCGGGGAAGGCCTTGTTGCGCTGGCTGCCCAGCGTGGCCAGCAGGCGCAGCTTGCCGCTCTGCACGTGCGGCGCGAATTCGGTGGTGCCGCTCATGACGCGGATGTGGCCCCCCAGGATGGCCTGCATGATCTCGGCCGAGCCCTTGAAGGGGATCGGGTTGAGCTTGATGCCGGCCTTCTCCGAAAACTCCTCGATGGCCAGGTGCGGCGTGGTGCCGGTGCCGGTGTGGCCGTATTCGAGCTTGCCGGGGTTGGCCTTGGCATAGGCCACCATGTCCTTGAGCGTCTTGAAGGGCGCGTCGGCCGTGCAGGCAATGCCGAAGGTGTAGCCGGTCAGGCAGACGATGTGGGTGATGTCGGTCACCGGGTTGAAGGGCATGGTCTGCATGTGGGGCAGGCGGTAGATGCCCAGGGGCAGCTGAGTGACGGTGTAGCCGTCGGGCTTGGCCTGCAGCATGGCGCTGGCGCCCAGCGTGCCGCCCACGCCGGGCTTGTTCTCGACCACCACCGGCACGCCCAGGATCTTGCTGGCGCTCTGGCCGAAGGCCCGCATGACGGCATCGCTGCTGCCACCGGCCGGCCACGGCGCGATCAGCGTGATCGGGCGCGAGGGGAACTTGTCCTGCGCGAACAGGGCGGGCGCGGCCATCAGGGCAGCACCACCGGCGGCCAGCGACAGGGCCTGGCGGCGGTTCGGGTTCGGATGGGTCATGGCGGGTCTCCGGTGGGGTCGTTGGGATGAGACGGCAAATTAACCCAAGCCGCTGCCCGCGCCCACCGGGTTGGCCCGGGGGCCGGCTCGGGGTTGACCCTGGGCGGCGTCGCTTGCGGGACGCCCTGCCCCGCCGTGGTGCACGGACGGCGGATCAGCCCGCCGCTGCCGTGCGCTGCGCCGCGAGCTGCACGTACCAGTCCAGGCAGGCCGGGTTGGCCATGGCCTCGCGGTTGATGACCTTCTCCAGCGGCTGGCCCAGCAGCAGCTTCTTGATGGGCAGCTCCTGCTTCTTGCCGGAGAGCGTGCGCGGGATCTCGCTGACCTGGTAGATGGCGTCGGGCACGAAGCGCGGGGAGAGCGCCGTGCGGATGGCGGCCTGGATCCGGCCGGTCAGCGCATCGTCCAGCGCATGACCGTCGCGCAGCACCACGAACAGCGGCATCCAGCTCTCGCGGCCGAGGTATTCGAGGTCGACCACCATGGAGTCCAGCACCTCAGGCAGGGCCTCGACCGCGCTGTAGAGCTCGCTGGTGCCCATGCGCAGCCCGTGGCGGTTGATGGTGGCGTCCGAGCGGCCGTAGATCACGCAGGAGCCGTCGGGGTGGATGCGCAGCCAGTCGCCGTGGCGCCAGACCGCGCCGGCCTCGGGGCCGAGATCGGTGCCCTGCGGGCCGCGACCATGGCCCGGCGGGTACATGTCGAAGTAGCTGCCGATCAGGCGCTTGTGGCCCACGTCGCCCACGAAGTACAGCGGCATGGACGGGATGGGCTGGGTGCAGACCAGTTCGCCCACGGCGTCCATCACCGGCCGGCCCTGCTCGTCCCAGGCCTCCACCGCGCAGCCCATCAGACGGCACTGCATGCGGCCGGGGGTCTGCGGCAGGTCGCGGTGGCCGCCGATGAAGGCACCGGCGAAATCCGTCCCTCCAGAAATGTTGCACCACCAGATGGGGCCGCCACGCTCCGGGTGGATCCGGTCGAACTGCTCGGTGCCCCAGCGCTGCACGTCTTCCGACAGGGGCGAGCCGGTGCTTCCCAGGGCGCGCACGGGGCGCAGGTCGCCGCAGGCGGCGATGTCCACGCCGGCCTTCATGCAGTTGGCATAGAAGGCAGCGCCGGCGCCGAAGAAGGTGACGCCGGTCTCGGCGGCAAAGCGCCAGAGCACGGTCCAGTCGGGGCGCTCCTTCGATCCGCCGGGGTTGCCGTCGTAGATGACGCAGGTGGTGCCGCCCAGCAGGCCGCCCACCTGGGCGTTCCACATGACCCAGCCGGTGGAGCTGTACCAGTGGTAGCGCTCGCCCCAGGAGTTGGGGTCGTAGCTGCAGCCGATGTCGTTGTGCAGGGCCTTGAGCGCCATGCTCACCAGCACGGTCCCGCCGTGCCCGTGCACGATGGGCTTGGGCAGGCCGGTGGTGCCGCTGGAATAGACGATCCACAGCGGGTGGTCGAAGGGCAGCCACAGCGGCTCGAAGGCCAGCGTGGGCGGATCGGCCCGGGCCGTGACCAGCTCGAAATCGGCACAGGGGGCGCTGCGCGCCAGGGCGGCCTCGCGCGCGGCCGGGGTGTCGGCCAGGTTGGTGTGCAGCACCACATGCCGCACCGTGGGCAGGGCGGCGCGCAGTTCGGCCACCACGCCCAGGCGGTCGTGGTCGCGGCCGCCATAGGTCACGCCGTCGCAGGCGATCAGCACCACCGGGTCGATCTGGCGGAAACGGTCGAGCACCGCGTTGGTGCCCATGTCGGGCGCACAGATGCTCCACACCCCGCCGATGGCCACCACCGCCAGGAAAGCCACCATGGTCTCCGGCGTGTTGGGCAGGTAGGCCGCCACCCGGTCGCCGGGGTGCACCCCCTGCGCCTGCAGGTGCAGGGCCATGGCCGCCACCTGGCGGCGCAGCTCGGGCCAGGACAGTTCGCGGTGCGTGCCTTTCTCGTTGCGGCTGATCACGGCCGGGAAGCCGGCCGCGTGCGCGGCATCCACATGCCGGAACACCTGGTGCACATAGTTGGCCTGGGCACCGGGGAACCAGCGCGCGCCGGGCATGACGTTGCGCTCCAGCACCGCCGAATGGGGTGTGGGCGAGCGCAGGTCGAAGTAGTCGCGGATGCTCTGCCAGAAGGCCTCGATGTCGGTCACCGACCAGCGCCACAGGGCGTCGTAGTCGGCAAAGTGCAGGCCACGGTGTTCGCCCAGCCATTGCTGGTAGCGGCGGATCTGGGGGATGTAGGGGGCGGTGCTCATGCGGCCATTATGGAAACCCCCCCGGGCACCCGGCAACGGCCCGATGGCCCCTGCGGGACAGCCCCGGGGCCGCCAGGGCGGGCCGGCAGGCACGGGGTTTGCGAATACGATCGCGGGTATTTTTTCAACCACGGAGGAGTGACGCATGGGCATGCTGGATTGGCGTGAAAAGGGCACCGAGGTGCTGGCACAGGGTGGCGTGATCGGACCGGACGAACGCCTGCCCTGGGGGCAGACCACGGTGATGGGGGTGCAGCACCTGATCGCCATGTTCGGCGCCACGGTACTGGCGCCCATCCTGATGGGCTTCGACCCGAACGTGGCCATCCTCATGAGCGGCATCGGCACGCTCATCTTCTTCTTCATGACCGGCGGCCAGGTGCCGAGCTACCTGGGCTCGTCGTTCGCCTTCATCGGCGTGGTGATCGCCGCCAGCGGCTACGCCGGACCGGGCCCCAACGCCAACATCGGCGTGGCCCTGGGCGGCATCATCGCCTGCGGCCTGCTGTACTTCATCATCGGCGCCATCGTGCAGGCGGTGGGCACCGGCTGGATCGAACGCTTCATGCCGCCGGTGGTGACCGGCTCGGTGGTGGCGGTGATCGGCCTGAACCTGGCCGGCATCCCGATCAAGAACATGGCCCCCACGGCGTTCGACGCCTGGATGCAGGCCGTGACCTTCGTGGCGGTGGGCATGGTGGCCGTGTTCACCCGCGGCATGGTGCAGCGCCTGCTAATCCTGGTGGGCCTGATCGTGGCCAGCGTGATCTACGCGGTGCTCACCAACGGCTTCGGCCTGGGCAAGCCCATGGACCTCTCGGGCATTGCGAATGCGGCCTGGATCGGCCTGCCGAACTTCAGCGCCCCGGTGTTCAGCGCCAACGCCATGCTGCTGATCGCCCCGGTGGCCATCATCCTGGTGGCCGAGAACCTGGGCCACATCAAGGCCGTGACCGCCATGACCGGCAAGGACCTGGACCAGTACATGGGCCGTGCCTTCATGGGCGACGGCGTGGCCACCATGGTGGCCGGCAGCGCCGGCGGCACCGGCGTGACCACCTATGCCGAGAACATCGGCGTGATGGCCGCGACCAAGATCTACTCGACCGCCATCTTCCTGATCGCCGGCATCATGGCCATCGTGCTGGGCTTCAGCCCCAAGTTCGGTGCGCTGATCCAGGCCATCCCGCTGCCGGTCATGGGCGGCGTGTCCATCGTGGTGTTCGGCCTGATCGCGGTGGCCGGCGCCAAGATCTGGGTGGACAACAAGGTGGACTTCAGCGACAACCGCAACCTGATCGTCGCGGCCGTCACACTGATTCTGGGCACCGGCGACTACACGCTCAAGTTCGGCGCCTTTGCCCTGGGCGGCATCGGCACCGCCACCTTCGGCGCCATCCTGCTGTACGCCCTGCTGAGCCGTCGCAACTGAAAAGGAAGGCCCCATGCTCGAACGCACCCACGCGCAGAACGATGACCTGAGCCGCTACCTGGCGGTGATGGTGCAGCACGGGGCCTCCGACCTGTTCCTCTCCAGCGGCACGCCGGCCGGCATCAAGGTGCAGGGCACCCTGCGCCGGCTGGACGAGCCCGCGCTGGACGGCAGCCAGACCCAGGCGCTGGCCTACTCGATCATGCGGGAGTCGCAGATCAAGTCGTTCGAGGCCACCCTGGAATGCGACTTCGCCATCGCCCTGCCGGGCCCGGGGCGCTTTCGCGTGAATGTGTTCCGCCAGCGCGGCGAGGTGGCGGTGGTGGTGCGGCACATCAATGCCCGCATCCCCTCCATCGACAGCCTGAAGCTGCCGCCGGTGCTCAAGCAGCTGTGCCAGCTCAAGCGCGGTCTGGTGCTGATGGTGGGCGCCGCCGGCTCGGGCAAGAGCACCACGCTGGCGGCCATGATCGACCACCGCAACCGCACGGTGGGCGGCCACATCCTGACGGTGGAAGACCCGATGGAGTTCGAGCACAGCCATGGTGTGGCCATCGTCGACCAGCGCGAGGTCGGGCTGGACACCCGCTCGTTCGATGAGGCGCTGCGCCATGCCATGCGCGAGGCGCCCGACGTCATCATGATCGGCGAGATCCGCGACCGCGACACCATGCAGCACGCCATGGCGTATGCGGAAACCGGCCACCTCTGCCTGTCGACCCTGCACGCCAACAACACCAACCAGGCGATCCAGCGCATCCTCAACTTCTTCCCCGAGGCTGCGCACCGCCAGGTGCTGATGGACCTGTCGCTCAACCTCAAGGGCGTGGTGGGCCAGCGCCTGCTGCGCAACAGCAACGGCCAGCTGGTGCCGGCGGTGGAGGTGATGCTGCTCTCGCCCTACATCTCGGAGCTGATCCAGAAGGGCCAGACCGACGACATCAAGGAGGCGATCGCCAAGAGCAACGAGCTCGGCATGATGACCTTCGACCAGTCGCTCTACGAGCTCTACCTGCGCGGCGAGATCACGGCCGATCAGGCCATCGACTACGCCGACTCGCGCACCGATGTGTCGCTGCGCATCCGGCTGCACACCGGGCACCGCCCGGACACCTCGGGCCTGGGCATCCAGCGCTGAGGCGCTGTCTTCAGGGCGCGGCGCGCTCGCAGCGGCCTTGGGCCGTGGCCTGACCGCGGAAGTCGCTGGTCCAGGTCTGGCTGGCGGTGTCGATCTGGATGCGTTCGTTGTCCAGCGCGGTGAGGATCACCGTCTGCGCAATGGCGAAGGTGTAGACCGGCACGCCGTCGATGCTCACGCTGCGCACCCGCTTCTGGTCGTAGCCGATGTCCACCACCCGGCTCCAGCTGCTGCGCGAGGGCATGTAGACCGCATCACACACCAGCTGCACCTGCTGCACGGCGGCCTGGGCGGCACCGGCCCCGCAGGCCATCAGCATGGCCGCAGCCAGCGCCTTCATGCGGCACCCCCCTGGGCCATGCGCTCGCTCTTCCAGTAGACGTCGTCGCCGCCGTTCATGCGGTTGAGCACGCGGGCCAGCACGAACATCAGGTCGGACAGGCGATTGAGGTACTGGCGCGGCGCGTCCTTGATGGCTTCCTCGTTGCCCAGCGCCACCACCGCACGCTCGGCGCGGCGGGCCACGGTGCGGCACACATGCGCCAGGCTGGCCGCCCGCGAGCCGGCCGGCAGGATGAATTCCTGCAGGCGCGGCAGCTGGGCGTTGTAGCGCTCCAGGGCTTCGTCGAGGGCGGCCACCGCCTCGGGCTTGAGCAGCTCGAAGCCGGGGATGGACAGCTCGCCACCCAGGTTGAAGAGCTGGTGCTGGATCTCCACCAGCAGCTCGCGCACATCGGCCGCCATGTCTTCGCACAGCAGCACGCCGATCTGGCTGTTGAGCTCGTCCACGTCGCCCATGGCGTGCACGCGCAGGCTGTTCTTGGAGACGCGGGAGTTGTCGCCCAGGCCGGTGGTGCCGGCGTCGCCGGTGCGGGTGGCGATCTGGGTCAGTCGGTTGCCCATGGGGTTCCTTTGCGAGGGGCGCCGGCCAGTGCGGCGCATGGAAGTCGGTCGCCGGATTGTCGATGATCTGACAACCGTCTGTCGCCCCTGCACGGGGGTTCCCCCGCTAAACTGGCCGGACAACACGACCCCGGAGACACCCCATGAACGCCCCCGCCGACATCCAGCACCTGCTGCCCGAAGTGAACCAGCGCCCGGTGCCCGACGCCTTCCTGGCCGCCCTGCAGCAGCGCTTCGGCGCGCAGTGCTCCACCGCCCTGGCGGTGCGCGAACAGCACGGCCGCGACGAGTCGGTGTTCAGCGTGCCGCCGCCGGCCGCCGTGGTGTTTGCCGAATCCACCACCGACGTGGCCGATGCTGTGGCCCTGTGTGCGCAGCATCGGGTGCCGGTGATTCCCTTCGGTGTGGGCTCGTCGCTCGAAGGCCATCTGCTGGCGGTGCAAGGCGGCATCAGCATCGACCTGGGCCGCATGAACCGGGTGCTGTCCATCAACGCCGAAGACCTGACGGTGACGGTGCAGCCCGGCGTGACGCGCAAGGCGGTCAACGAGGCCGTCAAGAGCGAAGGCCTGTTCTTCCCCATCGACCCCGGTGCCGACGCCTCCATCGGCGGCATGACCGCCACCCGCGCCAGCGGCACCAACGCTGTGCGCTACGGCACCATGCGCGAGAACGTGCTGGCGCTGGAGGTGGTCAACGCCCGTGGCGAGGTCATCCGCACCGGCACGCGCGCCAAGAAGAGCAGCGCCGGCTACGACCTGACCCGCCTGATGGTGGGCAGCGAAGGCACGCTGGGCGTGATCACCGAGATCACCCTCAAGCTCTACCCGCTGCCCGAAGCCATCTCGGCGGCGGTGTGCTCCTTTCCCAGCATCGCGGCGGCCGTGCACACGGTGATCCAGATCATCCAGCTGGGCGTGCCGATCGCCCGCTGCGAACTCATCGACGCCGGCACGGTGCGCATGGTCAATGCCCACAGCAAGCTGGGCCTGCGTGAAGAACACATGCTGCTGATGGAATTCCACGGATCGCCGGCCAGCGTGAAGGAGCAGGCCGAGACGGTGCAGGAACTCGCGGCCGAGCACGGCGGCAACGCGTTCGAGTGGGCCACCACGCCGGAAGAGCGCACGCGCCTGTGGACCGCGCGGCACAACGCCTACTTTGCGGCCATCCAGAGCAAGCCCGGCTGCCGCGCCGTGAGCACCGACACCTGCGTGCCCATCAGCAAGCTGGCCGACTGCCTGCTGGACTCGGTGGCCGAGGCCGACGCCAGCGGCCTGCCCTATTTTCTGGTGGGCCATGTGGGCGACGGCAACTTCCACTTCGGCTACCTGATCGACCCGGACAACGCCGAGGAGCGCCGCGTGGCCGAGGACCTGAACGTGAAGCTGGTGACCCGCGCCCTGGCGCTGGAGGGCACCTGCACCGGCGAGCACGGTGTGGGCCTGCACAAGATGGGCTTTCTGCTGGACGAAGCCGGCGCGGGCGCGGTGGACATGATGCGCACTCTCAAGCGGGCGCTGGACCCGGACAACATCCTCAACCCGGGGAAGATCTTTTCCTGACCTGTCTTCCGGTCGGGGGGGTTCGCTCGGAGGGGTGGGTGGGACGAAGGGTGCGGCCTACGGTCTTCGGCGCTGCTCGCTAGCGAGCTGGGTGAGTTCGCGGCCGTTACTTCATCAAGGCGGTGTGAGCGCGCTGCTTTTTGTGGCAACCGCGAATCGGCGCCTGCGTCCGCAGGCCGCACCCTTCGTCTGAGGTGATGCAGGCACTCGAACCGTGGGTTGACCAAGTGGATGTGCAAGGCGGCGGGTGCCCCCCCGCAGACGCCGGCGCCAATTCGCGGTTGCCACAGAGCCCGCACACCCACCCGGTGTTGACGAAGCCACCTCAGCACGCCCGGCCAGCCGCCCGCGAGCAGAGCCAGAGTCTGCGGGGGTCACCCGCCGCCCCCCACAAAGGCCACGAACGAAACCCCAGCCCCAGAGAGGCAGGTCACTGCCCCCGCAACCGGTCGATCAGCCCGTTGAGCGCTTCCAGCGACCCGAACTGGATCGCCAGTTCCCCCATCTCTTCCACCCGCCCGTGGCGCTTCACCCGTTTCTTGATGCGCACCTCCACCTCGGCGGTCAGCAGGTCGGCCAGCTCCTCCTCGACCCGGCGGATGTCGCGCGACTTCTCCTTGCGCGGCTTCTGCGGTGACAGCTCGAACTCGGCACTCAGCTTCTTCACTAGGCCCTCGGTCTCGCGCACCGACAGCTTGCGCGCCGCGATCTGGTGGGCCGCCGTGATCTGGGCCGCCTTCTCCAGCGCCAGCAGCGCGCGGGCATGGCCCATGTCCAGGTCGCCCGCCATCAGCATGGTCTGCACCGGCTCGGCCAGTTGCAGCAGGCGCAGCAGGTTGCTGGCCGCGCTGCGGGAGCGGCCCACCGCCTGAGCCGCCTGCTCGTGAGTGAGCCCAAACTCTTTCACCAAACGCTGCAGGCCCTGGGCCTCTTCCAGCGGGTTCAGGTCTTCGCGCTGGATGTTCTCGATCAGCGCCATGGCAGCGGCCGACTCGTCCGGCACCTCGCGCACCAGCACCGGCACCCGGTCCAGCCCGGCCAGCTTGGAGGCGCGGAAGCGGCGCTCGCCGGCAATGATTTCGTACTTGCCGGCGTGCTCACCGGCGCTCAGGCGGCGCACCAGGATGGGCTGCATGATGCCCTGGGACTTGATGCTCTCGGCCAGTTCGTACAGGGCACCCTCGTCCATGCGGGTGCGTGGCTGGTAGACGCCGGGCACCATCTGATCGAGGGTCAGGCTGCTGGGGGTGGTGTCCGTCGCGTCGCCGCCGGCCGGGCGTTCTTCCACTTTGGGTCCGAGCAGGGCTTCGAGGCCGCGTCCGAGGCCCTTGGGTTTCTTGGTGACCATGTGTCAGTCCTTAGTGAGTTCTTGCAGCCAGGCGTGGCCTTGTGGCCAGTCGCCCAGGCCGGATTCGGCATTGATGTGACCCGCGTCGCCCAGGTCGATGAAGCGCGAGCCCCAGGCGTCGGCAAAGCGGCGGGCCCGGGCTTCGGCGCAGTACGGGTCGTTGCGGCTGCCCACCAGCACGGAGGGGAACGGCAGGCGCTGCAGCACCACCGGCGACCAGCTGGGCAGCTGGATCTGCAGCGCCTCCTGCTCCGGGTCACCCGGGGCCACCAGCAAGGCGGCCTTCACCCGTGCGGTTTGGCGGGAATGGGCGGCCCAGGCGGCGGTCAGGATGCAGCCCAGGCTGTGGGCCACCAGCACCGCCGGGCCGTCCAGGCCCAGCAGCACCTCGTCCAGCCGGGCCATCCAGTCGCCGCGGCGCGGGGTCATCCAGTCGGACTGGTCCACGCGCTGGTAGCCATGCAGGGCCTCCCACCGGCTCTGCCAGTGGTCGGGGCCGCTGTTCTGCCAGCCCGGCAGGATGAGGACGTGGTCGGGTTTCACGTGGAACACGGGTGCAACGGTCACATGGTGCGGATGCGCTGCACCATCTCTTCGGCAAAGGCCACGAAGGCCTGGCTGCCCCGGGCCGACGGGTCGAACACCACGCCCGGCAGGCCGTAGCTGGGTGCTTCGGCCAGGCGCACGTTGCGCGGGATCACCGTGTCGAACACCTTGTCGCCAAAGTGGGCCTTGAGCTGGTCGCTCACCTGCTGCTGCAGGGTGATGCGCGGATCGAACATCACCCGCAGCAGGCCGATGATCTGCAGGTCGCGGTTGAGGTTGGCGTGCACCTGCTTGATGGTGTTGACCAGATCGGTCAGGCCTTCCAGCGCAAAGTACTCGCACTGCATGGGCACGATCACGCCGTGGGCCGAACACAGGCCGTTGAGCGTGAGCATGGACAGGCTGGGCGGGCAGTCGATGAGCACGAAATCGTAGTCGGCGTCCACGGCGGCCAAGGCGGTCTTCAGCCGCTTCTCGCGCCGCTCCAGGCTGACCAGCTCCACCTCGGCACCGGCCAGATCGCGGCTGGCACCGAGTACGTGATAGCCGCACTTGTCCGACAGCACCGCCGCCTCGGCCACCGATGCCGACTCCAGCAACACGTCGTACACCGACAGCTCCAGGGTGCGCTTGTCGATGCCCGAACCCATGGTGGCATTACCCTGGGGGTCGAGGTCGACCATCAGCACCCGCTGCCCCACCTTGGCCAGACCGGCCGCCAGGTTGACGGTGGTGGTGGTCTTGCCGACGCCACCCTTCTGGTTGGCCACACAGAATATTTTTGCCATGGGACGCCCGCTTACTTGGACAGGGCCAGCTTGACGCCAAAGCCGATCAGGAACACGCCCGCCAGCTTTTCCAGGCCACGGGTGATGCGCGGATTGGCGCGCAGCCGCTCGGCCAGGTGGTGGGTGAGCAGCACCACGACCAGCCCGTACAGGAAAGTGAGTGCCGCAATCGTCAGCGCCATGGCGCCGAAGGTGGCCAGGCCCTGGTGCCGGGACGGATCCACAAACAGCGGGAAGAAGGCCATGTAGAACACGATGGCCTTGGGGTTGAGCAGAGTGATGGCAGCCGCCTGCTGGAAGTACTGGCGGGGCCGGATGTTGAGCACCGGGGCGTCGCCGGGCTTGGCGGTGAGCATCTTCCAGCCCAGCCACGCCAGGTAGGCGGCACCCACCCACTGGACCATGCTGAAGGCGGCCGGGGTAGCGGCCAGCAGCGCCGCCACGCCGGCCACGGCCAGCCACATCAGAACCTGGTCACCCGCGATGACGCCCATGGTGGCCGCCAGGCCGCCCCGGATGCCGCCCTTGCCGGTGGAGGTGATGAGGGCCAGGTTACCCGGGCCGGGGATGGCCAGGAAGATGATGATGGCGACGACGAAGGCGCCGTAATCTGCGATGCCGAACATGGGAGCTCTCCGGGTGGGGGACGGTGGAGTTTACGTGAGTGGTCCGCGTTGCCGGTTTGGAGGTGGGTGGTGAGTGGCGGATTTGCTGCTTGGTTGTGGTGTGCGGAGGGGTGGGCAGGAAGGCTGCGGGGTGGCGCCGGGCTCTGGTTCGCTCGCGGGCGAAGACTTCAGGTTGGCTGGCGTTGGCTCGTCAACACCGGTCCGGCGCGCCTGTTCTGTGGCAACCGCGAATCGGCCCGGCGCCCGGCGCCACCCCGCAGCCTTCTGAAGTAGCGCTGGAACACCCACCTTGCTGGCGCGCCTGCCCGGTTTGGAGGGGTGAGGGACCGGTGCGCGGCCGCAGGCCCGATTCGCGGTTGCCACAGAGGGAGTGCGCCCAACCGGCGTTAACGCAGAAACCGCCGCACCCAGACCCAGCCGCCCGCGAGCAGGCCTGCGGCCGCGCACCGGTCCTCACCCCTCAGAAGCAACCCCAGAGCGAAAAGTCAGGAAGCAGCCCGAAGCCACACAACACACCGCTCCGCCCCCAACCCAGGCACCATCAGTGGTTCCACGTGAAACACCGACACCGAGTCAGGCAGCGCAGCCAGTTCGTCCGCCGGGTGCTTTCCCTTGAGCGCCATCCACACCCCGTCGGGCTTGAGGGCCGAGCGCGACCAGGTGGTGAAGTCCACCAGCGAGGCAAAGGCGCGGGAGCAGACCACGTCGTAGCCGCCGCCCTGCTCTGCCGTCAGCGTCTCGACCCGGGCGTGGATGCCGCGCAGATTGGGCAAGCGCAGGCTGGCCGCCACCTGCTGGATGAAGGTCGCTTTCTTGAGCACCGTGTCCACACAGTGCACCTCGATCTGCGGGCAGGTGATGGCGATCACCACGCCAGGCAGTCCACCGCCGGAGCCCACATCCAGCAAGCGCACCGGCTGGCCACCGGTCTGGCGCAGCAGCGGCGGGATGGCGGCCAGGCTGTCGAGCAGGTGATGAGTCAGCATCTCCGCCGGGTCGCGCACGGCCGTCAGGTTGTAGACCTTGTTCCATTTGGCGATCAGCTCCTGATAGGCCAGCAGCTGGTCGATCTGGGCGTCCGGCAGCGACAGGCCCAGCGCGCGCACCCCGGCCTCCAGCGCCGGGCGCAGATCGGGCGCGCTCATGCCGCTTCCGACTCGCGGCGGGCAAAGCCCTTGAAGCCGCCCTTCTTCAGGTGGATCAGCAGCAGCGAGATGCTGGCCGGCGTGATGCCGGAAATGCGGGAGGCCTGACCCAGGGTCTCGGGCCGGTGCTTGGCCAGCTTCTGCCGCGCCTCGAACGACAGCGCCGTGACCTGCAGGTAGTCGATGTCGTCCGGCAGGCGCAGGTGCTCGTAGTGGGCGGCCCGCTCCACCTCGGACTTCTGGCGGTCGATGTAGCCCGAGTACTTGGCGGCAATCTCCACCTGTTCCACCACCGGCGCATACAGATCGCCCAGCGTTTCACGTGAAACATCGGGGCTGGCGAAACGACTCTCCTCCATGCCGGTGAGCGCGCTGTACGACACGCCCGGGCGGCGCAGCAGGTCGAACAGGTTGTGCTCGTGCTCGATGGCCTTGCCCAGCACCGCCTCGGCGGTGGCGGCCGGCAGATTGCGGGGGTTCACCCAGGTGGCCTTGAGGCGTTCGGTTTCACGTGAAACCGCATCGCGCTTGCGGCAGAAGGCGTCCCAGCGGGCGTCGTCCACCAGACCGAGCTGGCGGCCGGTTTCGGTCAGGCGCATGTCGGCGTTGTCTTCGCGCAGCTGCAGGCGGAACTCAGCCCGGCTGGTGAACATGCGGTAGGGCTCGGTCACGCCCTGGGTGACCAGGTCGTCCACCAGCACGCCCAGATACGCCTCGTCGCGCGCGGGCAGCCACGCGCCACCGAAGTCGTTGCCCTGCCCGGTCAGCTGGCGGCACTGCAGCGCGGCGTTGATGCCGGCGAACAGGCCCTGGGCGGCCGCTTCTTCGTAGCCGGTGGTGCCGTTGATCTGGCCCGCAAAGAACAGGCCGCCGATCTGCCGCGTCTCGAAGCTGCTCTTGAGCGAACGCGGGTCGAAGTAGTCGTACTCGATGGCGTAGCCGGGCCGCAGGATGTGCGCGTTCTCCAGCCCCTTCATCGATCGCACCAGCTGGTACTGGATGTCGAACGGCAGGCTGGTGGAGATGCCGTTGGGGTAGACCTCGTGCGTGGTCAGGCCCTCGGGCTCCAGGAAGATCTGGTGGCTGTCCTTGTCGGCGAAGCGGTTGATCTTGTCTTCCACGCTCGGGCAGTAGCGCGGGCCCACGCCCTCGATCTTGCCGGTGAACATGGGGCTGCGGTCGAAGCCGCTGCGGATGATCTCGTGGGTGCGCTCGTTGGTGTGGGTGATCCAGCACGGGATCTGGCGCGGGTGCATGCCCACACTGCCCATGAAGCTGAACACCGGCACCGGCTGGTCCGGGTTGAGGCCACCGGGCATGCCGTCGCCGGGCTGCTCGGTGCACTGGCTCCAGTCGATGGTGCGGCCGTCCAGGCGCGGCGGGGTGCCGGTCTTCAGGCGCCCCTGCGGCAGCTTGAGCTCCTTGAGCCGGGCCGACAGGCTCACCGCCGGCGGGTCACCCGCCCGGCCAGCGCTGTAGTTGTTCAGGCCGACGTGGATCTTGCCGTCCAGGAAGGTGCCCGCCGTCAGCACCACGGTGCGGCTGCGGAAACGGATGCCCACCTGCGTGACCGCGCCCACCACCCGGGCGCCGTCACCGTCGCCCTCGACCATCAGGTCGTCCACCGCCTGCTGGAACAGCCACAGGTTGGGCTGGTTCTCTAGCATGCGGCGGATGGCGGCCTTGTAGAGGATGCGGTCGGCCTGGGCGCGGGTGGCGCGCACGGCCGGCCCCTTGGAGCTGTTGAGGATGCGGAACTGGATGCCGCCCTCGTCGGTGGCCAGGGCCATGGCGCCGCCCAGAGCGTCCACTTCTTTCACCAGATGGCCCTTGCCGATACCCCCGATGCTGGGGTTGCAGCTCATCTGGCCGAGCGTCTCGATGTTGTGGGTCAGCAGCAGCGTGGCGCAGCCCATGCGGGCAGCGGCCAGGGCGGCTTCGGTGCCGGCATGGCCGCCACCGACGACGATGACATCAAATTCCTGGGGGTACAGCATGGTCGGGCTCCGGGGCAACCCGCGATTGTCCCATCAAGCCCCGGCTTCTGCCCAGCCCCGGGCACGCCGCCACAGCGGCTGCGCGACAATCCCGGCCATGTCGAACACCCCCCTGCCCCTCCTGATCTTTGCCGGCAGCACCCGCACCGGCTCCCACAACCGCAAGCTGGCGAACGCTGCCGCCGAGATGGCCCGCGCCGCCGGCGCCCAGGTCACCGTGCTCGATCTGGCCGCGCACGAGCTGCCGCTTTACAACGCCGACATTGAGGCCCGCGGCACCCCCGCTGCCTCGCTGGAACTCAAGCGCATCCTGCATGCCCACCCGGCGTGGATCGTGTGTTCGCCCGAGTACAACGGCAGCTACACCGGCCTGCTCAAGAACACCATCGACTGGGTGTCCAGCCCCATCAAGACCGACCCCGAATGGCAGCGCGGCACCAAACCCTTCGAGGGCAAGGTGGTGGGTCTGCTGAGCGCCTCGCCAGGCGTCCTGGGCGGCGTGCGTGGTCTGGCCCACCTGGCCACCCTGCTGCGCAACCTGCAGTGCTGGGTGGCGCCGAAACAGTTCGCGCTCGGGCAGGCGGCCAACGCCTTCGACCCCGACGGCCACTTGGCTACCGATGCCGCCCGCCAGGCCGTGCAGGGTGTGGTCGATCAGGTGATCCACGCCGCCCGCGCGCTCCACGCGGCGCACTGAGCGCCATGGACTGCCGCCCGGGCTGCGCGGCCTGCTGCATCGCGCCCAGCATCAGCAGCCCCATGCCCGGTCTGCCGCACGGCAAGCCCGCCGGCATGCCCTGCCCCCACCTGGACGAAGCCTTGCGCTGCCGGCTGTTCGGCCGGCCGGAGCGGCCGGCGGTGTGCGGATCGTTGCGGCCCCAGCCCGAGATGTGCGGGACCGACCGCACCCAGGCCCTGCACTACCTGCACCGGCTGGAGGTCGCCACCACCGTGGCGCCGACCAGCTCGGGCCGTCTCAGCGCAGGATGAACGGCAGAAAGATCCACGCCATCAGCACCAGCCACCAGACGCCGCCGGCCAGCGCCACGCGCGACGGCGGCACCCATACCAGCAGCGGCAAGACCGCCAGCAGCAGACAGGTCTGACCGAACCACACCGCGTCATCGCCGACCAGCGTGGTCAGGCCGGTGTAGCGGGACGATCCGGTGTGGGTCTCGGTGACGATGGCCGCCACGCCCAGGGCCGCCAGCACCAGGGCGATGGCGGTGAACAGCAGCCGGTGTCCCAGCGTCATGGATCGTCCTTTCAGAAACAAGAAAGCCCGCTCAAGGCGGGCTTTACTGAAAGCAGGCACTCACTGTGTGCCAGCTGCCAGTGTCACTGGCGAACCGCCTCCACCTGGATCACCAGGCGCACGTCCTTGGGCACGCCGAAAGCGATGGCGTAGTCCATGCCGTACACCGTGCGGTCGACGACGGCTTCAAAGTCGCCACCGCACACCTCGCGCTTGAGCATGGGATTGTCGTAGCAGTTGAAGCGCACCGCCTTCAGCGTCAGGGGCGCGGTCTTGCCCATGAAGGTGAACTGGCCCGGCACCTCGACCACCTTGTCGCCGTTGAACACCAGCTTGTCGGACACGAAGCGGGCCTTGGGGTGCACGGCGGTGTTGAACAGGTCGGCGCTGTTGAGGTGCTTGTCAAAGGCGGCGGTGCCGGTGTTGACCGAAGCCACGTCGATGGTGATGTCCACCTTGCCGGTGCGGGCGGCGCGGTCGAACTGGATGCTGCCTTCCTTCTTGTCGAAGCGGCCGCGGTTGGTGGAGGTGTTGAAGTGGCCGATCTCGAAGGTGACGAAGGTGTGGGTCGGGTCGACGGCGTAGTCGGCGGCCTGGGCAGCGCCGGTGGCGAGCGTGGCGGCAACGGCCAGCAGTGCAAGGGAAGAACGCATGGAAATCTCCTGGGGGTTGGGGAAAACGGAAAACGGTCAGAGCGGTGCCACGCCGCTGAGGATCAGGCGGAACTTCACCTGTACCTCGTCGGCCACCATCGAGGTGTCGGCCCACTCGTTCTCGCCGATGCGGAACTGCAGCCGGCGGATGGGGAAAGCGCCGGTGGCCACGGTCTGCGTGCCCTGGCGGGCCAGCGTCACCGGGACCACCACGTCGCTGCCCACGCCCTTGATGGACAGGCGCCCGGCCACCTCGAAGCGGGTGGCGTCGATGCGGCGCACGGACGTGGACTGGAAGGTGGCCTGAGGGAAGGCCGCCACGTTGAACCAGGTCGGCTTGGGCAGTTCGGCATCGGTCTCGCGCACGCCCAGGGTAGCGCTGCCGGTGTCCACCGTGAACGCGATGCGGCTCTGGGCCGGCTGGGCCGGGTCGAACCTGATCTGAGCATCGAAGCGGCGGAACTGGCCTTCCACCGGCACGCCCATCTGGCGGCTGGTGAAGCGGATCTCGCTGCCCGCCGGCACCAGGGCCTGCTGGGCCGAGGCCGACAGCGGCAGGGAGGCCGCCGCGCCGAGCACGGCGGCGGTGAAAGCGGTACGGAGGTTCATGGCGAGGTCCGATGAGGGGTTCAGAACATGCGGCGCAGCAGGCCGTCGCGGTCGATCAGGGCGTGCTTGAGGGCCGCGGCCACATGCAGCAGCACCAAGCCGGCCAGGGCGTAAGCGGCCAGCCGGTGCAGGGGTTTGAGCAATTCGGCCAGGTCCGGGTTCGCCGGCACCCAGTCGGGCAGCGGCAGCACGCTGAACAGCACCACCGGGAAGCCGGCCGAGGAGCTGTAGGCCCAGCCCAGCAAGGGCGCGGCAAAGAACAGCAGGTACAGGCCGGCGTGGGTGCCGTGGTGGGCCACCCGCTGCCAGGCCGGCATGGCGTTGCGGATGCTCGCCGGCAATTCGGGCGGGCGGTGGGTCAGGCGCCAGACCAGGCGCAGCACCGAGAAGGCCAGCACCAGCATGGCGGCCCATTTGTGCCAGTTGTAGAGCTTCAGGCGCTGCGGCGAGAACGGCAGCTCGGTCATGTACAGCCCCATGGCGAACACACCCACCAGGGCCAGGCCCAGCAGCGCATGCAGCCAGCGGGCGGTGGCGGTGTAACGGGCGGGGGTGGTGCTCATGGACCGGCAGTGTAGGCAGCAGATCGCGCAACACAGATGAACGGTCTTGAACCCTGTGTTCGAAATCATTGAATGATCATGACCCCGGGCCTGTCGCCTGCGGGATGGTCCGGGGCTGCCGCCACGGGGCCATCGGCGGTGTAATGGCCCTTCCCTTCAGCCATCACCGAGGTGCCCCATGCACATTCCCTCCCTGCGTGAAGTCGTCAGTGTCGAAGAGTGGGCGCTGCGCTGCGATCTGGCCGCCTGCTACCGCCTGGTGGCGGCCTATGGCTGGAGCGATCTGGTCTTCACCCACATCAGCGCCAAGCTGCCCGATAGCGTGACCGGCGGCGAACACCAGTTCCTGATCAACCCCTACGGCCTGATGTTCGACGAGATCACCGCGTCCAGCCTGGTGAAGGTCGACATGGCCTGCAACAAGCTGCACGACTCGCCCTTCCCGGTGAACCCGGCCGGGTTCGTCATCCACAGCGCGGTGCACGAGGCCCGGCCCGATGCGGTGTGCGTGCTGCACACCCACACCCGCGCCGGCGTGGCGGTGAGCGCGCAGCAGCACGGCATCCTGCCCATCAGCCAGCAGAGCACCTTCGTGCTCTCATCGCTGGCGTACCACGACTACGAGGGCGTGGCCTTCCGCCCGGACGAGAAGCCGCGCCTGCAGGCCGATCTGGGCCAGGCCAACTACCTGGTGCTGCGCAACCACGGCCTGCTGACCGTGGGCCGCAGCATCCCGGACGCCTTCCTCTCCATGTACACCTTCGAGAACACCTGCCGCATCCAGGTGGACGCGCTGGCCGGCGGCACCACACTCACCCAGGTGAACCCCGCCATCCTGGCCGGCATGGCCGACGTGATGCGGGTGGCCACAGCCGGCCAGGGCGCGCAGCTGGCCTGGCCGGCGCTGCTGCGCAAGGCCGAGAAGCTCGACCCCTCGTTCCGGACCTGACCCGGGCGGGCTGATTCAACCGGCGGCGCGGTCCGCCACGAAGGCGGTCATGCCGTCGAGCACGGTGCGCAGGCGCCGGGCCTCGCGCGAGTGGCGCAGGCGTGGCGACCAGCCCACCAGCCACAGCACCGTCCGCAGGCGCGGCAGCAATCGGGCCAGAAAGGGACGCAGGTCGGGCACGTGCGTGCCACCGGCCTCGGCGTAGGCCTGCAGCACCTGCAGCACCGCGCCCGGGCCCAGCGGCTCGAGATGGCGGGTCATGGACAGCAGCAGCTGCACGGCGTCGTAGCGCTGCACCAGGTCCAGCGGCATGCCGGGCACCAGACGCTCTTCAAAATCGAGCCGGGCAAAGTGAACGCCATCCCATGTGAGGTTGCGGGTCTGAGATCCGCCGTGCCACTGACCTCGCGCATGAAAGCTGGCCAGATCGGCACAAGCCCTGCACATCACCGGCAGCCGATCCGCCGGAGACGCCGCATCCAGCCAGCGGTCCAGGGTGGTGCCGATGTCGCTGGTGACCAGGTGCTGCCCGTCAAAGGCCAGCACCGCCGGCACCCGCTCGCCGGCGGCGGCCAGGGCCTGCAGGCGCGCATGTTCGTGGGCCAGCAGGGCCACGCCATCGGTCTGCCGCACGGCCGCCCAGGGCACCGGCACGCCCAGGGCCCGTGCCATGCACCAGATGCCGAGCGACTTGCGCCCGCTGCGCAGGGGCCGGTCGGCGGACTTGGTCCAGGTGCGCTCGGGGGCGGCGGGGGGCGGGGTGGGATGGCTCATGGGGGGCGGCGAAGGACGGGCGATTATCCCGGCAAGACCGCCCGCCCCGTCACGGCGCGTCGGCGTAGCGCCGCCACTCCCAGCCCGACACCTCGCGGCTGAACTCGGCCCACTCGTCCCGCTTGACCTGCAGGAACTGCTCGCAGAAACCGGCACCGACAGCCTCGCGCAGACCACCATCGGCCTGCAGGGCGTCCAGCGCGGAGTGCAGGTCGCGGGGCAGGCGCGGCGGCAGCTCATCGCCCCGGGCATGGCGTTGGTACAGGTCGTCGTCGGTCGGGGGCACCGGCGGCAGGGCGCGGTCGATGCCGTCCAGGCCGGCCGCCAGCGTGCCGGCCAGGGCCGCGTACACATTGCAGGCCGGGTCGGGCAGCCGCCACTCCAGCCGGCCGGCCACGGTGCGGACCAGGCAGGTGCGGTTGTTGTCCCCGATGGCCTTCCACACCGGCGACCAGGTGGTGCCGGAGGCGCTGCGGCTGGCGGCCAGCCGCCGGTAGCTGTTGACCGTGGGCGCGCACAGGGCGGCCAGGGCATCGGCGTGGTGCAGCAGGCCGGCGGCAAACCGGTGACCGAGCTCGCTCAAGCCCAGCACGCCCGACGGGTCGACCATGAGGCCGTGGCCCTGGTGGTCGGTGAGGCTCAGGTGGAAATGCAGGCCGCTGCCCGGCGGCTGGGCCAGCGGCTTGGGCATGGTGGAGAACACCATGCCGTGCTCTCGCGCCACCTCGCCGGCCGCCAGCTTGAACAGCTGGTAGCGGTCGGCTGCGGCCAGGGCATCGTCGAAGCGGTAGTTCACCTCGTACTGGCCATTGGCGTCCTCGTGGTCGATCTGCTGCAGCTCGAAGCCCAGGTCCTGCAGGGCCTGGCGCAACCGGTCGAGCAGGCCGAAGTGGCGGCCGATGGCCCGCAGGTCGTACGAAGGCTTGGCCAGCGTGTCCTGCGCATCGGCCACGGCCCAGCCGCCATCGACGGGGCGTAGCAGGAAAAATTCGGGCTCGATGCCGGCCCACAGCGTCCAGCCACGCTGGCGCAGCCGCTCCACCTGGGCCTTGAGCACCTGACGCGGGCAGGTGTCCAGCGGCTCGCCGCCGGCAAAGCCGTCGCACACCGCGTGCGCCACGCCGGCCATGAAGGGCCAGGGGCGAAGGGTCTGGGGCAGCACCCGGCCCATGTATTCGCTGCGGGGGCCCATGCGCGGCAGGCCGGTGCCGGTGATGCTGGGCCCGGAGAAACCGGCCCCCTCGGCCACGGCCTGGGGCAGCAGGTCCAGCGGCACCAGCTTGCCCTTGACGCCACCGTCGAGGTCGGTGAAGGTGGCCAGCACCGAGTGGATGCCCTGCGCCCGCAAGGCGGCCATGCGGTCGGACAGGTCGGCCTGCGCCGAGGCCGTCAGGCTCAAGCCAGCACCTCGGCCAGCGCGGCGTCCAGCACCGACAGGCCTTCGTCGAACACCGCGTCC
Organism: Hydrogenophaga sp. R2; assembly: GCF_049843595.1. Classification (NCBI taxonomy): domain Bacteria; kingdom Pseudomonadati; phylum Pseudomonadota; class Betaproteobacteria; order Burkholderiales; family Comamonadaceae; genus Hydrogenophaga; species Hydrogenophaga sp. R2. The sequence goes on from NZ_JBBHZN010000003.1 coordinate 152,987, forward strand.
TCGATGGTCAGCGGGAACAGGAAACGGATCACGTTGCCGTACACGCCGCAGGTCAGCAGCAGCAGGCCACGGGCGAGTGCGGCGGCCTGCACCTTCTTGGTGGTGTCGGCATCGGGCGCGCCGGTCTTGGGGTCGACGAACTCGCAGGCCACCATGGCACCCAGGCCACGGATGTCGCCGATGCGGGGGCGCACGGCGCGCTGCGCGATCAGGTGGCCGATGAGCTTGTCGCCCAGGCGCTGGGCACGTTCACACAGGCGCTCTTCCTCGATCACGTCCAGCACCGCGTGCGAGGCCGCAATGGCCAGCGGGTGACCGGCGTAGGTGCCGCCCAGGCCACCGGGGGCCGGCGCGTCCATCACCGCCTGACGGCCCGACACAGCGGACAGCGTGGTGCCGCCCGCCAGGCTCTTGGCCATGGTGATCAGGTCGGGCGACACGCCGTAATGCTCCATGGCAAACAGCTTGCCGGTGCGGGCAAAACCGGTCTGCACCTCGTCGGCGATCAGCAGGATGCCGTGCTGGTCGCACAGCTCGCGCAGCCACTTCACGGCGGCCGGCTGGATGGGGTTGAAGCCGCCCTCGCCCTGCACCGGCTCGAACACAATGGCGGCCACGCGCGACGGCTCGATGTCGCACTTGAACAGCTGCTCGATGGCCTTTTTCGTGTCGTCCAGCGAGGCGCAGTGGCACGGGAAGGGCACGTGGTAGACCTCGGGCGGGAAGGGGCCGAAGCCCGCCTTGTACGGCTGCACCTTGCCGGTGAGCGCCACCGAGAACAGGCTGCGGCCATGGAAGGCACCGCCGAAGGCGATGACGCCGCTGCGGCCGGTGGCCGAACGCGCGATCTTGATGGCGTTCTCGATGGCCTCGGCGCCGGTCGAGAAGAAGGCCGTCTTGGCCGGCCCGTCGATGGGCACCAGCGCATTGATGCGCTCTGCCAGCGCCACGTACTCGGCGTAGGGCACCACCTGGTAGCAGCTGTGGGTGAAGCGCTGCAGCTGCGCCGCAATGGCGGCCTGCACCTTGGGGTGCAAATGGCCGGTGTTGAGCACCGCGATGCCGCCGGCAAAGTCGATGAAGCGTCGGCCTTCGATGTCCCAGAACTCGGCGTTCTTCGCGCGGTCGATGAAGAAGTCACCCATCACGCCCACGCCGCGCGGCGTGGCGGCCAGCCGGCGGGCATGCCAGGCGGCATTGGTGTGCGGGGCTTGCAGGGCGTCGGGGGTTTGCGGGGCGTTCATGGGCGTCTCCTTCAGACAGGGGAATCAATCCGGATCCAGATGGTCTTCACTTCCGTGTACTTGTCGAACGCGTGCAGCGACTTGTCGCGGCCCACGCCGCTCTGCTTGAAGCCGCCGAAGGGCACGGTGATGTCGTCCTCGTCGTACTGGTTCACATGCACCGTGCCGGCCCGCAGCGCACGCGCCACGCCATGGGCCTTGTTGATGTCGCGCGTCCACACGGCCGCCTGCAGACCGTAGATGTTGCTGTTGGCCTGGCGCACCACGTCGGCCGCGTCGGTGAAGCTCAGCACCGAGAGCACCGGGCCGAAGATCTCTTCGCGGGCGATCGTCATGTCGTTCTTCACGCCGTCGAAGATAGTGGGCTTCACATAGAAGCCGCCCTTCACCGGCTCGGCGGCTTCGCCACCGGCGAGCAGCTGGGCGCCTTCGCTGCGGCCGCTGTCGATGTAGCGCAGCACCGTGTCCATCTGCACCTTGTCGACGATGGCGCCCATCACGGTGGACTTGTCCAGCGGGTTGCCCGGCTGGTAGCGCGGCACCAGGGCCAGGGCCTTTTCCAGGAAGGCGTCCTTGATGGAGGCCTCCACGAACAGGCGCGAGGGCGCGTTGCAGCTCTCGCCCTGGTTGAAGAAGATGCTGCCCACGGCGGCCTCGACCGCACGGTCCAGGTCGGGGCAGTCGGCGAACACGATGTTGGGCGACTTGCCGCCCAGTTCGGTCCAGGCGCGCTTGAGGTTGCTCTGCCCGGCCATCACATGGATCTGCTTGCCCACGCGGGTGCTGCCGGTGAAGGCGATGCAGTCCACGTCCATGTGCAGCGCCAGCGGGCTGCCGGCCTCCTGGCCGTAACCCGGCACCACGTTGAACACGCCCGGCGGAATGCCGGCGGCCAGCGCCAGCTCGGCCAGGCGCAGCGCGGTCAGCGGGCTTTTCTCGCTGGGCTTGAGCACCACCGAGTTGCCGGCTGCTAGGGCCGGCGCGATCTTCCAGGCCGCCATGATCATGGGGTAGTTCCACGGCACGATCACGCCCACCACACCCACCGGCTCGCGGGTGATCAGCGCCAGTGCGGTGCTGGGCGTGGGCGCGATCTCGTCATACACCTTGTCCACCGCCTCGCCGTACCAGCGGATGCAGTTGGCCGCACTGTTCACGTCCACCGCGCGGGCGTACTTCACCGGCTTGCCCATGTCCAGGGTTTCGGTGAGCGCCAGCTCGTCGGCATGCGCGATGAGCTGGTCGGCGAACTTCAGCATCACCCGCTTGCGCGCCGCCGGCGCCATGCCGCTCCAGCGCCGGTCTTCAAAGGCGGCGCGGGCCGCAGCCACGGCGGCGTCGATGTCGGCCGCACCGCAGCGGGCCACCGGGGTCAGCAGGCGGCCATCCACCGGCGAGAGGCAGTCGAAGGTCTGACCGTCGCGCGCGTCCACGCGCTGGCCATTGATGACGGCACGGCCGTCGAAGCGGGGGGTGGTGTTGCTGGCGTTGTCGCTCATGGGCATCCTCAGATTGGCCCCCATGCTAGCCCGGGAAAGGCACACCGCGCCAGTCCACTTTGGCGGACCGGCGGGCATCCACCGAGGGACGGGTACACGCGCAGGAGATCAAGCAACCAGCCACGAAAAAGCCGCCCTCGGGCGGCTTTTTGCATGTCAGGCCAGGACCGGATCAGAACCGGTAGCCATAGCTCAGGCCGATGGCCTTGGCATTGACACCCCCCTTGCTCAGCTGGTTAAGCCAGCTGGCCTGCAGGTACGAGGTTTTGCTGAGGCTGTAGTTGACGCCGAAGCCATAGGCGAAATCGTTGTCGGAGGCGGAATCGGACGCACCGTCGGCGGACAGCTTCAGGCGGGTGCGCTGCCAGCCGGCACGGCCGAAGAGTTCCACGCTGTCGTTGAGCTGCACGCTGGGGCGCAGGAACACGCCGAGGTTGGTGCCCAGCTTGGCCGTGACGCCGGTGGGCGCACCATTGAACGTCAGCTCATCGCTGCCCAGGGCCAGGCCCAGGTTAGCTTCGACGGCCAGGTTGGCGTTGATCCGGCGACCCAGGGTGGTGCTGAGCACGCTGGGGGAGGCCTTGAGGCCGAAGTCGGAGGCTTTGACGGAGACGCGCGAGTAACCCACTTCCACATAGGTGTTGAGGTCGTTGGTCTGCGCTTGAGCGGTGCCTGCCAGGGTGAGGAAGGCCGCTGCGGCTGCGGTAGCAATGAGGGTACGTTGCATGGTGAATGGAAGGAAAGATTGAACCCATGCGGTTGCATGGGCCGATCGATCCTAGGTTTCACCTGGGGCGTACACCCTCCCCCGGTTCCCCGGGCAGCGAGCGGTTAGGCGCTCACTTCACCTGCAGTGCCGCCACCTCCGCCCGGGCGGCGGCGGCAATCTCGCGCTCGCGTCGTCGCGTCTGCCGCGCCACCCACACCGCATAGCCCACGATGACGATGGTCACGGTGACGATGAGCAGCGTGGCGGCGGCGTAGATGGTCGGGTTGATGCCCCGGCGGGCGTAGCCGAAGATCACCTGCGGCAGGGTGCTCACGCCCGGGCCGGAGAGGAATTCGGAGATCACCACGTCGTCGAACGACAGGGTGAAAGCCAGCAGGAAGGCCGCCAGGATGGCCTGGAAGATGTTGGGCAGCGTGACCAGGAAGAACACCTGGATGGGCTTGGCGCCCAGGTCCATGGCGGCTTCTTCGGTGGAGCGGTCCATCTCCATCAGGCGCGACTGGATCACCACCATGCCGTAGGCCATGCCCAGCAGCGTGTGGCCCAGGATGATGGTGAGCATGCCGCGCTCGGGCCAGCCGAACACGTTCTGCGCGCCCACGGCCAGCAGCAGCAGCGACAGGCCGATGATCACCTCGGGCATCACCAGCGGCGCATTCACCATGCCGCTGAAGATGGTGCGGCCCACGAAACGGCGGTAACGCACCAGCACGAAGGCGGCGAAGGTGGCCAGCACGGCCGAGAGCACGCCGGTGATGGCCGCCACCTTGAGCGAGAGGAAGAAGCCTTCGACGATCTTGGTGTCGCGGGTCAGGGCCTCGTACCAGCGCAGCGAGAAGCCGGTGAACCGGGCATCCTGCCGGGTGCTGTTGAACGAGAACACCATCATGAACACCAGCGGTGCATACAGGAAGGCAAACACCAGCGCCATCCAGAGCTTGCCGGTGTGTTTCTCAAGCAGTTGCTTCATGGCCGGCTCCTCAGGCGCGCTGTTCGTTCTTGTTGCCGCTGTAGTGGTAGTACAGCGCCAGGGGCACGACGATGACCGCGATCATGACCACGGCCAGTGCCGTGGCCCGGGGCCAGTTGTTGGCGGTGAACATCTCGTCCCACACCACGCGGCCGATCATGAGGTTCTCCGGGCCGCCCAGCAGGGAGGGGATCACGAACTCGCCCACGCAGGGAATGAACACCAGCATGAAGCCGGCCACGATGCCCGAACGCGACAGCGGCACCGTGACCAGCCAGAAGGCCTTGAAGGGCGTGGTGCCCAGGTCGTAGGCGGCCTCCAGCAGGCGGAAGTCCATCTTCACCAGGTTGGCGTAGAGCGGCAGCACCATGAAGGGCAGGTACACATAGGTCATGCCCACCAGCATGGACACGTTGGTGTAGAGCATGGCGATGGGCTCGCTGGTGATGCCCAGCGCCATCAGGGCGCGGTTGACCACGCCCTGGTCGGCCAGGATGCCCTTCCAGGCGTACACACGCAGCAGGAACGAGGTCCAGAACGGCAGCATCACCATCAGCAGCAGGGCCGGGCGCACGCTGGCCGGCGAGCGGGCGATGAAGTAGGCAAACGGGTAACCGATCACCAGGCACAGCACCGCCGTGCACAGCGCATACCAGATGGAGCGCAGGTAGGCCTCCACATAGAGCGTCTTGAACAGCGGCGCGCCCTCTTCCATGCGGAAGATGGAGAGGTAGTTCTCGTACTTGAGCCTCAGCACGCCGGTGTCCGGGTCCCACAGCGGCTTGAACGGGCTGATGTCGCCGCCCATGTCCACGAAGCTGATGTAGAGCAGGATGAGGAAGGGCAGGAAGAAGAAGACGATCAGCCAGGCGTAGGGCACGCCGATGACGAATCGTTTGCCGGGGGTGGGCAGGTTCATGGTGATCCTCCGGCAGGGGTCAGTCGCGCAGCACCACGGCGTCGGTGTCGTCCCACCAGAAGAAGACCTCGTCTTCCCAGGTGATGCCCAGGCGCTCGTGGCGCGAGCCGTTGGGCTCGGTGATCTTCACCCGCGCGCCCTGCGGCGTGATGACGATGTAGGTGTTGTAGGAGCCGAAGTACGCAATCTCCTTGACCCGGCCGCCGAAGACGTTGTGGTCCATGTCGGCCGGGCGCTCCTTGCCGATGCTCACCTTCTCGGGGCGCACCGCCACCGCCACCGACATGCCCAGGCTGCCGCTGATGCCGTGACCCACCTGCACCTCGCCGATGGCCGTGGTCACGGCGCAGCGGTCGGGTTCGTCCAGGCTGAGCTTGCCCTCGAACAGGTTCACGTTGCCGATGAAGTCGGCCACGAAGCGGTTGCCCGGGTATTCGTAGATCTGCTGCGGCGTGCCCACCTGCAGCACCCGGCCCTTGCTCATGATGGCGATGCGGCTGGCCATGGTCATGGCCTCTTCCTGGTCGTGGGTCACCATCACGCAGGTCACACCCACCTGCTCGATGATGTTGACCAGCTCGAACTGGGTCTGTTCGCGCAGCTTCTTGTCGAGCGCGCCCAGCGGCTCGTCCAGCAGCAGCAGCTTGGGCTTCTTGGCCAGGCTGCGGGCCAGCGCCACCCGCTGCTGCTGGCCGCCCGACAGCTGGTGCGGCTTGCGCTTGGCGTACGGGGTGAGCTGCACCAGGGCCAGCATGTCGCCCACGCGTTTCTCGATCTCGGCCTTGGGCAGGCCCTCGCGCTTGAGGCCGAAGGCGATGTTCTCCCAGATGTTGAGGTGCGGGAACAGCGCGTAGCTCTGGAACATCATGTTCACCGGCCGCTCGTAGGGCGGCTGGGACACCAGGTCCTGGCCGCCCAGCAGGATGCGACCGGACGTGGGCTTCTCGAAGCCGGCCAGCATGCGCAGCAGGGTGGACTTGCCGCAGCCCGAGCTGCCCAGCAGGGCAAAGATCTCGCCCTTGCCGATGGAGAGCGACACCTCGTCGACCGCCACGGCCTCGTCGAAGCGCTTGATCAGTTTGTCGGTGATCAGGTAGCCATCAGTGTGTCCAGCCGCTGCCATGGAATGCGCCTCTTGTGGGGTGGTGGGTGGGTCGACAGAAAAAGAAACGGGGCTGTTCATACGGCGGTACGAACAGCCCCGGGGGTCACAGCCCGTTCAGGACAGCAGGCTTATTTGGCCTTGCCGGTCTTGAACGCGTTGTAGGCGGTGGCCATGGCTTCGCGGGCTTCGTTGGTGAAGCTGCTCGGCGGGATCATCTTGCCCATGTAGGCGGCGTCCACAAAGATGGTCTTGTTGGCAGCCATCTCGGGGTTCACCTTGTCCATGGCGGCCTTGTTGCCGGCGTTGTAGCTCATCTCGTTGGCCATGGCGGCGCCGTTCTCCGGGCTCAGGAAGAAGTTGATGAAGGCCATGGCGTTGTTCGGGTGCTTGGCATCCTTGGTCACGGCCATGGTGTCGAAGAACGACAGGGCGCCGGTCGAGGGCAGCAGCGCCTCGATCTCGTCCTTGGAGCCGTTCTCCTTGGCGCGGCCGGCCGCGATGTTGATGTCACCCGACCAGCCCACGGCCACGCAGGCCTTGCCGCCGGCGATGTCGTCGATCATGGTGGAGCTGAACAGGCGGATGTCCTTGCGCACCTTGGCCAGCATCTCGGTGGCGGCCTTGTAGTCGGCCGGGTCGTTGGAGTAGGCGTCCTTGCCGATGTAGTGCAGGGCCACCGGGATGATCTCGGTGGGCGAGTCCAGGTAAGCGATGCCGCAGGACTTCAGCTTGCTGGTGTACTCGGGCTTGAACACCAGGTCCCAGGCGTTCTCGGGCATGGGGGTGCTGCCCAGGGCCTTGGCGACCTTGGTCTTGTTGATGCCCACGGTGGTGAAGCCCCAGGCCCACGGCACCAGGTACTTGTTGTCCGGGTCGGCCTTGGTCAGGACCTGCATCACGGCCGGGTCGAGGTTGGCGTAGTTGGGGATCTTGGCCTTGTCCAGCGGCTGGTAGAAGCCGGCTTCGATCTGGGGCTTGGCGAACACGGTGCCGGGCACGACGATGTCGTAGCCGGTGTTGCCGGCGACCAGCTTGGCGTTGAGTGCCTCGTTGGTCTCAAAGGTGTCGTAGTTGACCTTGATGCCGGTGGCCTTCTCGAATTCGGCGATCAGGTTCTCCGGCACGTAGTCGGGCCAGTTGTAGATGTTGAGGACCTTCTCGTCATCCAGCACCGGGCCGGCGGGGGCAGCCGGGGCAGCAGCCACCGGGGCGGGGGCGGCCGGAGCAGCGACCGGCTCCTCTTTTTTGCCGCAGGCGGCCAGCAGCATGGCCGACATCGCGAGAACCAGAACGTGCTTCTTCATGGTGATGCTTTCTCCTGAACGAGGGTGTGTAGACCGAAAGGTTTCAACGCAACGGGAAGATGACCCACCGACAGCTAGCAAGTTCCAGACCCGTGGCGCGCGACACCGATGCCCGCAGGCGGTCCGGGCATGGCGCGGCGGTCATTCTAGTCAGGAGTGCAGCCCTTCGGCCCGCAATTGCACCAAAGTGGCGTCCAGACACTGTCGGATGAGCCCAATCATCTCGTCGATCTGGGCCCGGGTCATGACCAGCGGCGGCGCGATGATCATGCGGTCGCCCACGGCGCGCATGATCAGCCCGTTCCTGAAGCAGTGCGCGCGGCACTTCATGCCCACCCCCAGATCGGGGTCGAAGGTCTGGCCGGTGGCCTTGTCCTTGACCAGCACCAGGCCGGCCACGAAACCGCAGGTCTCGGCCACGCCCACCAGGGGGTGGTCGTTGAGCTCGGCAAAGCGCTGGGCCAGGTAGGGGCCGGTGTCGTTCTTCACCCGGCCGGGCAGGTCCTCGCGCTCCATCAGTTCCAGGTTGGCCAGGGCCACGGCACAGGCCACCGGATGGCCGCTGTAGGTGTAGCCGTGGTTGAACTCGCCGCCCTGCTCGATCAGGACCTTGGCCACCCGGTCACCCACCATCACGCCGCCCAGGGGCACGTAGCCGCTGGTCACGCCCTTGGCGAAGGTCACCAGGTCGGGGCGGTAGCCGAACTTCTCGTAGGCAAACCAGTGGCCCAGGCGGCCGAAAGCGCAGATCACCTCGTCGGAGATCAGCAGGATGCCGTACTGGTCGACGATGCGCTGGATCTCGGGCCAATAGGTCTCGGGCGGGATGATCACGCCACCGGCGCCCTGCACCGGCTCGGCGATGAAGGCGGCCACGCGCTCGGGACCGACCTCCAGGATCCTGGCCTCCAGCCACCCGGCGGCCCGGCGGCCGAAATCGGCGGCCGACTCGCCCGGCTTCGCGTTCTCGAAGAAGTAGGGCTGCTCGATGTGCACGATGTCGGGAATGGGCAGATCGCCCTGCGCATGCATGCCGCTCATGCCGCCCAGCGAAGCGCCGGCCATGGTGGAGCCGTGGTAGGCATTGTGCCGGCTGATGATGACCTTGCGCTGCGGCTGGCCCAGCAGGTCCCAGTAGCGGCGCACCAGACGCACGTTGGTATCGTTGCTCTCGGAGCCGCTGCTGGAGAAGAACACATGTTCAAACCGGCGGCCGCCCACCTCCGGCGCCAGCGAGGCCAGCTTGCTGGCCAGCTGCACCGCCGGCACGTTGGTGGTCTGGAAGAAGCTGTTGTAGTAGGGCAGCGTCATGAGCTGCTGGTAGGCCGCGTCGGCCAGCTCCTTGCGGCCGTAGCCGGCGTTCACGCACCACAGGCCGCTCATGGCGTCCAGGATGCGGTGGCCTTCGGAGTCCCACACATAGATGTTCTCGGCCCGGGTCACCACCCGCGCGCCGCGCGTGGCCAGATCGCCGTGGTCGGTGAACGGGTGGATGAAGTGCGCGCTGTCCTGCGCCTGGATGGCCTTGGTGTCGTGCTGCTCGGCGCGGCGGACGATGGCGGGCGGTGCAATGAGGGTCGAGGTGTTCATGGCGTTTCGCTTTCAGGCAGATCAGACGTGCAGCAGCAGGTGTTCGCGTTCCCAGGGCGAGATCACCTTCATGAACTCGTCGAACTCCAGCTCCTTGATCTCGGTGTAGATGGTCACGAACTCCTTGCCCAGCACCTCGTGCAGGTCGGGTTCGCGGCGCAGCCAGTCCAGGGCCTCGCCCAGGCTGCGCGGCAGCGAGTACGGCGCCAGGTACGCGTCGCCCTTCATCTCCGGCTTGGGCTTGATCTTGTTCTTCAGGCCCAGGTAGCCGCAGGCCAGGGTCATGGCCATGGCCACGTAGGGGTTGGCGTCGGCACCGATCACGCGGTTCTCCACGCGGCGGGCCTGCGGGCTGGCAATGGGCGAGCGGATGCCCACGGTGCGGTTGTCGTGGCCCCATTCGATGTTGATGGGGGCGGCGGTGTGGCGCGAGAGGCGCCGGTAGCTGTTCACATACGGCGCCACCAGCACCATGGCCGCCGGGATGTAACGCTGCAGGCCGCCGATGTAGTGGTGGAAGGCCTCGGAGGCGCTGCCGTCCTCGTTGCTGAAGATGTTGCGGCCGGTGGCCTTGTCCACGATGCTCTGGTGCACATGCATGGCGCTGCCCGGCTCGCCGGCAATGGGCTTGGCCATGAAGGTGGCGTACATGTCGTGGCGCAGCGCGGCCTCGCGCACCGTGCGCTTGAAGAAGAACACCTCGTCGGCCAGGCCCAGCGGGTGGGCGTGGAAGAAGTTGATCTCCATCTGACCCGCGCCCACCTCGTGGATCAGCGTGTCCACGTTGAGCTCCATCTTTTCGCAATAGTCGTAGATCTCTTCGAACAGCGGGTCGAACTCGTTGACCGCGTCGATGGAGTAGGCCTGGCGCGAGGTCTCGGCCCGGCCGCTGCGGCCGATCGGCGGGCGCAGCAGGGTGTTGGGGTCGGTGTTGCGGGCGGTCAGGTAGAACTCCAGCTCGGGGGCCACCACCGGGTCCCAGCCCTCGGCTTCGAACAGGTTGCACACATGGCGCAGCACGCTGCGCGGTGCGAACGGCACCAGCTTGCCCTGGTGGTCGAAGCAGTCGTGGATGACCTGCGCCGTGGGGTCGGTGGCCCAGGGCACGATGCGCGCGGTGGTGGGGTCAGGCCGCAGCTGCATGTCGCGGTCGGTCGGTTCGATCACGTCGTAGTAGGGGCCGCTCTCGGGGAATTCGCCGGTCACGCCCATGGCCACGATGGCCTGGGGCAGCCGCATGCCGCGGTCTTCGGTGAACTTCTCGCGCGGCAGGATCTTGCCGCGGGCCACACCGGTCAGGTCGGGCACCAGGCATTCCACCTCGGTCACGCGGCGTTCGTTGAGCCAGTTCTCCAGGTCGTTGAAGGTCTTGGGGGCTGTTTTCTGGGCGTTCATGGCCGGTTCCTTGTCGTCAGGGCTCGTGTTGTCATGCGGTCAATGTCGCTGGGGTCGGGTTCAGGCGTTCGTTGCGCCGCTGGCGGCAGGCACGGCCGAAGGCCTCGAAGATGGCGCTGTAGAACGGGTTCTCCCAGCAGCGCCATTCGGGGTGGAACTGCACCGCGTAGGCAAAGCTGCGGGCTCCCAGCACCTCGAAGGCCTCGATCTGGCCGTCGGGCGCCCGGGCCAGGGCGCGCAGCCCGTCGGCCAGGCGGTGGATGCCCTGGCCGTGCAGGGAATTGACCTGCACTTCGGTGCCGCCGGCCCACTGCGCGAACACGCTGCCGGGCTCCAGGTGGATGGCGTGGCGCGGGGCGTACTGAACGTCGGGCGGCTGGCCCTTGGGTTCCCGGTGGTCCATGCGGCCGGGCACGTTGTGCACCTGCTGGTACAGCGTGCCGCCCAGCGCCACGTTGATTTCCTGGAAGCCCCGGCAGATGCCCAGCAGCGGCACGCCCTGCTGCACGCAGGCCCGCACCAGGGCCAGGGTGAGCTGGTCGCGCTCGGCGTCCAGCGGCAGCGAGGGATCGGCCACCGGCTCGTCGAAATGCGAGGGGTGCACGTTGGAGGGGGAGCCGGTGAGCATGACCCCATCCACCAGGGCCAGCAGCTCGTCGATCTGGTCGGCGCTGGCCAGGGGGAACATCACGGGCTGGGCCTGGGCGCCCACCTTGACGGCGCGGGCGTACTTGTCGCCCAGCAGCAGGAAGGGCATCTGATGGCCGTGGTCGCCCAGAAGGCGGTGGTCGGCGGGGAGCCAGACCATGCTTGGCGGCTTGTTCATGCAATCTCCGGTTGCAGGCCATTGTGGCGGGCAAATTGGATCACAATGAGGGCCAGTTGAGCCAACCACATGGTGCCACTTGCTCTCGGAATTCCTGCTCAGTGAGATGACCCGCCTGGGCAGCCAGGACGCCCTGCCCCTGCACCGCCAGCTCTACGAGGCCCTGCGCCGCGCCATGCTGGACGGCAAGCTCGGTGCCGGCGAACGTCTGCCCTCCAGCCGCGATCTGGCGCAGGACCTGAACCTCTCGCGCAACACCGTGGTGGCGGCCATCAACCAGCTCAGCGTGGAAGGCTATCTGGCCAGCCGCGTGGGCAGCGGCACCTACGTGAACGACAACGTGCCCCGCGCCACGCCGGGCCGCGCCAGCACCGGGGCACCGCTGCGTGCGGCGCCGCAGCAGGCCGGGCGCCTGTCGCAGCGCGGCGAACGGCTGGCCCACCGCTTCAGCGCGGCCGACCTGGAGGTGCAGCCCTTCACCCCCGGCATCGCCGATTTCAGCGCCTTCCCCCTGCCCCTGTGGCAGCGGCTGCAGAACAAGCACTGGCGCATGACCTACCCGGACATGCTGGACTACAACACCTCGGGCGGCTACGCGCCGCTGCGCCGCGCCATTGCCGACTACCTGCGCGTGTTCCGCAGCGTGCACCTGGACGCCGACCAGGTGATCGTCACCACCGGCACCCAGCAGTCGCTGGAGCTGTGCGCCCGCCTGCTGGCCGACCACGGCGACACGGTATGGGTGGAAGACCCGGCCTACTGGGGCGCCATGAAGGCCTTCATGGCCACCGGCCTGCAGGTGCACCCGGTGCCGGTGGACCGCCAGGGCATCGCGCCCGGCCCGCAGGACGATGCCACCCCGCCGCGGCTGATCTATGTGACGCCCTCGCACCAGTACCCCACCGGAGCGGTCATGTCGCTGCAGCGGCGGCACCAGCTGCTGGCCACCGCCACCGCCCACGAAGCCTGGGTGCTGGAGGACGACTACGACAGCGAATACCGCTTCAGCGGCCCGCCCATCTCCAGCCTGGAAGGGCTGGACACCACCGGGCGGGTGCTCTACATGGGCACCTTCTCCAAGGTGCTGTACCCCGGCATCAAGCTGGGCTACCTGGTGGTGCCCAAGGCGCTGGTCGAAGCCTTCCGCCGGGCCCACTACGACCTCAACCGGCCGGGCCAGATGCCGGTGCAGGCGGCCCTGGCCGAGTTCATCGAGATGGGCCACTTTGCCAGCGCGCTGCGCCGCGCCCGCCAGAGCTATGCCGAGCGCCGCCAGCTGCTGCTCGATGCCCTGCGGCCGGTGCTGCGCGACGACACCGAGGGCCCGCGCATCACCGGGGCCGAGCAGGGCCTGCACCTGTGCCTGCGCCTGCCGGGTTCGGTGGACGACGTGGCGCTGACCCAGCGCATCGCCCAGCAGGGCCTGACGGTCCGGCCCCTGTCGGCCTACTGCCTGCAGCGCACCGACCTGCGCGGGCTGATCATCGGCTACGGCTATGCACCGCTGGACGAGATCGCGCGCTGCGGGCCGCTGCTGGCCATGGCCGTGGCCCGGGTGCTGGCAAGCCGGCCGCTGCCGGCCTGAGACACCCGGACCGGGCGGTTCAGACCACGTCCCTGAACCGGTGCCACAACATCCCCAGGGCCAGGCTGGGCGTGCGCAGCAAGGGCCCCCCCGGGAAGCGGCGGTGCTGCAGCCGGGCAAACACATCGAAGCGCCCGGCCTGCCCCGCCACCGCCTCGGCCACCAGCTGGCCGGCCAGGCCGGTGAGCGCCACGCCATGGCCGCTGAAGCCCTGCAGGTAGTACAGGTTGTCGCCCAGGCGGCCGAAGTCGGGCGCACGGTTCATGCTGATGTCCACAAAGCCGCCCCAGCAGAAGGCCACCGCCACCTCGCGCAGCGCCGGGAAGATGCGCACCATGCGGTCGCGCATGAGCGCCTGCAGGTTCGGTGGCGTCATGGTGGTGTAGCTCACCCGGCCGCCGAACAGCATGCGGTGATCGGCGCTGAAGCGGAAGTAGTCGAGCACGAAATTGTTGTCGCACACCGCCGCATGACCGGGGATCAGCGTGGCGGCCAGCTCGGGGTCGACCGGCTCGGTGCCGATGATGTAGGTGCCCACCGGCATGATGCGCGGCGCGATGTCGGGCGCCACCGCCGGCCCGTATTCGGGCAGCATGCAGTTGCCTGCCAGCACACCGAAACGGGCCGTGACCGCGCCCTTGGGCGTGAGCGCCTGCAGCGACGGGCCGCGGCGCAGCGAGGTCACCGGCGAACGCTCGAAGATCTGCACGCCGGCCGCCCGGGCCGCATCGGCCAGACCCAGCGCGTACTTCAGCGGGTGCAGATGGCCGCTGCGCTGTTCGCGGAAGGCCGCCACATAACGCCGGGTGCCGATGAGCCGGCCCACGTCGTCGCCTTCGGCCCAGTCCACCGGCACGCCGCGCACCTGCAGGTCCTCGGCTTCCTCACGCAGCGCGCGGGCCTTGCGCGGCGCGTCGGCCACGTACAGGTAACCGTGGCGGCGGTCGCAGGCGATGCCGTGCTCGGCGATGCGGCGGTCGATCAGGTCGATGGCGTCCAGCGACATGTCCCAGGCGCGCTGCGCGTCGGCTGCGCCCAGCTGCTGCTCGAACGGGCCCAGGCCGCTGGCATAGCCCACGATGGCCTGGCCGCCGTTGCGGCCACTGGCGCCGCTGCCCACGCGGTCGGCCTCCAGCACCACCACGCTCAGGCCGCGCTGCGCCATCTCCAGCGCGGCGCTCAGGCCGGCAAAGCCGGCGCCCACCACCAGCACATCGACCTGCAGCGAAGCGTCCAGCGGGTCCTGCAGCGGCGGCCGCTGCACGCTGGCCTCGTAGTAGCTGGCCTGGTTGAGCTGGGTATCCGATCCGATCAGGGAGGCGCGCCACATGACCGACCCCTTCAGCGCCGGGCCTGGCGAGCGACCTGACCCGAGAGGTAGGTCCACACCAGGGTGGCGGCGGCGTTGCTGGTGAGCTCGGCATGGTCGTAGGCCGGTGCCACTTCCACGCAGTCCATGCCGATCCAGTTCAGGTCGGCCAGCTCCTCGATGAAGGTCAGCACCTGCGAGCTGCTCAGGCCGCCCGGCTCGGGCGTGCCGGTGCCGGGGGCGAAGGCCGGGTCGAGCACGTCGATGTCCAGCGTGAGGTAGGCCGGCCGCTGGCCGATGCGCTGGCGGATGGCGTTGATCGCCGGTGCCAGACCGGCGCCGTCCATGCCGCGCAGGCGGCGAGCGGTGAAGATCTGCCCGCCCTGGTCGGCCACGTATTCGCGGGCGGCCCGCTCGCCGCTGGAGCGGATGCCCACCTGCACCGTGTGCGCCGGGCTCACCAGCCCTTCCTGCAGGGCCTCGTAGGTCCAGGTGCCGTGGCCGGAGGGCTCGCCGAAATGGTCGGTCCAGGTGTCGCAGTGGGCATCGAAGTGCAGCAGGGCCAGCGGCTCGCCACCATGGCGGGCCTGGGCCGCGCGCAGCAGCGACAGCGTGGCCGAATGGTCGCCGCCCAGAAAGATGCAGTGGTGCCGCGCCATCAGCTCGGCCGCCTGCTGCTCGATGTGGCGGCGCACCTCGGGCAGGGGCGAGGCGTTGGGCAGGCGCATGTCCAGGGCGTCGCCCACATGGGCCAGGGGCGACACATCGAAGACGGGATGGATGGCGTCGCACAGCATCAGGCTGGCGGTGCGGATGGCCTGCGGCCCGAAGCGGGCACCGGGCCGGTTGGTGACCACCCCGTCATAGGGCACGCCGCAGATGGCAAAGGGCTGGTCGGCCAGCGGCGCGCAGGCCATGAAACGCTGGGTGCTGCTGGCGTAGGCGAACTGTCCGATGGCCATGGTGGGGATCCGTTGAAAAGGAGGAACGGGAAAACCGGGGGCTGGATTGGCCCCGCAAGATACCCCCGGACCACCGGAACGGCAGGTCCAATTTCCCCGGGGCCGGGAGGCCAGTTCAGCGCCGCGGTTCGGTGCGCTGCGGACTGCGCGGCTCGCTGGAGCCGCCGAACAGGCCCTTGATGCCCTCACCCAGCCGGTCGCCCAGGTTGGCACCGGCGCTGGTGCCCACGCCCGGCATGAGGGCGGTGCCGATGGCCGCGCCCAGCAGCGCCGAGCGGGTGAGCGTGACCGAGGGATCGTCCAGCGTGCCGCCCAGGGCCAGGGGCACGCCCATGGCGCCGCCGCCGGCACCCCGGGTCATGTCCACCCGCACCCGGCCCGACAGGGCGCGGGACGGCGCAATCGCCACGTCGCCGGTGGCTGCCAGCACGCCCGAGGTGGCCACCAGGTTCTGCAGCTCGATGGCCGCCCCGCGCGTGTTCACCTGGCCGGCCAGCGTGTCCAGCGAGGTCTCGCCGCCCCGGGACAGGCCCACGGTGGTGACTGCCTTTGCCAGGTCGATGCCGTGCAGCACCGCGTCGTCGATCTGGAACCGGGTCTGGGTGCGCAGCGAGCGCAGCAGCACGTCGGTGCCGGCGGCCGGGTCCACCCGGGCCGAGAGTGCGGTGGTGGCCTGCAGCCGGCCGGTCAGGGTGCGGCTGGGCACGGTCAGGGCCGACAGCTCCACCTGGCGGGTCACCAGATCGCCCTGCACCTGCCAGACCGTGGGCCGGTCAGCCGAGCCCGCAGGATCGGCCGGCAGCGGTGTCCAGCGCAGGGGGCCACCGACGGTGCCGCCACCGATGCGGGCCGACAGCTGCCACACCCGGGTGCCGGTCTCGGCGGGGTCGGCACCGGGCGGCTGGCGCTCCAGCTGCACGGTGGCCTGGCGGTAAGGGCCTTCGAGCACCTTCACGCCGGCCTGCTGCGGCCAGCCATCGACCGACAGCTTCAGGTCGGCATCCACCGTGTGGCGCACCCGCTCCAGACTGATCCAGCTCAGGCGCTGCAGGCGCACCTCGCGCGGCAGCAGGGCGGCATCGGGCAGGGTGTCGGCCTCTGGCGCAGACGGCTCGGTGCCGCGCGGGCGCTGCGCCAGGGCCGAGAGCGCCAGCAAGGCACCCTGCGGCAGCACCGCGTCGTCCACATGCAGGACGGACAGCCGGAACCGCCCACCCAGCAAGGCCGCGTAATCGGGCTGCAGCGCGGCCCGGCCCACGGTCACCGGGTCGGGCGCCTGACGGGTCTTACGTCCAGCCGCATTCATCGCAGGCGGCTCGATCACCAGGCCTTCGATGCCCACCGCTGGCCAAGGCCGGAAGTCCAGCCGGATGCGCTGCATCTGCACCGGTGCGCCCAGCGCGTCGCTGGCCAGGGTCTGCACCCGCAGCCGGAAGTCGTCGGTGCCCAGCCAGTGCGACAGCGCCACCGCACCGACGCCGCCCAGCGCCACCAGACTGCCCAGACCGATCCACCATCCCTTGCCGCGCACACCCGTCTCCACTCACCAGGCCCGCTGGCGCAGCGCCAGCACCGCCCCCAGCCACAGCACCAGGGCCGACACACCCAGCCCCAGGGACAGGCCGCCAGGACCATCCGCGATCAGGCCCACCACCGTGGGGCCGACGATCTGGCCGGCCGCAAACACCGTGGTGAAGGCACTGATGCCGGCCGCCCACTGCGCCGGCGGCAGGTTGTGCCGCACCAGCGCGGTGGTGGACGCCACCACCGACAGGAACACGCCGCCGAACAGCAGCCCCGACACCAGGGCCAGAGGCACCCAGGTGGTGAGCGCCGGCAACACGCAGGCCAGACCCAGCAGCGCGTTCAGGCGGGCCAGGGGCTGGCCGTCGCGGTGCCGGTCGAGCAAGCCCGCCCACAGCCGCGACGAGGCCATCACCGCCAGCCCCAGCAAGGCATAGAACACGGTGATGGTCAGCGGCGAGCGCCCCTGTTCGCGCAGCAGGGCGATCACGAAGGTCATGTAGCCGATGTAGCCGATGCCGAAGCAGCCATAGCCCAGCAGCGCCGGCCGGAAGTCGCGCCAGCGGAACACCCGGGGCACCGCTCCGTCGGCGGCGGGTGGTGACGGCGGCGCGTGCCGGCCCAGCACCCGCGCCGGCCAGGCCAGGCCCAGCGTGGCCATGCCGCACAGCAGGGCCAGCATCCACCAGGCCCAGGCCCAGCCATGGGGCACGCTGGCGGCCGCCTGCAGCACCGGTGGCACCAGCAGGGCCGAGGCCACGATGCCCAGCCCGGTGCCGCCGTAGTACAGCCCCAGCAGCAGGCCGCTGCGGCGCGGGTCGCGCGCGCCCAGTCGAGCCGCCAGCAGGCCGCCAGTGATGAACACGAAGGCACTGGCCACGCCCGCCAGCAGGCGCTGCAGCAACAGCGGCAGGGCGTCGACAAAGAAGCCGCTGGCCAGCATGAACAGCGTGGCCAGTGCCGAGCCGAGCAGCATCAGCCGCGCCGGTGTCAGGTGGCGCAGCAGCAGTGGTGTGGCCAGCGCGCCCAGCAGGTAGCCCAGGGCATTGGCGGTGTTCATGCCGCCGGCCAGGGTGAAGCTCCAGCCCAGGTCGGCCCGCATGGGGGGCAGCAGCAGCCCGTAGGCAAAGCGGGTGATGCCCAGGGACACCGCCGCGCCCAGCGACAGGGCCATGGCCAGGCCCAGCAGGGGTTCGCTCCGGGCAGATGTCGTCGTCGGTTCCATCGCAGGCCATTGTCGCCCGCTGCGGTGCCAATTCAAGGTCGGACGAACCAGCCACTGGGCCCGGGCTGCCGCAGTGGTGACAGGCCCGGCTTACAGTCATCTTCATGGTCGACATCAGCACATTGCAGGCCCGGGAACGCCAGCGCTTCATCCAGACCCACCCCGCCTCCATGGCCCAGGCCGCTGCCGCCCGCCAGCACTACCTGTTCGGCGTGCCCCTGCACTGGATGCGCGACTGGCCCAGCCCGGCCACGCTGGCCGTGGCGTGCGCCGAAGGCGTCACCCTCACCTGCGCCGACGGGCTGCAGTACACCGACTTCTGCCTGGGCGACACCGGCGCCATGTTCGGCCACAGCCCGCGCCCGCTGGCCGAGGCCATTGCACAGCAGGCGTCCCAGGGGCTGACCTGCATGCTGCCCTCCACCCGCGCCGTGGCGGTGGGCCAAGGGCTGCAGCGCGTGTTCGGTCTGCCGCAATGGCAGATGGCCCTGAGCGCCAGCGATGCCAACCGCTTCGTGCTGCGCTGGGCCCGGGGCGTGACGCGCCGGCCGGTGCTGCTGGTGTTCGATGGCTGCTACCACGGCGCCGTGGACGACACCCTGGTGGACAGGGACCCCACCACCGGCCGCACCCTGCCCCGCGCCTCGGTGCTGGGCCAGGTGCACAACCATGCCGAGTTCACCCGGGTGGTGCCCTTCAACGACCTGGCCGCGCTCGAAGCCGCCCTGGCGCCGGGCGATGTGGCCGCCCTGCTGGCCGAACCGGCCCTCACCAACTTCGGCCTGGTGCCGCCGGTGGACGGCTACTGGCCCGCCGTGCGTGATCTGTGCCGCCGCCACGGCACCCTGTTCGTGATGGACGAGACCCACACCGTCTCCACCGCCCTGGGCGGGTATGCACGGGAGCACCGGCTCGACCCCGACCTGCTGGTGGTGGGCAAGGCCGTGGCCGGTGGCCTGCCCTGCGCGGTGTACGGCTTCACCGACGACCTGGCGGAACGCATGACCCGAGCCAAGGAAGCCGCCCCCGACGGCCACAGCGGCATCGGCACCACGCTGGCCGGCAATGCCCTCACACTGGCAGCGCTCGATGCCGCGCTGACCCACCTGCACACCGAGGCCAACTACCGGCACATGCTGGACCTGGCGGAGCAGCTCGAAAAAGGCCTGGTGCAACGCATCCGCGCCGCCGGCCGGCCCTGGACCGTGACCCGCCTGGGCGCCCGCATGGAGCTGCAGTTCATGGACCACACGCCGCGCGATGCGCAGGACGTGCGCGACCATGCCCAGTCCGACCTGGAAGCCTTCACCCACCTGTTCATGCTCAACCGCGGCGTGCTGCTCACGCCCTTCCACAGCATGATGCTGGTGTCGCCGGCCACCACCGAAGCCGATGTGCAGAAGTTGCTGGGCGTGTTCGACGAGCTGCTGGCAGACCTGGCCTGATCAGCCCTGGGTGGGGTCCTGCGGTGGTTTCCAGCGCTTGAGCAACAGGGCGTTGGCCAGGACGCTGACCGAGCTCAGCGCCATGGCCGCACCGGCCACCACCGGGCTGAGGTAACCCAGTGCGGCCAGCGGAATGCCGGCCACGTTGTAGGCAAAGGCCCAGAACAGGTTCTGCCGGATCTTGCCCACGGTACGCCTGGAAATGTCCAGCGCCGCGGCCACCAGCAGCGGGTCGCCCCGCATCAGCGTGATGCCGGCGGCATGCATGGCCACATCGGAACTGGCGCCCTCACTGTGGCCCATGGCCATGCCCACATCGGCAGCGGCCAGGGCGGGTGCATCGTTCACACCATCGCCCACCATGGCCACAACATGCGGCTTGCCACCGCCCGGCGCTTCCCGAAGGCGCTGCACGATGGCGGCCTTGTCGCCGGGCAGCACCTCGGCCAGCACCTCACCGGCTTCGGGCTGCAGGCCCAGCCGGCGGGCCATGGCCTCGGCTGCACCCTGGTTGTCGCCCGACACCATGAACAGACGCATGCCCCGGCGCCGCAGTTCGGCCAGTGCCGGTGCCGACCCCGGCTTGGGCTCGTCACCAAAAGCCAGCACCGCCAGCACGCTCCAGCCGGCCACCGACCGGCTGGCCAGCACCGACACCGAATGACCGTCGGCCTGTGCTTTCGTGGCCACCTCGGCCAGCGGGCCGAGATCCACCTGGAGCTCCTCCA
This sequence comes from Hydrogenophaga sp. R2, assembly GCF_049843595.1. Taxonomy (NCBI): domain Bacteria; kingdom Pseudomonadati; phylum Pseudomonadota; class Betaproteobacteria; order Burkholderiales; family Comamonadaceae; genus Hydrogenophaga; species Hydrogenophaga sp. R2. Next base: position 173,347 of record NZ_JBBHZN010000003.1, read on the forward strand.
TCCAGCGCAGGCTGCCCAGGGCCAGTTCGGTGCCCTGCACACGGCCCTGCGATCCCCTGCCGGTGACCGACTGCACCGCCTCGGCATCGCCCGTCTGCCAGGTCAGGCCCTGCTCCTGCGAGGCCCGCACCACCGCCTGGGCCAACGGATGCGCACTCTGCTCCTGCAGGCAGGCGGCCACGCGCAGCACCGACAGCTCGTCCACCCCTGCACGGGCCTCGATCAGCTGCAGCTTGGGTCGCCCCTGGGTCAGCGTGCCGGTCTTGTCGAAGGCCACGGTGTTCACGCGGTGGGCCACCTCCAGCGCCTGCACATCCTTGATGAGGATGCCGTGGCGGGCCGCCACACCGGTGCCGGCCATGATGGCGGCCGGCGTGGCCAGCCCCAGCGCACACGGGCACGCAATCACCAGCACCGCCACCGCGTGCAGCAGGGCTTCTTCCACCGCTGCACCGGTCCACAGCCAGCCCCCCAGGGTGATGAGCGCCAGCACCACCACCACCGGCACGAACACGGCGGCCACCCGGTCCACCAGGCGCTGCACCGGTGCCTTGCCGGCCTGCGCGTCCTGCACCAGACCGATGATGCGCGAGAGCACGCTCTGCGCCCCCACCGCCTTCACGCGCACCTCCACGGCGCCGTCGCCATTGAGCGATCCGCCCGTGACCGCATCGCCCGGTGCCTTGGCCACCGGCATGGCCTCGCCGGTGAGCATGGATTCGTCGGCCTGGGTCTGACCGCTCACCACCGTGCCGTCGGCTGCAAACCGTTCACCCGGCAAGACGCGGATCACGTCCCCAGGCAGCAGCTCGTCCACCGGCACATCGGTCAGGGCCTCGCGCTTCACGCCATCGGGCATCAGGTGGGCCACCTCGGGTCGCAAGGCGTGCAGGGCACGGATGGCTTCGGTGGTCTGGCGGCGTGCACGGGCTTCCAGCCATTTGCCCAGCAGCACCAGGGTGATGACCACGGCCGAACCCTCGTAGTACAGGTGCACCATCTCGCCCGGCCCGGCGCGCCACCACAACCAGGTGGACAGGGCCCAGCCCGCCGTGGTGCCGATGGCCACCAGCAGTTCCATGTTGCCGGTGCCGGCCTTCAACGCATGCCAGCCGGCCCGGTAAAAACGGGCACCGAGCCAGAACTGCACCGGCGTGGCCAGCGCGAACTGCGCCCAGGCCGGCAGCATCCAGTGGCGGCCGGCCAGATCGCCCACCATGGGCAGCACCAGGGGCAGCGACAGCAGCGCCCCCAGCAGCACCGGCCAGGCATCCTGCGGCAGGCCCAGCCAGCCGGTGGGGGGTGCATCGTCCATGGCCTGGGGACGGCGGGGCTCGTAACCGGCGTCACGCACCGCGCGGCTCAGGCGGGCCATGGCCTCGGTGGACGACAGGCCCTGCACCGTGACCCGGGCCGATTCGGTGGCCAGGTTGACCGAAGCCTCGCTCACCCCGGGCAGGCGGTTCAAGGCCTTCTCCACCCGGGTCACGCACGACGCGCAGGTCATGCCGCCGATGCCGATGTCCAGCGAACAGACCCCGGTTGCCGCCGGATCGGCAGGTTCCTGGGTGACGGGAGGGGTCAGGGTGTCGGTCCACGCGTTCATGACGCCAGCATAAGCCGCTGCATCGGACAATGCAGCCCTGGAACCGTTACAGGAGCTCACCATGGACCATGTGTTTCAAGTGCAGGGCATGACCTGCGGTCATTGCGAAAAAGCCGTGCAGCAGGCCATCCGCCAGGTCGATCCCCAGGCGCAGGTGCAGATCGACCGACCGCAAGGGCGGGTGGCGGTGCACAGCCAGGCCGATGCCGATGCGCTGAAAGCCGCGATCCGCGAAGAGGGCTACGCAGTCGCCTGACGGCTTCATCCCGTCACCTTTACCCGGCCGCAACCCGCCGGCCATGCGGGCTTCATGGCCGGTGACCAGACTGGCGTTCCCTTCACTCCACTGGAGAACGCCATGTCCCGTACCCCTGCCTTCCTGCGAACCACGGCCCTGGCGGCCGTCCTGGCCACCAGCAGCCTGATGGCCACCGCCCAGACCGCTGCGCCCCCTTCGCCGGCATCGTCCACCGCATCGCCCGCTGTTCAGGCCAGCCCGGCCGAGCGTCAGGCCCGCCAGGCCGAACACCACGCCCGCATGGCCGAGCGCCACCAGCAGCGCCTGGAGCAGCTCAAGACCCGCCTGCAGCTCACATCGGAACAGGAACCGGCCTGGCGGGCCTATGTGGCGCGCATGGCACCCCCGGATCACCGGGCCGAGGCTTCACGCGGTGAACGCCCCGACTTTGCCAGGCTCACCACCCCGCAACGCATCGAGCGCATGAAGGCCTGGCAGGACCAGCGCCAGGCGGCGCATGCCCAGCGCATGGAGGCCACCCTGTCGTTCTACCAGGCGCTCAACCCGCAGCAGCAGCAGGTGTTCGACCAGGCCACCGTGCCGGGCTTCATGCGCGCCGGCATGAAACACCGCCATGGCCACGATCGGCACGACCAAGTCCATCAGAAAGGCCCGCAAAGTTGATCTCTGTATTCTTTCTGTAGTCTTATTTCTTGAATTCGTAGTCGTAGTAGAGGGCGCTGGTCTGTGTGGACAAGCGCCCTTTTTCCTTGGGCCACAAGCACTTGGCGGGCCGACAACCCTGTGGGGAGGGCGGCCGGAGCTCCGCGGTGCATTGGGGATAACCAGCCGACTCATCCACATGATGTGGATAACCGGATACTTGTTGAAAACTTATTCACAGCTTTGTGCCGAACCCCGACACGGGCGGCGATTAAGATCACCGGCTTCGGCCCTGCCGGTTTCAACACTGTTCAATTTCTTCCATGTCACTGGCCCTCGCCGGCCAAGCGCCGGCCACGTTCGAGATCAAGAGCGCCCACCTGTCCCTGGTGGCCCTGCTGCTCAAATCCCCCGACCTGGAGCACCTCGCGGCCGAACTGGACCAGCGTTTCGGTGACATGCCCGGGTTCTTCGAGGGCGAGAACACCCTGATCGACCTGCAGCCGCTGCAGGCGGCCGCACCGGAAGCCGCCATCGATTTCGCGGCCCTGCTGCCCATCCTGCGCCGGCACCAGCTCCAGCCCCTGGCGGTGCGCGGCGGCAGCGAGGCCCAGATGGCCCAGGCCCTGGCGGCCGGCCTGGTGGCCGCGCCGGATGCGGTCATGCCCCGCACGCCGGCACCCGCTGCGGTGCCCGCTACCGCCACACCGGCCCCGACCTCATCGCCCGCTCCCGAACCGGTGCTCCCACCGCCCGGCGCCCTGGTCATTGACCGCCCGCTGCGTTCGGGCCAGCAGGTGTATGCGCGGGGCCGCGACCTGGTGGTCATGGCCATGGTCAACCCGGGGGCTGAGGTCATTGCCGACGGCCACATCCATGTGTACGCGCCGCTGCGCGGCAAGGCCATTGCCGGTGCGCGCGGCATGGGCGATGCCCGCATCTTTGCCCTGACCATGGCGCCCGAACTCATCTCGATCGCCGGCATTTACCGCACCAGCGAAGTGCCCCTGCCGGACACCATCCACAACCGCCCGGCCCAGATCCGGCTGGACGCCGGCCCCGACGGCGACCGTCTGGTCATCGAAGCGCTGGCCGCCTGACCCCTTTTTTCCGACCCCCTGAGGACATTTCCGCATGACCAAGATCGTTGTCGTCACTTCCGGCAAAGGCGGCGTGGGCAAGACCACGACCAGCGCCAGCTTTGCCGCCGGCCTGGCCCTGCGCGGCCACAAGACCGCCGTCATCGATTTCGATGTGGGCCTGCGCAACCTCGACCTGATCATGGGCTGCGAGCGCCGCGTGGTCTATGACCTGATCAATGTGATCCATGGCGAGGCCAACCTGAACCAGGCCCTGATCAAGGACAAGCAGTGCGACAACCTGTTCATCCTGGCCGCCAGCCAGACCCGCGACAAGGATGCGCTCACCCAGGACGGCGTGAAGAAGGTGCTCGATGACCTGTCTGCCATGGGCTTCGAGTACATCGTGTGCGATTCGCCGGCCGGCATCGAGACCGGCGCGCTGATGGCCATGCACTACGCCGACGAAGCCCTGGTGGTGACCAACCCCGAGGTCTCCAGCGTGCGCGACTCCGACCGCATCCTGGGCATGCTGGGCAGCAAGACCCAACGCGCCATCGAGGGCAAGGAACCCATCAAGGAACACCTGCTCATCACCCGCTACAACCCGGGCCGCGTGGCCGACGGGCAGATGCTCAGCCTGGAAGACATCCAGGACATCCTGCGCATCCAGCTCATCGGCGTCATCCCGGAGAGCGAAAACGTGCTGACCGCCTCCAACCAGGGCACACCCGCGATCCACCTCAAGGGCACCGACGTGGCCGAGGCCTATGGTGACGTGATCGATCGATTCCTGGGCCAGGACAAGCCCCTGCGCTTCGTGGAGGCCGAGAAAGTCGGTTTCTTCAAGCGCCTGTTCGGGGGGAAATGACGCATGTCGTTCCTGTCCTTCCTTCTGGGCGAGAAGAAAAAGACCGCCAGCGTCGCCAAGGAGCGGCTGCAGATCATCCTGGCGCACGAGCGCAGCGGCCGCAGCGCTGCCGAGCCCGACTACCTGCCCGCCCTGCAGCGGGAGCTGGTGGCCGTCATCGGCAAATACATCAAGATCAACCCGGACGACATCAAGGTGCAGCTGGAGCGCCAGGACAACCTGGATGTGCTGGAGGTCAAGATCGAACTGCCGGAGCGGCCCTGAGCGCCGCCCGGGCTTGTATCAACGCCGGTGATGCCCGGCGTGTTACATTAGCCACTTGCCTTGGACGACTCTCGGCCACCGCGCCCGTGCCCCTGTGCATCGGCGCCGCAGGCCGCACCGGCACCTCGCCGGTCCCTGCCCCGCAGTCGTGCCCCATCAAGGCAAGCCATACGGTCTTCTCGCGGCCACGTGGCACCACCTGCCGGACCGGTCGACCCACGCGTCGTGCACCGGTCCGTCGGACCCCGGCTCTGGGGCTGCCACCTGAACCCGACGGGCGCGTCCCGCTGGCCGGCACCGACCGGCCACCACGCCCTGGAAGACCTTTGCGAATGAACGATTTCTCCCTGGCAGCGCCCTCGAGCGTGCTGCCCCTGACCCTGGGACGCTACCGGATTGCCGGCACGTCCCGCCCCCTGCCCGGCGGCCGATTTGCGGCGCTGCTGAGCATTGCCAGCGGACGCGGCAGCGCGTCCACCGGGCGTCTGGTGCGGTTCGACACCGCGTTCGAGACGCCCCATGCCGCCGAGCGCTATGCCATCGAGCAGGGCCGCGACTGGGTGCAGGCCGCCGGCCTGCGCCAGGCCCTGCCGTATTGAAGAACCACGATCGAAAGGAGCCACACCATGGCCAAGGAAGAACTGATCGACATGATGGGCATCGTCAACGAGGTGCTGCCCGACACCCGTTTCCGCGTGACCCTGGACAACGGCCACCAGCTGATTGCCTATTCCGCCGGCAAGATGAAGAAGAACCACATCCGCATCCTGGCGGGTGACCGTGTGTCCCTCGAACTCTCGCCCTACGACCTGACCAAGGGCCGCATCAATTTCCGCCACATCGAGGGCCGCGCCCCGATGGCGCCGCGCAAGCCCCGCTGATCAGCCCCGGCGCTGGCGCACGGCCTGCGCCAGCCGCTCCAGCACCGGCACCGTCTGCTCCCAGGCGATGCAGGCATCGGTCACGCTCACGCCATGCCGCAGGGGCTGACCGGGCACGATGTCCTGCCGGCCCTCGTTCAGGTGGCTCTCGATCATGAGGCCGGTGATGCGGGCGTCGCCCGCCGCAATCTGGTCCGCCACCTCGCCGGCCACCAGCACCTGCCGCGCATGCTGCTTGCTGCTGTTGGCGTGCGACACATCGATCATCACCTGCTCGCGCAGCCCGCTGCTGCGCAGCAGCGCGCAGGCCGCGTCCACGTCGGCCGCGCTGTAGTTGGGCCTTGACCCGCCGCGCAGGATGACATGGGTGTCCTGGTTGCCGCGGGTCTCGAAGATGGCGGCCTGCCCCATCTTGGTCATGCCCATGAAGGCGTGTTCGGCCCGCGCGGCCAGCAGCGCATCGGCCGCCACCTTCACCCCGCCGTCAGTCCCGTTCTTGAAACCCACCGGGCAGCTCAGGCCGCTGGCCAGCTGGCGGTGGCTCTGGCTTTCGGTGGTGCGCGCACCGATGGCCGCCCAGCTCACCAGATCGCTGGTGAACTGCGGGCTCAGCAGATCCAGGAACTCGGTGCCCGCCGGCAGGCCCAGGGACACCACGTCCAGCAGCAGCTGGCGCGCCATGCGCAGGCCTTCGTTGATGGCGAAGCTGCCGTCCAGGTGCGGGTCGTTGATGTAGCCCTTCCAGCCCACGGTGGTGCGCGGCTTCTCGAAGTACACCCGCATCACCGGGATCAGCGCGTCCTGCAGGCGCGGCACCTCGGCCCGCAGCCGCCGCGCGTACTCCATGGCCTGGTCATGGTCGTGGATGGAGCACGGCCCCACCACCACGATCAGGCGGTCGTCGCGGCCGTGCAGCACATCGGCAATGGCCCGCCGGCTCGCCTCCACCGTGGCCTGCACCGCGTCGGTGGCGGGCAGGCTCTCTTCCAGCAGGGCCGGGATGATCAGGGGGCGCACCGCGCGGATGCGCAGGTCGTCGATGCGGGTGGTGTCGTGGGTGCCGGCGGTGGCGAGCGCAGAAGCAGACATGGCAGGGATCGGGGGGCGTGGGATGGTGGAACGGCGCGGCATCAGGCCGCTGCGGGTGTGGTCCGCTGTGCCAGCGATTGCAGCACACGCGGCAGCTGGGCTTTCTGACAGCGTTGCAGGGTCTGCAGCAGGGCGTGGTCGGGCTCGGGCAGGTGGTGGCGGTGCATCAGGTCGTGGCGCAGCCGGGCCAGCAGCTCGGCCGTGACCTCGGCGTCGGCCAGGGCCCGGTGGGCGCGGCCGTTGCGCGGCAGGCCCAGCCAGTCGGCCAGCACGCCCAGCTTGTGGGCCGGGGCATCCGGGTAGAGCCGGCGCGACAGCAGCACGGTGCAGGCAAACGGGTGCGGTGCGGCCACGCCGGCGTGGGCCAGCTCGCTGCGCCAGAAGCGCTGGTCGAAGCCGGCGTTGTGGGCCACCAGCGGGGCCGTGCCCACGAAACGGGCGGCCTCGCGCATCACCTCGGCCGCCGGCGGCGCGGCGCGCACCATGGCATTGGTGATGCCGGTGAGCTGGCTCACGAAGCTGTTGACCGGCACGCCGGCGTTCATGAGGCTCTGGAAACGGTCGACCACGCGGCCGCGCTCGGTGAGCACGATGGCCACCTCGGTGGCCCGGTCGCCACCGGCGCTGGAGATGCCGGTGGTCTCGAAGTCGATGACGCCGATCAGGGATGCAGACATCCGGCGGTTGTAACCGATGCCGGCGCGCCGGCCGTCGTCCGGTTCAGGGCGTGGCCGGCGGTGCCGGCGCTGCCAGCCCGGACGCGACCGCCGATTCGGCCGAGGTGGCGACGGGTTGCCAGCTGCGCCGGCCCAGGGCCTGCTGCACAAAGTCTTCCGGCACACCGCGCTGGCGGTAGAAGTCGGCCACCACCGGCGCCAGCGACGGCAGCAGGCCACCAAAGCCCAGCCCCGCCTCGCGCGCGATCAGACGCTTTTCGCCGGCCACGAACACCAAGGTGCAGGCGGCTTCGCAGGCCACGCGGGCTTCGGTGTTGAGGGCGTGCTGCAGCGCCAGTTGCGCCATGCCGTGGCCTTCGGTCACCAGTCCGCCGGGGCTGTGGATCTCCAGCCGCTGAACCTGGGGGTGTGCGTCGAGCGCAGCGCGCAGCGCCTGGGTGCTGCCCATGCCCAGGACGCCGCTGATGCGCAGCCCACGCACCTGGCCATCGGCGTCGGACAGAGGCACGACCACGGCGGCACCCTCGCCGCGCACCGTGGTGGACCACCAGGCCTGCAGCAGTCCGCCCAGGCCCAGCAAGGCCGCCAGCGCCAGCACCGGTGCGCCGCCCAGGCCCAGCAGCAGGGGTGTCCAGGCGGTGCGGCCGTCGGCGTCATCGGCGTGCCGACTGGCGCTGCGGATGCTGCCGGTGACCCAGGCGCCGCACCACACGGTGCACCACAGGCCGGTGAGGGCGGCCAGCCACAGCCACAAGCTGTAGGTGCCATCCACGGCCCAGGTCTGCAGGGCGAGCAGCCGCGAGGCCAGCAGTCCGGCCAGGCCGATCACTGCGCCGGTGAGTGCCGTGCGCCAGGGCGACCACCGGCCCTGGGCAATGAACCACCAGCGCGGGTCGAGGCCGGACGCCCACCACGGCGGCAGCACCGGACGCCCCGGCAGCGGGGCCGATGCGTGACGGCGCCGAGCCGGGTGCAGCACGTTGGCCTGCAGCCAGGCCATGAGTTTGAGCGTGCCCGGGTTGCGGGCCTTGCGGGTCAGCGGCTCCAGCGCATCAGTGTCGATGTAGGGCTCGTGGCTGGCGTCGGCCAGCGCCAGTTGCGTGGGCAGTCGGCGCAGCATCTCGGCGTCGGACGGCAGGCCGGGCATCCAGTGCCGCAGGTCGCGCAGGCGCAACCAGAGCCTGCCCTGGCCGTCCTCGGCCAGGTGCAGGTTGTGGTGGGCGTGGCGCTGGGTCCACAGCCGCACCACGTCGATGCGGGGCGGTCGCGGCATGGGGCTGCAGTGTGCCAGCCCCGGCCGGACTCAGCTCACCTTGCCCAGCGCGCGCAGCACCTTCTGCGGCGTGACGGGCTGCGAGAACACGTGCGCGTCGAAGGGTGCGATGGCGTCGTTGATGGCGTTCATCACCGCCGCCGGCGCACCGGCCGTACCGGCTTCCCCCGCGCCCTTGGCGCCCAGCTTCGAGCTGGCGGTGGGCGTCTGCACGTGGGCCACCTCGATGTCGGGCATCTCGCCCGACATGGGCACCAAGTAGTCGGCCATGCTGGCGTTGACCATCAGGCCCTGGTCGTCATAGAGGCATTCCTCGAACAGCGCACCGCCGATGCCCTGCACGATGGCGCCGCGCATCTGCTCGTCCACCAGCATGGGGTTGAGCACGCGGCCGCAGTCCTCCACCGCCCAGTGCTTGAGCAGCTTCACGAAGCCGGTGTCGGGGTCGACCTCGACATACGAGGCCTGCACGCCGTTGGTGAAGATGAAGGGGTAGTCGCGCTGGGCGTAGTGGCGGGTGACCATCAGCTCGGGCGTGAAGTCGGCCGGCAGCGTGTCGGAGCGGAAGTAGGCGATGCGCCCCAGCTCGGCCAGCGGCAGCAGTTCTTCGCCGGTGGACGCGTCCACGATGCGGCCGCGCCGCACGGCCAGGGTGCTGCCCTCGCGCTTGAGAATGACGGCCGCCACCTTGATGATGTTCTCGCGTAGGGCCTGGCCGGCCAGCAGCACGGCTTCGCCGCCCACACCGGCACCGCGCGAGGCCCAGGTGCCGCCGCCGTACGGCGTGGTGTCGGTGTCGCCGGTGACGATCTTGACCTTGTGGATGTCCACGCCCACCGCGTCGGCCGCGATCTGGCGGTAGATGCCCTCGGTGCCCTGGCCCTGCTCGCCCACGCCCACCAGCACGGTCACGTCGCCTTCGGGGTCCAGGCGCGCGGTGGCGCCGTCCTGCGAGGCGATGCGCGCACCGCCCACGCCGTAGAACGCGGCGCTGGGGTTGGTGAGCTCGATCACGGTGGCAAAGCCGATGCCGCGGTAGATGCCCTGCTTGCGCAGCGCGGCCTGCTCGGCGCGCAGCGCGTCGTAGTTCATGAGCTCGCGCAGCTTCTTCAGGCTGGCCTGGTGCGACAGGATCTCCAGCTTGATGCCCGAGGCGCCGGCCGTGGGGTAGGCGTCGTCCGGGATCACGTTGAGCTCACGGATCTGCAGCGGGTCCATGCCGATCTTCTGTGCCGCCAGATCCACCAGCGCCTCGGTCACGGCGCAGGCGATCGGGTGGCCCACGCCACGGTACTGGCAGGTCGGCGTCTTGTTCTGGAACACCACATTGAGCTTGGCCCGGTAGTGCTTGTGCTTGTACGGGCCGCCCACCAGGTTGACCACCTGGTTGCCTTCGATGGCGCTGGTGCGCGGGAACATCGAATACGGGCCGATGCCGGTGAGGTCGACCATGTCGAAGCCCAGGATCTCGCCGGTCTTGTTGACGGCAATCCGGGCCTTGACCTCGTGGTGGCGGGCGTGGATGTCGCTGGTGAAGCTCTCCAGCCGGTCGGCCACGAACTTCACCGGGCGGCCCAGCAGGATGGACAGGGCCACGGTGGCGAAGTCGTCCGGGTAGGCGTGCACCTTGATGCCGAAGGAGCCGCCCACGTCCTTGCAGATCACGCGGATGGCGCTGGCCGGCAGATCGAACTGGCGGCCATAGAGGTCCTGCATCATGTGCGGGGCCTGGAACGAGTGGTAGACCGTCAGGCGCTGCTCGGCCGGGTTCCAGTGCGCGATCTGGGCGCGCGGCTCCAGCGTCACGCCGGTGTGGCGGCCAAATTCGAAGTCGATCTCGGCCACGGCGTCGGCCTCAGCGAACACGCGGTCCACCTCGCCCACGTCCAGGCTGCGGGTGAAGCACAGGTTGTCGCCCAGCTCGGGGTGGATCAGGGGTGTGGACGGGTCGAGCGCGGTCGACATCTCAGTGGCGGCGGGCAGTTCGTCCCAGTCCACCGTGATCAGGGCCAGCGCGTCCTCGGCCTGGGCGCGGGTCTCGGCCACCACGGCCACCACCGGCTCGCCCTGCCAGCAGGCACGGTCCACCGCCAGCGGGTACTGCGGCGCCGACTTCATGCCGGCCAGGTGGCCCAGCACGGCCACCCAGGGCTTGCAGACCTTGGCCAGGTCGTGGCCGTCGGCCACCATCAGCACGCCGGGCATGGCGCGCGCAGCGTCGGCATGGATTTTTTTGATGCGCATGTGCGCCACCGGGCTGCGCCAGAAGGCCACATGGGCCATGCGGGGCAGTTCGATGTCGTCGATGTACTGACCCAGGCCCTGGGTCAGGCGCTCGATGCCGCCGCGCGGCACGGTCGCGCCGATGTAGCGCGGGTCTTCGGTCACCGGGGTCAGCGGACGGGGCTGCTCGACGCCCGGCTCCAGGTTCAGGATGTCGCGTTTCATGCCTTGGCCTCCTGGCGTTGTTGCAGCCGTTGCTCCAGTACTTCGCAGATGGCGTCCACGATGGCGTGGTAGCCGGTGCAGCGGCAGTAGTTGCCGGAAATGAATTCACGCACCTCGGCGCGGGTGGCGTGGGGCTGGGTCTCGACCAGCTCCTTGGCCGCCATCAGCATGCCCGAGGTGCAGAAGCCGCACTGCAGCGCGTTGCGGCGCACGAAGGCCTGCTGCAGGTCGCGGATGACGCCGCTGCGGCTCGCACCTTCGATGGTCTGCACCTCGCCGCCGTCGGCCTGCACCGCCAGGGTGAGGCAGCCGCGCACGATGTGGCCGTTGAGCTCGACGGTGCAGGCGCCGCAGACGCCGTGCTCGCAGCCCAGGTGGCTGCCCTTGAGGCCGAGGTCTTCGCGCAGGAAGTCCACCAGGTGGGTGCGGGGCTGCACGCTGCACTGGCGGCGTTCACCGTTGACGGTGACGTGGATGGTGTGGAGGTCTGCCATGGTCGGGTCCTTGTGGTCTCAGGCGGTGGCGCCGGTGAACAGGCGCTGCAGCAGCACACCGGCGAGGTGGCGCTTGGTCTCGGGGCTGTTGGTCAGGTCGGGCAGCGGGTCGATGGAGTCCCGCAGGGCCTGCACCGCCTGCGCGATGCGCCCGGCATCCGGTGCCTGGCCTTCCAGCACCGACTCGGCCGCGGCGGCGCGCAGCGGCGTGGCGTCCACTCCCAGCAGCACCACGCGCACCTTGCGCAGCACGCCACCCTGGCGGCTGGCGGTGGCGGCCATGCCCACGATGGCGTAGTCGCCGTGGCGGCGCGCCAGTTCCTGGAAGGCAAACCAGTGGTCGGCGCCGGCCAGCGGGATCTCGCTGGCCACCAGCACCTCGTCGGGCTCCAGCGCGGTGGCGTACAGGCCCTGGAAGAAGCCGTCGGCCGCGATGCGGCGTTCGCCGTTCGGGCCTTGTGCGATCACGGTGCCGCCCAGCGCCAGCAGGCAGGTCGGCCATTCGGCCGCCGGGTCGGCATAGGCGATCGACCCGCCCCAGGTGCCGCTGTTGCGGATGGCGCGGTGGGCGATGTGCGGCGCGGCGGCTTTCAGCAGCGGGGCGTGCTGGGCCACCAGCGGGCTGTGCTCGATCTCGGTGTGGGTGGCCAGCGCGCCGATGCGCAGCACGTTGCCCTGCACGCGGATGCCCCGCAGGGCCTCGATGCCGGTGATGTCGATCACCAGGCGCGGCTCGGACAGGCGCATGTTGAGCGTGGCCATGAGGGTCTGGCCACCGGCCAGCAGGCGGGCGTCGTCGCCGTGTTCCTGCAGCAGGGACAGCACCTGGTCCAGGGACCGGGGTTTGACGTAATCGAAGGCAGCGGCTTTCATGGTGCGGTCCTCAGGAGGTCAACAGGGAAGCGATCCACACGCCGAAGCCGGTGGACAGGGCACCCAGGGCGAACCACAGCACGCGCAGGCTCTCCGGCGCGGGGGCGGGTGCCGGGGCGGCGGGGCGGGTGGCCACGGTGGGGGTGAAGGCAGGCGCGGGGGTTGGCGCGGGCGCAGCGGTCACCGATGCGGCAACCGGTGCCGGGGCGGGTGTGGCTGCCGTGGCGGGTGCGTCGGGCGCAGCCTCGGCCGGTGCCGGCACCGCAGCGGCCGGCGCCTCGGGAGCTGCCGCTTCTGCCGGCGCAGCCACGATGCCGTTGAAGGCGGTGAAGAACTGGTCGGCCATCTGCTTGGCGGCGGCGTCGATCATGCGGCCGCCCACCTGGCCGAGCTTGCCGCCCACCGAGGCCTGGGTGGTGTAGCTCAGACGCGTGCCGCCGGCCTCGTCGGTCAGCGACACATTGCTGTGCCCCTTGGCCATGCCGGCCGCGCCACCCGAACCTTCGAAGTTCAGGGTGCAGCCTTCGTTCTCGCGCACATCGGCCATGCGGATGTGACCCACGAAGCGCGCCCGCACCGGACCCACCTTCACGGCCACACGTGCCGTGCGCTCGGTCGGGCTGGTGGCCTCCATGGCCTCGCAGCCCGGGATGCAGCGCACCAGCACCTCGGGGTCGTTGAGTCCTGCCCACACCTTTTCACGCGGTGCGGCGATCAGGATGTCTCCTGTCAATTCCATGTTGTCGATCCTCGGGTTTTCACGGGTGTTTTTGTTTACCAGGCGGTTAACAATGGTACGAATCATTGACCCGTCGGTAAATAGCGTGCGCATCCAGACAAACCCTGAGCCGGTCGCGGAAGCCGAGTCCCTGCCCCCGGAGGCCGCTCCGGCGCGCCGGCGCATGGGCGTGGCCGAGCGCGAACGCCAGATCCTGGACGGCGCCATCGCCTTCTTTGCCGAGCACGGCTTCGACGGCCAGCTGCGCGATCTGGCGCGCAGCATCGGCGTGACCCATGCCCTGCTCTACCACTACTTCCCCACCAAGCAGGCGCTGGTGGACCGGGTGTACCTGGAGGTGTTCGAGGGCCGCTGGCGCGCCGAATGGGACGACCTGCTGGACAACCCCGGCATCAGCGTGGAAGACAAGCTCACCGCCTTCTATGCCGAGTACGTCAACATCACGCTGTCCAAGGAGTTCGTGCGCATCCTGGTGTTCTCGGGCCTGACCGACCACACCATCACCGACCGTTTCTTTGCCATGCTGCGCGTGCGCCTGTTCCCGCGCCTGATCCGCGAGACCCGCCGCTTTCGCGGCCTGGTCAGCCGGGCCCGGCCGAGCGAGCGCGAGATGGAGCTGCTCATGGGACTGCACGGCGGCTTCTTCTACATCACCATGCGCCGCTGGATTTATGCGCAGGACGTCTACAGCGAGGCCCAGCACGAGGGCTACGACGAAGCCCTGGTGCGCGACCGGGTGCGTGCCTACCTGCTGGCCAGCCGCGAGCTGTTTGCCACCGATGCGGTCAAGCCGGCGCCAGCCCGAAAGGCCGCCGCCCGCCGACGATGAGTTCGAAAAGGCCGGTGCAGGGACACCGGCGTCATGCCAACCCGGCTGAACCCACCAGCCACGACATCCACCGAGGAGACAACATGAAATTCACGAAATTCGCCATGGCCAGCCTGGTCGCGCTCGGGGCCACGGTCGCAGCCGGTTCGGCCTTCGCGCAGCAGCGCGTCACGGTCAACATCGGCTCCAGCCACCCCACGACCAACATCTGGGCCTACGCCATGAAGGAGACCTTCCAGCCCGAGGTCGACCGCATCCTCAAGGAAGGCGGCGGCAAGTTCGAGGTGCGCTGGCGCGAGAACTACGGCGGCACGCTCTACAAGTTCACCGACACCCGCGCCGCCGTGCGCGACGGCATCGTGGACGTGGGCATGGTCGGCACCGTGTGGGAGAACTCCGCCATGCCGCTGCAGAACGTGACCTACTTCACCCCGTTCGCCACCACCAACCACGAGCAGCTGATCGAGATCTTCGACAAGCTCAACGCCACCGTGCCGGCCCTGCGCGACAGCTGGGCCGCCCAGAACATGGTGCCGCTGTCCTCGCTGATCACCGACAGCTACGACATCTACGCCAACTTCCCCGTGACCAACATGGATGCGCTCAAGAACAAGCGCATCAACGCCCCGGGCACCTCGGCCAACTGGCTGCGTGACACCGGCGCCACCCCGGTGGACGGAGCCCTCACCACCTACTACACCAATATCCAGACCGGCGTGACCCAGGGCGCACTGTCGTTCGCCAGCGGCATCGGCCCGGCCCGCGTGTACGAAGTGGCCAAGCACCTGACCCGCATCGACATCGGCGCCATGTACTTCGGCAGCGTGGCGGTGAACAAGAAGTTCTTCGACAAGCTGCCCAAGGAAGTGCAGGACGCCATGGTCCAGGCCGGCAAGGCCACCTCCAAGGCCCACGGCCAGCACGTCACCAAGACCGCCAACGCCGCGCTCGAGACCATGAAGGCCGCCGGCCTGCAGATCACCGACCTGCCCGCCGCCGAGAAGACCAAGTGGGTCAACAGCCTGCCCAACATCGTGGCCCCCTGGCTGCAGACCACCGGCGATGCCGGCAAGCAGGTGCTCAAGGCCTACTTCGACGAGCTGCGTGCCCGTGGCGTGAAGCCGCTGCGCGACTGGGAAGCCCAGAACCGCTGATCCACCGACCCATCACAACGATTTTCAGGGACCCCCCCCCGCCGACCGGCCCGCGCGCCGGCGGCGGTTTTTTTGACCCCACACCACCGGGTGACCCGTGCACAACGAACCTGATTTCGCCAGCGAAACCCCTGCGGTCGCCGGCCTCACCAATCCCCTGCAAGGCGTGGCCAACGTGCTGGCCGCCATCGGCACTGTCTGGATCTTTGCCATGATGCTGCTGGTGGTGGCGGACGTGCTGGGCCGCAACTTCTTCGACGCGCCCATCACCGGCGTGGCCGAATTCGCCGCCCGCTCGGTGGCCTCCATCGTCTTCCTGCAGCTGGCTGCCGCCATCTGCTCCGGCCGCATGACCCGCAGCGACTTCCTGCTGCAGTTCATTGCCCGCCGCTCCAGTGCCGCCGTCAAGGCGCTGGACGTCTTCAATGTGGTCGTGGGCGCGCTGCTGTTCGCGGCCCTGGCCCTGATTGCCTGGCCCGAACTGGTCGAGGCCTACCAGACCAAGGAATACCTGGGCGTGCAGGGCGTGTTCACCGTGGTCACCTGGCCGTTCCGTGCCCTGATCGTGCTGGGCTCGGCGGTGGCCGCCGTGGCCTACCTGGCCTGCATCCCCTCGCTGCTGCGCAACCCGTCCATCCAGGGAGCTCAGGCATGAGCGAACTCGCCCTCGGCGGGCTCCTGATCGGAGCCCTGGTCTTCCTCGTGCTGATCGGCCTGCACATCGCCGTGGCGCTCACGGCGGTCGGTTTTGCCGGCATCTGGCTGATGCGCGAAGACATCGACATGGCCATGCGCCTGCTGTACCTGTCGGCCTACAACGGCGTGGCCGACTACATCTTTGCCACCATCCCGCTTTTCGTGCTCATGGGCCTGCTGGTGTCGGTGGCGAACGTGGGCAAGGACACCTTCGACGTGGCCGAAACCCTGCTGCGCCGCATCCGCGGCGGCCTGGGTGTGGCCACGGTGGCCGCCAACACCGTGTTTGCCGCCGTGACCGGCGTGTCCATCGCTTCCGCCGCCGTCTTCACCCGCGTGGCCGTGCCCGAGATGGTGCGCCACGGCTACCGCACCAGCTTTGCCGCCGGCACGGTGGCCGGCAGCTCGGTGCTGGGCATGATGATCCCGCCCAGCCTGCTGATGATCATCTACGGCGTGCTGGCCGAGCAGTCCATCGGCACCCTGTTCATCGCCGGCGTCATTCCGGGCTTCTTCCTGGCCATCGCGTTCGCCGTGATGATCATGCTGATGGCCCGCTTCGCGCCGGGTGCGGTGTTCGACCTCAAGCGCCAGGCCGAGATCGCGGCCGAGCGCAGCGCCGCTCGCCTGCTCACCACCGGCGAGATGCTGGGCAAGCTGGTGCCGATCGCGGCCCTGGTGGCGCTGGTGCTGGGTGGCCTGTACAGCGGCTTCTTCACGCCCACCGAGGCCGGCGGCGTGGGGGCGTTCGGTGCCTTCGTGATCGCCATCCTGCGGCGCAAGCTGGGCGGCGGCAACCTGTGGCGCGTGCTGACCGAGACCGGCGCGGTGTCGGTGGGCATCCTGATCCTGCTGGTGGCGGCCGGCTTCTACAGCCGCATGCTGTCGGTGGCCGGCGTGCCGGTGGCCATCAGCGACCTGGTGCAGGACAGCGGCTTCGGTCCCTGGGGCTTCCTGATGGTCTACATCCTGATCCTGCTGCTGCTGGGCATGATCCTGGACAGCAGCTCCATCCTGCTGATCATGACCCCGGTGGCCGTGCCCATTGCCGCCGACCTGGGCTTCAACCTGATCCAGTTCGGCGTGCTCACCGTGCTGGCGGTGGAGATCGGTCTGCTCACCCCGCCCTTCGGCATCTCGGTGTTCACCGTCAAATCCACGCTCAACGATCCCAAGGTCTCGGTGGAAAGCATCTTCGCCGGCGCCCTGCCGTTCGTGGGCGTGATGCTCTTCGTGCTGTTCCTGGTGGCCGTGTTCCCCTGGATGTCGCTGGCCCTCATCTGAGGGCGCGCACCGCCCAGCCAAAAAAGGCGCCGAGCGCGCCGAACACCGCACCGGCGCCGGCCAGCACCACGCCCGACCCCAGCCACGGGGCCAGGGCGGCGGCGCTGGCGGCGCCGGCCGCATTGCCCACGAACAGGGCACACGCAAACAGCGACACCGCCGTGCCGCGCGCATGCGGCGTCATCTGCGTGGCATTGAGCTGCAGCGTGTTGTGGAACATGAAGAAGCCGAAACCCGCCAGCGCAGCGGCCAGCGGCGATACCAGCGTGCCGGGCAGCAGGCCCAGCAGCGCATAACCGCCGGCCACCAGCGCACCGCCGGTCCAGGCCAGCCGGGTTTCATCGAGCCGGGCCGACAGCGGCCCGGCCAGCAGCATGTAGGCCGATCCGCCCAGGCCGTAGCAGGCCGCCACCGCACCGGCGGCCGACAGGCTCAGCCCCTGCACCTGGTGCAGGTGGGCCGCCCAGATGGCGGGCACGCCGAAACCGATGAAGCCGTTCACCAGCGCCACCGCCAGCACCACCCGGGACCAGCGCCCGGTGACGATCTCGCCCCACAGCCGCCACAGCCCGCCGGCCGGCGCCGTTGCGGCCACCACCACCACCCCGGCCCGGCGCTGCCGCCGCACCTCGGCCGCCAGCCACAGCCCCACGCCGGCAAACAGCAGCGCCATGGCACCGAAGCCCCAGCGCCAGCCCGGCCCGTCGGTGAACAGGCCACCCGCCACCTGGCCCACCAGGATGCCCAGCGTGATGCCCAGGCCGATGCGCGCCAGCGCCACGGCGCGCTGCTGGTAGGGCACATGGTCACCGACCCAGGCCAGGCCGAGCGGGATCAGGCCAGCGGCCCCCAGCCCCACCACCAGGCGCGTGACCAGCAGCGCGTCCAGCCCCCCGGCCCACACGGCGGCGAGGCTGCCCGCCGCGCACAGCAGGGCTGCGCCCACCAGCACCCGCAGCTTGCCGAAGCGGTCGCCCAGCGGGCCATAACCCAGCTGTGCCAGACCGTAGGCCAGGGCAAAGACCGACACCGTCTGTGCGGCCTCGGCCAGTCCCACGCCGAACTCGCGCGAGAGCTCGGGCAGCATGGCATCGCAGATGCGCTGGGCCGCCATGCTGGCCAGGGCGGCCAGCAGCAGCAGGGGCAGGGTGCGGGCGGTGTCGGGTGCTGCGGGGGTGACGGTGGCGGTGGTTTGGGGTGCGGTCTCAGGCATGCTGGGTGCCGCGGCTGCCCGGCGGGGTCAGCACATGCTGCGTCATGGCGCGGGCCAGCTCGGCCTCGCCCAGGAACACGGTGCCGGCCCCGGCGGCCCGCAGCTGCGCGGCCTCTTCTTCGTTGTGGGAGCGCACGATCACCTCGATGTCGGGGTTGAGCGTGCGCGCGGTCTCGATCATGGGCTGGGCGGCCAGCGCGTCCGGCGTGGCCACCACCAGCATGCGGGCGTGCGCGATGTGGGCCTGGATCAGCACCGCCGGCTCGGCGGCGTCGCCGTACACCGCGGCCATGCCCCGGCTGCGCAGGCGTTCCACCAGCTCGCGGTTCTGTTCGGCCACCACGAAGGGCTGGCCGGCGTCCTGCAGCGCCTGCGCGATCCGCCGGCCCACCCGGCCATAGCCCACCAGCACCACCTGCTGCGCCAGAAAGCGCTGCTCGGTGGTCATGGGCAGTTCGGCCAGGGGGTCGTCGCGCGCCTCGAGCTGGCGCACATAGGCCGATTTGCGGCGCAGGAAATCCTGCAGCGGCGCAATCGCCCGGAACAGCAGCGGGTTCAGCGCAATCGAGATCAGCGCGCCGGCCAGCACCAGGCTGCGCCCGGCCTCGTCCATCAGCCCCAGCGAGGCCCCCAGGCCGACCAGGATGAACGAGAACTCGCCGATCTGGGCCAGGCTGGCCGACACGGTGAGCGCAGTGTTGAGCGGGTAACGCATGGCCAGCACCAGCAGCGCTGCCGCCAGCGACTTGCCCACCAGGATGATCAGCACCACGCCCAGCACCCGCAGCGGCTGCTCCAGCAGCACGGCCGGGTTGAACAGCATGCCCACCGACACGAAGAACAGCACCGCAAAGGCGTCGCGCAGCGGCAGCGACTCTTCGGCCGCGCGGTGGCTGAACTCGGACTCGCGCAGCACCATGCCGGCAAAGAAGGCGCCGAGTGCAAACGACACGCCGAACAGGGCGGCCGAACCGAAGGCAATGCCCACGGCGGCGGCCACCACGCACAGGGTGAACAGCTCGCGCGAACCGGTGCGCGCCACCTGCCACAGCAGCCAGGGGAACAGACGGCGACCCACCACCAGCATCAGCGCCACGAAGGCCGCCACCTGCAGCAGCGTCTTGCCCAGGGTCTGCCACACCGGCACGCCGTCGACCGCCGGCTGGCTGCCACCCAGGTAGCCAGCCAGCGGGGGCAGCAGCACCAGCACTAGCACCATGGCCAGGTCTTCCACCACCAGCCAGCCCACCGCGATGCGGCCGGTGTACGAATCCAGGATGCCCAGGCTCTCCAGGGCGCGCAGCAGCACCACCGTGCTGGCCACCGACAGCGAGATGCCGAACACCACCGCCTGCCCGATGTCCCAGCCCCACCAGGTGGCCAGGCCCACGCCCATGAGCGTGGCCACCAGCATCTGCACCACCGCGCCCGGCACCGCGATCTTGCGCACCGCCAGCAGGTCGTCCAGGGAGAAGTGCAGGCCCACGCCGAACATGAGCAGCATCACGCCGATCTCGGCCAGCTGCGCGGCCAGGCCGGCGTCGGCCACGAAGCCCGGGGTGAAGGGGCCGATCACCACGCCGGCCAGCAGGTAGCCCACCAGGGCCGGCAGCTTCAGCCGCGAGGCGATCACGCCCAGCACCAGGGCCAGCCCCAGGCCGGCGGCGATGGTGGTGATGAGCGAGATGTTGTGTTCCATGGCGGCGGTCGGGGGCGGGTGGCGGTGGGTGGATGCCGCGTCGGCGACCCTGCGAGTTTGGCATGGCTGCGGCCGCCGCCGCCGCCCGCCGGCGGGAACCCGCGCGACAGGGCCGGGCAAGGCGCTGCGATAGCGTGTGGCCATGAACGCTGTGGCTTCCCTGCGCGCCGATCCCTCGGCCATCGATTCCCGCCAGGCCGCCTGGCGCCTGCTCATCACGCTGGGCCTGGTGACGCTGGGCAACAGCGCCATGTACGTGGTGTCGGTGGTGCTGCCGGCGGTGCAGGCCGAGTTCGGCGTGGGTCGGGCCGACGCCTCGCTGCCCTACACGCTGATGATGGTCTGCCTGGGCATCGGCGGCATCTTCACCGGCCGCCTGGCCGACCGCCACGGGCTGATGCCGGTGCTGTGGGTGGGCTCGGTGGCGGTGGTGGGCGGCTTCGTGTGGGCCGGTCTGTCGGGCAGCATCTGGAGCTTCGGCCTGGCGCATGGCCTGCTGCTCGGGCTGCTGGGCAGCTCGTCCACCTTTGCCCCGCTGCTGGCCGACACGGCCCTGTGGTGGAACCGGCGCCGCGGCATTGCGGTGGCCATCTGCGCCAGCGGCAACTACATCGCGGGCGCCTTGTGGCCGCCCATCGTGCAGCACGGCATCGACACCGTGGGCTGGCGCCAGACCTACATCCTCATGGGCGTGTTCTGCGGCGTGGGCATGTTCCTGCTGTCGTTCCTGATGCGCCAGCGCCCGCCGCTGGCCGCCCCGGCGCCGGTCAGTGGCGTGGCCGGCGTGGTGACGACCGACACCCGGCAACGGCCCTTCGGCCTGTCGCCGGCCCGGGCCCAGCAGCTGCTGTGCGTGGCCGGCGTGGCCTGCTGCGTGGCCATGTCCATGCCGCAGGTGCACATCGTGGCCTATTGCACCGACCTGGGTTTCGGGGCGGCGCGCGGCGCCGAGATGCTCTCGCTCATGCTGGCCTGCGGCATCGTCAGCCGGCTGGTCTCGGGGGTCATCTGCGACCGCATCGGCGGCATCCGCACCCTGCTGCTGGGCTCGGCGCTGCAGGGCGTGGCGCTGCTGCTGTTCCTGCCGTTCGACGGGCTGGTGCCGCTGTACGTGATCTCGGCGCTGTTCGGCCTGTTCCAGGGCGGCATCGTGCCGGCTTACGCCATCATCGTGCGCGAGCACTTCGACCCGCAGGAGGCCGGTGCCCGGGTCGGCGCGGTCATCATGGCCACGCTGGTGGGCATGGCGTTGGGCGGCTGGCTCTCGGGGTTCGTGTTCGACCTCACCGGCAGCTACCGCGCCGCCTTCATCAACGGCATCGGCTGGAACCTGCTCAACCTCTCGATCGCGTTCTGGCTGTACCGCCGCTGGCGCCGCGCACAGGCAGCAACGACGTGATCCAGCCGTGCCCGCTGACCAGCACCACGCCGGCCAGCACCAGCAGCGCCCCCAGCAGGAAGCCCGGCTCGATCGGCTCGGCCAGCAGCCAGGCGCCCAGCAGCACGCCAAACACAGGTGTGAGAAACGAAAACACACCCAGGCGCGACGCCAGGTAGTGCCGCAGCAGCCAGAACCACAGCAGGAAACTGGCAAAGCTCACCACCACCGCCTGGAAGGCCAGGCCGGCCCACACGGCGGTGGTCGGCCGGAAGGTGGTGTGGCCCATGAGCAGGGCGGCCGGCAGCAGCAGCACGAAGGCGCCCAGCAGCTGATACAGCAGCGTCTGCGTGGCCGGCAGCGTGGCCACCCGGGTGGTGCGGATCACCACCGTGGTCGCACCCCAGGCCATGCCGGCCAGCAGGCCCAGCGCGTCGCCCCAGAGCATGCGGCGCCAGTCGCCCGGCACCGAGGCATCGCGCCCCAGAAAGGCCAGCGTGATGCCGGCAAAGGCCAGCGCAATGCCCGCCCACTGCAGCGGCGCCAGCCGCTCCGACGGCAGCTTCCAGTGCAGGCCCAGCGCGGCGAACACCGGCGCGGTGTAGAGGAAGACGATCATGTGCGCGGCCGAGGTGTGCCGCAGCCCCTCGCCCACCAGCAGGTACTCGAAGGCGAACAGCGCACCGGCGGCCGCCCCCGGCTGCCAGACGCCGCTGGACACATCCAGCCGCTCGCCGCGCCAGGCCATGAGCAGGCCCACCAGGGCGGCCGCGATGCCGGAGCGCACCGCGATCTGCAGCACCGGCGAGAAGTCCTCCGCCGTGGCCTTGAGCACGATCTGCTGCGCGCTCCACAGCAGGCAGAGCAGGAGCATGAAGCCGGTGGCGCGGGCGTCCAGAGGTAGTCGGGTGTCCATGCGCCGATTCTGGCTTTGACGGATGCGCGGCACCTAACGAGAATCCGACAAGCCCATGCCGCCCGCCCGTCAACGTTCCGCCCCGCTGCAGGTCAGCAGCCCCGACTTCACCGAAGCCCTGCCCTGCCCGGTGCATTTCCGCGTGGCCGACCTGCCGCCGGACGCCACCTACCCGCGCCACAGCCACCGCTGGGGCGAGCTGGTGTATTCCTTCAGCGGCGTGATGGAGGTGGAGCTCACCGGCACGGTGTGCATGGTCCCGCCGCAGGCCGGGCTGTGGCTGCCGCCCGGCGTGGGCCACCGGGGCATGAACCGCCAGGCCTCGCACCACGCATCGGTCTACATCGCGCCCGAGCTCATGCCGCCGCTGCCGGAGCAGGCCTGCGCGGTGAGCGTGAGCCCGCTGCTGCGCAGCGTGCTGGAACGCCTGCAGAGCGATGCCCCGGTGCTGCCCTACACGCCGGCGCAGGAGCGGTTGCTGCGGGTGGTGGTGGACGAACTGGCGCAGGCCACGGTGCTGCCGAGCTGGCTGCCCGGCACCGACGACCCGCTGCTCACGCCGGTGCTGCTGGCCCTGCAGGCCGACCCGGCGGACAACCGCAGCGCGGCCGACTGGGCGCACACGGTGCACACCACCGAGCGCACGCTGGCCCGGCGGTTCCAGGCCCGGCTGGGCATGGGCCTGAACGAATGGCGGCAGCGCCTGCGGGTGTCGCGGGCGCTGCCGTTGCTGGAGGGGGGCCAGACGGTGGAGGCCACGGCCCAGGACCTGGGCTATGCCTCCACCTCGGCCTTCATCGCCATGTTCCGGCGGCTCACCGGGAGCACGCCGGACGCCTTCAGGCGAGATCGAAGCGGTCGTTGTTCATGACCTTGACCCAGGCGGCCACGAAGTCGCGCACGAACTTCTCGCGGTTGTCGCTCTGGGCATAGACCTCGGCCAGGGCGCGCAGCTGCGAGTTCGAGCCGAACACCAGGTCGACCACGGTGCCGGTGAAGCGCACTTCGCCGGTCTTGCGGTCACGGCCTTCGAGCACGCCGGCCGCAGCGGTCTTCTTCCACTGGGTGCGCATGTCGAGCAGGTTGACGAAGAAGTCGTTCGACAGCACGCCCGGGCGGTCGGTGAACACGCCGTGGCGGGTGCCGGCGGCGGTGATGCCCAGGGCGCGCATGCCGCCGACCAGGGCCGTCATCTCCGGAGCGCTCAGGCGCAGCAGCTGCGCCTTGTCGATCAGGCGCTCGGCCACCGAGTCTTCCAGGCCACGCTTGATGTAGTTGCGGAAACCGTCGGCCACCGGCTCCAGCACGGCGAAGGACTCGACATCGGTCTGCTCTTGCGAGGCATCGGTGCGGCCCGGGGCGAAGGGCACGGTGACGTTCACGCCGGCTGCCTTGGCGGCGGCTTCCACCGCCGCGCTGCCGGCCAGCACGATCAGGTCGGCCAGCGAGATCTTCTTGCTGCCCGGCTGTGCGCCGTTGAAGGCGGTGCGGATGGTCTCCAGCTTGGCCAGCACCGTGGCCAGCTCGGCCGGCTGGTTGGCTTCCCAGTCCTTCTGCGGGGCCAGGCGGATGCGGGCACCGTTGGCGCCGCCGCGCTTGTCGCTGCCCCGGAAGGTGGAGGCCGAGGCCCAGGCCACCGACACCAGCTGCTGCACCGAGAGGCCGGAGGCCAGCACCTGTGCCTTGAGCGCAGCCACGTCCTTGTCATCGACCAGGGGGTGGTCCACCGGCGGCACCGGGTCCTGCCAGATCAGCACTTCCTTGGGCACCAGCTTGCCCAGGTACCGGGCGCGCGGGCCCATGTCGCGGTGGGTCAGCTTGAACCAGGCGCGGGCAAAGGCGTCGGCGAACTCGGCCGGGTTCTGGTGGAAGCGGCGCGAGATCTTTTCGTAGGCCGGGTCGAAGCGCAGCGACAGGTCGGCCGTGGTCATCATCGGCGGGTGCTTCTTGCTCGGGTCGTGCGCGTCCGGGATCAGGTGCTCGGGCTTGCAGTTCTTGGGCGTCCACTGGTGGGCGCCGGCCGGGCTCTTGGTGAGTTCCCACTCGTAGCCGAACAGCATGTCGAAGTAGCCGTTGTCCCAGGTGGTGGGGTTGGGCTTCCAGGCGCCTTCGATGCCGCTGGTGATGGTGTGCACGCCCTTGCCGGTGCCGAAGCTGTTCTTCCAGCCGAAGCCCTGCTCCTCGATGGGCGCGCCCTCGGGCTCCGGGCCGACGTGGCTTTCCGGGCCGGCGCCGTGCGCCTTGCCGAAGGTGTGGCCGCCGGCGACCAGCGCCACGGTTTCCTCGTCGTTCATGGCCATGCGGGCAAAGGTCTCGCGCACGTCGCGGCCCGAGGCCACCGGGTCGGGCACGCCGTCCGGGCCCTGCGGGTTCACATAGATCAGGCCCATCTGCACCGCGCCCAGCGGGTCGTCGAGCATGCGCTCGCCGGAGTAGCGGCTGTTGGGTTCCTTGCTGCTGGCCAGCCACTTGGACTCGGGGCCCCAGTAGATGTCTTCCTCGGGCGCCCAGATGTCCTCGCGGCCGCCGGCGAAGCCGAAGGTCTTGAAGCCCATGGATTCCAGGGCCACGTTGCCGGCCAGGATGAACAGGTCGGCCCACGAGAGGTGGTTGCCGTACTTCTGCTTGATCGGCCACAGCAGGCGGCGGGCCTTGTCCAGGTTGCCGTTGTCGGGCCAGCTGTTGAGCGGGGCGAAGCGCTGGTTGCCGGTGCCGGCGCCGCCGCGGCCGTCGGAGATGCGGTAGGTGCCGGCGGCGTGCCAGGCCATGCGGATCATGAGGCCGCCGTAGTGGCCCCAGTCGGCCGGCCACCAGTCCTGGGAGTCGGTCATCAGCGCCTTGAGGTCGGCGACCACGGCGTCCAGGTCGAGCTCCTTGAAGGCCTTGGCGTAATCGAAGTCCTCGCCCATGGGGTTGGAGGCCGGGCTGTGCTGGTGCAGGATGCCCAGGCGCAGCTGGTTGGGCCACCAGTCGGTGTTGGTGCGGGCCTGGCCGGTGGCGGCGGCCGGGATGGCGGCGCCGGAGAAGGGGCATTTGGTTTCGGTTGTCATCGTGGCTCCTTGTCGTTGGTGGGAATCGCCCGGTGAGGCGAAGGGGCAGTCTAGGTCGGTGGTTTTGGCGGGGCAATGACAAATTGCCTATGGCGGTCATAGGCCATGGCCGCTCAGGGATTACCAGCATCCGGGGAACCCGCTGCCACCGACCGGGCTCGAAAGCCTGGCCACGCACCGGCGTGCATACACTCGGGGAGTACCCCAACTCCCCGAGGACCGTTTCATGAGCCGTGGCCAGTTCCAGACCTTCTCCGACGTCTACATCCTGGACGGCGTGCGCACCCCGATGGTGGACTACATGGGGGCGTTCGCCGACGCCAACCCCATCGACCTGGGCATCAAGGTGGCGCGCGAGGTGCTCGCCCGCACCGGCATCGATGCCACCCAGGTGGACTCGGTGCTGGCCGGCAACATGGCCCCCGGCGGTTTCGACCAGTTCTATGTGCCGCGCCACATCGGCCTGTATGCCGGCGTGCCGCAGGTGGTGCCGGCGCTCATGGTGCAGCGCATCTGCGGCACCGGCTTCGAGCTGTTCCGCCAGGCCGGCGAACAGATCGGCGCCGGCGTGGCCACCACGGCCCTGCTGGTGGGCACCGAGTCCATGACGCGCAACCCCATTGCCGCTTTTGACCACCGGGGCGGCTTCCGCCTGGGCGCGCCCATCGGCTTCAAGGACTACATGTGGGAGGCGCTCACCGACCCGTCGGTGGACATCAACATGATCCGCACCGCCGAGAACCTGGCGCAGCGCTACGGCATCACCCGGGCCGACGTGGACGCCTTTGCCGCCCAGTCGTTCGCCCGCGCCTGCGCCGCGCAGGAGAGCGGCTGGCTGGCTGGCGAGATCGTGCCGGTGACGAGCGAGACCTTCGAGCTCGAAGGCCACCGCCCGCGCCAGCTGCGCCTGGCCGGCAAGGCCACCGTGGCCGACCGCGACACCCACCCCCGCCCCACCCCTGTGGAGGTGCTGGCCAAGCTGCGCACCGTGTTCAAGGACGGCGTGCAGACCGGTGGCAACAGCTCGGCCCTGACCGATGCCGCCGCCGCCGCCCTGGTGGCCCATGGCGACGTGGTGCGGGCCTGGGGCAAGGCGCCGCTGGCGCGCGTGGCGGCTGCGGCCGTGGTGGGCGTGGACCCGGCACACATGGGCATCGGCCCGGCCCCGGCCATCCGCCTGCTGCTGGAGCGCGCCGGCCTGAAGCTCGATGACGTGGCCCGCTTCGAGATCAATGAAGCCCAGGGCGCCCAGACCCTGGCCGTGGGCCGCGAGCTGGGTCTCGACCTGGACCGCCTGAACGTGCACGGCGGCGCCATCGCGCTGGGCCATCCGCTGGCGGCCACCGGCGTGCGCTGCACCCTCACGGTGTCGCGCCAGATCCAGGCCATCGGCGCACGCTGGGGCGTGGCCTCGGCCTGCGTGGGCGGCGGTCAGGGCATCGCGCTGCTGGTGGAGAACCCGGCGGCCTGAGGCTGCAGGCCGCTCACCGGCGGCTGCGCGCCACCTCGTCGGCCACCAGCGCCCGCAGCTGCGACTCGCCGAACGAAGGCAGCTGGCGTCCGTTGACGAAGAAGGTGGGGGTGCGTGTCACTTCCAGGGCGGTCAGGTCCTCGATGTCCTGGCGCAGCGCGGCTGCCACGGCATCGCTGGCGGCATCCAGCCGCGCCCGGGCCATGTCCAGCCCCGCCTGCTCGGCCGCGCGGAAGGCCAGCGCGATGTCGGGCCGCCCGTGGTTGGCCCACTGCGGTTGCGCGGCCAGCACGCTCTCCAGCACCGGCAGGTACAGGTTCTGCCGCCGCGCCGCCTCCAGCAGCTTGACCACCTCGTCCGCGCCGGCATGGAAGGGCGCATAACGGATCACCAGACGCACATTGTCCGGGTACCGGGCCAGGATGTCCTTGACGATGGGGTGGAAGGCCCGGCAGGTCTCGCAGGCCGGGTCGAAGAACTCGACCAGCGTCACCGGCGCGCGAGCCGGGCCGACGGTGGGCGAGTGGAAACGCACCAGGCGGTTGTCGGCGGCGCGGGCCGGGTCGGCCGGTGCCGATCGGGCCTCGGCCAGCGCCTGTTCCACCTTCTGAGCCTGCGACTGCTGGACCCGCTGCTGGTAGGCCTTCATGCCCAGCAGGAAGAAGCCCAGCACGGTGATGACCAGCACGGCCACGGTGAGTTTTCGGATGTTCATCGGAAAGTCTTTCGGAGGTAGGCCAGCAGCCACACGGCCACGGCCGTGAAGGCGGCGAGCGACAGCCAAGGGATCTGGATGCCGTCGAGGATGTCGAGCTTCTGGTCGGCGCACAACACGCCGGCACCACAGGGCACCCAGGCGCGCGGCACCACGCCGGCCACCAGCAGGCAGTGGTACAGCGCCACCAGCCCGCCGGCCGCTGCCAGCAGCAGCCCGTACTGGGCGCCGCGCCGGTCGTCCAGCCAGGCGGCCATGCCCAGCACCAGGGCCAGCGGGAACATGAAGATGCGCTGCCACCAGCACAGCACGCACGGGGTCATGCCCATGACCTCGCCAAGGAACAGGGCGCCCAGCGTGGCCAGGGTGGCCGTCAGCCAGGCCAGCACCAGCAGGATCCAGGGACGTGTCATCACGTCACTCCCACAAAAAGGAAAAAAGGAAGGGCGCGGCCGGCAGGGCCACGCGGCATCGACGGGGCCGGGTCAGGCCCGGCGGGTGGGCGGCAGCGGCGCCCACTGAGGGCGCTCGGGCCGGTGTGCCCACAGCATGGGCGTGCCACCCGGGGGCGGCAGGGCCGGCACCCGGGCCACCGGGTGCACCGGCAGACCCGCATCGGCCAGCGGCAGGGCACTCAGGTGGCAGCCGCCGCAATGGCCGTGCAGACCGTGGCGCTCGTCGGCCGCGTGCGGGGCCGACGCACAGGGGGTGTCGGTCAGGGGCTGCACTGATGCCTGCACCCCTGTCGGCGCACAGGCATGGGCCGACGCCATGTCCAGCCCCACCCCGGTCCAGGGCAGGCCGATCAGCAACAGCAGGAGGACGATCAGGCCGGCGCGCATCGCCCGGGATTGTAGGAGGGGCCTGCCGGCCTCAGTTGCCCGAGACGGGCGGATCGCAGGCGGGCATGGGCGTGTCGGTGCAGTGCCCGCAGGCCGCGTTGTTGCGTGCGCCCTCGCGACCGGTGACGCCGCAGGCATTGAAGCAGCGCTGGCTCTGTGCGTACGCCGCCCACTGTGCCTTGCACCGGGCCTCCTGCTGCGCGGCCACGCCCAGGGCGGGGGTGGGCTGCGACGTGGCGGGCGGCGGCGCAGGCGCGGCGGGCGGGCTGACGGACTGGGCCTGCGCCAGCAGGCCCGCCCAGACCAGGCCCAGCGCCAGCAGCGAGCGGGCCACGCGTGCGGTGGTGACGGTGTGTGAAAGTGTGTTCATGGGTCCTCTGACCCCGCAGCGCCGCATCGGTTCGCCGATAGCATCGGCGGGGCCATCACCCCATCACCGCTTTCCATGAAACACCGACTGTTCGCCGCCGCCCTGGCCCTCATCCTTCTGGCCGTGGGCGGCTACTGGCATTACTCGCCTTACCTGGCCATCCGCTCGATGCAGCAGGCCGCCGATGCCGGCGATGCCGACCGCTTCAACCAGCAGGTGGACTACCCGGCCCTGCGCGAGAGCCTCAAGGGCCAGATGACCGCCGCCATCGCCCCGGACCTGGACAAGCTCCAGGACAACCCCTTCAGCGCCCTGGGCGCCTCGCTCGGCATGGCCGTGGTCAACCAGCTGGTGGACGCGCTGGTGCGGCCCGAGGTGGTGATGCGCATGATGGCCGAGCGCAAAGCCAAGCCCACCCTGGCCGAACCCCGCCAGGCACCCGCCCCGCAGCCGTCGGCTCCGCCGGCCGAGCCCGCCCCCGACCAGCGCGACTGGCAGCTGGTGCGGCTGGACACCGACCGGGTGGTGGTGTTCCAGGAAGAACAGACGGCCGTGACCGGCGGCCCATCCGGCCTGGTGTTCGTGCGGTCGGGGTTTGCGCAGTGGCGCTTGAGCGAGATCCGGTTGCCTCGATGAAGTCCTTGCACCCACCGCCCAAGCTCAGTCGCCGCCTCGTGCTCGCTGCAGCCTCCGTGCTGGCCGCGCCGGCGTTCGCCGTCAGCCGGGGTTCTGCGGCCCGTGCGGCCGAGGTGGAGGCACTGCTGGCCGCCACCTTCTCGACGCTGTCCCGCACCCACGACGTGCCCGGGCTGGCGGTGGGGCTGCTGTTGGAAGGTCGGCCGTATTTCCAGACCCTGGGCATCACCGCGCGGCAGGGGGGAGCGGCGGTCACGCCCGACACGCTGTTCGAACTGGGCTCCATCAGCAAGTGCTTTACCTCGCTGCTGGCCGCGCAGGCGCAGGTGCAGGGGCGTCTGCACCTGGAGCAGCCGGTGGGCGACGTCGTGCAGGCCCTGCGCGGCACACCCCTGGGCCGGGCCACGCCACTGCATCTGGCCACCTACACTGCCGGCGATTTGCCGCTGCAGTTTCCCGAGGGCGTGAACACCACCGACCAGGCCATGGCCTGGCTCGCGGCCTTCGCGCCCGATGCACCGCCCGGCCAGATGCGGCGCTACTCCAACCCCAGCATCGGGCTGCTGGGCCACGCCGTGGCCACGGCCATGGGGCAGGACTTTTCGATGCTGAGCGAGCAGTTGCTGGCCTCCCTGGGGCTGGGCAGCACCTTCATCCGGGTGCCGGATGCCCAGATGCACCGCTACGCCTGGGGACACAGCAAGGACCAGCGCCAGGTTCGCGTCAACCCGGGCGTGTTCGATGCGCAGGCCTATGGCCTCAAGTCCAGCGCCCGCGACCTGCTCCACTTCCTGCAGGCCGTGCTCGACCCCGATCGCCTGCCCCCGCCCTTGCGCAAGGCCCTGGCCCTCACCACCGTGCCGCGCTACCAGGCCGGCCCCATGCAGCAGGGCATGGGCTGGGAGATGTATGCGCCACCGTGGTCGCTGGACGCGCTGCTGGAAGGCAACAGCGCTCGCACGGTCCTGGAGCCGTTGCCGGTCAAACCCGTTCCCCTTTTGCAGCAGCCGGGCTCCACGTTGCTGCTCAACAAGACCGGATCGACCTTCGGCTTCGGTGCCTATGTGGCCCTGGTGCCGCAGCGCCAGTCGGCTCTGGTGATGCTGGCCAACTGCAACGTCCCTGCGGCCGATCGGGTGGCGGCGGCGCACCGGGTGCTGCAGGCGGTGGGGGTCATGGGGCGTTGAGGGGCCTGGTCAGCTAGGGTGGCGGTGCACATTCACCGCCCGCATCCACGCCATCAGGTCGATGTGGGCGCCGCCGCCGTTCGATGGCGCTTCGTCGGCAGTCACCTTCCGGAGCTGCGGGCGGTGCTGCGGATGGAATTCGTCGAGCCGGCTCTGCGACAACGATTCAAGGATCACGCAATGGGGCGTGTCGTCGCCCGGGCAGGCCTGAAGCAGTTCCTGCAGCCCGTCCATCATCTGCTCGATCTCGCGCCGCTTCTCGTCCAGGCTGGCCAGGTGCCGCTCGGCCACGGCCTTGACCTCGCGGCTGGAGCGTTCGGTGTCGCTCCACAGGCCGATCAGCTCCGCGATCTGCGGGATGGAGAAGCCCAGGTGCCGCGAGCGGCCGATGAAGCGCAGCACCGACACCTCGTACCCGCTGTAGCGGCGGTAGCCGGAAGCATCTCGCGTGGGTTCGGGCAGCAGCCCGATGCGCTCGTAGTGCCGGATCATCTTCTGGGACACGCCGGCGGCGGCCGCCGCTTCGCCGATGTTCATGCGTTGTGACATGACGTACTCCTGGGCAGTGGCAGTCGGGCTGCCGTGCGGATTATCGATCGGCCCCCGGCGGGTAGCCGGCGTTGGCCAGGGCGGCCGCCAGCGCCTCGCGGGTGGCCTGGCTGGTGACCTGGACGCGCCGGCCAGCGATGTCGACCACGATCTCGCAGCCGGCATCGACCTGTTTCAGGGCCGCCTGTATGCGGGATGCGCAGCCGCCGCAGCGCATGGTCGGTATGTTGAATGCATGCATGTCATGACTCCGTGGGGGTTGAGGGAGTCTCCAGCTTGGGGCTTGCCACGGTGTCAGGCTCAAGCCCGGCAGCCCCTTGCGCCTGCCACCGTGGCAGACCCGAGCATCGGCGCCTCTCAAGGAGGTTTCCCATGCAAGTTGCTGTGTCGATGGATGAACACGAGCTCTCGATCGAGGGCATGACCTGCGCATCGTGCGTGTCGCGGGTCGAGAAGGCGCTGGGCGCTGTTGCGGGCGTGCGCGACGCGGTGGTCAATCTCGCCACCGAACGCGCCACCGTCATGGCCACAGGGGTCAGCCCCGAGGCGCTCGTGGCCGCCGTGGCCCGGGCTGGCTACCAGGCCACGCCGGTGGACGACGCGTCACCGCCCCCGGCGCTGCACGCCGGCGAACCCCTGTGGCCGGTACTGCTGGCCGCAGCGCTCTCGCTGCCGCTGGTGCTGCCCATGGTGGGCCTGCTGTTCGGGGCCGACTGGATGCTCGAAGGCTGGATGCAGCTGGCGCTCGCCACGCCGGTGCAGTTCGGGCTGGGCGCCCGCTTCTACAAGGCCGGCTGGCGCGCGTTGCGTGCCGGTGCCGGCAACATGGACCTGCTGGTGGCCCTGGGCACCAGCGCCGGCTACGGACTCAGCGTGTACCTGATGTTCCAGCATGCCGATCACGGCACGCCCCACCTCTACTTCGAGGCATCCAGCGTCATCGTCACCCTGGTGTTGCTGGGCAAGTGGCTGGAAGCCCGCGCCCGGCGCCAGACCACCGCCGCCATTGCGGCGCTGCAGGCGCTCCGGCCCGAAGTGGCGCGGGTGCGCACCGCCCGTGGCGAAATGGACCTGCCCCTGGCCCGCGTGGAGGTGGGCGACGTGGTGGTGATCCGCCCGGGCGAACGGGTGCCGGTGGATGGCACGGTGATCGAGGGCGCCAGCCAGGTGGACGAATCGCTCATCACCGGCGAGAGCCTGCCGGTGGCCAGGCACGAAGGCGATGCGGTCATCGGTGGCTCGGTCAATGCCGAGGGGCTGCTGCTGGTGCGAACCACCGCCGTGGGCAGCGAGAGCACGCTCGCGCGCATCGTGCGGATGGTGGAGTCGGCGCAGGCCCGCAAGGCGCCCATCCAGCGCGCGGTGGACCGGGTCAGTGCGGTCTTCGTGCCGGTGGTGCTGGTGCTCGCCACCCTGACCCTGCTGGGCTGGGGCCTGGGCACCGGCGACTGGGAACAGGCTATCCTGAACGCGGTGGCGGTACTGGTGATCGCCTGCCCTTGCGCGCTGGGTCTGGCCACGCCCACGGCCATCATGGCCGGCACCGGTGTCGCTGCGCGCCACGGCATCCTGATCAAGGACGCCGAAGCCCTGGAGCTGGCGCACCGCATCGGCACCGTGGCCTTCGACAAGACCGGCACCCTCACCGAGGGCAAACCCACACTGGTGGCGGCCGAGGCCGCACCCGGCTTCGAGACGGTGTTGCTGGCCTGGAGCGCGGCCATGCAGGCGGGCAGCGAGCACCCGCTGGCGCAGGCGGTGCTGGATGCCGCCCGCCGCGCCGGCACCGAGCAGCTGTCGGCCGGCAAGGTGGCTGCCGTGGCCGGACGTGGCCTGTCGGCCGAGGTGCAGGGGCGCTCGCTGCGCCTGGGCAGCACCCGCTACATGCAGGAGCTCGGTGTCGACCTGTCGGCTCTGCAGGCCACCGCCGATGCGCTGCAGGACGAGGGTCGCACCCTCTCCTGGCTGGCCGACGTCACGGCCGTTCCCGCGCTGATCGGCCTGCTGGCCTTCGGCGATGCGCCCAAGGCCAGCGCGGCCGCCGCTGTGGCGCGCCTGCAGGCCCTGAAGGTGCGCACCGTCATGATCACCGGCGACAACCGGGGCAGTGCCCGCGTGGTGGCCGAGCAGCTGGGGCTGGACCAGGTCGAGGCCGAGGTGCTGCCGGCCGACAAGGCCGACATCGTCAACCGCCTCAAGGCTGGCGGCCGCACCGTGGCCATGGTGGGCGACGGCATCAACGACGCCCCGGCGCTGGCCCTGGCCGACGTGGGCATTGCCATGTCCACCGGCACCGACGTGGCCATGCAGGCCGCCGGCATCACCCTGATGCGGGGCGACCCCGCCCTGGTGGCCGACGCCATCGACATCTCGCGCCGCACCTGGCGCAAGATCCGGCAGAACCTGTTCTGGGCCTTCGCCTACAACGTGGTGGGCATCCCCCTGGCCGCAGCCGGCCTGCTCGACCCGGTGGTGGCGGGTGCGGCCATGGCACTGAGCAGCGTGAGCGTGGTGAGCAACGCGTTGATGTTGCGGGGGTGGCGGCGGTGATGTCGAAGAACGACCCCACATGCCGCTTCGGGATGATCAGCGGGTTCCGGGTATGGGCGGGTCAATCGCTGAAGTTGCTGGACTTTCCCCGCTGCGTGTCGGCGAAGAAGTCCAGCACGGCCACCAGCGCCGGGTTGCGCAGGTCATCGCGCTCCACCAGCAGCCCGTGGCGGGCCTCGTCCAGGCGCCGGCCTTCGCAGCGGCCGGGCGGCCGGGCGCCCGCGTTGACGTTGGCGCAATAGAGCTGCTGCGCTTCGGGCACGACCACGGTGTCCTGCCCGCCCTGCAGCAGAAGCACGGGGCGCGCGGTCCGCTGCGCCGCCGGACCACGCGCTTCACGCGAGGCCGCACAGGCCTGGGCCACCCAACGCAGCGTAGGCCCGGCCACGCGGGCGTCGCCGTGGCCGCAGGTGTCGCCCACGCAGGTGGCCTGGCGGTCGTCCCAGCGGCGCATCAGGCGTGGCACGCTGTGCGACATGTCGTTGTCCAGGCGGTCGATCTGCGCCAGAAAGGCCAGGCGCTCGGCATCGAAGCCGTCGCCCTGCACCCGCGCGCTGCTGATGACGGGCAATGAACCCGGCAGCCGAATGGCCCAGTCGTCACACCAGGTGGACAACACCCGGTCTTTGCGGTGCACCTGGTCCTGTACGACAGCGGGCTGGTGCATCGGCGTCACCAGCGCAGCAGCCGCCACCGGTGAGTCAGCCCCGGTGCGGGTCAGGTAGAGCGAACTCACCGCGCCGCCCATCGAGTGCGCCAGCAGGAACAGCGGCTGGGCGTCCGAACCGCGCCGCTGCACCACCATGGCCACGAACCGGTCCAGGTCGCCGACCAGGTGTTCGAACTGGTCGACATGGCCCTTGTCGCCCTCATCCACGCCCTCCAGCAGCCGGGTCGAGAAACCCTGACCGCGGTGGTCGTGGATGTAGACCGAGAACCCGTTGCGCACCAGGTCGTGGATCACCTCCTGGTACATCGTCAGGCCTTCGGTGAAGCCGGGCACGACGACGACCCCGCCGTGTCGCTCGTCCAGCGTCTCGTAGAACCGGTAGTGGAGGCGCACCGGGCGCTGTGACAGCCAGCCAGTGGGGGCGCCTTCCAGAGCCCCCACGGTCACGCGCGCCAGGCGCGCGGTCGCACCTTCGATGTCCTGCCAGGTGTGTCCTTAGAACCGGGCTTCGGTGGACAACATCCAGCGGTTGGCCGAGGCCACGTCGACCTGCAGCGGCTTGAACGCCGGGGCTTCAGCCGGCGTGGCAGTCGGGCCCGGCGTCAGGGCACAAGCCGACAAGGCGATGCTGACCACCCAGGCGGCTGAGAGTTCAAGGAAAAACCTGGATACGTCCATATTGGGAATCAACGCATGTCCATGTATTTTCAGCTTCGATGGGCAGGTCAGTCGCTGAAATCGCTGGACTTTCCTTGCCGCACTATTGGAAATGGTCGGACTATCCTCACGCATGCAGGAGATCGCCTTCTGCCTCGTGGAACTCACCCCACGCGGGAGCAACCCGACTGAATCTGCACCTCCCGGTGTATCGGCCTTCGTCGTTGGTCGCACCCAGACGGTGGCGCCAACAGTCGTTGAAGATGATGGTCACCCACTGAACGCAGCGACCCCTGGGCGCACCCGGATTGGCACCGGCCCGCGCCAGGGGAATAATCACTCGGTGGAGCAGTCTTACCCTAGCCGACAGCCCGTCGCTCTGCTCCGGGAGCCCAACGTGTCATCAGCCGTCAAGATCTTTCAGGGGCGCTTCGGTCGGGTGGCCTTGCTGGACATGGACGCGCCGCTGGTGGGGCATGCCCACCACCACTGCCACATCCTGATCAAGGCCGGCGGCGCCGACAGCGCCTTCCGGGTGCGTGGCGAGCGGGCCCCGCTGTCGGACGACACTGCCGTGCTGGTCAATGCCTGGGAGCATCACGCCTACGAACACGAAGGGCCGCCCGATGCGCGCACCCTGATCCTGGCGCTCTACATCGAACCGGGCTGGCTGGCCGAGCTGCAGCGCTCGCTGGCGCTCTCGGGCCATCCGCGCTTCTTCCCCGTCCCCTGCGTGCGGCTGGATGCCGCCACCCGCAAGATGGTGGAGGAGTTCGTGCTGGAGCTGTGGTGGGACGACGAGGTCTCCCCCGGCCGGCTGGAAGACCTGCTGTTCAACCTGATCATTGCGGTGGTCGAGAGCTACTCGGGCTGGCGCGACCTGGCCAGCCTGCTCAGGTCCAAGCCCCCGGTGGCCATGGACCCGCGCATCCGGCAGGCGATTGCGCTGATGCGCCGCGACGTGGCGCGCGAACTCGATGTGGACGGCCTGGCAACGGCCACCGGCCTGTCGCGGGCGCACTTTTTCACCCTGTTCCAGCGCGACACCCGGGTCACACCGCTGGTATATGCCAACGTTCTGCGCTTCGAGGCGGCGGTACAGCGGCTGACCCAGACCAGCGAGCCGGTAGGCGACGTCTCGCACGGGCTGGGCTTCTCGGCACCCAGCCATTTTTCGCGCTTCTTCCGGGCCCACCTGGGCATCACGCCCAGCGATTACCGCCGCAAGGTCAACCTGTTCGAGCCACCGCGCGGCCCCCGCTCCGACCTGATCTGATCGGAAGCTGGCCACAAAGTCACCAGACTTTTTGGTCAGTGGGCAGACCTGGCGGACATTGACCGGACCCTGGCGTTAACGCCGCAGCCTCCTGCCTGCCGACACTGGCGCTGCACAAGAACAGCAGCCGCCCGGTCGGCACAGGAGACAAGATTGCACTCAGAACCCTCGCTGGCGGGCGCTGCCCGGCAGGCATGGGTCGGCCAGCGCCTGGAGCGGCTGGAAGACGATGCCCTGCTGAACGGACGCGGCGCCTATGCCGATGACCTGGGCACCCGCCCCGGCACGCTGCATGCCGCGGTTCTGCGTTCTCCCCACCCCCACGCCCGTCTGTTGGCCATCCGGACCGAAGCCGCCTTGGCGCTGCCCGGTGTGCGGGCGGTGCTGACCGGTGCCGACGTGCAGGCCTGGGCCCAGCCCTTCGTGGTGGGCGTCAAGCAGCCCATGCAGCACTGGGCGCTGGCGGTGGACCGGGTGCGCCACGTGGGCGAGCCAGTGGCGGTGGTGGTGGCCGAAGACCGCTACATCGCCGAGGACGCACTCGACCTGCTGCGGGTGGATTACGAACCCTTGCCGGTGGTGAGCGACATCGAGCATGCACTGCAGGACAGTTCCACGCCGCTGCACGAGGGCGTGGGCAGCAACGTGGTGTCGGACCGCCAGTTCTGCTACGGATCCCCCGATCCGGCGTTCGACCAGCCCGGCGTTCGCACCGTGCGCACCACGGTGCACTACCCGCGCAACAGCTGCTCGCCCATGGAATGCGGCGTGGTGATTGCCGAGCACCTGCCCGGTGAAGAAGGCTACGACGTCACCTCCAACTTCATGGGACCGTTCTCGCTGCATGCCGTCATGGCCATGGCGCTGAAGGTGCCGGGCAACAAGCTGCGCCACCGGGTGCCGCGCGACTCGGGCGGCAGCTTCGGGGTGAAGCAGGCGGTGTTCCCGTATGTGGTGCTGATGTGCCTGGCCTCACGCAAGGCGGGTGCACCGGTGAAGTGGGTGGAAGACCGGCTGGAGCACCTGAGTGCCGCCACCTCGGCCACCGCCCGCCTGACCACCATCGAGGCCGCCGTCACGCCCGAGGGCCGGGTGCTGGCGCTGCGCTACGACCAGGTCGACGAGGTGGGTGCCTACCTGCGCGCGCCCGAGCCGGCCACCTTCTACCGCATGCACGGTGCGCTCACCGGCGCCTATGCCATCGAGCACCTGGCGGTGCGCAACCGGGTGGTGGTCTGCAACAAGACCCCCACCGGCCTGGTGCGCGGCTTCGGCGGGCCGCAGGTGTTCTATGCGCTGGAGCGCCTGATGGACCGCATCGCCGTCGAGCTGGCCATCGACCCGGTGGCGCTGCGGCAGCGTAACTATGTATCGGCCACGGCCTTCCCTTACACCGCAGCAGCGGGCGCCGTGCTCGATTCGGGAGACTATGCACGCCTGACCGACATGGCCATGGCCCGGACGCTCGACCTGCGGCTGGTCGAGCGCCAGCGGGCTGCGCGGGCGGCGGGCCGGCTCTACGGCATCGGGGTGGCGGCCATCGTCGAGCCCTCGGTGTCCAACATGGGCTACATCAGCACCGTGCTGACGGCCGAGCAGCGGGCCAAGGCCGGTCCCAAGAACGGGGCCATTGCCAGCGCCACGGTGGGCATCGACCTGCTGGGCGGGGTGAACGTGACCATCGCCTCGGCCCCCGCCGGCCAGGGCCACATGACGGTCTGCGCCCAGGTGGTGGCCGACCTGCTGGGTCTGCACCCGTCGCAAGTGGTGGTGAATGTGGAGTTCGACACCGCCAAGGACGCCTGGAGCGTGGCTGCCGGCAACTACAGCAGCCGGTTCGCCGGCGCGGTGGCCGGCACGGTGCACCTGGCCACGCAGCGCCTGCGCGACAAGCTGGCCCGCATCGCAGCAGCCACCTGGCAGTGCGATGCGGCCGACATCGGCTTCGAGGCCGGTCAGGTGTTCAACCGCCAGCGCCACGAACAGTCACAGCCCTTCACCCGGCTGGCCGCCAGCCCGCACTGGGCGCCGGCCCTGTTGCCCGAGGGCGAGACGCCCGGCCTGCGCGAGACCGCCTTCTGGACCCCGGAAACCCTGAAGGCGCCCGGCCCGGACGACCGGGTCAACACCTCGGCCGCCTACGGCTTCGTGTTCGATGTCTGCGGACTGGACATCGACCCGGCCACCGGCGCGGTGCGGGTGGACCGCTACATCACCGCGCACGACGCCGGCCGCCTGCTCAACCCGGCGCTGGCCGACGGCCAGATCCGCGGCGCCTTTGCCCAGGGACTGGGCGCAGCGCTGCTGGAGGAGTTCCGGTATGGCCTGGACGGCAGCTTCCAGAGCGGCACGCTGGCCGACTACCTCATGCCCACGCCCTGCGAGACACCCGACCCGGTGATCGTGCACCTGGAAACCCCCAGCCCGTTCACCCCGCTGGGCGCCAAGGGCCTGGGCGAGGGCAACAATATGAGCACGCCGGTGTGCATCGCCAATGCCTTTGCCGACGCGCTGCGGCCGCATCGGGACGTGACCGACATCCGCCTGCCGCTCACCCCCGACCGCGTGCTGGCCCACCTGCAGACGCCGGACCCGGCGCCCCGCCACCCGGTGGCCCGCGCACCGGCAGCCGCCCCGGCGGGCGACGGACTGTCGCTGGCCGCACAAGGCACGGTGGACATTGCCGCGCCGCCTGAACGGGTGTTCGAGGTGCTGCTGGACCCCGCCGCCCTCGCCCGGGTGATTCCCGGCTGCCATGGGCTGCAATCCGACGGACCGAACCGCTACCGGGCCGACGTGACCGTGGGCGTGGGCCTGATCAAGGCGCGCTACGAGGCCCGCATCAGCCTGTCCGACATCGACGCCCCGCGCAGCCTGCGGCTCGCCGGCGTGGGCAGCTCCAGCCTGGGCACCGGCGCCGGCGACGGTGCAGTGCGGCTGGAAGCCACTGCCTCCGGCACCCGCCTGCACTACGACTACCGCGCCCAGGTGGGCGGCAAGGTGGCCATGGTGGGCAGCCGAATGCTCGAGGGTGCAGCGCGGGTCATCGTGGCCCAGCTGTTCGAATCGCTGGGCCGGCAGGCAGCCGGGGGCAGCGCGCTGCCGGCGTCCTGGTGGCAGCGGCTGCTGCAACGCCTGGGGGTGCGCGCATGAAGCCGGCCGCCTTCGACTATGTGCGGGCCGACAGCGCCCAGGCTGCGGCCGAACTGCTGCAACAGCACGGCGAGGCTGCACGCATCCTGGCCGGCGGCCAGTCGCTGATGGCGGTGCTCAACATGCGGCTGGCCCAGCCGGCGCTGCTGATCGACATCTCGCGCAGCGCCGAACTCTCGACCATCACCGTGACCGACGGATCGGTGCGGGTGGGGGCGGCCGTCACCCAGGCGCAGCTGCAGGCGCACCCCGACGTGCCGCCGCTGCTGGCGCTGGCGTTCCCGCACATCTCGCACTTCCCGATCCGCAACCGGGGCACGGTGTGTGGCTCGATTGCCCACGCCGACCCCTCGGCCGAACTGCCGCTGTGCCTGCTGGCGCTGCGAGGCACGGTGCACCTGCGCAGCGCGCGCGCTCGGCGCGATGTGCCGGCCAGCGATTTCTTCACCGGTCTGCTCAGCACCGCACGCCGGGCCGACGAGCTGATCGAGGCAGTGAGCTTTCCGCGTCCCTTGCCGGACCAGGCCTGCGGCTTCGCTGAGCATTCGCGCCGCCACGGCGACTTTGCGCTGTGCGCGGTGGCCATGGTGGCGGGCCCAGGCAGCCTGCGCGTGGCGGTGGGGGGCCTGAGCGACCGCCCACAGGCCATCGACCTGCCGGCGCTGGACGGCCCCGCCCTGGACGACGCCATCAACGAACTCGCCTGGTCGCTCGACGTGCGGGACGACCCCCACACCAGCGCAAGCACCCGCCGCCATCTGCTGCGCCACCTGGCTCGGCAGGCCTATCCCACCACCCGGAGATCCACATGAATCACCCGGTACACGAACGCGATGCCCTGCACACGGTCGCCCTGACCCTGAACGGCCGCAGCCGGGCCGGCCAGGCCCGACCCCGCCTGTTGCTCAGCGATTTCCTGCGGCATGAGCTCGGCGCCACCGGCACCCACGTGGGCTGCGAGCACGGCGTCTGTGGTGCCTGCACCGTGCGTATCGACGGTGTGGCCCAGCGCGCCTGCCTGACGCTGGCGGTGCAGGTCGACGGCCGCTGCGTGGACACCGTGGAACAGCCCCAGGGCATGGACGCGACCCTCGATGCCCTCAAGGCTGCCTTCAAGCGCCACCATGCGCTGCAATGCGGCTTCTGCACCGCCGGCATCCTGATGTCCAGTGCCGACTGGCTGCAGCGCCAGCGGTCCATCGGCCACCGGCCGGACGAGGCCGAGGTGCGCGACATGCTCAGCGGCCACCTGTGCCGCTGCACCGGCTACACACCCATCGTGAACGCCGTGCTGGAGGTGGCCCATGCTTGACCTTGGACGCACCTTCCTGCAAAGCGTGGACCGCGCCAGCAACGCCACCGCGCTGGTGGATGGCGCGCTGCGGCTGACCTGGGCCGAATGGGCGCGCGCCATCGGCGGCGTGCAGCGGGGCATGGAGCGGCTCGGCCTGCGCCGCGGCGACACCGTGCTGAGCGTGCTGCAGAACCGGCACGAAGCGGCCACCCTGCACTGGGCCTGCCAGTTCGGCGGGCTGGTCATGACGCCGCTGAACTGGCGCGCCAAGCCCGAAGAGCTGGACCACGCCCTGCGGGACTCAGGTGCGCGCGTGCTGGTTTACGAGGCAGCATCACAGGATGCGGTCAAGGCGTCCAGCCTGGCCGGCGGCGTGCTGCGCATCGCGGTGGGTGACGTCGACACCCAGGACCTGGCCTTCGAGCTGGCCTTCGAGCAGCCGGCCGACCCGACGCCCATGGCCCGGGCCGACGACCTGTCGCTCATGCTCTACACCTCCGGCACCACCGGCGCACCCAAGGGCGTGCCTCGCCGCCAGCATGCCGAACGGGTGGCTGCCCTGGCCCATGTGGCGCAGAACCGATACGGCTATGGCGAACGCACGCTGGGAGTCATGCCGCTTTACCACACCATGGGTGTGCGCTCGCTGCTCACCATGGCGCTGGTGGACGGCCGCTTCGTGTGCATGCCGCGATTCGAGGCGGCGGCCGCCCTGCGCGCCATCGAGACCGAGCGGGTGAGCCACCTCTACCTGGTGCCCACCCTTTACCACGACCTGCTGGCCCACCCCGACTTCCCGCGCACCGACATCCAGTCGGTGCGCAAGCTCGGCTTTGCCGGTGCGCCCATGCACGACGCCCTGCTGCTGCGCCTGCAGCAGGCCTTCCGCCCGGAACTGTTCGTCAACCACTACGGCAGCAGCGAGATCTACACCTTCTCGATCAACCAGAACGCGGTGGGCAAGCCGGGCTCGGCCGGCCGGGCCGGCATCAACACCCGGCTGCGGGTGATCCGGCTCGATGCCAAAGGCGCGGACGAGGTGGCGGCCCCGATGGAAGAAGGCCAGATCGTGGCCGACCTGCTCAGCGACGAGGCCTTCGAGGGCTACCACAACCGGCCCGATGCCAACGCCCGCAGCCTGCGCGACGGCTGGTACTTCACCGGCGACACCGGCTATGTGGACGCCGAGGGCGACCTGTTCGTCACCGGCCGGGTGGACGACATGATCATCAGCGGCGGCGAGAACATCTCGCCGGTCGACATCGAGTCGGTCCTCTCGCTGCATCCCTCGGTGGACGAGGTGGCCGTGGCCGGCCTGAAGGACGAGCGCTGGGGCCAGCGCGTCGTGGCCTTCGTCAAGCCGCGCGACGGCGTGGCCGCCGATGCCCTGGACGCCCACTGCCGGGCATCCGACCTTGTCAATTTCAAACGACCGCGCCAGTACGTGTTCGTGCGCGAGATCCCCAAATCCCCCGTGGGCAAGGTGCTGCGCCGAAAACTGGTGGCCGGCGAGTTCGACGCCATGCCCCCGCCCCTGCCCCTGGTGCCACCGGCCTGAACCGGCCCACCCGCCCCCCTTCCCTTCACCCAACCCCGCAGGAAGCCATGCAGCTCAACGACCTCAAGCACCCCGCGCTCACCCTGAGCGCCACCCTCGACGGCTACCGCGTCGAGATCGACCCGGCCCGCCAGCGTGCCGACATCATCCTGAACCGCCCGCCGTTCAACGTCATTTCCATGACGCAGCGCGAGCAGCTACGCATCACCTTCGAGGCACTCGATGCCAACGACGATGTGCGCGTGATCGTGCTGCGTGCCGAGGGCGAGCATTTCTCCAGCGGCGGCAACATCAGCGGCTTTCTGGAAGCCTCGCCGGAACACGTGAGCAAGCTGGCCTGGAACGTGGCCGCACCGGCGCGCTGCAGCAAGCCTGTGATTGCGGCCGGCCGCGGCTACTGCTTCGGCGTGGGCTTCGAGATCTCTCTGGCCTGCGACTTCCGGCTGGTCACACCGACCACGCTGTATGCCCTGCCGGAACAGAAGCTGGGCCAGATTCCCGGCTCGGGCGGCTCGGCCCGCCTGCAGAAGATGGTGGGCATCACCCGCACCAAGGACATCGTGATGCGCAGCCGCCGCATCAGCGGTGCCCAGGCCTACGACTGGGGCGTGGCCACCGAGTGCGTGCCCGACCAGGAGCTCGAAGCCGCCACCGACGCGCTGGTCGAAGAGCTGCGCGGCTTCTCGCCGCTGGCCCAGCGCACCGCCAAGAAGCTGCTCAACGACACCGAAGACTCGCCGCTGTCGATCGCCATCGAGCTCGAGGGCCACTGCTACTCGCGCCTGCGCAGCTCGAACGATTTCCGCGAAGGCGTGGAGGCCTTCCACGACAAGCGCCGTGCCCGCTTCAACGGCACCTGATTCCGTTCCGCCCCCGTTCCAACCCAGGAGACAAACATGAAGAACAC
Source organism: Hydrogenophaga sp. R2 (assembly GCF_049843595.1). NCBI lineage: Bacteria > Pseudomonadati > Pseudomonadota > Betaproteobacteria > Burkholderiales > Comamonadaceae > Hydrogenophaga > Hydrogenophaga sp. R2. The sequence continues at coordinate 216,596 of NZ_JBBHZN010000003.1, forward strand.
CTTCCGCACCACCCCCATCGCCCTGGCTCTGGCCTGCCTCGCCGGCAGCGCCCTGGCCCAGAACACGCCGATCCGCATCGGCGTGGTCACGCCACTCTCGGGCACCTACGCCGGCATCGGCCAGCAGGTGAAGTGGGGCCTCGATCTGGCAGCGCGCCAGATCAATGCCGCCGGCGGCGTGGCCGGCCGCCCGCTGGAGCTTGTCTATGAAGACGAGGAAGCCAACCCGGCGGTGGCGGTGCAGAAGGCCGAGAAGCTGTTCCAGGTGAACAAGGTCGACTTCCTGACCGGCACCGTCAACAGCGGATCGACCCTGGCCGTGGGCCAGCTGGCCGAGCGCAACAACCGCCTCATTGCCACCACCGTGTCCTTTGCGGACTCGATCACAGGTGACAAGTGCTCGCCCAATGTGTTCCGCGTCAATGCCCGCGCCGGCATGCAGTCCGCCGCCCTGGCCGACTGGATGGCCTCCACCCGACCGAATGCCAACGTGTTCTACCTGGGCCCCGACTACGAGATGGGCCGCAGTACGGTGGCCGCCTTCAAGCAGGCGGCAGAAGCCAAAGGCGCCAAGTCGGTGGGCGAGGTGTTCGCGCCGCTGGACAACAAGGACTATTCACCCTTCTTCGGCCAGATGCGCTCCTCGCGCCCGGCCGTGATCTACACCTCGGTGGCCGGCAACGACACGGTGCGCCTGTTCTCGCAGATGGCCGAGTTCGGCATCAGTCGCAATGTGCAGGTGGTGGGTGCCTCGGGCACCGTCACTTCGCAGAACCTCCCGGCCATCGGCAAGGCGGCCGACGGCTTCGTCACCGGCGTGGGTTATGCCACCAGCATCGACTCGCCGGAGAACCGCAAGTTCGTGGCCGACTTCGAGGCCGCCAACAAGGCCAGGCCAGACCTCTACGGCGCCGACAGCTACGGCGTGCTGTTCTTCTACAAGGCCGCAGTCGAGAAGGCCGGCAGCACCGACACCGACAAGGTACGTATCGCCATGCGCGGTCTGCAGTGGTCCACCCCCCAAGGAACCAAGACCATGCGCGCCGGCGACCACCAGGCCATGCAGGACATGTATGCCATGCGCGTGAATGGCGGGCAGTTCGAGGTGGTGGGTCAGGTCAAGGCCGATGCCGCCATCGGCCCGGACGTCTGCACCCGCTTCTGACACACAAGCTGCGAGCCACACCATGAACCATGCTCTGGACTGGTTGCAGTTCGTCCTGGCGCCCCAGATGATCAACGGCCTGTCCATCGGCGTGGCCGTGGTGCTGATGGCGCTGGGGCTGACCATCATCTTCGGCCTGCTCGACGTCATCAACATGGCGCACGGCGAGTTCTATGCCATCGGCGCCTATCTGGCAGTGGCCCTGCTCGGCCTGGGGCTGTCGTTCTGGTGGGCCCTGGTGCTCACGCCGCTGCTCATGGCCGTGCTCGGTTACGCCACCGAGCGCGGCCTGATCCAGAGGGTGTTCCACAGCAAGGACCGCCACACGCTGACCCTGCTGCTGACCTTCGGGGTGGCGGTGGTACTGGAAGACGCGCTGAAAATCGTCTTCGGTGCCAACCCGCTGCGGGTGGAAGCCCCCATCAGTGGTGCCACCGAGGTGGTGGGCCTGTTTTTCCCCAACTACCGGCTGTTCGTCATGCTGCTGGGCGCTGCCCTGATCACGGCGGTGTGGCTGCTTGTGTTCCGCACGTCGCTCGGTGCGGTGGTGCGGGCCGCCGCCTACGACCGGCACATGAGCGCTTCTCTGGGGGTACCGGTGCAGCGGGTCTATGCCGCCACCTTCGCTTTCGGCGTGGCCCTGGCCGGCATCGCCGGCGTGCTGCTCGCCCCCATCTACTCCGTGTTCCCCACCATGGGTCGCGACTTCGTGCTAATCGCCTTCAGCGTGGTCATCATCGGCGGCATGGGCTCCATCAAGGGCGCGGTGCTGGCCGGCCTGCTGCTCACCCAGGTGCAGTCCATCTCCAGCCTGTACATCTCGCCGGTGTGGAGCGATCCGCTGCTGTTCGGCATCATGGTGCTGGTGCTGATGTGGCGCCCGCAGGGGCTGTTCGGCAAGCTGGGGAGTGCCTGACATGAGCAGCCCCATCACCTCTGCTGCGTCGGCCACGGCCCACGCCGCCACCCCGGCGCCGGCCTGCCGCCTGTCCGCCGCCTCCTGGCTGGCCGTCGTCTTCTTTGCCGGCGCACTGCTGTTCGGCGCGGTGGCCGTCGCCCAGGGCGATGTGTTCTACCTGCGGCTGGCCACCGAAGCCCTGATCTTCGGGGGGCTGGCCCTGTCGGTCGACCTGCTGCTCGGCCGGGTCGGGCTGCTGCCGCTGGGCCAGGCGCTATTCTTCGGGCTGGGTGCCTATGTGTCGGCACTGGTGCTCAAGCACTGGACCGATTCGCTCTGGCTGGCCTTGGGTGTGGCGCTGGTGTTCAGTGCCCTGGCCGGTCTGATTGGCGGACTGATCGCCATCCGGTCCAAGGGGGTGTACTTTGCGCTGATCAGCTTCGGCCTGGCGCAGGTGGTCTCCAAGCTGATCTACAACACCCGCGAACTGGGCGCATCCGACGGCATCATCGGCGTGCCGGCGGCCACCATCGCGCCAGGGCTGACCTCGGGCACGCCGCAGCTGTTCTTCCTGCTGGTGCTCGGCCTGATCGGTGCCTTCTACCTCGCGCTGCGCTACCTCATGGACACGCCCATGGGCCGGCAGCTCGATGCCATCCGCATCAATGAACACCGTGTCTCGTTCCTGGGTGTGGACGCCTGGCGCTACAAGCTGGGGGCCTTCGTGGCGGCGGCCTGCATCGCCGGGGTCAGCGGTGCGCTCTACCCAATGCTGCGCGGCTTCGTGTCGCCGGAGCTGATGTTCTTCCAGGTGTCCGGCAATGCGGTCATCAACGTCATCGTGGGCGGGACCGGCACGCTGATCGGACCGCTCTATGGCTCGGCCATCCTGACCGGCCTGCGCTCGGTGGTGGGTTCGTTCACCGCACACCACCACATCGTCATCGGCGTGCTGTTCGTGGTGGTGGTGATCCTCATGCCGCGCGGCCTGATCGGATATGCCACCCCGGTGCTGCAGCGCTGGCTTGACCGACGCCGTGACAACGCAGGAGAACAGGCATGAACCCCATTCTTTCGGTGCAGGGCCTGAGCGTGCAGTTCGGCCCGCTCAAGGCGGTCAACGATGTGAGCTTCGAAGCCCGGCAGGGCGCGATCACCGCGGTCATCGGGCCCAACGGGGCGGGCAAGAGCAGCCTGTTCAACCTCATCAGCGGCGCCATCCGACCCACGGCAGGTTCGGTCCGATTCGATGGTCAGGATGTCACTGCGCAGCCTCCGCACCGGCTACTGGCCAGCGGACTGTCGCGCTCGTTCCAGATCACCAACCTGTTCTTCGACCTGAGTGTGCGAGAGAACCTGCGCCTGGCAGCCCAGTTCCTGGAGCAGGGGCGCGGCCTGCTTCGGCCGGTGCAGCACAGCGCCACCGCGCGGCGCCGCGTGGACGAGCTGCTGGAACAGTTCGACCTGGATGGCAAGGCAGACGAGCTGGCCGGCTACCTGTCCCACGGCGAGCAGCGCCGGCTGGAGATCGCGGTATCGCTGGCCTCAAGGCCGCGCATGCTGCTGCTCGACGAACCTACCCAGGGCATGAGTCACAGCGACACGCACGAGACCGAAGCGCTGATCCGGCGCCTCTCGCGCGACCACGGGCTGACCATCCTGCTGGTCGAACACGACGTCGAGCTTGTGATGAACCTGTCCGACCATGTAGTGGTGATGCACCAGGGCCAGAAGCTGGCCGAAGGCCGACCGGCCGAGGTGCGTGCCAATGCCGCTGTACAAACCGCGTATTTCGGGGAGAAGACCTGATGCTCGAACTCAAGGGCGTGCATGCCCATTACGGCCTGAGCCATGTGCTGCAGGGCATCGACCTGCGGGTCGGCAAAGGCGAGGTGATCGGCCTGTTCGGCCGCAACGGCGTGGGCAAGACCACCGTGATCAAGACCATCGCCGGCTGGGTGAAACCCTCCACCGGGCAGGTGCTGTTCGACGGCGAACGTCTGGACGGCCTCGACTCCGACCGCATCTGCCGGCGCGGCGTCGGCCTGGTGCCGGAAGACCGCCGCATCTTCCCTGGCCTGACGGTGGAGGAAAACCTCTGGCTCGGACAGATGCAGTGCCCCTCGCGGGCCCGGGCCGAGTCCCGACGTCGCATGGACGAGATCTACCAGCGCTTTCCGCGCCTGGCCGAACGCCGCCGCCAGATGGGCACCACGCTCTCGGGCGGCGAGCAGCAGATGCTGGCCATTGCCCGCGTGCTGGCCGGTTCGCCCCGGCTGCTGCTGATCGACGAGCCCACCGAAGGCCTGGCGCCCATCATCGTGGACGAGCTGTTCGAGCTGATCAGTGAACTCTCCCGCGAAGGCACGCCCATCGTGCTGGTGGAACAGAACGTGCACCGCGCCATCCGGCTCACCACGCGGCACTACCTGATCGAGCGCGGCCAGGTGATCCTGCAGGGCGACTCGCGTGTGGCGAACGACCGGGAAAATCTGCTCTCGCGCATCAGTGTCTGAGGCAGGTTGCACGGACAAAGGTAAGCGTCCGGCAAGCTGCCAGCCTCCGAATTGCTGGAGGAGAGCAAGCCCTGGATCGTTGCGTCATGGGATGTTTTGCGGGATCGGTTGACCGCTCCCAAGCTCTTGCCGCTTTTCATTGGCTGGCAAGACGGCAGCTGCCACGAACAGCATCCAACCGCATCACCGACATTCACACGTCGATATTCCCCGCCCGCAACGCGTTCGTCTCGATGAAGTCCCGCCGCGGCTCCACCTCGTCGCCCATGAGCATGGTGAAGACCTTGTCGGCCTCGATGGCGTCTTCGATCTGCACGCGCAGCAGGCGGCGCACGTTGGGGTCCATGGTGGTTTCCCAGAGCTGCTCGGGGTTCATCTCGCCCAGGCCCTTGTAGCGCTGGCGGCTGGTGGCGCGTTCGGCTTCGCTGATGAGCCACTGCATGGCCTGGCGGAAGTCGCTCACCTTCTCTTCGCGCTGCTTGTCGCCTTCGCCGCGCATGACGCGGGCGCCCTCGCCCAGCAGGTCGCGGAAGGTGGTGGCGGCATGGGCCAGCGCGGCGTAGTCGGCGCCGTGCACGAAGTCCTGCGTGATCACGCTGCTCTTGATGTTGCCGTGGTGGCGGCGGCTGATGCGCAGCACCGGCTTGTCGGTGCGGTTGTCGAACTCGGCCGCCACCTCGGCGGGCACGCCGGTGGCCGACAGTTCGCGCAGCTTGGCCTGCAGCGCCTGGGCGCTGGCGGCCGCACCTTCCATGTCGTCCAGGTGGATCGACACGCCGTCGGCCATGGCGCGCAGCGCCTCGGCGTCCATGAAGGCGGACAGGCGCGCGATCACGCCTTCGGCCACCTGGTGCTTGCGGGCCAGTTCGGCCAGGGTGTCGCCTTCCAGCGTGGTCGGGGTGGCACCACCCGTGTTCACTTTGGCGTCCTTGAGCGCAATGCGCAGCAGGAAGCCGTCGAGCGCGGCGGCGTCCTTCAGGTACAGCTCTTCCTTGCCGGCCTTCACCTTGTAGAGCGGCGGCTGCGCGATGTAGATGTGGCCGCGCTCCACCAGCTCGGGCATCTGGCGGTAGAAGAAGGTCAGCAGCAGGGTGCGGATGTGGGCGCCGTCCACGTCGGCGTCGGTCATGATGATGATGCGGTGGTAGCGCAGCTTGGCCACATCGAAGTCATCCGCGCCGCTCTTGCCGTCGGTGCTGCCGGCCTTGCCGATGCCGGTGCCCAGGGCGGTGATGAGGGTCAGGATCTCGTTGCTGGTCAGCAGCTTCTCGTAGCGCGCCTTCTCCACGTTCAGGATCTTGCCGCGCAGCGGCAGGATGGCCTGGAACTTCCGGTCGCGGCCCTGCTTGGCCGAGCCGCCGGCGGAGTCACCCTCCACGATGTAGATCTCGCACAGCGCCGGGTCCTTCTCCTGGCAGTCGGCCAGCTTGCCGGGCAGGCCCATGCCGTCGAGCACGCCCTTGCGGCGCGTCATCTCGCGGGCCTTGCGGGCGGCTTCGCGGGCGCGGGCGGCCTCGACGATCTTGCCGCAGATGATCTTGGCGTCGTTGGGCTTCTCCTGCAGGAAGTCGGTCAGCAGGCGGGCCACCACGTCTTCCACCGGACCGCGCACTTCGCTGGACACCAGCTTGTCCTTGGTCTGGCTGCTGAACTTGGGCTCGGGCACCTTGACCGACAGCACGCAGCACAGGCCTTCGCGCATGTCGTCACCGGTGACTTCGACCTTGGCCTTCTTGGCCAGCTCGTTCTCTTCGATGTACTTGTTGATCACCCGCGTCATGGCGGCGCGCAGGCCGGTGAGGTGGGTGCCGCCATCGCGCTGCGGGATGTTGTTGGTGAAGCACAGCACCTGCTCGTTGTAGCCGCTGTTCCACTGCATGGCCACCTCGACACCGATGTTGGTGCCCTGGTCGCTCTGGCGGTCGCCCAGCGCATGGAACACGTTGGGGTGCAGGACCGTCTTGCCCTTGTTGATGAAGTCCACGAAACCCTTGACGCCGCCGGCACCCGAGAAGTCGTCTTCCTTTCCGCTGCGCTCGTCGATCAGTCGGATGCGCACGCCGTTGTTCAGGAAGCTCAGCTCGCGCAGGCGCTTGGACAGGATCTCGTAGTGGAAATCGTTGTTCTCCTTGAAGATCTCGGTGTCCGGCAGGAAGTGCACCTCGGTGCCGCGCTTCTCGGTGGCACCGGTCACCTTCATGGGCGAGACCTCGATGCCGTCGGCCGTCTGCTCGACGATGCGGTTCTGCACCACGCCGCGCGCAAACTCGATCTGGTGCACCTTGCCTTCGCGGCGCACGGTCAGGCGCAGCCACACCGACAGGGCGTTCACGCAGCTCACGCCCACGCCGTGCAGACCGCCCGAAACCTTGTAGCTGTTCTGGTTGAACTTGCCGCCGGCGTGCAGTTCGGTCAGCGCGATCTCGGCCGCACTGCGCTTGGGCTCGTGCTTGTCGTCCATCTTCACGCCGGTGGGAATGCCGCGACCGTTGTCCACCACGCTGATGGAGTTGTCGGTGTGGATGGTCACCACGATGTCGTCGCAGTGGCCGGCCAGGGCCTCGTCGATGGAGTTGTCCACCACTTCGAACACCAGGTGGTGCAGGCCGGTGCCGTCGGATGTATCGCCGATGTACATGCCCGGGCGCTTGCGCACCGCCTCCAGGCCCTCCAGGATCTGGATGCTGCCCTCGCCATAGCCCTCGCTGGCGCCGGCCTGGTTCGCATCGATGGTGGGCTGGAAATTGGAGCTCTCGGGGCTCGGTGCAGCGTTGGACATGGGGACTTTCTCGATCTCAGAAAACGCCAAACCCGCTGGTCAGCGGGTCGGGCTCGGGGCAGGCTGGCGGGGTGCGGTCAGATGCGCATGGGCATCACGACGTACTTGAAGGCGTTGTCGTCGGGGTTGGTCACCAGCGCGGAGCTGTTGCCGTCCGACAGTTCGATGCGGACCATCTCCTGCGACATGTTCTGCAGCGCGTCGATCAGGTAGGTCACGTTGAAGCCGATCTCGATCTCGGGGCCGGCGTAGTCGATGTCGAGCTCGTCCACCGCCTCTTCCTGCTCGGCGTTGCTGGAGGCCACGCGCAGGGTGCCGGCTTCGATGTTCAGGCGCACTCCCTTGAACTTCTCGCTGGTCATGATGGCGGTGCGCTGCAGGCTGGAGAGCAGCGGCTGGCGGCCCAGGGTGACGATGTTCTTGTGGTTCTTGGGAATCACGCGGTTGTAGTCGGGGAACTTGCCCTCGACCAGCTTGGTGACGAACTCCATGCCATCAAAGCTGAACTTGGCCTGGTTGGCCGCGAACTGCATCTCGATGGCGCCTTCTTTGTCGGACAGCAGGCGCTGCAGCTCCAGCACCGTCTTGCGCGGCAGGATGACTTCCTGCTTGGGCACGTCCACGTCCAGCGTGGCGCTGGCAAAGGCCAGGCGGTGGCCGTCGGTGGCCACCAGGCTGAGCTGGCGGCCTTCGGCCACGAACAGGATGCCGTTGAGGTAGTAGCGGATGTCGTGCACCGCCATGGCAAACGACACCTGGCCCAGCAGGCCCTTGAGCGTCTTCTGGGGCACGCTGAACACCGGGCCGAAGCTGGCCGATTCCTGCACCAGCGGGAAGTCTTCGGCCGGCAGGCTCTGCAGGGTGAAGCGGCTCTTGCCGCCCTTGAGCACCAGCTTGCCCGCGCTCGATTCCAGGCTCACCGTCTGGTCGCCCGGCATGGTGCGCAGGATGTCGATGAGCTTGCGGGCGCCCAGCGTGGTGGCAAAGCTGCCGTCGTCACCGTCCAGGGCGGCGGTGGTGCGGATCTGGATTTCCAGGTCGCTGGTGGTCAGCTGCACGGCCGAGCCGGTCTTGCGCAGCAGCACGTTGGCCAGAATGGGCAGCGTGTGGCGGCGCTCCACGATGCCGGCCACCGACTGCAGGGCAGCCAGGACTTTGTCCTGGGTCGATTTGAAAACGATCATGAACGACTCTTTCGACAGGGTTGAACCGTGTTTATTTTCGCTGGTTTGAGGGGGCTTTCCCGCCTCACCCCTTGAGGGTTTGTTCGAGGACGTGCAGCTGCTGGTTGAGTTCGGTGTTCTGCTGCCGTTCGGCGGCGATCTTGCGCACCGCATGCAGCACCGTGGTGTGGTCACGGCCGCCGAACAGCTCGCCGATCTCCGGCAGGCTCTTCTGGGTCAGCTCCTTGGCCAGGAACATGGCAATCTGCCGCGGCCGGGCGATGCTGGCCGGCCGCTTCTTGGAATACATGTCCGCGACCTTGATTTTGTAGAAGTCGGCCACCGTCTTCTGGATGTTCTCCACGCTGATCTGGCGGTTCTGGATGGACAGCAGGTCCTTCAGGGCGTCGCGGGCCAGCTGGATCGAGATCTCGCGCTGGTTGAAGCGCGAATAGGCCAGGATCTTGCGCAGCGCGCCTTCCAGTTCCCGCACGTTGGAGCGCACGTTCTTGGCCACGAAGAAGGCCACTTCCTCGGGCATGACGGCGTGCTCCACCGCCGCCTTGTTGATCAGGATGGCCACCCGCATCTCCAGCTCGGGTGGCTCGATGGCCACCGTCAGCCCCGAGTCGAAGCGCGAGACCAGCCGCTCGTGGATGTCCGCCAGGCCCTTGGGGTAGGTGTCGCTGGTCAGCACGATGTGGCTCTTCTTGGCCAGCAGCGCCTCGAAGGCGTTGAAGAACTCCTCCTGCGTGCGCTCCTTGTTGGCAAAGAACTGCACATCGTCGATCAGCAGCAGGTCCAGCGAGTGGTAACGCTCCTTGAACTCGTCGAAGGTCTTGCGCTGGTAGGACTTGACCACATCCGACACGAACTGCTCGGCGTGGATGTAGAGAACTTTGGCCTGCGGCCGCTCGCTCAGCAGGTGGTTGCCGATGGCGTGCACCAGGTGGGTCTTGCCCAGGCCCACGCCGCCGTAGATGAACAGCGGGTTGTAGAGCTGGCCCAGGCTGCCGGCCACATGCATGGCCGCGGCCCGTGCCATGCGGTTGGCCGAGCCTTCCACCAGCGTGGCGAAGGTCAGCGCCGGGTTCAGGCGGTTGCGGGTGCCGCTGGGCGCGGCCGGTTCGGCTGGGGCCACATCCGGCAGCTCGGCCAGCAGCTGATCCTGCATGCTGCGGGGCGCCGGCATCGTGCGGCTGGGACCTTCGCGCGGAGCAAGCGCCAACTCCAGCGCCACCTTCTCGCCGGCCAGGGCCTCCAGGGCGGCGCTGATGCGGGTGGCGTACTGGGCGCGGATCCAGTCCATCTTGAAGCGGTTGGCGACCGACACCACCACCTTGCGGCGGTCGTCGCTCACCTGGGCCACCAGCGGGCGGATCCAGGTGTTGAACTGCTGTTCGGGGATGTCCTGGGCCAGCTGGTCCAGGCAGGCCGCCCACAGGCTGTGGGCCTCAGGCAGGTCGGAATCGGAGGCGAAGCCCTCGGTCATGCGGAGAAATCGGGAGTTGTTGTTGTGGACAAAGGGCTCGGGCCAGGGCGCGGATTCTACCGACGCCGATCAGTTATCCACAACCCGGGTTACACCCGTGGCAGACCCGGGTCGCACAGGGTCTGTGCACCCGAACTTGCCGGCCGACGGGCTTTCTGGCGATAATTGCGGGTTTCCCCGATTCTTACCCACCCATCATGAAACGCACTTACCAGCCCTCCAAGATCCGCCGCGCCCGCACCCACGGCTTCCTCGTGCGCATGAAGACCCGTGGTGGCCGTGCCGTGATCAACGCACGCCGCGCCAAGGGCCGCAAGCGTCTGTCGGTCTGAGTCCGACCCCCTGAACGCTCCTGGAACGCCGGTGCCCGAGCACACGGCCGAACCCCGGGAACAGGCCTCGGCCCTGCCGATCCAGCGCCTGCGCTCCCGGCAGCAGTTTCAGGTTGCCATGGCGGGATCACCCGTGGCCAGGACCGCCCACTTCGTGCTGCACCGCAGCCCGGTCGACGGACCGTCCGGTGCGGCCCATGCAGCCGCCGGCCGACCCCTCTTCCCGGTCACCGCGCCGTGGCTGGGCGTCGTGCTGCCCAAACGCTGGGCCAGGCGGGCCGTGACCCGCAATGCCATCCGGCGCCAGATCTATGAATCGGTCCGCCCGTTGACCGGCCAGCTGCCGGCCTCGGTGCATGTGGTGCGGCTGCGCGCCGGTTTCAGCCGCGACCAGTTCGTCAGCGCCAGCTCCGATGTGCTCAAGCGCGCAGTGCGCGCCGAGCTGCAGCAGCTCTGGTCGCGTGCCGGTCTGCAGGTGGCCACGGGGAACCCTTCCCATGTGGGCTGATCTGCCTCGACAGATCCTGATGGGCCTGGTGCGCGGCTACCGGCTGCTGCTGAGCCCCTGGCTGGGCAGCCACTGCCGCTTCGCGCCGACCTGTTCGGCCTATGCCCTGGGAGCCCTGGAGCGCCATGGCGCCGCTGGCGGCAGCTGGCTGGCGGCCCGCCGTCTGGTGCGTTGCCATCCGTGGTGCCAGGGCGGCGTCGATCCGGTGCCCGAGCAGCCCCAGGGTCTGTTCACCGGCCTCCTTTCCTCCTCTCGTGCAAAGAAGAACCCGTCATGAATGACATCCGTCGGTCCATCCTGTGGGTGGTGTTTGGTCTGTCCATGGTCCTGATCTGGGACAAGTGGCAGATCCACAACGGCAAGCCCGCCACGTTCTTCCCGGGCGCCACGCCGCCCGCGGCCACCGCCCCGGCTGCCGGCAATGCCCCGGGCACCGGCGCAGCGCCAGCGCCTTCGGCCGCGTTGGCCCCGGCCGGCAATGCCCCGGCAGCCGCACCCGATGCGGCCGCCACCCGCCACGAGGTGCGCACCGACCGCATGGTCCTGACCTTCAGCAGCGAAGGTGGCGCCCTGATCGGTGCCGACCTGCTGGCCCACCGCCAGTCCACCCGCCAGAGCAAGACGCCCGACGACAGCCCCTTCACCCTGCTCACCCAGGACGCCAAGCACACCTACGTGGCCCAGACCGGCCTGATCGGTGGCAGCTTCCCCACCCACAAGACCCCCATGACCCTGGTGGGTTCGCCCACCGCGCTGGCCGACGGCCAGGACAGCCTGGACGTGGTGTTCGAGTCGGCCGATGTGGGTGGCGTCAAGCTGGTCAAGACCTACACCCTCAAGCGCGGCTCTTACGTCATCGACGTGCGCCACGAGGTCGTCAACACCGGCACCGCGCCGGTCAGCCCGCAGCTGTATGTGCAGCTGGTGCGCGACGGCAGCAAGCTCGACAGCGAGACCCCGTTCTATTCCACCTTCACCGGCCCGGCCGTCTTCACCGCCGAGCAGAAGTACCAGAAGGTCGAGTTCAAGGACATCACCGCCAACAAGGCCAACTTCGTCAAGACCACCAGCGATGGTTACATCGCCATGGTCCAGCACTACTTCGCCACCGCCTGGCTGCTGGCCGACGGTGTGGCGCGCGAGAACTTCGTGCGCGCGGTCGACAGCAACCTGTTCTCGGTCGGCAGCATCGTGCGCCTGCCCGAGATCGCTCCCGGTCAGCGCGAGACCAGCCAGGCCCGCCTGTTCGTGGGCCCGCAGGAAGAGAAGGTGCTGGAGACCATCGCCCCGGGTCTGGTGCTGGTCAAGGACTACGGCTGGCTGACCATCCTGGCCAAGCCGCTGTACTGGCTGATGGAGAAGATCCACAGCTTCGTGGGCAACTGGGGCTGGGCCATCGTGCTGCTGGTGGTGCTGATCAAGGCCGCCTTCTACTGGCTCAATGCCAGCGCCTACCGCAGCATGGCCAAGATGAAGGCCATCAACCCGCGCATCATGGAAATGCGGGAGCGTCTGAAGAACAACCCGCAGCAGATGCAGATGGAAATGATGAAGATGTACAAGGAAGAGAAGGTCAACCCGCTGGGTGGCTGCTTCCCCATCCTCATCCAGATTCCGGTGTTCATCGCCCTGTACTGGGTGCTGCTGTCCAGCGTGGAGATGCGCAACGCCCCGTGGCTGGGCTGGATCAGCGACCTGTCCTCGCCCGATCCGTTCTACATCCTGCCGCTGGTCATGGCCGTGACCACCCTGATCCAGACCGCGCTCAACCCGCTGCCGCCGGATCCGCTGCAGGCCAAGCTGATGTGGATGATGCCCCTCATCTTCTCGGTCATGTTCTTCTTCTTCCCGTCCGGCCTGGTGCTGTACTGGATTACCAACAACGTGCTGACGATCGCCCAGCAGGCGCACATCAACAGCCGCATGGGGGTGCCGTTGAAGTTCAACATGCCCAAGTTCAAGTGACCCCCCTGCGCCGCTGACGCGGCTTCCCCCCTGGGAGGGGGGACGGTGCCCTTGGGCCGGCGGAGCCGGACCCTCGGCACCCCTCGGGGCATTGGTTGGCGCTCCACCGTCTGTTCATGCTCTCCTCTGCTTCAGAACCCATCATTGCCATCGCCACGGCGCCCGGTCGCGGCGCTGTGGGCATGGTGCGGGTGTCGGGCAAGGGGTTGCTGCCGTTTGTGAAGGCGCTGGTGGGGCGGGAGCTCAGGCCGCGCGAGGCCACCTATGGGCCATGGCGCGATGCGGCGGGTGAGCCGATCGACCATGGGCTGTCGCTGTGGTTTCCGGGGCCGCATTCCTACACCGGTGAGGACGTGCTGGAACTCCAGGGCCATGGCGGGCCGGTGGTGCTCCAGCTGCTGCTGGCGCGCTGCCTCGAGGTGGCGGCGCAGGGCAGCCTGCCGGGGCTGCGGCTGGCGCGGGCCGGCGAGTTCACCGAGCGCGCCTTCCTGAACGACAAGCTCGATCTGGCGCAGGCCGAGGCGGTGGCCGATCTGATCGACGCCAGCACCGAGGCGGCGGCGCGCAGTGCCTCGCGTTCGTTGGCGGGGGCCTTCTCCGAGCGCATCCACGGCCTGCGCGATGCGCTGGTCAACCTGCGCATGCTGGTGGAGGCCACGCTGGACTTCCCCGAAGAAGAGATCGATTTCCTGCAGAAGGCCGACGCCAGCGGGCAGCTGCAGCGCCTGCAGGCGTCGCTGGCCACCGTGCTGGGCGAGGCGCGCCAGGGGGCGCTGCTGCGCGACGGTCTGCAGGTGGTGATTGCCGGCCAGCCCAACGCCGGCAAGAGCTCGCTGCTCAATGCCCTGGCCGGGGCCGAGCTGGCCATCGTCACGCCGGTGGCCGGCACCACCCGCGACGTGGTGCAGCAGACCATCCAGATCGAGGGCGTGCCGCTGCACGTGGTGGACACCGCCGGCCTGCGCGACAGCCCGGAGGTGGACGAGGTCGAGCGCATCGGCATCGAGCGCGCCTGGGGCCGCATCCGCCAGGCCGATGTGGTGCTGTTCCTGCACGACCTCACCCGCACCGATGACCCCGGCTACCAGGCGGCCGACGCGGCCATTGCCGCCGACCTGCCCGCCGGCGTGCCGCTGCTGCACGTGTGGAACAAGCTGGACCAGCGACCGGGCGCCGCCGTGCCGGCCGATGCGCTGGCCCTGTCGGCCCGTCAGGGTGACGGCCTGGAAGCCCTGCGCCAGCGCCTGCTGCAGCTGGCCGGCTGGGAGCGGGCCGGCGACGGCCTGTTCATGGCCCGGGAACGGCATCTGCAGGCCCTGCACCGGGTGCAGACCCACCTGGAGGCGGCCACCACGTGGCTGGATGGTTCGGCCGATGCCCTGGACCTGCTGGCCGAGGAGCTGCGGCTGGCCCAGCACGCCCTGGGCGACATCACGGGTGAATTCACCGCCGACGACCTGCTGGGCGTCATCTTTTCGCGCTTCTGCATCGGCAAGTAGGCCTTGCCCCACCGTCCGGGGCCGTTCGTCAGCCGTCCGGAGTGAATCTGTAATCAACCGTAAGCGTGATCCATCGCACACTTGCGCCGTTGGTCACCTCGCGGTCAACTCGGGGGCATGAGTGTGATTACCGTCCCTTCCGCGCGAGCCGACATCAAGGCGCTGGCCGCTGCCATGCGGCAGAGCAACGCGCTGGACGCCCTGCCGCTCAACCTGTCCGAAACCCAATGGAACACCCTGGCCGGGTATCTGCAGCCGGTCATGCTGCGCCAGGGCCAGCCCCTGATCGAGCAGGGTGTGAAGGACCGCACCGTCTACCTGGTGGAAAGCGGCACCCTGACCGTGCACTACGAGGACAGCCACGACCGCATCCGCATTGCCGTGGTGGGCGAAGGTTCGCTGCTCGGTGAAGGCGCCTTCTTTTCTCACCTGCCGCGCAGCGCCACGGTCAGTGCCGGCAGCGACTGCCGCCTCTGGTGCCTGACCCCGCTGCGTTTTCGCGAGCTGTGCACCCGCGCCCCGGAGATCGCCCTCGAGCTCACGGTGGCCATGTCGGCCGTGCTGGCCCGCCGCATGTACAACAAGCCCAAACGGGTGGCCGTCACCTGACCGCCCACCCTCCCACATGATCGCCCTGCCCATGTCATTCAAGAACTGGTGGTTCGGACGCAAGCCCTCGGACGGCGACAGCACGCTGGCCAAGGCCCGTCAGGCCATCCGCAACACCACCCTGCCCCTGATCTCCCCGCGCCGTGGCCGGCGCATCCTGCGGCGGGAGCAGCTGTTCACGGTGATCCGCGAGTCGCTGATCCGGGGGGGCGTGCTGTCCACCAGCTACAGCTTCAAGGTGCTGTCCACCGACGCCAACGGCGACAGCTTTCTGGTGCTGATCGACCTGGCCCTGGGCGCCAAGGACCTGCCCGACGAATACCTGCTGGAGATCGAGCGCTGGATCCAGCGCAGCGCCCAGAGCCGGCATGCCATGGAGGTGCGCTCGGTCTACTGGCGCCGCCGTGCGGCACCCGAACGCGTGGGCACGGCCCTGCGGGCGTCGGTGGCGGCGCAGACCCGGCGCGAAGCCGAATTGGCCCGTGAGGCGCCCCAGGAGACCGCCCGTGACACGGCCATTCCGCGTCCCCCGCAGCCCGAGCGCCCGCAGGCCGGACAGCCGGTGACCGAGGCCGAGGTGGAGGCTTTCCGCCAGGCCCTGCAGGCGCCGCCGGCCCAGGCCTATCGCCAGGCCAGAGACACGCCGGTGCAGCCCACCGACGTGGTCAGCGACTTTGCCGCCCTGAGCGAGACCCAGTACGGCAAGCTCTGAGCCGGTGCCGGCCGCGCTCAGTGGCCGGCGAAATCGAGCAGGGTGAACAGCTTGAGGCCGCTGGCGCGCAGCTTCCCCGAGCCGCCGAGTTCGGGCAGGTCGACGATGGCCGCACCCTCGGTCACTTCGGCTCCCAGCTTTTCCAGCAGGCGGCGCCCGGCCATCATGGTGCCGCCGGTGGCGATCAGGTCGTCGATCAGCACCACCCGGTCGCCCGGCTTCACCGCGTCGGTGTGCAGCTCCACCGTGGCGCTGCCGTACTCCAGCTCGTAGGTCTCTTCGACCGTGGTGAAGGGCAGCTTGCCCTTCTTGCGGATGGGCACGAAGCCCACGCCCAGCTCGTAGGCCAGCACCGAACCGATGATGAAGCCGCGTGCGTCCAGTCCGGCCACCACGCTGGGGCGCAGCGCGGGGTCCATGTAGCGGTGCACGAAGGCATCGATGAGCACCCGGAAGACCTTGGGGTCCTGCAGCAGGGGCGTGATATCGCGGAACTGCACACCCGGCGCCGGCCAGTCGGGCACGGTGCGGATGTGGGCGCGGAGGTAGGCGGCGGTATCCATGGCCGGATTATCCGCCGCCCCCGGGGGTATCCCCGCCGGCTCAGGCCAGGGGCTTGAACTGGTAACCGCTGCCGGCCAGTTCCAGGGTGCCCAGCGCCGGGAACGGGAAGTGGAAGCCGCCCATCATGGTCTTGTCCTTCACCAGCTGGTCGAACAGGCGGCGGCGGGTGGCGCGGGCCATGTCGGCGTCCATGTCGAAGGTCACGGCCCAGTCGGGGCTGCGGGCGAACAGGGACGGCACGTTGGTCACGTCGGCCACATACATGAACGACTGGCCCTTGGAGCTGACGTTGAACACGCTCATGCCCGGGGTGTGGCCGAAGGCGGCCAGCGAACGGATGCCCGGGGCCAGCTCGGCGCCCGGCTCGAACTTGACCAGCTTGTCGGCCGCGATCTTGCCCATCACGCGGCGGGCGTTCTCGAAGGCGCCTTTGGCTGCGGGCGGTGCGGCGTTCATCTTGGCGTCGTCCATCCAGAACGCGAACTCGGGCGCCGGCACGTGCACCTTGGCCTTGGGGAACACCGCCGAGCCGTCCTTGGCGAACAGGCCGTTGATGTGGTCGCCATGGAAGTGGCTGAGGATGACATGGTCGATGTCTTCGGGCTTGTGACCGGCGGCGGCCATGTTGGCGCGCAGGCGGCCGGTGGTGGCCGGGCCGTTGTCGGCGAAGCCGGTGTCGATCAGGAAGCGCTGGCCACCGGCCACGATCAGGTAGGGCGTGAAGGGGATGTCCACATAGGCGGTGGGCAGGCTCTGCGAGGCCAGCAGGGCCTTGACCTGCTCCAGCGGTGCATTGCGCACGAACTCGTCACCCAGGGGGCGGCGCAAGGCGCCGTCGTTGATGGCGATCACCTCGATGTCCCCGACCATGGTCTTGCGGAATCCCGGGCTGGGCAGGGTGGGCGTGCCCAGGTCGGGCGCGTTCTGCGAGAACACCGAGGTGAAGGTCAGCGTGGTCGCGCCGGCAATGCCGGCACCGAGGAAAAGGCGTCGATCCATGGGGTTGTCTCCGGGGGGTGAAAAGCCGGCAGCGTAAGGGGCGGGCAAAGGCCCGCGACGCGACTCGGACAATTCCGGGGTCGGCCGCCCCCGCAGCCTCAGCTGCCCAGCAGCTTGTCCTCGGCCAGCGCCAGCGCGGCGGCCTTGCCCTGCAGCACCAGGGTGTCGCCACCCTCGACCAGGGTGGTGTCCTCCACCGTGGCAGACCGCCCGCTGGCCCGCCGCAGGCTCACCACCCGCACGCCGATGGCGTCGAGTGCGAGCGCTTCCAGCGGCCGGCCGACATGGCGGCTGGCGCCGGGCAGGGTGACGGTGTTCAGGCGCACCTGCTCGCCGGCGTCTTCGGCATCGTCGTCGGCACCGTGGAAGTAGCCCCGCAGCAGGTTGTAGCGGGCCTCGCGCTGCTCCTGCACCACGCGGATCACCCGGCGCATCGGTACGCCCACCAGGGCCAGGGCATGGCTGGTGAGCATGAGGCTGGCCTCGATGGCCTCGGGCACTACTTCGGTGGCGCCGGCCTGGCGCAGGCGGTCCAGGTCGGCATCGTCCACGGTGCGCACCACCACCGGTACCTGGGGCGCCTGCTCGCGGGTGTGGTGCAGGACCTTGAGCGCGCTCGGACTGTCGTTGTAGGTGATGACCAGCGCACTGGCCCGGTGCAGGCCGGCGGCCATCAGCGCCTGTAGCCGTGCGGCATCGCCGAACACCACCGAATGGCCGGCGGCAGCGGCCTGGCGCACCCGGTCGGGGTCGAGGTCGAGCGCCATGTAGGGGATGCCTTCGGCCTCCAGCAGCCGGGCCAGGTTCTGGCCGCAGCGGCCGTAGCCGCAGATGATCACGTGCTTGTGGGCATTGATGGCCTTGCGGGCGATGCTGGTCATCTGCACCGACTGCATCAGCCAGTCGCTGCCCACCAGCCGCGTGACCACCGTGTTGGCGTACAGGATCACGAAGGGCGTGGCGATCATGGAGATCACCATGCTGGCCAGGATGGGGTTGAACAGCTGCGGCGGGATCAGCCCGTTCTGGCCCGACAGGCTCAGCAGCACCAGGCCGAACTCGCCGGCCTGGGCCAGGTACAGGCCGGTGCGCAGGGCCACCCCGGTGGGCGCGCCGAAGGCCCGGGTGAGCGCCGTGATCAGCGTCACCTTGAAGGCCATGGACGCCAGCAGCAACAGCAGCACCAGCGGCCAGCGCTCCAGCACCAGGCGCCAGTCCAGCATCATGCCGATGGTGATGAAGAACAGGCCCAGCAGCACATCGTGGAAGGGCCGGATGTCGGTCTCCACCTGGTGCTTGTATTCCGTCTCGGAAATCAGCATGCCGGCCACGAAGGCGCCCAGGGCCAGCGACAGCCCGGCGTGCTCGGTCAGCCAGGCCAGGCCCAGCGTGATGAGCAGCAGGTTGAGCATGAACAGCTCTTCGCTCTTGCGCCGGGCCACCAGCGTGAGCCACCAGCGCATCAGCCGCTGCCCGCCGGTGAGCAGCAGGCCCAGCAGCACCGTGGCCTTGAAGACGGCCAGGCCCAGTGCGGGCAGCAGCTGCTCCGGCTCGGCGGCCAGCGCCGGAATCACCACCAGCAGCGGCACCACGGCCAGGTCCTGGAACAGCAGGATGCCCAGCACCCGCTTGCCGTGTTCGGATTCCAGCTCCAGCCGTTCGGCCACCAGCTTGATGACGATGGCGGTGCTGCTCATGGCCATCACGCCGCCCAGGGCCAGCGCGCTCTGCCAGGAGATGGTCCACCACTGCGGCAGCAGCAGGGCCAGCGCCAGCGAGGCGGCGGTGGTGATCAGCACGGTCAGCACCACCTGCGACAGCCCCAGGCCGAACACATGGCGGCGCATGGCCCGCAGCTTGGGCAGGCTGAACTCGAGGCCGATGACGAACATCAGGAACACCACGCCGAACTCGGCCAGGTAGCGGATGCCCTTGGAGTCCTGGGCAATGGCCAGCGCATTCGGGCCGATCAGCACGCCCACCACCAGATAGCCCAGCATGGGTGGCAGCTTGAGGCTGCGGCAGGCCACCACCCCCAGCACGGCGGCCAGCAGGTAGAGCAGGGTGATGTCCAGCGATGTCATCGGGCGATGTTAGCCGCCGACCCCGCAGCGATAATCCGCGCATGACTTTTCCCGTGGCATTCGACGCCGGACGCGCCCTCGCCCTGGCCCGCGACACCTTGCAGATCGAGGCCGAGGCGGTGCAGGCGCTGGCCACGCGGCTGGACGCTGCCTTCACCGGCGCCCTGCAGTGCCTGCTCGCCTGCCAGGGGCGGGTGGTGGTCATGGGCATGGGCAAGAGCGGTCACATCGGCCGCAAGCTCGCCGCCACCCTGGCCTCCACCGGCACGCCGGCGCAGTTCGTGCACCCGGCCGAAGCCAGCCATGGCGACCTGGGCATGGTCACGCCGCAGGACGTGGTGCTGGCCATCAGCAACAGCGGCGAGAGCGACGAGCTCACCGTGCTGCTGCCCCTGATCAAGCGCATGGGCGTGCCGCTGGTGGCCTTCACCGGCCGCAGCGATTCGTCCCTGGCCCGCCATGCCGACTGGGTGCTGGACACCGCCGTGGCGCGCGAGGCCTGCCCGCACAACCTGGCGCCCACCGCCAGCACCACCGCGCAGCTCGCGCTGGGTGATGCCCTGGCCGTGGCCCTGCTGGATGCCCGCGGCTTCCGCGCCGACGACTTCGCCCGCTCCCACCCGGGCGGTGCCCTGGGGCGGCGTCTGCTCACCCATGTGGCCGACGTCATGCGCCAGGGCGATGCCGTGCCGCGCGTGGCACCCGGGACCCCGTTGATGGACCTGATGCGCGAGATCAGCGCCAAGGGCCTGGGCCTGTGCGCCGTGGTCGGGCCGGACGGCCGCGCCCAGGGCGTATTCACCGACGGCGACCTGCGCCGCCTGATCGAGCGCACCGGCAGCGCCCAGGACCTGCGCCAGCTCAGCGCCGCCGAGGTCATGAACCCCCGGCCCGCCACGGTGGCCGCGCAGTCGCTGGCGGTGGAGGCCGCCCGCCTGATGGAAGAGCGCCGCATCAACAGCCTGCTGGTGGTCGATGCCGCCGGGTTGCTGGTGGGCGCGCTCAACAGCAACGACCTGATGCGGGCCAAGGTGATCTGATGAACCCGGTGCCGAGCTTCTCCCCCGAGGTCCTGTTGCGCGCCCAGCCCGTCAAGGTGCTGCTGCTCGACGTGGACGGCGTGCTCACCGACGGCGGCCTGTACTTCAGCGAGGCCGGCGAGACCCTCAAGCGCTTCCACACCCTCGACGGCCACGGCCTGAAGCTGCTGCAGCGGGCCGGCATCACCCCGGCGGTGGTCAGCGGTCGCGATTCGGCGGCCCTGCGCATGCGCCTGCAGGCCCTGGGCATCACCCACCTGCGCCTGGGCACCGAAGACAAGGCGCCCGCCGCGCAGGCCATCCTGCAATCGCTGGGCCTGGGCTGGGACGCGGCTGCCGCCATGGGCGACGACTGGCCCGATCTGCCCCTGCTGACCCGCGCGGCCTTTGCCGCCGCCCCGCCCGAGGCCCACCCCGAGGTGCGCGCCCGGGCCCACTGGGTCAGCCAGCGTGGTGCGGGTGCCGGCGCCGTGCGGGAGCTCTGCGACCTGCTGCTGCTGGCCAGCGGCCACTACACCCGCGAGCTGGAGGCGGCCCTGCGGTGACGCCCGACGAACCCCTCGACGACATCCTGCCCGGCCTGGACCCGGCCACGTCCGGCCCGGCCCCCCGGCGCCGTAAGGCCCCGTGGTGGGACACGGTCTCCATTTACCTGCCGGTCCTGCTCATGGGTGTGCTGGCATTGGCCTCCTACTGGTTGCTGCGGGCCACGCCAGCCTTTGTCGAGGCTCCGGAGGCCCGGCCGGTGAGCAGCGAGCCTGACTATTTCATGCGCCGCTTCTCGGTCAAGTCGTTCGATCCGGGCGGCACGCTGCGCTCCGAGGTGGCCGGCACCGAAGCCCGCCACCACCCGTCCGACGACCGCGTGGAAATCGACAATGCCCGCATCCGCCGCATCGACGACCAGGGCCTCATCACGCTGGCCACGGCGCGGCGGGTGACCACCAACAGCGACAACACCGAATTCCTGCTGGAGGGCAATGCCCAGGTGGTGCGTGAGGCCGGCACCGGCAAGGACGGCGTGGCCCGGCCCCGGCTGCAGTTCAACGGCGAGCGCCTGAAGATCTTCCTCCAGCCCGACCGGGTGGTCTCCGACCTGCCGGTGGTGCTGCGGCGCGGCAACGACCGGCTGGAGGCCGCCACCCTGGATTACCGCGACGACCAGCGCGTGGCCGACTTCACCGGCCGGGTGCGTGTCGAACTGGCCCCGCCCGGCCGCAACCCCAGCCCGCCATGACCTCCGACCCCCGCTCTGCTCCCCTGGTCTTCATCACCGGCGCCTCCAGCGGCATCGGTCAGGCCCTGGCGGCCCGTTTTGCCCGGGCCGGGTACCGGCTGGCCCTGGTGGCCCGGCGCACCGACGAACTGCGGGCCTGGGCCGAT
This sequence comes from Hydrogenophaga sp. R2, assembly GCF_049843595.1. Taxonomy (NCBI): domain Bacteria; kingdom Pseudomonadati; phylum Pseudomonadota; class Betaproteobacteria; order Burkholderiales; family Comamonadaceae; genus Hydrogenophaga; species Hydrogenophaga sp. R2. Next base: position 238,304 of record NZ_JBBHZN010000003.1, read on the forward strand.
GCGCAGGGGCTGGACGCCCGGCGCTGCGGCATCTTCGGCGCCGATGTGGCCGACATCGACAGCATCGTCGCCGCCGGCCAGGCCTGCATCGCCCAGATGGGCCTGCCCGATGTGGTGGTGGCCAATGCCGGCATCAGCATCGGGATGGACACCGGCGAACGCGAGGACGTCGACGTGATGGCGCGCACCTTTGCGGTCAACAACACCGGCATGGCCGCCACCTTTCACCCCTTCGTCGACGGCATGCGCCAGCGCGGCAGCGGCCGGCTGGTGGCGGTGGCCAGCGTGGCCGCCATCCGGGGGCTGCCCGGCCACGGCGCCTACTGCGCCAGCAAGGCCGCCGTGGTCGCCTATGCCGAGAGCCTGCGCGGCGAGCTGCGGGGCAGCGGCGTGAAGGTCGTGACCCTGGTTCCCGGTTATGTGGACACCCCGCTGACGCGGCGCAACCGGTACAGCATGCCCTTCCTGATGCCGGTGGAGGCCTTTGCCGACCGGGCGCATGCCGCCATCGAGGCGGGTGCGGCCTGGCGGGTGATTCCGTGGCAGATGGGCTGGGTGGCGCGCCTGCTGCGCGTGTTGCCCATCCCGCTGTTCGACCGCCTGCTGGCCGGACGCCCACGCAAGCACCGCCAGAGCGAGCGCTGAGGCGCAGACAACAAAAAACCCCGGCGCTTTCGCGCCGGGGTTTTCAGTGAGGGGCTGGGCCGATCAGTAGCCGCCGCGGCCACCGCCGCCGCCGTCACGACGGCCACCGCCGCCGTAGGGGCTGCGGAAACCGCCGTCGTTGCCACCACCGCCATAGCCGCCGCCACCGCTGCGGCCACCGCCGAAGCCACCACCACCGGTGCGCGGCGGGCGGGCTTCCATCGGACGGGCTTCGTTGACCACCAGGCTACGGCCGCCCAGGGACTGGCCGTTCATGCCTTCGATGGCGGCCTGTGCTTCGGCATCGCTGCCCATTTCGACGAAGCCGAAACCTTTGGAACGGCCGGTGTCGCGCTCCATCATGACCTTGGCGCTGTTGACCGAACCGAACTGGCCGAAGGCCTGGTTCAGGTCTTCGTCACGGACCGAATAAGGCAGGTTGCCGACGTACAGTTTGTTGCCCATCTGTGGGACTCCTAGAAACAAAAGAAAAGTAGCGATGGAGCCCCGATGCACACAAACCTGTAGCTGTAGCGCGCGAAACCGACCGATCACTTGAACCACAAGCCCGGCAGGGGCTTGCTCGGCCATTATGCGCGCAACGGCTGAAAACAAGGCTTTATTTTTCAGGATGTGCAAGCCCCGCCGAGGCCCGATGCGCGCTTACAACACCCTGACCGCCCGGGCCCGCGCAGGCGCCGCCGGCCCCGGTGCGTATACTTGGCCCCGCGCCGATTTGTCCGGATTGCGGGCGCTTTAAAAATGCCGCTAAAGGGGGGATTCCCGGTCTCGCCTTTGAACCATGGCGGTGCCGGGATTCTTCATTCAGGGCCCTGCCTGGCAGGGTGGATCGCTTGATCGTCACGCCCCAGACCTTCCGCTTCGACACCCCGTTGCCGCTGCAGAGCGGTGCGGTGCTGCCGGCTTACGAGCTGGTGGTGGAAACCTACGGCACGCTCAACGCCGACCGCTCCAACGCGGTGCTGGTGTGCCATGCCCTCAATGCCTCCCACCATGTGGCCGGTCTGCATGCCGACGCCAGCGGCCAGCCGCTGCCGCGCAGCGAGGGCTGGTGGCACAACATGATCGGCCCGGGCAAGCCGGTGGACACCGACCGCTGGTTCGTCATCGGCGTGAACAACCTGGGTTCGTGCTTCGGCTCCACCGGCCCGACCCACACCAACCCGGCGACCGGCCAGCCCTGGGGCGCCGACTTCCCCGTGGTCACGGTGGAAGACTGGGTGAATGCGCAGGCGCGGCTGCTCGATGCCATGGGCATCGAAACGCTGGCGGCCGTCATGGGCGGCAGCCTGGGCGGCATGCAGACCCTGAGCTGGACGCTGCAGTACCCCGAGCGGGTGCGGCACGCGGTGGTGGTGGCCAGCGCGCCCAACCTCACGGCCGAGAACATCGCCTTCAACGAGGTGGCCCGCCGCGCCATCGTCACCGACCCCGACTTCCACGGCGGCCACTACCTGGCGCATGGCACGCTGCCCCGGCGCGGCCTTCGCATTGCCCGCATGATCGGCCACATCACCTACCTGAGCGACGACGTGATGAACGCCAAGTTCGGCCGGGCGCTCAAGCCAGCCGACCTGGAACAGGGCGGAGCATGGGGGTACAGGTACTCCACTCAGGACGTCGAGTTCCAGATCGAGAGCTACTTGCGCCACCAGGGCGACAAGTTCAGCGAGTACTTCGACGCCAACACTTACCTGCTGATCACCCGCGCGCTGGACTACTTCGACCCGGCCCGCGCGCATGACGGCAACCTCAGCCGCGCACTGGCCCGCGCCACCGCGAAGTTTCTGCTGGTGAGCTTCACCACCGACTGGCGCTTCTCGCCGGCGCGCAGCCGCGAGATCGTCAAGGCGCTGCTGGAGAACCGGCGCGACGTGAGCTATGCCGAGATCGATGCGCCCCATGGCCACGACGCCTTCCTGCTGGACGATCCGCGTTACCACGCCGCCGTGCGCACCTACTTTGAACAGACAGTGGCCCAGGCCACGGGAGGCCGGGCATGAGCGAGCGCCGTGTGATGGAGAGCATTGCCCGCCTGGTGCCGCCGGGTTCGCGGGTGCTCGATCTGGGCTGCGGTGACGGCGCCCTGCTCGACCACCTGCAGTCCACCCGGGGCTGCACCGGTTACGGCGTGGAGCTGGACGATGCCAAGGTGCAGGCCTGCATGCGCCGTGGCGTGAACGTGCTGCAGTTCAACCTGGAGGACGGCCTGGCGGTGTTCGGCGACAAGGCCTTCGATGTGGTGCTGCAGATCGACACGCTGCAGCACCTGCGCAATGCCGAGGTGATGCTGCGCGAGACCGCGCGTGTGGGCCGCATGGGCGTGGTGGCCTTCCCCAACTTTGCCCACTGGCCCAACCGGCTGGCGGTGCTGCAGGGGCGCATGCCGGTGACCAAGCGGCTGCCCTACCAGTGGTACGACACCCCCAACATCCGGGTCGGCACGCACGCCGATTTCGAGGTGCTGGCGCGCAGCTGCGGCCTGCGCATCGACGACAGCTATGGCCTGCACGAAGGCGAGGAAGTGCGCCTGCTGCCCAACCTGCTGGCCAGCACGGCGGTGTTCCGCTTCTCGGCCTGATCGCGCTGATCGGGGCGGGTCAGTCGCGGCGCTCGGCCGCGCCGTCCTGCCCGAAATCGCCTTCGATGCCCACGCCCGACGCCAGCTGCGGGTAGGTGGTGCGGAAGGTCTCGGTGAGCGCCTGCAGCGGCAGGTCGTCGAAGCTGCCGCGCTCGTTCACATACTCCATGTGCTTCTGCCCGGCCTTGTCGAACGGGTGGTAGAGCGAGTCGTTCACCCCGTCGAAGTCCAGCGGCAGCAGGCCGAATTTCTCGCACAGCGACAGGTTGAACGCCGGCGTGGCCTTGCGCCAGGCGCCGTCGATCCACAGCTCGGTGTAGCCGTGCCAGACGAACACGTCGGTGCCCATGGTGCGGCGCAGCTTCTCGGTCGACATGTGGTTGCGCACGTCGGCAAAGCCCAGCCGCGCCGGGATGCCGGCGGCCCGCGCCACGGCGGCCATCAGCACCGCCTTGGGCACGCACCACCCGTAGCCCTGTTCGAGGCAGGTGCTGGCCCGCATGCCGGTGGGCGACAGGTCGATGCGGTAGGGGTCGTAGCGCACCTCGTCGCGCACCGCATGCACCAGCGACACCGCCTGTTCCCGCACCGTGCTGCCACGCCGGTGCTGCCGGGCAAAGGCCTGCACGGCAGGGTGGTCGGCGTCGATGCTGGGTGTGGCGGCCAGATGGACCGGGCCGGGCTCGGGGGTGCGGGGCTGTGTGCTCATGGCCGGATGATCCCAGAGACGCTCTGTGTACTTTGGTAATCAGCGCGACAGCCTGAACGGTGTTCAGGCAGGTAATGGTGCCTCAAGGGCTTGCTATTTCGCCCTTCAGGAGTGGACAGGTCGACCGATATTGCAGTGACCTGACATTCCCTTCACCGAGGACACCACCATGGACATGCGCAACGAAGCCACCCACCTCGCCCGCCAGGACGGCGCCCGCTCTGCGGCCCAGCCGGCCAGCGCCGAATTCCTGACCTTCCGCCTGGGCGGCGAGGAGTACGGCATCGACATCCTGCGGGTGCAGGAGATCCGCTCCTACGAAGAGCCCACCCGCATCGCCAATGCGCCGTCCTTCATCAAGGGCGTGGTCAACCTGCGTGGCGTCATCGTCCCGGTGGTGGACCTGCGCATCAAGCTGGGTTGCGACAAGGTGGAATACAACGGTTTCACCGTGGTGATCGTGCTCAACGTGCACGGCCGCGTGGTCGGTGCCGTGGTGGACTCGGTGTCCGACGTGCTGGAACTCGCCGGCGACGTGATCAAGCCCTCGCCCGAGATGAACACCTCGGTGGACACCAGCTTCATCACCGGCATCGCCAGCGTCGGCGAACGCATGCTGATCCTCATGGACATCGAGGCCCTCATGTCGAGCAGCGACATGGGCCTGATGGACAGCCAGACCGTGCAGTGACGTCTCCCGCCATCCCGCCTTTCTTCCTTTTCTGATCACCACCATGAATCCGACCACCACCCCGACCACCTCGGTCGCGCGCCGGGTTGCCCTCCTGGCTGTGGCCATGCTGGCCGTCGTCCTGGCCATCCTCAGCGGCGCCATGTCACTGGCCGTGGAGAAAAGCTCACGAGAACAACGGGTGATGATGGCCTCCGAGAAAGCCCGTTCGGTGGCCGATTCGGTGGACGGCTTCGACGCCACCGCGCGCATGATGACCGACCGCGCCTACCGGCCGTTCCGCCAGAAGTTCGCCGCCACCTTCGATCTGGACAAGGCCGGTGGCCAGCTCAAGAGCTTTGGTGCGGCGCTCAACAACGACTTTGCCGAGGTCGATCTCTTCAGCAAGACCAATGGCGGCGTGGCCACCATCTTCATGCGCAAGGGCGACGACTTCGAGCGCATCAGCACCTCGCTGAAAAAGGAAAACGGTGACCGCGCCGTGGGCACCAACCTGGCCCGCAACCATCCCGCCTACCCGCTCATGATGGATGGCAAGACCTACACCGGTCGCGCCACGCTCTTCGGCAAGCCCTACATGACGCATTACGAGGCCGTCAAGGACGGTGGCGGCGCGGTGGTGGGCATCCTGTTCATCGGTTTCGATCTGAGCGATTTCCAGAAATCGCTGGATGTCCTGGTGGCCGACGCCCGCTTCTTCGAGAGCGGCGGCACCTACGTCATCGATCCCAAGGCCAGCAACGAGGAAGCCGTGTTCGTGTCGCACCCGACCGCCGCCGGCAAGAAGGTGCTGGAAGTCAACCCGGGTGCAGCGCCCTTCCTGGACCAGCTGCGTGCCGGCGAGGAAGTGTTCGTGCTGGATGCCGCGCCGCTGTTCAACCCCTCGATCAGCAAGCCCTGGGCCGCCAAGCAGCAGTCCAAGGCCGGTTCGTGGTGGGTGGTGTCCGAGGTGTCCGACACCGAAGCCATGGCCTCCTTCTGGAACACCATGTATGCCTTCTGGGGCATGCTGGCCACCGCCACCCTGGTGCTGGGTGCCGGCCTGTTCTGGCTGGTGCGCCGCAACGTGAGCCAGCCGCTGTCCGAGCTGACCTCGGCCGTGACCACCGTGGCCCAGGGCGATCTGACCCGACCGTTTGCCAGCCAGCGCACCGACGAGATCGGTGGCCTGGTGCGCGAGGTCGAATCCATGCGCCAGCGTTTCCTGACCATGATGCGTGAGCTGCGCCAGGCCAGCGACAGCATCGGCACGGCGTCGGTGGAGATTGCCACCGGCAACCAGGACCTCTCCAGCCGCACCGAGCAGACCGCGAGCAACCTGGAAGAAACCGCGGCCTCGATGGAGGAGCTCACCAGCACCGTGCGCCAGAGCGCCGATGCGGCCCGCCAGGCCAACCAGCTCGCCGCCAGCGCGGCCGAGATCGCCGCCCGTGGTGGCGAGGTGGTGGCCCAGGTGGTCACCACCATGGACGAGATCAACCACAGCAGCAAGAAGATCAACGACATCATCGGTGTCATCGACGGCATCGCCTTCCAGACCAACATCCTGGCGCTCAACGCGGCGGTGGAAGCCGCCCGCGCCGGTGAGCAGGGCCGTGGCTTTGCGGTGGTGGCCGGCGAGGTGCGCAACCTGGCGCAGCGCAGCGCGCAGGCGGCCAAGGAGATCAAGGGCCTGATCGGCGCGAGCGTGGACCGTGTGGAGGCTGGCAGCAAGCTGGTGGCCGATGCGGGCAACACCATGAGCGAGATCGTGGGCTCGGTGCAGCGGGTGAGCGACATCATCGGCGAGATCACGGCAGCCGCGGGCGAGCAGAGCGACGGCATCGGTCAGGTGAACACGGCGGTGGCCCAGCTCGACCAGATGACGCAGCAGAACGCGGCGCTGGTGGAAGAGAGCGCAGCCGCGGCCGAGAGCCTGAAGGATCAGGCCCGCAAGCTGGCCGAACTGATCAGCCACTTCCGCACCGGTGATGCTGCTGGCGGCATGCCGTCGATGGCACCGGCCCGCGCGCCCGCCCCCGTGACCACCCCGAAACCCGTTCGGGCATCCACCGCGGCACCCCGTGCCGCTTCCCCCAGCCCTGCCCCGGCCGCCCGGCCGCCGGCCAAGGCCCCCGCCGCCACTGCAAGGGCCACGCCCGCTGCGGTGCCGGCACCCGCTGCAGCCCCGGCCACGGCCGAGGGCGAGTGGGAAAGCTTCTGAACCTTCCAGGGAGACCACCATGTTTTTCGACCGCCTCAAGATCGGGCAGCGCCTGACCCTCGGCTTTGCCAGCGTGCTGGTGCTGCTGGTGGCGCTGACCGCGCTGGCCTGGACCAGCCTGCAGGCGTCGCGCGACGCCACCCGCATGGTGGTCACCATGGAGAACCGCTCCAGCGTGACCGATGAGTGGCTCTCCAGCACCCGGCTCAACATCAACCGCGTCATGGCCATGGCCAAGTCGGGCAACAACCCGCGCGTGGACGAGTACTTCAAGCCGATGATCGCGGACACCACCAAACGCATCAACGAGCTGCAGAAGACCCTGGACGAGGAGATCACCAGCGAGAAGGGCCGCGACCTGCTCAAGCAGATCTCGGCAGCCCGCACCGAATACATCGGTGTGCGCAAGAACTACTTCGACCTGCTCAAGGCGGGCGAATCCCCGGCGGCCGACGAGATGCTGGGCAAGGCGCTGGTGCCGGCCTCCAACCGCTACATCGACCTGATGGCCAGCCTGCAGGCGTACGAACGTGAACTGGTGGTGGCCGCTGTGGCCAAGTCCGAGGCCACCATCCAGCGCCAGGTCATGCTGCTGGTCTCGCTGACCGTGGCCGCCGTGGTGCTGGCCATGGTGCTGGCCTGGCGCATCACCCGCTCCGTCACCCAACCGGTGCAGGAAGCGGTGGAGGTGGCCAGCGCCGTGGCGCAGGGTGACCTCACCCGCCCCATCCACACCCGCCGTCAGGACGAACTGGGCGATCTGCTCAAGGCCCTGGAGTCCATGAAGGTGGCACTGGTCAAGACCGTCAGCCAGGTCCGCCAGGCGACCGACAGCATCGGCACGGCGTCGGTGGAGATTGCCACCGGCAACCAGGACCTCTCCAGCCGCACCGAGCAGACCGCGAGCAACCTGGAAGAAACCGCGGCCTCGATGGAGGAGCTCACCAGCACCGTGCGCCAGAGCGCCGATGCGGCCCGCCAGGCCAACCAGCTCGCCGCCAGCGCGGCCGAGATCGCCGCCCGTGGTGGCGAGGTGGTGGCCCAGGTGGTCACCACCATGGACGAGATCAACCACAGCAGCAAGAAGATCAACGACATCATCGGTGTCATCGACGGCATCGCCTTCCAGACCAACATCCTGGCGCTCAACGCGGCGGTGGAAGCCGCCCGCGCCGGTGAGCAGGGCCGTGGCTTTGCGGTGGTGGCCGGCGAGGTGCGCAACCTGGCGCAGCGCAGCGCGCAGGCGGCCAAGGAGATCAAGGGCCTGATCGGCGCGAGCGTGGACCGTGTGGAGGCTGGCAGCAAGCTGGTGGCCGATGCGGGCAACACCATGAGCGAGATCGTGGGCTCGGTGCAGCGGGTGAGCGACATCATCGGCGAGATCACGGCAGCCGCGGGCGAGCAGAGCGACGGCATCGGCCAGGTGAACACGGCGGTGGCCCAGCTCGACCAGATGACGCAGCAGAACGCGGCGCTGGTGGAAGAGAGCGCAGCCGCGGCCGAGAGCCTGAAGGACCAGGCCCGCAAGCTGGCCGAGGTGGTGCAGGTGTTCCGCCTGGATCCGTCGGCCACCGCGCTGGCGTCGGTGAGCGCAGCCGCGGCCCCTGTGGCCCCTGTGGCACCGAAGACGCCGACGGCTCACCAGCCGGCCATCAAGCCGACCGCCAAGCCTGCCGCAACACAGCCCGCCGCGCCGCGCGCCGCATCGGCACCCGCACGCCCCGCTCCGAGCCCGGCCCCGGCGACCACCGCCTCGGCGTCGGCCGAAGGCGAGTGGGAAAGCTTCTGATCCTGTTGCCCCCGATTCATCCAGGAGGGTTCCCATGCAAGCCTTGATGCGCCAGTTTTCCATCCGCACCCGCATGCTGGGCGCCATCGGCGTGGTGCTGGCCCTGCTCGCCGTCATCGGCAGCGCCGGCCTCTGGGGCATGGCCCGCCTGCAGGCGGGCAACGAACACTTTGCCGCGCACGCCTACAGCGAGTCGGTCACGCTCTCCCGTGCCCGGGTGGCCATCGGTGATCTGGGTCGCCACGAGCGCGACATGATCATCAACTACGAAAAGTCCGACAAGGTCCGCGCTTCGTTTGCGGCGTGGAAGGCGTCGCTGGCCAGCACCGAGAAGGAACTGCGCGGCATGACCGAAGGCGATGCCGACGAAGACAACGCCATCGTCGAGCAGATGCTGGCCCAGCTGTCGGTCTATGCCAAGGCCATGGAGCCGGTGGCTGCCCAGCTGGAAGTGGGCGGCTATGACTCGGCCACCGTGGCCAACCGCGTGCTGGCCCCGGCGCACCAGGAGTACCAGGCCATGGTGGACAACCTGGACAAGGTGGCCGCCATCATCGCCAGCGAGGCCGAGGCCCAGCTGGCAGCCGACCGCGCCACGGCCACCACCATCTTCTGGATCTTCGGCGGCGTGCTGCTGGTGGCCGTGCTGGTGGTGGTGCCGACCACGCTGGCCAACATGCAGAGCATCTGCGGCCCGGTGGACGAAGCCCGGGCAGTCGCCACTGCCATCACCGGCGGCGACCTGACCCGTCCGGTGGTCGTGAACGGCCGCGACGAGCTGGCCGAGCTGCTCAAGGCCCTGGGCGACATGCAGGGTTCGCTCTCGCGCATCGTCGGCGAGGTGCGCAGCACCACCGAGAGCATCAGCACCGCCAGCGCCCAGATCGCCACCGGCAATCAGGACCTGTCCACCCGCACCGAACAGGCGGCCGGCAGCCTGCAGGAAACGGCGGCCAGCGTGGAGCAGATCAACGACACGGTGCAGCAGAGCGCCGAAGCCGCCCGCCAGGCCAGCGACATGGCACGCGCCAACGCCCAGGTGGCCACGCGCGGTGGCGAGGTGGTGTCCCAGGTGGTGACCACCATGGACGACATCCAGCGCAGCAGCCAGAAGATCGGCGACATCATCGGTGTCATCGACGGCATCGCCTTCCAGACCAACATCCTGGCGCTCAACGCGGCGGTGGAAGCCGCCCGCGCCGGTGAACAGGGCCGTGGCTTTGCGGTGGTGGCCGGCGAGGTGCGCAACCTGGCGCAGCGCAGCGCGCAGGCGGCCAAGGAGATCAAGGGCCTGATCGATGCCAGCGTGTCCAAGGTGGGCGAAGGCTCGCGCCTGGTCAGCCATGCCGGCCAGACCATCGGCGAGATCGTGGACAACGCGCAGCGCATGTCCAGCTTCATCGGCGACATCACCGCCGCCGCGCAGAACCAGTCCCAGGGCATCGGCCAGGTCAACTCGGCCGTGAGCCAGCTCGACCAGATGACGCAGCAGAACGCCGCGCTGGTGGAGCAGAGCGCCGCCGCTGCCGAGAGTCTGAAGGACCAGGCCGAGCGACTGGCGTCGGTGGTCCGGGTTTTCCGACTGCAGCAGGCCTGACCCGCCCGTCCCTATACTGCCCGGGTGTATGGACGGTGGCCCCCGCCGCCGTCTCAGGAGACGCCCATGAACGCCCCCTTGCCCGCCGGCGCGCTGAACGCCGCTGCCCTGCAGAACCATGTCGATGCCTCGTGGCAGGAGCGCATCCTGCCGGCGCTGGTGAAGTACGTGGAGGTGCCGGCCAAGTCCCCTGCCTTCGACCCCGACTGGGCCCGCCATGGCCTGATCGACCGGGTGCTGCAGGACGCGGCCGACTGGGTGGCCGCCCGCCGCGTGCCGGGTCTGTCGCTGGAGGTGATCCGGCTCGACGATGCGCAGGGCCGCCCCCGCACCCCGGTGCTGTTCTTTGAACTGCCCGCCAGCGGTGGCCGCGACGGCAGCCCGCCACCCGCCTCCGGCCAGACCGTGCTGATGTACGGCCACCTGGACAAGCAGCCCGAATTCAACGGCTGGCGCAACGACCTCGGCCCCTGGACCCCCAAGATCGAGGACGGCAAGCTCTACGGCCGGGGCAGCGCCGACGACGGCTATGCGGTGTACGCCAGCATCGCCGCCATCGAGGCGCTGCAGGCCCAGGGCGTGGCGCATCCGCGCATCGTCGGCCTGATCGAGACCAGCGAGGAAAGCGGCTCGCAAGACCTGCTGCCCTATGTGGACGCGCTGCGTCCCCGGCTGGGCGATGTGGGCCTGGTGATCTGCCTGGACAGCGGCGCCGGCAACTACGACCAGCTCTGGCTCACCACCAGCCTGCGCGGCATGGCCAGCGGCGTGCTCAAGGTGGAGGTGCTGACCGAGGGCGTGCACTCCGGTGACGCCTCGGGTGTGGTGCCGTCGAGCTTTCGCATCATGCGGCAGGTGCTGGACCGGCTGGAGGACAGCGCCAGCGGCCGCCTGCTGCCCTCGGTGTTTCATTGCGAGATCCCGGCCGAACGCATCGCGCAGGCGCAGGCCACGGCGGCCATCCTGGGTGACGAGCTGCACCGGCGCTTTCCGTGGGCGCACCACGACTGCGGCGGCTCCACCGTGTTTGCCCTGCCCACCACCACCGATCCGGTCGAAGCCCTGCTCAACCGCACCTGGCGCCCCACGCTGAGCGTGACCGGCGCCGAGGGCCTGCCCGCCCTGCGCGATGCCGGCAACGTGCTGCGGCCTTACACCGCCTTCAAGCTCAGTCTGCGCCTGCCCCCGCTGGTGGACGCCGCGCAGGCGGTGCAGCAGCTCAAGACCCTGCTGGAGGACAACGCGCCCTACCAGGCCCGCGTCACCTTCGAGGGCGAAGGCTCGGCCAGCGGCTGGAACGCGCCCGCCACCACGCCCTGGTTCGAACAGGCCCTGCAGGACGCCTCCATGGCCCACTTCGGCGCCGGCTGCGGCACCATCGGCCAGGGCGGCACCATCCCGCTCATGAACCTGCTCAGCCAGGGCTTTCCCACGGCGCAGATGATGGTCTGCGGGGTGCTGGGTCCGCGCAGCAATGCCCACGGGCCGAACGAGTTCCTGCACCTGGACTACGCCCGGCGCCTGACCGCCAGCGTGGCCCAGGTCATTGCCCGCATGCCCTGAAGGCGCCGCCGTGACCGACACCACCCAGGCCCCTTTCGTCCTGCGCGACGGCCTCAACCTGGCGCTGTACGACTGGCCGCTGCCCATGCGTTGGCGCCCGCGCGGCGTGGTGCTCATCGTGCACGGCCTGGGCGAGCACGCCTGGCGTTACGACCCGCTGGCCCAGCAGCTCAACGAATGGGGTTTTGCGGTGCGCGCCTACGACCAGCGCGGTCATGGCGAATCGGCCGGTCCGCATGGCGCCATCCCCTACGACGACGTGCTGCTGGACGACCTGCACGAACTGGTCGAAGACACCCGCCACCACATCGCCACCCCCTGGTCGTGTCCGCTGATCCTGCTGGGACACAGCATGGGTGGCCTGGTGTCGGCCGCCTATGTGCAGCGCCACCTGGGCGCGGCCCGTCCTCCGGTCGACGCGCTGGTGCTGTCCTCGCCCGCGCTCGACCCCGGGCTGGGCTGGCTCAAGCGGCGGCTGCTGGACCTGATGCTGCGCGTGGCGCCCGACCTGGCCCTGGGCAACGGGCTGGACGCCAGCAAGATCTCGCACAGCGCCGAGGTGGTGCAGGCGTACCAGCGCGACCGGCTGGTGCACAACCGCATCACCGCCCGGCTGGCCCACTTCATCCGCAGCCGGGGCCCGCGCGTGCTGGCCAGTGCCCCGCAATGGAACCTGCCCACGCTGCTGCTGTACGCCGGTGACGACCGCCTGGTCGATCCCCAGGGCAGCCGGCGCTTTGCCAGCACCGCGCCGCCGCGCTGGGTGCAGGCCCGCTGCTTTGACGGGCTGTACCACGAGATCTTCAACGAGGCCGACACCACCCCGGTCATCGGTGCCCTGCACACCTGGCTGGACCGCCTGGTCCCGCCCGACCGTTGAGGCGCGGTCTCAGACAGCGGCAGCGGCTTCGCGCCGGCGCACCCGTGCCAGCCACACCAGCGCCAGGCCGGTCAGCGCCACCGGCACCAGCGATCCGGCGTTGAGCCACTGCCAGCCCTGGCTGGTGACCAGTGCGCCCGAGGCAAACGAACTCAGGGCCATCACCGCAAACACCGCGAAATTGATGGCTGCCTGCGCGCGGTCCTTCTCTTGCGGACGCCAGGCCTGCAGCGACAGCGTGGTGGCCCCGGTGAACAGGAAGTTCCAGCCCACGCCCAGCAGGAAGAGTGCGATCAGGAAACGGTGCAGCTCGATGCCGGACAAGGCCACCGCGATGCATGCCGCGTTCAGCAGCACGCCCGTGCCCATGATGCGCAGCGCGCCAAAGCGCTGGATCAGGTGGCCGGTGAAGAAGCCCGGCGCGAACATGCCGATCACATGCCACTCCAGCACCAGGGCAGCGTCCTCGAACGGATAGCCGCACACCTGCATGGCCAGTGGCGTGGCGGCCATGAGCAGGTTCATCACGCCGTAGCCCAGGGCCGCGCCGGCGGCGGCCACGATGAACACCGGCTGGCGCACGATCTCGCGCAGGGGGCGGCCCGGGTCGTCGCTGGCCTGACGCTTCGGCACCGCCGGAAAGCGGATGCCCGCCATCAGCAGCATGGACAGCAGCGCCACCACGGCCAGGGCCAGGTAGGCGCCGGCAAACGGCACCTCGGTCAGGCCGCGGGTGCGGCTGGCCAGGTTGGGCCCCAGCACCGCGCCGATCAGGCCACCGGCCATGACCAGCGACACCGCCTTCTCGCGGAACGTGGGCGGGCAGAGCTCGGCGGCGGCAAAGCGGTAGAGCTGGCCATTGGCGCTGTAGTAACCGGCCACCACCGTGGCGGCCACCAGCCACCAGAACTGGCGCTCGGTCACGGCCCAGGCGCACAGCAGTGCCGAGCCCAGCGCCACCAGCAGACCGATCTGGAACGAGATCTGGCGGCCGAACCGCACCTGCGTGCGGGCCACCAGCGCGGTCGACAGCGCGCCGCCCACCACATAGCCCATCACCGGCAGCGTGGCCATCCAGCCCAGCGGCGCCAGCGACAGGCCGACCAGGCCATTGATGGCAATGAACACCACGTTGTTGGTCAGGAACAGGCCTTGCGCGCCGGCCAGCAGCCAGAGGTTGCGGTTCATGTCAGAGCACCGCCAGCGTGAGCGCGGCCAGCGCAGCGGTCTCGGCGCGCAGGATGCGTGCACCCAGGGTCACCGGCACGAAGCCGGCGGCCCGGGCCTGTGCGTCTTCGGCCGGAGAGAGGCCGCCCTCGGCACCGCTGAGAAACACCACCGGCCGATCGGCCGGCACCTCGGCCAGCACCTGGCCCAGCGGCCGTGTGCCCTCGGCCAGCGACAGCACACAGCGCAGCGCCCCGACCGGCACCGTTGCCGGGGCACTCAGCCAGCGGGCGATGTCCTGCACCGGCTGCACCTCGGGCAGGCGGTTGCGGCCGCACTGCTCGCAAGCCGCCTGGGCCACCGCCTGCCAGTGCGCCTGTTTCTTGCCGGCACGCTCGCCCGAGAGGCGCAGCACGCCGTGGGCGGTGTGCAGCGGCACGATGCCGGCCACGCCCACCTCGGTGGCCTTCTCCACCAGCCAGTCCATGCGCTCGTTGGCCGGCATGCCCAGGGCCAGCCACACCGGCCGCCGGGCTTCACGTTCCACCGGCTCATGGGTCTGCACCCGCACCTGCACCCGGCCGCGGCCCATGGCCAGCACGGTGGCCTGCCACTGGCCGCCACCGCCGTCGAACAGGGTGAGCGCATCGCCGGGCTGGTGGCGCAGCACCTGCACATGGCGGGCAGCGCTTTCAGGCAGATCGATCTCGGCCCCGGCGGTCAGCGGGGCAGGGCAGTACAGGCGGGTCATGGGCGGGGCCGGGTCAGACCCGGCCGAAGGCGAAGCCGCTGGCGGCCTGCAGGCCTTCCACCTCGTCGATCAGGCGCAGCAGGGGCGCGAGTTCGCGGTAACGGTGGGCGGTGGCGCGGATGTAGCCGATGAAGCGCGGCGCATCGGCCAGGTACTTGGGCTTGCCGTCGCGCAGGGTGATGCGGGCAAAGATGCCGGCCACCTTGAGGTGGCGCTGCAGACCCATCCATTCGACCGCGCGGTAGAAGGCACCGAAGTCGCTGTGCCAGTCCTCGAAGTCCATCAGGCCCGCCTTGCGCGCCTTTTCCCAGTAGCGCACCGTCACGTCGATGACGAAGTCCTCGTCCCAGCTCAGGAAGGCATCGCGCATCAGGCTGGCGATGTCGTAGGTGACCGGGCCGTGCACTGCGTCCTGGAAATCGAGCACGCCCAGCTGCGTGGCCGGCGTGCTGCCCGGCTCGCGCAGCACCATCAGGTTGCGTGGCATGAAGTCGCGGTGCACATAGACCTGGGGTGCGGCCTGCACCCGCTGCACGATGGTGTCGAAGGTCTTGCCCAGCATGTCCGCTGCGCTGCCCTGCAGCGTGATGCCCTTGTGGCGGCCCAGGTACCAGTCGGGGAACAACTGCAGTTCGCGGCGCAGCAGCGCCTCGTCGTAGGCAGGCAGCACCCCGGGGCGCGAGGCGGTCTGCCAGGCCAGCAGCGCATCGGTGGCGGCCATGTAAGCTGGCAGGTTGGCGGCGGGCTGCTCGGGCAGGATGACATCCAGCAGGGTCTGGTGGCCCAGGTCGTCCAGCAGCATGAAGCCCTGGGGCTCGTCCCAGGCCAGGATCTGCGGCACCCGCAGACCGGCGTCACGCATGAGGCCGGCGATGCGCACGAAGGGCTCGCAGTTTTCCTGGGCCGGCGGTGCGTCCATCACGATCCGGCTGGACCCGTCGGCCGCATCGATGCGCAGATAACGGCGGAAGCTGGCGTCGGCCGATGCGGGGCGCAGGCTGTCGACGACCAGTCCGAGCTGCTGCGCCAGGGGTTGCAGCCAGGCGCCGAAGGCGGCCTCGCGTTGCGGATCGGCCCAGGTGACGGCAGAAAGGGAGGAGGTCATGGCGAGCGGCGGGACCCCTGCAGGGGCCATAGGATAATGGCTGTCGATTCTACAAACGCCCCATCGGCTCCACCTTGAAACGCCGCGCGCCCCCGCTCCCGAATCCGCTTGCCGAGCCCGGTCCGGTGCGACCTGTGGCCGTGGCTGCGCGCTGGCTGGGCACCTGTGTGGCCGGCGGTCTGCTCGGCATGTCCGCGCAGGCACAGACCGTCGAGACCCTGCAGCTGCGGCCCAGCGGCCAGCTCGCCGAACGCCTGGACCCCGGCGCCGTGCAGGAGGCGCCCACCTTCGTCAGCGGTGACCGCATCGAAGGCCAGACCGAGGCGAACACCGTCGTCGAAGGCAACGCCGAACTGCGGCGGCACAACAGCGTGATCCGCGCCCAGCGGCTGGAGTACGACGCGTCCACCGGCGATTCGCGCGCCGAAGGCGACGTCATGGTCAACCGCAACGGCGACCGCTTCAGCGGCCCCGAGCTGCGCCTGAACACCGACACCTTCAAGGGCACCTTCTTCCAGCCCTCGTTCCAGCTGCTCAACACCGGCGGGCAAGGCGATGCCAGCCGGGTGGACTTCCTGGACAAGGACAACGCGGTGGCCTACGACGCCCGCTACTCCACCTGCCCCCGCACCCCGGGCGCCGACTGGATGCCGGCCTGGATGGTGCGCGCCAGCAAGATCGAGTTCGACAACGTGGAGGAAACCGGCCGCGCCACCGGCGGCGTGCTGGAGTTCCAGGGTGTGCCCATCCTGGGGGCGCCCTACCTCACCTTCCCGCTGTCCGACACGCGCAAGTCGGGCTTCTTGCCGCCCAGCATCGGCCTGGACAGCATCAGCGGCCTGGAGGTCACGGTTCCGTACTACCTGAACCTGGCGCCCAATCACGACCTCACGCTCTACCCCACGCTGCTGTCCAAGCGCGGCGTCGACCTGGGTGCCGAGTTCCGCTACCTTCAGCCCGACTTCAACGGTCAGCTGCGGGGCTCGTACATGCCCTCGGACCGCCTGCGCAACCAGGACCGCTGGGGCTACTCGCTGCAGCACCTGCAGAACCTGGCCGGTGCGCTCAACCGGGCGGGTGGCCGCGGTTCGCTCGGGCTCAACCTGAACCTCAACCGCGTCAGCGACGACGACTACTGGCGCGACTTCCCCCGCGCCCTGCCCACGCTGACCACCCGCCTGCTGCCCAGCGATGCGGTGCTCTCCGGAGGCAGCGGCGCCTGGAGCTACAGCGCCGGTGCCTACACCTGGCAGACCCTGCAGGACGTCACGGCCCCCATCACGCCGCCGTACGACCGCATCCCGTCGCTGATCGCCAGCTACGGTCCCGGCGAGGCCGAGGGCGGTCGCTGGCAAGGCATCAAGCCGTCGCTGTACCTGGAGCACACCCGCTTCGAGCGCGACCTGCGTTTTGCCACCGGCCAGCCCAATGGTTCACGCAGCATGGCCATTGCCGGCCTGTCGCGCCGCTGGCGTCAGCCGGGCTGGTTCATCCAGCCGGGCGCCAAGCTGCACCTCACCCAGTACCAGTTCGACCAGCCGCTGAGCAACGGCGCCACCTCGGCGTCCCGCGCCCTGCCCACCGTCAGCCTGGACACCGGTCTGGTCTTCGAGCGCGATGCCCGGTACTTTGGCCGCAACTTCGTGCAGACGCTGGAGCCGCGTGCCTACCTCACCTGGACGCCGTTCCGCGACCAGAGCCTGCTGCCCAACTACGACTCGGCCGCGGTGGACTTCAACTTCGCGTCCATCTTCAGCGACAACGTGTTCGGCGGCAACGACCGCATCACCGACTCGCGGGCGCTCACCGTGGGCGTGAGCTCGCGCCTGCTCGATCCGCGCGACGGTGCCGAGATCGTGCGCCTGGGTCTGGCCCAGCGCTACTTGCTGCGCGACCAGAACGTGTTCCTGCCCGGCGGCGCGCCGGTCACCGAGCGCTTCAGCGACGTGCTGCTGGCGGCCCGGGTGCAATGGACCCCGCAGTGGCTGGTGGACACCAACTTCCAGTACAACCCGACCATCAAGGACTCGGTGCGCACCACGCTGCTGACCCGCTACATGCCGGGGCCGTACCGGGTGCTGAGCGCGGCCTACCGCCTGCAGCGCGGCAGCAGCGAGCAGTTCGACGTGGGCTGGCAGTGGCCGCTGAGCCTGCCGTGGTCCGACGACGCTCCCGCCCGTGCCACGCCGGGTCAGGCCCTGGGCCCCGGCCGCTGGTACAGCGTGGGCCGCATCAACTACAGCGTGCCCGACCGCAAGGTGGTCGATCTGGTGGCAGGCTTTGAGTACGATGGTGGCTGCTGGATCGGGCGCATCGTCCTGGAGCGCCTGCAGCGCAGCGCCGCCACGGCCGCGCAGCGCATCCTGTTCCAGCTTGAATTCAACGGCTTCTCCCGCATCGGGTCCAGCCCCCTGCAGACCCTCAGGGACAACGTCCCGCGCTACCAGTACCTGCGCGAAGAGACCTTGCCGTCACCCAGCCGGTTCCAGAACTATGACTGATCGCACCTCCCTGCTCCGCCCCTCCGCCCTGGCCCTGGCCGCCCTGCTGGTGGCCGGACCGACCCCGGCGCAGACCAGCCGCGCGGCTGCGCCCGCCCCGGCGGCTGCCGCAGCACCAGCCGCCCGCACCGCCGACTACATCGTCGCGCTGGTCAACTCGGAGCCTGTGACCAACAGCGAGATCCGTCGACGCGCCCAGCGCGTGGCCCAGCAGCTGGCCCAGCGTGGCGGCCCGCAGCCCACGCGCGATCAGCTGCTGGCCGAGGTGCTGGAACTGCTCATCACCGAACGGGCGCAGATGCAGTACGCCACCGAGGTCGGCATCCGCGTGAGCGAGAACGAGATCGACGAGGCCGAGCGCGCCGTGGCCGCGCAGAACCAGCTCAGCCGCGACGAGTTCCGCCGCCGCCTGGTGCGCGATGCCGGCACCGACGTGGCCCAGTTCCGCGCCGACCTACGGCGCGAACTCACGCTGCAGCGGCTGCAGGAGCGCGAGGTGATCAACAAGGTCACCGTCAGCGAAGCCGACATCGACAACCACCTGCGCGATCAGCGTCCCGCCAACAACCCCGACGCGCTCGAACTCAACCTGGGCCACGTGCTGGTGGCCGTGCCGGAAGGCGCGTCCGAGACCCAGGTGCAGACGCTCAAGGCCAAGGCCGACGAGGCCGCGCGGCGCGTGCGCGCCGGCGAGGATTTCGCCGTGGTGGCGCGCGAGATGTCCGATGCCCCCGAACGCAGCCGCGGCGGCACCTTCGGCATGCGCCCGGCCAGCCGCCTGCCCGAGCTGTTCGTCAACGGCGTCAAGGACCTGCCGGTGGGCGGCGTGGCCGGCCCCCTGCGAAGCCCCGCCGGTTTTCACGTGCTCAAGGTGGTCGAGAAACGCACCGCCGGCGTGGATGCCACCGTCACCCAGACCCGTGCCCGCCACATCCTGCTGCGCCCCTCGGCCCAGCTCAGCCAGGCCCAGGCCATCGAGCGGCTCAATGCGTACCGCCAGCAGATCCAGTCGGGTCAGGCCCGCTTCGAAGACCTGGCCCGCGAGCACAGCGCCGACGGCTCGGCCCCGGGCGGCGGTGATCTGGGCTGGGCGTCGCCGGGCCAGTTCGTGCCCGAGTTCGAGCAGGCCATGGACAGCCTCAAGCCCGGCGAGCTGTCGGCTCCCCTGGTCTCGCGCTTCGGCGTGCACCTCATCCGTGTGGACGAGCGTCGCCAGCAGGCCTTGAGCCAGCGCGACCAGCGTGAAGCGGTGCGCAACATCGTGCGCGAGAAAAAGGCCAACGAAGCGCTGGAGCTCTGGGCCCGCGACATCCGCGCCCGCGCCTACGTCGAGATCCGCGAAGAACCCCAGCTGTGAGCCATGTTGCCCGCAAGCGCTTCGGCCAGCACTTCCTGACCGACCACGGCATCATCGACGCCATCGTGGCCGCCATCGGCCCGGTGCCCGGCGAGCCGGTGGTGGAGATCGGTCCCGGTCTCGCCGCACTCACGCAGCCGCTGGTCGAGCGCCTGGGGCGCCTCACCGTCATCGAGCTCGACCGCGACCTGGCCGCCAGACTGCGGACCCATCCGCAGCTCGATGTGGTCGAGTCCGACATCCTCAAGGTCGACATCACGGCGCTGGCGCAGCGCCTGCAGGCCACCGGCTCCCTGCGCATCGTGGGCAACCTGCCGTACAACATCTCCACACCCATCCTGTTCCACCTGCTCGACCATGTGGCGGTGGTGCGCGACCAGCACTTCATGCTGCAGAAGGAGGTGATCGACCGCATGGTGGCCGCGCCCGCCACGGCCGATTACGGGCGCCTGTCGGTCATGCTGCAGTGGCGCTACGCCATGGAGAACGTGCTGTTCGTGCCGCCCGAGAGCTTCGACCCTCCGCCCCGGGTGGACAGCGCGGTGGTGCGCATGGTCCCGCTGACGCAGCCGCCGGCCATCGACGTGGCGCTGTACGGCGAGCTGGTGCAGACCGCCTTCAGCCAGCGCCGCAAGATCCTGCGCAACACCCTGGGCCGCTGGCTGGAGGCGCGGGGTTTTTCGGGCGACTTCGATCTGCAGCGGCGGGCCGAGGAAGTGCCGGTGGCCGAGTACGTGGCGCTGGCCCTGTCGGTACAGGCATGAAAAAAGCCGCTGGGGTCAGCGGCTTTTGGCTTCACGGGCGTCTGCTCAGGCGGCGTTGAGCCAGTACCCGGCGTTGAACGGGCTGCTCATGCGCAGCGCCATCGGGCTCACGTCCAGGATCTTGTCGGTGGGCATGGGCTCTTCGCTCTGCACCTCGATCGGCTCCTCGCCCTTGGGCGTGCGGGCCACCGAGAAGGAGTAGAAGCAGCGGAACGGGATGCGGCGGTCGGACCAGTAGTCGGCGGTGTCGCGGAAGATGTCGAGCAGTTGCTCGCGGGCTTCCTTGTCGAACTTGGAATGGGCCGGGATGTGCTCCAGCACCACGATGAAACCGGTCTGCGGACCCGACTTGTGGACCATGTCGGTCATGCAGTCGTAGAGGGCGTCGAAGTTCTTGCCGAAGTGCGGCGGCAGCGTGTACTGGGCGGCGATCAGCTCCAGCACGTCCTGCTTGCTCTGGGCCTTGGCCAGGTTGGCGTAGAGGAAGTGATGACCCAGCTGTTCGGCCGCAGCCTGCAGTTCCTTCACGCCGAAAGCGCGAATCGACTGAACGATGTTGGTTCGTACATTACGAAGTGGCGTGTCCATCTCCGCTCTTCTTTCCACAGTCAAAGTTAAAGATCCAACGACCCCGGGGTCACCGCACGATCAGCCGGAAGCTGGCGTAGTGGTCCTCGGTGTAGTAACACGCATCCGGTTGCCGTGGCTCCTGACCACCGCAGACGATACGCCGCGCCCCCCGATGCTTCAGCCCTGGGGTGGGCACGGTGTATTCCCGGTAATAACCCCGTTTCTCCTGGGGCAGCAAGCGTTCGCGGTTGAAGAAGACGGTTCCGTCCTTTTCATAACGGAACGGACCCCCTTGCAGGATCTGCCCCATCACCT
Source organism: Hydrogenophaga sp. R2 (assembly GCF_049843595.1). Taxonomy (NCBI): domain Bacteria; kingdom Pseudomonadati; phylum Pseudomonadota; class Betaproteobacteria; order Burkholderiales; family Comamonadaceae; genus Hydrogenophaga; species Hydrogenophaga sp. R2. The sequence continues at coordinate 259,513 of NZ_JBBHZN010000003.1, forward strand.
GCTGCCCCTGGACCGGCAGCCCGGACAACGCGATGGTGGTCCCGGTGACGGCGCTCGGGGGCGTCGGATCCGGCGTGCGGGCCTGCACCAGCATGGTGCTCAGTACCGCCGTCAGCCCTGCGGCCAGTACCGCCGCCAACATCGCCTTGAAGCCTTTGCCGGCCCGGTGTCGATCACCGTTGCGGTGGGGGCGGATCTGCCACAGACCCATGAACGTTTGTTGCTCCTGAAGCGATCAACCCGCCATCTCCATCGGTATGGAGAGAGGCGGGTTTACCCTGAAATTCAAGATCGCGAGTGTGCCCTAACCAGCCCGGAAATGCAAGTTATTGCACAAAAAGCGGGCACCGGAAAGGTCATTCCGACCCCTCCTAAGTTGGTGCCCGCTATCGCTGCAGAGCTCAGCGCGACGCGTTGGCGTCGGCCACCGTCAGGGCTGTCATGTTGACGATGCGGCGCACCGTGGCGCTGGCCGTCAGGATGTGCACAGGTTGTGCAGCGCCCAGCAGGACCGGCCCGATGGCGATGTTGCCGCCGGCGGCGGTCTTGAGCAGGTTGTAGGCGATGTTGGCCGAATCCATGTTCGGCAGCACCAGCAGGTTGGCCGCGCCCTTGAGGGTGGAGTGGGGCATCAGGGCGGCCCGGGCGTCGGCGTCCAGGGCCACGTCGCCGTGCATCTCGCCGTCCACCTCCAGCCAGGGCGCCTGCTCGCGCAGCAGCTCCAGGGTGCGGCGCATCTTCACGGCCGAGGGCTGGCTGGACGAGCCGAAGTTGGAGTGCGACAGCAGGGCGACCTTGGGCTGCAGGCCGAAGCGCATCATTTCCTCGGCCGCCATCACCGTGATCTCGCAGAGCTGCTCGGGGGTGGGGTCGTGGTTGACATGGGTGTCGACCAGGAACACCTGACGGCCCGGCAGCATGAGGCCGTTCATGCAGGCGTAGACCGGAATGTCCTGCGGCGTGCGCGGGCTGCCGCCCAGGCGTTTGCCGATCACCTGGTCGATGTACTCCAGGTGGTTGTGGGTGTTGCCCCAGGTGCCGCAGATCAGGCCGTCCACCTCGCCCTTGTGCAGCAGCATGGCACCGATCAGGGTGAGGCGGCGGCGCATCTCGATCTTGGCGAGCTGCTGGGTCACGCCCTTGCGCTCGGTCATGCGGTGGTAGGTCTGCCAGAAGTCGCGGTAGCGGTTGTCCTGCTCGACGTTGACCACGTCGTAGTCCAGCTCCTCGCGCAGGCGCAGGCCGAACTTCTCGATGCGCTGGGCGATCACGGCCGGGCGGCCGATGAGGGTGGGGCGCGCCAGACCTTCGTCGACCACGATCTGGCAGGCGCGCAGCACGCGCTCTTCCTCGCCTTCGGCATAGGCCACGCGCTTGCGCGGCGCCACCTTGGCGGCCGCGTAGATGGGTTTCATGATGGTGCCGGACGCGAACACGAAGCTCTGCAGCTTCTCGCGGTAGGCGGCCATGTCGGTCACCGGGCGCAGGGCCACGCCGCTGTCGGCAGCGGCCTGGGCCACGGCCGGCGCGATCTTGATCATCAGGCGCGGATCGAACGGCTTGGGGATCAGGTACTCGGGGCCGAAGGCCAGCTTTTCACCCGCGTAGGCGGCAGCCACCACCTCGCTCTGCTCGGCCTGGGCCAGCTCGGCGATGGCGTGCACCGCAGCGATCTCCATGGCGTCGGTGATGGTGGACGCACCGGCGTCGAGTGCGCCGCGGAAGATGTAGGGGAAGCACAGGACGTTGTTGACCTGGTTCGGGTAGTCGGTGCGGCCGGTGGCCATGATGGCGTCGTCGCGCACGGCCTTCACGTCTTCCGGCGTGATCTCGGGGTTGGGGTTGGCCAGGGCAAAGATCAGCGGCTTGGCGGCCATGGACTTCACCATGGGCTGCTTGAGCACGCCGCCGGCGGACAGGCCCAGGAAGATGTCGGCGCCGGCAATCACCTCGGCCAGGGTGCGCTGGTCGGTCTTCTGGGCGAACTGGATCTTGTCCTCGTCCATCAGCTCGGTGCGGCCTTCATAGACGACGCCGGCCAGGTCGGTCACCCAGATGTTCTCGCGCGGCAGGCCCAGCTTGACCAGCAGGCCCAGGCAGGCCAGGGCCGCAGCGCCCGCACCCGAGGTGACCAGCTTGACCTGCTTGATGTCCTTGCCCACGACCTTCAGGCCGTTGAGGATGGCCGCGCCCACCACGATGGCGGTGCCGTGCTGGTCGTCGTGGAAGACCGGAATCTTCATGCGCTCGCGCAGCTTGCGCTCCACGTAGAAGCAGTCGGGCGCCTTGATGTCTTCGAGGTTGATGCCGCCGAAGGTGGGTTCCAGCGAGGCAATGATGTCGACCAGCTTGTCCGGGTCCTTCTCGTTGATCTCGATGTCGAACACATCGATGCCGGAGAACTTCTTGAACAGGACCGCCTTGCCCTCCATCACCGGCTTGGCCGCCAGCGGACCGATGTCGCCCAGGCCCAGCACGGCGGTGCCGTTGGTGATGACGGCCACCAGGTTGCCGCGGCTGGTGTACTTGAAGGCGTTGACCGGGTCGGCCACGATTTCTTCGCAGGGGGCTGCCACGCCCGGCGAGTAGGCCAGGGCCAGATCACGCTGGTTGGTGAGCTGCTTGGTGGCGGCAATCGCCAGCTTCCCCGGCACCGGTTTCTCGTGGTACTCGAGCGCGGCACGGCGCAGCTCGGCGCGCTTGTTTTCGGGGCTGTTGTCCTTGTTCATCCGGTGTCTCCTGGCGATGTGGGTTTTCTGCCATGTGAAAGCAGACTTCGCATTCTAAGTTCGGCTCCGGGAAAACCCGATCGGGCAGTCTGCACCCCGCAGTCGCAGGGCTTGTGACATTTCCACGGGGAATCCTGGCCGTGAATCCCGATCCCGCTACTCGCGCAGGTGCTTGAGCCGGCGTGCCGCGAAGGCTTCGTCCACCCGCAGACCGCGTGGACCGGGGCGCAGTTCCACCGGGTCGCCCGCGCGGATGCTGCCGGGCCGCACCACCGCCAGGTAGAAGCCGGGGTTGAGCGCCTGCATCATGCGGCGCCCGGCATCGGGCAGGCCCATGCGGGCGTTGAACTTGAAGCAGGGTTCGCGCGGGGCGGTCACGCGCAGCACCGCGTCGGGCAGGTGCAGTTCGTCGCCGATCCACAGCGCGTTTTCCAGCAGGCCCTGCACCAGCAGGTTCTCGCCCAGGGCGCCGGGCGGCAGCGGTTCGTCGAACAGCCCGCCGCGCTGTGCTTCCCAGAAGGCGTAGTGTTCCAGCGGGTAGGCATACACCGCCTTGTCCAGGCCGCCGTGCACGCTGGGGTCGGCCTGCTCGTCGCCGGCCAGCCCGAGCGGGGCGAGCGCCACCGGCCCGTCCACCGCCGCCTTGCCGATGGCGGACAGAAAGCTGCGCCGGCCGATGGTCAGGGGCCTGGCCTGGCCGACGCAGACGTGCAGCACTTGCATGGGCCGGGGCGCCTGCTGCGATCAGCCGCGCATCAGCGCTTCGATCTCGTCGGCCTTGACCGGCACGTCGCGGGTGATGAGCTCGCAACCCTCGGCGGTGACCACCGCGTCGTCCTCGATGCGGATGCCGATGTTCCAGAACTCGCTGGGCACGCCCTCGGTCGGGCGCACATACAGGCCGGGTTCGATGGTCAGCACCATGCCCGGGCGCAGGATGCGGCTGGGCCGGTCGCGGATGGTCTCGCCCGACAGCGGGTCGCGCCGCTCGCTCACCGTGCCCAGCTCGGTCGGCTCCACATAGCTGCCGCAGTCGTGCACGTCCATGCCCAGCCAGTGGCCGGTGCGGTGCATGTAGAAGGCAAAGTAGGCGCGGCTGGCGATCACGTCCTGCGCGTTGCCCACCTTGTTGGCATCCAGCAGGCTGAGGTCGAGCAGGCCCTGGGCCAGCACGGCCACGGTGGCATCGTGCGGATCGACGAAGCGCTGGCCGGGGCGGGTGGCGGCCACGGCCGCGTCCTGGCTGGCCAGCACCAGGTCGTAGAGCGCGCGCTGCGGGCCGCTGAAGCGGCCGTTGGCCGGGAAGGTGCGGGTGATGTCGCTGGCGTAGCCGTCGAGCTCGCAGCCGGCGTCGATCAGCACCAGCTCGCCGTCGCGGATGGGCGCGGCGTCGGCCCGGTAGTGCAGCACGCAGGCATTGGCGCCGGCCGCCACGATGCTGCCGTAGGCCGGGTACTGCGAGCCGTGCAGGCGGAATTCGTGCAGCAGCTCGGCGTCCAGGTGGTACTCGCGCACGTCCTGCCCGGCGCGCAGCATGGCGGCGCTCTTCTGCATGGCGCGGATGTGGGCGCGGGCGCTGATCTGCGAGGCCCTGCGCATGATGGCGAGCTCGTGCGCGTCCTTGATGAGCCGCATCTCGTCGAGCACGCCGCACAGGTCGTGCTGGGTCTGCGGGCACAGGGCGCCGAAGCGCACCCGGGCGCGCACCTGGCGCAGCCAGCCTTCCACCCGCACTTCCAGCCCTTCGTGGGTGGCAAACGGGAACCACACGGCGCTGCGGTTTTCCAGCAGGCGCGGCAGGCGGCGGTCGAGCTCGTCCACCGCAAAGGCCTCGTTCACGCCCAGCGTGCCGGGCGCGGCCTGCGGGCCCAGGCGGATGCCGTCCCAGATCTCGCGTTCCATGTCCTTGGGCTGGCAGAACAGGGTGCTGTGGCCTTCGGCGGTGATCACCAGCCAGGCGTTGGGCTCGGTGAAGCCGGTGAGGTAGTAGAAGTAGCTGTCGTGCCGGTAGAGGAAGTCGCTGTCGCGGTTGCGCGGGCGCTCCGGGGCGGTGGGCACGACGGCGATGCCGCCAGGGCCGAGCTGGGCCGCCACTCGGGCGCGGCGCTCGGCGTACAGGGCGAAGTGGGGGGTGGCGTCCATGGGCCGGATTGTCGGCCCATTTCGGTTCACGCGCCGCTGGCAGTGGCGTTCAGTCCGTGGCGTTGAGTTCGGCCAGCCGCTCGGGCGTGCCGACATCGGTCCAGGCGCCGTCGAAGCGGCTGGCCGTGACCCGACCGGCGTCCATGGCCCGGCGCAGCAGCGGGGCCAGCGGCGCGGCCGTGCCTTGCGGGTTGCCGGGGTGGATGTCGCACCAGGGCGGCTCGAACAGCGCGCGCCGGTACAGGCCGATGGTGCTGTAGGTCAGGCGTGTGCCGTCGGGACTGTTTCCATTGAGGGCGCGGCCCTGGGTGTCCAGCCCGAAGTCGCCGCGGGGGTTGTGCGGCGGATTGGGCACCAGCCACAGGTGGGCCAGGGCATCGCTGGCGGCAAAGCGGTTCACGTCCTGCGGGTCGAACGTGAAGCCGGGCGCGTACACGTCGGCCGCCAGCACCCAGAACACCTCGCCCAGCAGCGGCAGCGCACGCGAGATACCGCCGGCGGTTTCCAGGGCGTAGCCGAAGTCGGCGCCCTCGTCCGAGATCTGGACCATCGCCCCCGGGTGCCGGGCCTGCCACTGCCGGCAGTGCATGGCGATCTGGTCGCCCAGCCAGGCGGTGTTGACCACGAAATGGCCCACGCCACCGGAGGCCAGCGTGTCCATGGGCCACTGCATCAGCGGACGCCCGTGCACCTGCAGCAGGGGCTTGGGCGTGTGGTCGGTCAGCGGCCGCATGCGCATGCCGCGCCCGGCCGCCAGCACCATGGCGCTGGGGATGGACAGGGGGCTGCTCGGGAAGGAGGGGGACATGGGGCGCGGCTCGGCGGGACGGTGGGTTCGATTATGGGTGGCAGCCCGGCCCGATAAAATCCCGGTTTTTCGCGACCGCCGGCCCCGGCGGCCCCGCCGCTGCCCGAGCGGCCCTCCTCATCCGATGCCGCCATGACCGACGCCAGCCCCCAGACCCCCGTGTCCGCCCAGACCCAGGCCAACGCCATCCGGGCCCTTGCCATGGACGCGGTGCAGGCCGCCAATTCCGGCCACCCCGGCGCGCCCATGGGCATGGCCGACATGGCCGTGGCCCTGTGGGGCCGCCACCTGCGGCACAACCCGGCCAACCCGCACTGGGCCGACCGCGACCGCTTCGTGCTGTCCAACGGTCACGGCTCCATGCTGATCTATGCGCTGCTGCACCTCACCGGCTACGACCTGCCGATCGGCGAGCTGAAGAACTTCCGCCAGCTGCACAGCAAGACCGCCGGCCACCCCGAGGTGGGCATCACCCCCGGGGTGGAAACCACCACCGGCCCGCTGGGCCAGGGCATCACCAATGCGGTGGGCATGGCGCTGGCCGAGAAGCTGCTGGCCAGCGAGTTCAACCGCCCCGGCCACACCATCGTCGACCACCACACCTATGTGTTCCTGGGCGACGGCTGCCTGATGGAAGGCATCAGCCACGAGGCCGTGGCCCTGGCCGGCGCCTGGAAGCTCAACAAGCTGATCGCCCTGTACGACGACAACGGCATCTCCATCGACGGCCAGGTCACGCCCTGGTTCATCGACAACACCGCGCTGCGTTTTGCCGCCTGCGGCTGGAACGTGATCGGCCCCATCGACGGCCATGACGCCGACGCCGTGGAGCGCGCGATTGCCGACGCCCGCCGCCATGCCGACGGCCCGACCATCGTCATCTGCAAGACCCACATCGGCAAGGGCAGCCCGAACCGCGCCAACACCGCCAAGGCCCACGGCGAGCCGCTGGGTGCGGCCGAGATCGCGCTCACCCGCGAGGCCCTGGGCTGGAACCACGCGCCCTTCGAGGTGCCGGCCGAGGTGTACGCCGCCTGGGACGCCAAGGCCAAGGGCCAGGCCGCCGAGCAGGCCTGGAATCAGCGCTTCGCCGCCTACCAGGCCGCCTTCCCCGAGCTGGCCGCCGAGTTCACCCGCCGCATGAAGGGCGAGCTGCCGCGCCACTTCGCCCAGACCGCCGTGGACGCTGCCGTGGCCGCCCACACCAAGGCCGAGACCGTGGCCAGCCGCAAGGCCAGCCAGATTGCGCTGGAGCACTTCACCGCCGCGCTGCCCGAGCTGCTGGGCGGCAGCGCCGACCTCACCGGCTCCAACCTCACCAACACCAGCCACACCCCGGCCCTGCGCTTCAACCTGGCCGGCGACGTGCAGCGCAACGAGCAGGGCCAGCAGGGCCGCCACATCAACTACGGCGTGCGCGAGTTCGGCATGGCGGCCATCATGAACGGCGTGGCCCTGCACGGCGGCTACATCCCCTACGGCGGCACCTTCCTGACCTTCAGCGACTACAGCCGCAACGCCATCCGCATGGCCGCGCTGATGAAGCAGCGCGTCATCCACGTGTTCACCCACGACTCCATCGGCCTGGGCGAAGACGGCCCGACCCACCAGTCCATCGAGCATGTGGCCAGCCTGCGCCTGATCCCCAACCTCGATGTCTGGCGCCCGGCCGACACCGCCGAGACCGCCGTGGCCTGGGCCGTGGCCCTGCAGAACGCCAGCCGCCCCAGCGCGCTGTGCCTGTCGCGCCAGAACCTGCCCTACGCACCCAAGTCGGACCTGTCGGACATCAGCAAGGGCGCCTATGTGCTGTCCGAGCCGGCGCATGTGGGCCTGAAGAAGAAGGCCCAGGCCGTCATCATCGCCACCGGCTCCGAGGTGCAGCTGGCGCTCAAGGCGCAGGAGCGCCTGGCCCGCGAACACAAGATTGCCGTGCGTGTGGTCTCCATGCCCAGCACCAGCGTGTTCGACCGCCAGACCGTGGCCTACAAGAAGTCGGTGCTGCCCGCCGGCCTGCCGCGCGTGGCGGTGGAGATGGGTTCGACCGACGGCTGGTGGAAGTACGGCGTGGCCGCCGTGGTCGGCATCGACACCTACGGCGAGTCGGCCCCGGCCCCGGTGCTGTTCCAGCACTTCGGCTTCACCGAACAGAACGTGGCGGACACGGTGCGTGCCGTGCTCGCGAAGTGATCAACCCCCTTTGAACCACCCCTCCAGGAGAGACCCGACATGACCATCAAGATCGGCATCAACGGCTTCGGCCGCATCGGCCGCAACGTGCTGCGCAGCGCCATCCAGAACTTCGCCGACATCGAGGTGGTGGCCATCAACGATCTGCTGGAGCCCGACTACCTGGCCTACATGCTGCAGTACGACAGCGTGCACGGCCGCTTCAAGGGCACGGTCAGCGTCGAGGGCAACACCCTCATCGTCAACGGCAAGAAGATCCGCCTGACCCAGGAGCGCGACCCGTCCAACCTGAAGTGGAACGAGGTCGGCGCCGAGGTCGTCATCGAGTCCACCGGCCTGTTCCTGGACAAGGCCACCGCCCAGAAGCACCTGGATGCCGGCGCGAAGAAGGTGATCCTGTCGGCGCCCAGCAAGGACGACACCCCCATGTTCGTGTACGGCGTCAACCACGACACCTACAAGGGCGAGGCCATCATCTCCAACGCTTCGTGCACCACCAACTGCCTGGCCCCCATCGCCAAGGTGCTGCACGACAAGTGGGGCATCAAGCGCGGCCTGATGACCACGGTGCACGCCGCCACGGCGACCCAGAAGACGGTGGACGGCCCGTCCAACAAGGACTGGCGCGGCGGCCGCGGCATCCTGGAAAACATCATCCCCAGCTCCACCGGCGCCGCCAAGGCCGTGGGCGTGGTGATCCCCTCGCTCAACAAGAAGCTCACCGGCATGTCCTTCCGCGTGCCCACCTCCGACGTGTCGGTGGTCGACCTGACCGTGGAGCTGGACAAGGCCGCCACGTATGAGGAAATCAAGGCCGAGATGAAGGCCCAGTCCGAAGGCGCGCTCAAGGGCGTGCTGGGCTACACCGAGGACAAGGTGGTCGCCACCGACTTCCGCGGCGACACCCGCACCTCCATCTTCGACGCCGACGCCGGCATCGCCCTGGACGGCACCTTCATCAAGGTGGTGAGCTGGTACGACAACGAGTGGGGCTACTCCAACAAGTGCCTGGAGATGGTTCGCGTCGTCGCCAAGTAAGCGCAAGCTCACTCGACAAGACAAAGGGCGCCTTCGGGCGCCCTTTGTGATTCAGGCGGGCACGCAGGGCCGGTTGACACTAGACCGACCGGTCTATAGAGTCCGGCCATGCCCGCCGACACCACCCCGCCACCCGCCGCGCCCCCATCGGTGCCCGGCACCCGCGACCGCCTGATCGCCGCCATGACCGATGCCCTGCGCCACCGGGGCTTTCACGGCGTGGGCGTGGCCGACATCCTGCAGCAGGCCGGCGCGCCCAAGGGCGTGCTCTACCACCACTTCCCCGGCGGCAAGGCCGACCTGGCCGTGGCGGCCATCGACCAGGTGGTGGACCGCATGATCGCCGGCCTGGACCAGCTGCTGGCCCAGCAGCCCGACCCCCTGCAGGCGACCCGGGTCTGGCTGCAGAGCGCCACCGGCCGCCTGCAGGCCAGCGGTTTCGACAGTGGCTGTCCGCTGGCCACCATCGCCCTGGAAACCACCGCCGCCGACACCGCCCTGCGTGCGGCGCTGGCCCGGGCGTTCGACCGCCTGCGCCAGCGGCTGGCCCAGGCCCTGGCGGCGGCCGGGCACGACGCCGCGCGGGCCGAATCGCTGGCCGCCCTGATCGTCTCCGCCTACGAAGGCGGCTTGCTGCAGGCCCGGGTGGCCCACAGCACCGCACCGCTGGACCGTGTGACCGATGCCCTGCTTGGCCTGCTGGCCATGCCCTCCACCGCTCCACCATCCCCGCCACCGGGAGTCCCCTCATGAGCACCACCCCCATCAACGGCGAACGCCAGACCCTGCTGGCCGCCGACGGCTACGCCATTGCGGCCACGCGGTACCGCCCGCTGCAGCCTCAGACCCGCCGGCCCGCCCTGGTGGTGGCCGGTGCCACCGCCGTGCCGCAAGGCTTCTACCGGCGCTTTGCCGAACACGCCGCCGCCCGCGGCTACGACACCCTCACGCTCGACTACCGCGGCATCGGCCTGTCGGCGCCGCCCAGCCTCAAGGGGTTCCGCATGGACTACCTGGATTGGGGCCGGCTCGATCTGGCCGCCGGGGTGGCCGCCATGCAGACGGAAGGCCGGCCGGTGGTGCTGGTGGGCCATTCCTATGGCGGCCACGCGCTGGGGCTGCTGCCCGACCCGACCCAGGTCACGGCCGCCTGGACCTTTGCCACCGGCGCCGGCTGGCACGGCTGGATGCCGCCGCTGGAGCGCCTGCGCGTGCTCTTCATGTGGCGGGTGCTTGGCCCCATCCTGACCCGCCGGGCGGGTTACCTGCCCTGGAGCCGCCTGGGCATGGGCGAAGACCTGCCGCTGGACGTGTACCGCCAGTGGCGGCAGTGGTGCCGCTTCCCGCGCTACTTCTTCGACGATCCGGCCATGAAACCGGTGACCGAGCGTTTCGACGACGTGCGCTTTCCCATCGTGGCGGTGAACGCCCTGGACGACGCCTGGGCCCCGCCGGCCTCGCGCGATGCCTTCATGGCGGGCTACCGCCAGGCCCCGGTGCGCACCGTCACGGTCGACCCGCGCGGCAGCGGCATCGGCCCGGTGGGCCACATGGGCTATTTCCGTCCGCAGGCCTCGGCGCTGTGGAACGACGCGCTGGACTGGTTCGACACCGTGCTGGGCCAGGCGCCTCAGCCGGCGCAGGCGGCCAGCTGACGGTTGCCCATGGCCGGCTGCAGCGACTGGATGCGCTCGCGCTGCGCCGCCGTGATCGCCGGCAGCCGCAGGCTGAAGCTGGTGGACGGCGCCCGTTCCTGGGCCACCCGTGCCGTCTTCACCCCCTTGCGCACCACCTGCTGCAGCGCGGTCTGGGCGGCGGCCTCGCTGGAGAAGGTGCCCAGCGACAGGCCCGGGGCCAGGCCGGTGGTGTTGACGTCGCGGAAGTCGACGCCCAGCTCCCGCAGCTCGGCCTTCTTGGCACTGACCTGGGCGGCGTTGTCGTAGCGTCCCATGTAGACGATCCAGCGGCCCGCGCTGCTGACCTCGCTCAGGCGCCAGGCGTTGTCCGGCAGTGCCATGCGGCCCAGCTCGGCGCGCAGCTGATCGGCCTGGGCAGCATCGAAGCCGCTGGCCTCGAAGCAGGCCGTGGCTGCGGTGGACGATGACGGCGCCGTGCCGCCCGCATCGGCTGCCACAGCGGGGGCTTCGTTGGCCGGCGGGGGTGGTGAAGAGGGTGCTGCCGGGTTGGCGGGCGCTACGGCGGTGGGCGCAGCCGATGTCGCGGGCCGCTGCCCGTTGAGCAGGCGGATGGCCTCGGGCCGCAGCTGCTGTTCCACCCGCTGCGGCTCCTGCGCAGAGCGTGGCTGCAGGCCCAGCGGGGCCAGCCAGCCGGTCTGCCAGGCGTAGCTGCCCAGGTTGGCCAGCACCAGCAGGATGACGAGCGCCCTCAGCATGGCCGCACGCTCACTTCGGCGCTGCTGATCTCGCGCAGGCCCTGGGTCGTCATCACCCGCAGGCTGCCGTCCGGGCCCACGCCCTGGCCGGTGCCGGTGGTGCCGTCGGACAGCAGCAGCTCCCGGTCGCGCAGCGCGTCCCGCGCATCGAAGCGGGCGGCAAATGCGCCGAAGCCCAGGCTGGCAAAGGCCAGCAGATCGTTCACCAGCGGGGCGGCCACGGCCTCCAGTGCCTCGCCGTCGGTGAGGCCCATGCGGCATTCGGACAGCCCGGCCGGCTGCACCGGCGGCAGCGCACCGGCGGTGGACAGCACCGAGGCCGGTGGCCGGGCGATGTTCAGGCCCACGCCCACGATCACCATGCGCGGTGCGCCCGGCGCCTCGCCGCTGCTGGCGGTTTCCACCAGGATGCCGCCGGCCTTGCGGCCCTCCAGCCACAGGTCGTTCGGCCACTTGAGGCGCAGGTCGGGGTGCAGCGATTCGGCCAGGCTCACGCCCACCACCAGCGACAGGCCGGACCAGTCCAGCGGCGCCAGCGGCAGGCCCAGGGAGAAGGCCAGCGAATGGCCGGGCTGGCTGGTCCAGGGCTTGCCCAGGCGCCCGCGCCCGGCGGTCTGTTCCTGCGCCACCAGCAGCACCGGCTCGTTCAGGCCGGCGCGCACGCGGCGCATGAGTTCGCTGTTGGTGGAGTCGATGGTGGGCAGCAGCTCCACCGTGAACCCGGGCAGCACCGGCGCGACAGCCTGCCAGACGGATTCGAGGTGCGCCGTGAGCATGTTGCGCAACGTGGCAGCGTCAGCCGAGCCGGGTGGCGCGGCCGCCGCGCTTGGGCGCCAGCAGGGTGCCGCGGCACTTCGGGGCACCGCACCAGCAGGGGTACTGCTTCTTCAGGGCTGGCGTCAGCGGCTCGTCGATGACCAGGCCGTAGTCGTAGAACAGCTCCTCGCCAGCCGGGATGTTGCGCAGGGCGCGGATGAACACCCGGCCGTCTTCCACCTCGGCCTCGCAGTTGGGGTTGCAGCTGTGGTTGATCCAGCGCGCCGAGTTGCCACCGTACTTGGCGTCGATCACCCGCTCTTCGTCGATGTGGAAGTAGAAGGTGTGGTTGGGGTCGGCCGGGTCGTGCGGATGGCGTTCCAGCGCCTCGGCCCAGGTGATGACCTCGCCCACGTACTCGATGAGGGTTTCACCCTCGGCCAGATCGACCAGGGCATACACCCCGCGACCATGCACCCCCGAGCGGCGGACCTGGATGCGCCGCACCGGGGCGGCTCTGGACTGGCGCGCCGAGGGCTTTCCGGGGCTTTTCGTCACGGTCGGAGTTTTTGGTAAGGTTGTTTCATGCAGGTGCGCGCGTGTGTGTGCGCACCCATGAGCGCGCCTGCGTGTGCGCGCGGAAAGCCGGATTGTAGAGATGAAAACCCCTGGTTCGACCAAGACACTGGTCATTGCCGAGAAGCCGTCGGTGGCGCAGGACATCGTGCGTGCGCTCACGCCGGTGGCCGGCAAGTTCGACAAGCACGAAGACCACTTCGAGAACGAGCAGTACGTCGTGACCTCGGCCGTGGGCCACCTGGTCGAGATCGCCGCCCCCGAGCAGTTCGACGTCAAGCGCGGCAAGTGGAGCTTTGCCCATCTGCCGGTGCTGCCGCCGTACTTCGAGCTCAAGCCGATCGACAAGGCCAAGTCGCGCCTGAACGCGGTGGTGAAGCTGGCCAAGCGCAAGGACGTGGGCACCCTCATCAATGCCTGCGACGCGGGCCGCGAGGGTGAGCTGATCTTCCGCCTGATCGAGCAGTACGCCGGCGGCCTCAAGAACGGTCAGTACCAGGGCCTGGGCAAGCCGGTGCAGCGCCTGTGGCTGCAGTCCATGACGCCGGCCGCCATCCGCGAAGGCTTCGAGCAGCTGCGCAGCGACGCCCAGATGCGCGGCCTGGCGGATGCGGCCCGCAGCCGCTCCGAGGCCGACTGGCTGGTCGGCATCAACGGCACCCGCGCCATGACCGCCTTCAACTCGCGCGACGGCGGCTTCTTCCTGACCACCGTGGGCCGGGTGCAGACGCCCACGCTGTCCATCGTGGTGGAGCGGGAAGAGAAGATCCGCGCGCACAAGGCACGCGACTACTGGGAGATCCACGCCAGCTTCCTGGCCGAAGCCGGCGAGTACCCGGGCAAGTGGTTCGACCCCGACTTCAAGAAGCCCACCGGCGATGACGCCGATGCCGACCTGCGCGCCGACCGCCTGTGGGACCACCGCGAGGCGCTGGCCATCGTCGAGGCCGTGCGCGGCAAGGCCGCCAGCGTCACCGAGGAACGCAAGCCCACCACCCAGGCCAGCGGCCTGCTGTACGACCTGACCAGCCTGCAGCGCGAGGCCAACGGCCGCTTCGGCTTTTCGGCCAAGACCACGCTGCAGCTGGCCCAGAGCCTGTACGAGCGCCACAAGGCCCTGACCTACCCGCGTACCGACTCGCGCGCCCTGCCCGAGGACTACCTGCCCACCGTCAAGCAGACCTTCGAGATGCTGGCCGACAGCGGCATGAAGCACCTGGCGCCCTTTGCGCTGACGGCGCTCAACAACAACTACATCCGCCCCAGCAAGCGTGTGTTCGACAACAGCAAGGTGTCGGACCACTTCGCCATCATTCCCACGCTGCAGGCGCCCAGCGGCCTGTCGGACGCCGAGCAGAAGCTCTACGACCTGGTGGTGCGCCGCTTCCTGGCGGTGTTCTTCCCCAGCGCCGAGTTCATGGTGACCACGCGCATCTCCAAGGTCTTGAACCACCATTTCAAGACCGAGGGCAAGGTGCTGGTCAAGCCGGGCTGGATGGCGGTGTACGGCAAGGAAGCCGCCGAGGACGTGGTCGACGCCAAGGACGGCGACAAGGGCCAGAACCTGGTGCCGGTGCGCGACGGCGAGACGGTGCGCACCGAGTCGGTGGAGGCCAAGGGCCTGAAGACCCGTCCGCCGGCCCGCTACAGCGAAGCCACGCTGCTGGGCGCCATGGAAGGCGCGGGCAAGCTGGTGGACGACGACGAACTGCGCGAGGCCATGCAGGAAAAAGGCCTGGGCACGCCAGCCACCCGCGCCGCCATCATCGAAGGCCTGCTGACCGAAAAGTACATGCTGCGCGAGGGCCGCGAGATCATCCCCACTGCCAAGGCCTTCCAGCTCATGACGCTGCTGCGGGGCCTGGAGGTGGAGGAACTCTCGCGCCCCGAGCTCACCGGTGAATGGGAATACAAGCTGGCCCAGATGGAGCAGGGCAAGCTCAGCCGCGAGGCCTTCATGGCCGACATCGCCGCCATGACCGAGCGGCTGGTGAAGAAGGCCAAGGAGTACGACCGCGACACCGTGCCGGGCAACTACGCCACGCTGCAGTCGCCTTGCCCCAACTGCGGCGGCGTGGTGAAGGAAAACTACCGACGCTACGCCTGCACCGGCGCCGATGGCAGCAGCGAGGGCTGCGGCTTCTCGTTCACCAAGTCGCCGGCCGGCCGCACCTTCGAGATCGACGAGGCCGAGGCCTTCGTGCGCGACCGCCACATCGGCCCGCTGGAGGGTTTCCGCTCCAAGGCTGGCTGGCCTTTCGTTGCCGAGATGGTGCTCAAGTTCAGCGACGAGGACCGCAACTGGAAGCTGGAGTTCGACTTCGGCGACGACAAGCGCGAGGAAGAGACCGGCGAGCTGGTCGAGTTCACCGCCAGCGAGTCGCTGGGCGCCTGTCCCAAGTGCGGCGGCGCGGTGCACGAGCACGGCGCCAACTATGTGTGCGAGCGCGCCGTGCCCACGGCGCAGCAGCCCACGCCGAGCTGCGACTTCAAGAGCGGCAAGGTCATCCTGCAGCAGCCGGTGGCGCGCGAGCAGATGAGCAAGCTGCTGGCCACCGGCAAGACCGACCTGCTGGACAAGTTCGTCTCCATGCGCACCCGCCGCGCCTTCAAGGCCTTCCTGGCCTGGGACAAGGAGGCCGGCAAGGTGAACTTCGAGTTCGAGCAGCGCGAGAGCAAGTACCCGCCCCGCAAGACCGCGGCCCGCCCGGCCGCCAAGGCCGCGCCGGCCAAAAAGGCCGCCGCCGCGAAGAAGGCCGCCGCGCCCAAGGCCCCGCGCAAGACCACGGCGGCCACCGGCAAACAGCCCAGCGCCGCGCTGGCGGCCGTCATCGGCGAAGGCCCGGTGTCGCGCCCCGAGGTGGTCAAGAAGCTGTGGGACTACATCAAGGCCAACGGCCTGCAGGATGCTGCCGACAAGCGCCGCATCAATGCCGATGCCAAGCTGCGTCCGGTGTTCGGCAAGGACGCCGTGACCATGTTCGAGATCGCTGGTCTGGTCGGCCAGCACCTGGAATGAACTTCAACGGAGACAAGCCATGAGCCTCAAACTGTTTTACGCCCCGGGCGCCTGTTCGTTCGTGCCGCACGCCGCCCTGGAGCTGGCCGGCGCCACGTTCGAGCCGGTGATGGTCAAGCTGCACAAGGGCGAGCAGCGTGCGCCCGAGTACCTGGCCCTGAACCCGCGCGGCCAGGTGCCGGTGCTGGTGGATGGCAGCGATGTGGTCACCCAGATCCCGGCGATTGCGCTGCACATCGACAGCCTGTTCCCCCAGGCCGGTCTGCTGCCGGCCAGCGGCATCGCCCGCACCCGGGCGCTGCAGACGCTCATGTGGATGAACAACACGGTGCACCCCACCTTCACCCACGTGTTCATGCCGCAGAAGTTCACCGCCGACGAGGCCGCCCAGAAAGCGGTGCGCGAGCACGCGGTGGCGGCCTACCGGGGACTGCTGGAGGAGATCGAGGCCATGGCCCGCGCCGCCTCGCCCTGGCTGGCGGGCGCGCAACCCGGCGTGCTCGATGCCTATGCCCTGACCCTGCTGCGCTGGGGTGGTTATGCCGGCATCGACCCCACCACGCTGGGTGCCACCTGGGACCTGGCCCAGCGCTTCGCCGCCCTGCCGGCGGTGGCCCGCGCCATCGAGCGCGAGCGCCTGCAGCTCAACGTCTACAAGCCGGCCTGAGTCTCGTCGGGTTTCGGCGGGAACTTCACCGACACCCGCAGCCCGCGCTGCGCGCGCTCGGGGTGGGTGTCTTCCATGTGCACCGTGGCGCCGTGCTGCTGGGCGATTTCCTGCACGATGGCCAGGCCCAGGCCTGAGCCGTCCACGTTGGTGCCCAGGGCCCGGTAGAAGGGCTGCATCACCAGGTGGCGTTCGTTCTCGGGCACGCCTGGCCCGTTGTCTTCCACCTGCAGCACCTGCACCCCGCTGAAGCGGTCGGCCAGCACGCGAGCCGTCACCACGCCGCCGCGGCCACTGTAGGCCAGGGCGTTGTCCACCAGGTTGCGCACCATCTCCTGCAGCAGCACCGGGTTGCCCATGGGGTGCAGTTCGGGCGGCATCTCGTCCGGTCCTTCGTAGCCCAGGTCGATGCCGGCCTCCAGTGCGCGGGGCACCGAGTCCTGCACCACCGTCTGCACCAGCCGCGCCAGGTCGATGTCGGCGCTGGGCAGGGCGCGGCCGGTGGATTCGGCCCGCGCCAGCGCCAGCAGCTGGTTGACGGTGTGGGTGGCCCGGGCGCTGGAGCGCGAGATCTGCTGCAGCGAGCCGCGCAGCTCGCGGGGATCGGTCTCGCGCTGGGCCAGTTCGGCCTGCATGCGCAGGCCGGCCAGCGGCGTCTTGAGCTGGTGCGCCGCATCGGCCAGGAAGCGGCGCTGGGTGGTGAGCGAGGCCTTCAGGCGGGTGAGCAGGTCGTTGATGGACGACACCAGCGGCGCCACCTCCTGCGGGATGAAGGACTCCTCGATCGGGCTCAGGTCGTCGGGGCGGCGGGCGCGGATGCGCTGCTCCAGATCGGACAGCGGCCGGATGCCGCGCACCAGCGCCAGCCACACCAGCAGCACGGCCAGCGGCAGGATGACGAACTGCGGGACCATCACGCCCTTGATGATCTCGTTGGCCAGGGTGGAGCGCTTGCCTTTGGTCTCGGCCACCTGCATCAGCACCGGGCCGGCGGCGTCGTTGCGGTCCAGCCAGGTGTAGGCCACGCGCACCTCGTCGCCGCGCACCACGTCGTCGCGCAGCAGCACCCGGCCCGGCCCGGGCGCGGGTTCGTCCTGCGGCGGCGGAAAGTCGCCCTCGCCGCTGACCAGCTTGCCCCGGGCGTCGACCACCTGGTAGTACACCAGGTCGCTGTCGTCGGCGCGCAGCAGGTCGCGCGCCTGGTTGTTCAGCACGAACATCACGCGGCCATCGTTGTTGACCACCAGCTGGGTCAGGGCCTGCAGGTTGAATTCGAGTGCGCGGTCGAAGGGTTTGCTGGCAATGCCCTGCGCCACGAACCAGGTGAGCGCCAGCGAGAGCGGCCACAGCAGCAGCAGCGGCGTGAGCATCCAGTCCAGGATTTCGCCGAACAGGCTGCGCTGTTCGCGCTGGAACAGTCCGAAGCCGACCGAGCCGGCCTTGTCCGCTTCAGCCGGGGATTTTTTCAAGGCAATAACCCAGACCGCGCACGGTGGCGATGCGGATCGGCCCCTTCTCGATTTTCTTGCGCAGGCGGTGGATGTAGACCTCGATGGCGTTGTTGCTCACCTCTTCGCCCCACTCGCACAGGCGCTCCACCAGCTGGTCCTTGCTGACCAGGCGGCCGGCGCGCTGCAGCAGCACCTCCAGCAGGCCCAGCTCGCGGGCCGAGAGCTCGACCATCTTGCCGTCGATGGTGGCCACGCGGCCGGCCTGGTCGTATTCGAGCGGGCCGTGGCGGATGGTGTTGGTGGTGCCGCCCATGCCGCGCCGGGTGAGGGCCCGCACCCGGGCTTCGAGCTCCTGCAGGCTGAAGGGCTTGGCCATGTAGTCGTCGGCGCCGTAGTCCAGGCCCTTGACGCGTTCCTCGATGCTGTCGGCCGCGGTGAGGATCAGCACCGGCAGCTGCGATCCGCGCGAGCGCAGCCGCTTGAGCACCTCCAGCCCGTGCAGGCGCGGCAGGCCCAGGTCGAGGATCAGCAGATCGAACTCGTTGTTGGTCATCAGCGCGGCATCGGCCTCGGCGCCGCTGGCCACGTGGTCCACCGCCGCCCCGGCCGCACGCAGGCTGCGCAGCAGCCCGTCCGCCAGCACCTGGTCGTCTTCCGCAATCAGGATCCGCATGCCTGTCTCCTCAGCTTTTGAACCGATTCTAGGGTGCCCCCGGGGGTGTCAGGAACGGGCATAGGCCTCCAGCCCCAGGCTCACCACGGTAGCCACTTCCGCCCCGACCTGGTGGTGGAATTCCTGCTCGGCCTGGGCCACCGCCCGCCGGAAGGCGTCCAGCCAGAGCAGCCCGGCCGGCGTGAACACGATGCGCCGCGCCCGCCGGTCCAGCGGGTCGGGTTCGCGCTGCACCAGGCCCCAGGCCTCGCACTGGGTGACCAGATCGCCCATGGCCTGCTTGGTCATGCCGGCGTGGTGGGCGAGTTCGGTCAGGCGCGAGCCGCGCAGCGAGAGGTGGCGGGTGATGTGCACATGCGCTGCGCCCACCTGATCGCGTTCGGCCAGGTGGGCCAGGGCCAGCGGCACCTCGCCGTCGCTGGCCATGAGCTGCAGCACGCGGGCGTCGAAGCGGCGCATGGCCTCGCCCAGCAGGCGGCCCAGGTGGCCGCCGCGCCAGCGGTCATCGGTCGGGGCGGCAGGGCTGGGGATGTCCATGGCGGCGGATGGTAAGGCAAACTGACCAAAAAATCATGATTTGGAAAAGTATTCGCCGCTACACTGCTGTTCACCCATCCAGTGCTGGATGCAACCCCACCCACCAGGAGCCTCGCATGGACACCGGAATGAAAGCCAACAACCCCGTCAACGCCGAAAAGGCCAAAGCCCTGCAGGCCGCCCTGGCCCAGATCGAGAAGCAGTTCGGCAAGGGCACCATCATGAAGCTGGGCGAAGGCGAGGCCATCGAGGACATCCAGGTGGTGTCCACCGGCTCGCTGGGCCTGGACATTGCCCTGGGCGTCGGCGGCCTGCCGCGCGGCCGCGTGATCGAGATCTACGGCCCGGAATCGTCCGGCAAGACCACGCTCACCCTGCAGGTGATTGCCGAAATGCAGAAGCTCGCCGGCACCTGCGCCTTCGTGGACGCCGAACACGCGCTGGACGTGCAGTACGCCCAGAAGCTCGGCGTCAACCTGCCCGACCTGCTCATTTCCCAGCCCGACACCGGTGAACAGGCGCTGGAAATCGTCGACTCGCTGGTGCGTTCCGGCGCGGTCGATCTGGTGGTCGTGGACTCGGTGGCCGCGCTCACGCCCAAGGCCGAGATCGAAGGCGAAATGGGCGACCAGCTGCCCGGCCTGCAGGCCCGTCTCATGAGCCAGGCGCTGCGCAAGCTCACCGCCACCATCAAGAAGACCAACTGCACGGTGATCTTCATCAACCAGATCCGCATGAAGATCGGCGTGATGTTCGGCAGCCCCGAAACCACCACCGGCGGCAACGCGCTCAAGTTCTACGCCTCGGTGCGCCTGGACATCCGCCGCACCGGCACCATCAAGAAGGGCGAAGAGGCCATCGGCAACGAGACCAAGGTCAAGGTGGTCAAGAACAAGGTCAGCCCGCCCTTCAAGACGGCCGAGTTCGACATCCTGTTCGGTGAAGGCATCAGTCGCGAGGGCGAAATCCTCGACCTGGGCGTGCTCAACCGCGTGATCGAGAAGTCCGGCGCCTGGTACGCCTACAACGGCGAGAAGATCGGCCAGGGTCGCGACAACGCCCGCGAATTCCTGCGCGAGAACCCCGAGCTGCGCGTCGAGATCGAGAACAAGGTCCGCACCGAACTGGGTGTTCCGCTGCTGCCGGTGGACGGCGGTGCCGAGGAGCCGGCCGCCCCGGCTGCCCGCAAGTCCAAGGCCAAGGCCGACAAGGCCGACGCCGAAGTCGCCGAGTAAGCGGGGCTGCGGCCCCGTCCCTGCCTGGTGGGTTTCCAGACGCTCTCCCTCAAGGGCCGCGCCCTGCGGCTGCTGGCCGGCCGCGAGCATTCGCGCGCCGAGCTGGAACGCAAGCTCGCCGAGCACGAGACCGAGCCGGGTGAACTGGCCCGCGTGCTGGACGAGCTGCAGGCCAAGGGCTTCATCAGCGAGCAGCGGGTGGTGGAGTCGGTGGTGCACCGGCGCGCTGCCCGGCTGGGCACCGGCCGCCTCAAGCAGGAGCTGCAGGCCAAGGGCGTGAGCCCGCAGGCCGTGGCCGACGCCGTGGACGCCCTGCGCCGCACCGAAGTGCAGCGGGCTCGCGAAGTCTGGCGCAGGAAGTTTGGTGAGCCGGCGGTGGACGCAGCCGGCCGGGCGAAGCAGATGCGTTTCCTGGCCTCGCGCGGTTTCGCCGCCGAGGCCATCCGCCGCGTGGTCAGCGGCGGGGACGACGACTGATCACAGCCCCAGCATCAGCTGCAGGTTCTGCACCGCCGCGCCGCTGGCGCCCTTGCCCAGGTTGTCGAGCCGGGCGATCAGCACCGCATGGCGGTGCGCCTCGTTGG
Organism: Hydrogenophaga sp. R2; assembly: GCF_049843595.1. Classification (NCBI taxonomy): domain Bacteria; kingdom Pseudomonadati; phylum Pseudomonadota; class Betaproteobacteria; order Burkholderiales; family Comamonadaceae; genus Hydrogenophaga; species Hydrogenophaga sp. R2. The sequence continues at coordinate 280,310 of NZ_JBBHZN010000003.1, forward strand.
CAAACACCCGCAGCTCCAGCCGGTTGGTGTCGTTCAGCGCCGTGGCGTCGAGCTTGCCGTTCTCGGTGGCCGGCATCACCTGCACCCAGCCACCGGCTGCAGCGCTGTCGGCGTAGTGGCGGGTCAGGGCGTCGTGCAGGTCGGCGGCCTTCGGACGGCCCGGCAGGTCGTCCAGGTGCAGCGGCAGCTGCACCAGCATGCCCTGGCGGAAGTTGCCCACCGCCGGAATGAAGATGGGCCGGCGGCTCAGCCCGGTGTAGCGCAGGATCTCGGGCAGGTGCTTGTGCGACAGGCCCAGGGCGTAGGCTTCGAACAGCGGGGCCTCGCCGGCCTCGTAGGCCTCGATCATGGTGCGGCCGCCGCCCGAGTAGCCGCTGACCGAGGGCAGGGCCAGCGGGAAGTCGGCCGGGATCAGGCCGGCCTGCACCAGCGGGCGCAGCAGCGCAATCGCCCCGGTGGCGTAGCAGCCGGGGTTGGCCACGCGGTCCGCTGCCTGCACGGCTTCGCGCTGGCCAGCGGCCAGTTCTGGAAAGCCATACACCCAGCCGGGTGCACAGCGGTGGGCGGTGGAGGCGTCGATGATGCGCGGCTTGCGGCCCGGCAGGCTGTCGATCATGGCGACCGATTCGATGGCGGCATCGTCGTGCAGGCACAGGATCACCAGATCGACACCGGCCATGAGTTCGCGCTTGGCGGCCGGATCCTTGCGGCGGGCCGGGTCGATGCTCACCAGCTCCACCCCGGCCATGCCCTGCAGCCGTTCGCGGATCTGCAGTCCGGTGGTGCCGGCTTCGCCGTCGATGAAAACCAGGGCCATGTCGCGCTCCGTGTCAGTTGGGTTTCAGGCCGCGTGGCCATAATTACGGCCGGGATCGCGACCCGGATTGGTGCATCGCACCATGATACAGTCCCCGGTTGCTCACCCGAGCCTCGTCCCCGGCCACCCTCGCCGCGCCGGACATCTGACCCATCCTTGAGAGAGAACTCATGAAGATTCACGAATACCAGGGCAAGGACATCCTGCGCCAGTTCGGTGTGCCGGTGCCGCGCGGCATCCCGGCCTTCACGGTGCAGGAAGCGGTGGAAGCCGCCCAGAAACTCGGCGGCCCGGTCTGGGTGGTCAAGGCCCAGATCCACGCCGGCGGCCGTGGCAAGGGTGGCGGCGTCAAGGTGGCCAAGAGCATCGAGCAGGTCAAGGAACTGGCCGGCCAGATCCTGGGCATGCAGCTCAAGACCCACCAGACCGGCCCCGAGGGTCAGAAGGTCCGCCGCCTCTACATCGAGGACGGCGCCGACATCCAGAAGGAGTACTACCTGTCCGTGGTGACCGACCGCGCGACCCAGAAGGTGGCCTTCATCGCCTCCAGCGAAGGCGGCATGGACATCGAGGAAGTGGCCCACTCCACGCCCGAGAAGATCATCACCCTGTTCGTGGACCCGCTGGTCGGCCTGACCCAGGCCCAGGGCGAGGAGCTGGCACGTGGCATCGGCATGCCGGCCGACTCGCAGGCGCAGTTCATCGACATCTGCCAGAAGCTCTACAAGTGCTACATGGACACCGACGCGTCCCTGGTCGAGATCAACCCGCTCAACCGTGACGGCAAGGGCAACGTGATCGCCCTGGACGCCAAGTTCAACTTCGACTCCAACGCCCTGTTCCGCCACCCCGAGATCGTGGCCCTGCGCGATCTGGACGAGGAAGACCCCGCCGAGATCGAGGCCTCCAAGTTCGACCTGGCCTACATCAGCCTGGACGGCAACATCGGCTGCCTGGTCAACGGCGCCGGTCTGGCCATGGCCACCATGGACACCATCAAGCTGTTCGGCGCCGAGCCGGCCAACTTCCTGGACGTGGGCGGCGGTGCCACCCCCGAGAAGGTGACCGAGGCCTTCAAGATCATGCTCAAGAACGACAAGGTCAAAGCGATCCTGGTCAACATCTTCGGCGGCATCATGAAGTGCGACACCATCGCCACCGGCGTGATCACCGCCTGCCGCGCCGTCAACCTGAACGTCCCGCTGGTGGTCCGCATGAAGGGCACCAACGAAGAGCTGGGCAAGAAGATGCTGGCCGAGTCGGGTCTGCCCATCATCAGCGCCGACACCATGGCCGAAGCCGCTCAAAAAGTGGTTGCCGCCGTCAAAGCCTAAGCCCCGGAGAAGCAACATGTCGATCTACATCAACAAAGACACCAAGGTCATCACCCAGGGCATCACCGGCAAGACGGGCCAGTTCCACACCGAGAAGTGCCAGGAATACGCGAACGGCAAGAACTGCTTCGTGGCCGGCGTGAACCCCAAGAAGGCCGGCGAGTCGATCTTCAACATCCCGATCTACTCCACCGTCAAGGAAGCCGCCCAGCAGACCGGCGCCACCGTCTCGGTGATCTACGTGCCGCCCGCCGGCGCCGCCGCCGCCATCTGGGAAGCCGTCGAGGCCGACCTGGACCTGGCCATCTGCATCACCGAAGGCATCCCCGTGCGCGACATGCTGGAAGTGCGCAACAAGATGAAGGCCAAGGAAGCCGCCGGTGGCAAGAAGACCCTGCTGCTGGGCCCCAACTGCCCCGGCCTGATCACGCCCGACGAGATCAAGATCGGCATCATGCCCGGCCACATCCACCGCAAGGGCCGCATCGGCGTGGTGTCCCGCTCGGGCACACTGACCTATGAAGCCGTGGCGCAGCTGACCGAGATCGGCCTGGGCCAGTCGAGTGCCGTGGGCATCGGCGGCGATCCCATCAACGGCCTGAAGCACATCGACGTGATGAAGGCCTTCAACGACGATCCGGACACCGACGCCGTGATCATGATCGGCGAGATCGGCGGCCCCGACGAAGCCGAAGCCGCCATGTGGTGCAAGGCGAACATGAAGAAGCCCATCGTCGGCTTCATCGCCGGCGTCACCGCCCCTCCCGGCAAGCGCATGGGCCACGCCGGCGCGCTGATCTCGGGCGGTGCCGACACGGCCGACGCCAAGCTCGCCATCATGGAAGAGTGCGGCTTCAAGGTCACCCGCAACCCGTCCGAAATGGGCCGCCTGCTCAAGGCGCTGCTCTGATCGGGCACAGGCCCGTCAGGGCTCGACAGTCGGAAAAGGGCAACGGAAACGTTGCCCTTTTTGCTGGGCAGCGCCGATCGGCGGCCCCCTCCGTGCCGTTTTGCACGACGATGCCGCTTGTCAGGATTGCCCGCGCCCGGGGGCTGCAACAAAATGCAACGGCGCCGACGGATGGTTCGTCGTGCGTGGTCGGGTGCGCCGGACCTTCCCTGCTTCCGGGTTGCTGACCCACGCTCGCCCTGATCCGTGCCTTCTCGTTCCGACCCCTCGCGCAAGCCTCGCCGGCGCCTACGTCACCCCGACATGCTCGTGGGGGCGCTGGTGCTGCTGGTGGTCATGCTGCTGTACCTGGGTACCGATGGGGTGCAGGTGCTGGAGCGGCGGTTCTACGACCTGGCCAGCACCGCCAGTGGCCGTGAACCCAGCGACAAGGTGGCGGTGATCGCCATCGACGACCTGAGCATTGCCAACATCGGTCGCTGGCCATGGCCCCGCGAGGTGCATGCCGATCTGATCGACCAGCTGGTGGCGGGCGGTGCCAAGACCATCGCCCACACGGCCTTCTTCGTCGAACCCCAGAGCGAACGCGCCCTGGCGCCCTTGCGCGATCTGCGCGAACAGCTGGAGGGGCGCTCCAGCATGCCGGGCGCCTACAACGACCTGGGTCCGGTGTCCCGCGAACAGCTGCTCGCCTTCATCGGCCAGACCGAAGCCCGGCTCGACTCGGACGCCCGCCTGGCCCGCAGCATCCGCGAGGCGGGCAATGTGGTGCTGGGTTCGGTGTTCGAGCTGGGCGTTCCCCGAGGCCGCCTCGATGCGCCGCTGCCGGCGTTTGCCCAGCGGCGAACCCTGGGCGAGACCGCCGGCATGGGCCTGCCCGCCAGCGGCACCCTGCAGCCCCTGCCCATCTTCGGAGAGCCGGCGGCCGGCATCGGGCACCTCAATCAGCAGCCCGATCCGGACGGCGCGGTGCGCCGCGAGCCCTTGCTGGTGGACTACGACGGTTTTGCCGTGCCGTCGCTGGCGTTGGCGGTGGCTGCACACAGCCTGAACCTGGGTCCGCAGGACTGGGCGCAGCTGCCCGGCGTCGGTCTGCGCCTGGGCAATGGCGTGGTGCCCACCGACAGCGCCGGGCGCATGCTGCCGCAGTTCTATTCCCCGGTGGCCGGGCGCACACCGTTCGCGGCCGACTCGTTCTACGACGTGGTGACCGGGCGCATCAATGCCGCCAAGTACGCCGGCAAGATCGTGATCATCGGCGCCACGGCCGCCGGGGTGGGCACCTCGTTCCCGACGCCGGCCTCCAGCGCCACGGCGCCGGTGACCCTGGTGGCGCACAGCGTTTCCAGCCTGCTGCAGGGACATCACTTTGCCCGCCCGCACTGGGCTGCCATGGCCGAGACCGGTGTGGTGGTCCTGGTGGGCCTGTACCTGGTGCTGCTGCTGCCCCGCCTGCGGGCCGGGGTGGCGGCGGGTGTCACGGCCGCTGCCTGCGCCCTGCTGGCTTCGGCCAGCTGGCTGGCATTGACCCGCGCTGGCTGGTGGCTGCAGTTCATGCTGCCGCTGGTGCTGCTGCTGGTGGGGCACTTGGCCCTCACCACCCGCCGTTTCCTGGTCACCGAAACCCTCAAGCGGCGCTCCGACCAGGAATCCGCCGAGACCAACCGCCTCATGGCCCTGCAGCTGCAGAGCCAGGGGCAGCTCGACCAGGCATTTGATCGCCTGCAGCGCGTGCCGCTGAGCGAGGCGGTGGCCGACAACCTGCGCCTGCTGGCCCAGGACTTCGAGCGCAAGCGCCAGTTCAACAAGACGCTGGCGGTGTACGAGCACCTGTTGCGCCTGGACCCGACCGACACCGATACCCGGGCCCGCGTGGAGCGTGCCCGACAGCTCGCCGCCACCGTCGTGCTGGGCAGCGGCAACACCCATCCCGGCGGCACGCTGGTGCTGGGTGACGGCGCTGTCGAACAGCCCATGCTCGGCCGCTACCGGGTGGAGAAGACGCTGGGCAAGGGCGCGATGGGCGTGGTCTACCTGGGCCGGGATCCGAAGATCGGGCGGGCGGTGGCGATCAAGACCCTGGCCCTTTCCGCCGAATTCGAGGGGCAGGAACTGCAGGATGCGCGCGACCGCTTCTTCCGCGAGGCCGAGACCGCCGGCCGGCTGCAGCATCCGAACATCGTGACCATCTTCGATGCTGGCGAAGAGCACGATCTGGCCTTCATCGCCATGGAGCTGCTGTCCGGCCACGACCTCACGCGGCACACCCGCCCGGGCGATCTGCTGCCCCCGCAGCAGGTGCTGGAGATCGGCGAGCAGGTGGCGCTGGCGCTGGACCATGCGCATGCCCTGGGCGTGGTGCACCGTGACATCAAGCCGGCCAACATCATGGTCGACCCGGCCACCGGTTCGGTGAAGGTCACCGACTTCGGCATCGCCCGTGTGACCGACAGCAGCCGGACCAGGACCGGCGTGGTGCTGGGCACCCCCAGCTTCATGGCGCCCGAGCAACTGGCCGGCCAGCGGGTGGACGGGCGTGCCGATCTCTATTCACTGGGCGTGACGCTCTTTCAGCTGCTGACCGGACGGTTGCCGTTCCAGGCCGACTCCCTGGCGGCGCTCATGTTCCGCATTGCCAACGAACCACCGGCCGCACTGACCAGCCTGCGGCCCGACCTGCCGCTGGCGCTGGGCGCCTGCCTGGCCACGTCCATGGCCAAGCACCCGGCCGAGCGTTTCCAGACCGGCGCGCAGATGGCCGCCGAGCTGCGGCGGCTGGCGGCCCGGTTGCCCGATGCCGAGCCGGCGACCGGCTTTCCCACCACCCAGATCACCCTACCCTCGACCGTATCGACCGCCCGGTCCGATTCCGTCCCGGAACAACCGGATATACGGTTATAAAGCCGACCAATCATGAACTTTGAGTATTTCTGTCTCACCGACACCGGACTGGTGCGAGACAACAACGAGGACTCGGTGGCCCTGGACACCGAGTCCCACATCGCCGTCCTGGCCGACGGCATGGGCGGCTACAACGCGGGCGAGGTGGCCAGCGCCATGGCCACCGGATTCATCAAGACCGAGCTGGGCCGGTGGATCACCGAGGGCGGTTTCGAATCCAGCCCGCGGGAGCTGCGCCGGGCCATGGAGGTCTGCGTCGACAACGCCAACCGCTCCATCTTCAATGCCGCCAACGCCCACGCGGGCTACGCCGGCATGGGCACCACCCTGGTGATGGGCGTCTTCCTGGCCGGCCGGGCCATGATCGGCCACGTGGGCGATTCGCGTTGCTACCGCCTGCGCAAGGGCGAGTTCGTGCAGATCACCCGCGATCACTCGCTGCTGCAGGAGCAGATCGACGCCGGCCTGATCTCCCTGGAGCAGGCCCAGTTCGCCACCCACAAGAACCTGGTCACCCGCGCTCTGGGCGTGGAGGACAGCGTGCAGCTGGAGGTCAACGAATTCCGCGTCGAGGACGACGATCTTTTCCTCTTCTGCTCCGACGGCCTGAGCGACATGGTCAGCGACGAGCGCATGGCCACTCTGCTCGTCACCGCCGGGACGCTGGAGGAAAAATGCCACGCTCTCGTGGATGCGGCCAACGACGCGGGCGGACGGGACAATATTTCTGTGATACTGACGCACGCAAGTGACCGTCAGGCTCGCAAAGGCCTGCTTTCACGCATGCTCGGACGATAAACACCTCAAAAACGGACAGGACACAGGAGTCGGCCATGCCGAAAATGATCGTTTCCATCGACGGCGTCGTCATCAAGGAAGTGCAGCTGACCAAAGACCGCACCACGCTGGGTCGCCGTCCGTACAACGACATCGTCATCGACAACTTGGCCGTCAGCGGCGAGCATGCCGTGCTTCAGATGGCCGGCAGCGCAGTCACCATCGAAGACCTCAACAGCACCAACGGCACCTACGTCAACGGCAAGGCGGTCAAGAAGCAGTCGCTGGCCAACAACGACACGGTCGAGATCGGCAAGTACAAGATCCGCTTCATCCAGGACGGCGCCGAGGCGCCCGTTGAGTCCTACGAGAAGACCATGGTCATCAACGCCGGCAGCGTGGTGGGCGCCAGCGCCGCCCCGGTGGGCAATGCCGCGATACGGGTGATGTCGGGCTCGGCCGCCGGCCGCGAAGTGCCCCTGGTCAAGGTGGTCACCACCATCGGCAAGCCCGGTGTGGCCGTGGCGGCCATCACCCGCCGCCAGAGCGCCTATGTGATGGCCGTGGTGGAAGGCGTGGTTCGCCCTTCGGTGAACGGCCAGGCCCTGGGCGAGGAAGCGGTCGAGCTGCGCGACGGCGACCTGCTGGAGCTGGCCGGCACCCAGATGCAGTTCGTGCTGCTCTGACCCGGACGCCCATCCCGGAACGTCTGTGGCGTTCGGGAACCGGGTTTTTGCCAAATAAGTCCTGTTCGGCGCGGATCGCAGCGGTTAGTCTGGCGGATCGCGTTTCCCGATCCGACCCGAGTTCCGCCCCAACATGAAAGTCCAGGTCCTGGGTTGTTCCGGTGCCATTGCGCATGGCTGCCGGACCACCGCCTTCCTGCTGGATGACGACGTCCTCGTCGACGCCGGTACCGGTGTGGGCGACCTGCCGCTCGACCTCATGGCCGGCATCGACCATGTGTTCATCACCCATGCGCACTTGGACCATGTCGCGGCACTGCCATTGATGCTGGACGCCGTGGCGTCCGGCCGGCTGGCCCGTGGCGCCGGCGCCATCCATGTGCATGCCCTGCCCGAGACCATCCAGGCCCTGCGCACGCACCTGTTCAACGGGCTGATCTGGCCCGATTTCACCGGCATCCCCAGCACCGGGAACCCTCTGCTGGTGTTCGAGCCCCTTCAGGTGGGCGACACCTGGACCGACGGCCGCAAGACGGTGGAAGCCCTGCCGGCGGTGCACAGCGTGCCGGCGGTGGGGTATGCGGCCTGGGGGCAGGGCGGCGCCTGGGTGTTCAGCGGCGACACCGGCCGCAACCCCGCGTTCTGGGCGCGCGTGAACCAGCTGCCCGTCGCACAGCTGGTCATCGAGACCGCCTTCAGCGACCGTGAGGCCGACCTGGCGCGCCGCAGCCAGCACCTGGCGCCCGGCACGCTGTCGGAAGAACTGGCGTCCATCCCGCCCGGTGCCCGGTATCCCGTCTGCATCACCCACACCAAGCCGGCCGAGACGGAACTGATCATGGCCGAGATCCTGCGCCTGGACGCCGCATCGCGCCACGACATCCGCTGGCTTCAGGCGGGCGAGACGTTCGAGTTCTGAGTCTCCTGACCGGCTGTCCCGCCCACTCGCCGCTCCATCGCCCATCAGGATGGGCGTACAGAACCCCGTCACTCAGCTGAGCCACCGAATCCTTCGGTGGCGCGACCCCCGGGTCGTCCTTCCTCTCCCAAGGAGTCAGCATGAGTCTGTCTGCGAAACCTGGCCTCATCCAGCGCGGTTTCACCCTGATCGAACTGATGATCGTGGTGGCCATCATCGGCATCCTGGCCGCCGTGGCCCTGCCGGCCTATCAGGACTACACCGTGCGGGCGCGGGTGTCGGAACTGATCCTGGCGGCGTCGTCCTGCCGGGGGTCGGTCACCGAAACCATCCTCAATGCCACCACGGCCTCGGCACTGGCCACCGCACTGCCCGGCTCCTGTTCCGTGTCACCCACCAAGATGGTGTCTTCGGTCAGTGTGGACGCGACCAATGCTGCCATCACGGTGGTGGGCAATGCCGCCAACCTGGGCACCGGTGCCGGCACGTCGATTCGCCTGAGCCCATACGTATCCAGCGGTCAGTTCAACGCGGCCAACCATGCCGGTCAGGTCATCAGCGAGTGGCGCTGCGGCCCAGCCACCGGCAGCAACCCGATCGATGCCAAGTACCTGCCAGGGTCCTGCAGAAACTGACGCCCTGCGGCGAATGACAAAAATTGTTACGGCCGCCGGTTCCGAAGGTGGTCAATTTTTGTCACCTGGGTCGCTGTGTGTGATGTTTTTGGCACTCAACGGGGCGGTACGGGCTGGCACGCAACCTGCTGAAACACTCGCGTCCTCAACCCGAACCCCTTTAGGAGTCTTCATGAAGCGTACCCTGCAAAAAGGTTTCACCCTGATCGAATTGATGATCGTGGTGGCCATCATCGGTATTCTGGCTGCCGTCGCCCTGCCCGCTTACCAGGACTACACCGTGCGTGCACGGATGTCGGAAGTCGTGCTGGCGGCTTCTTCGTGCCGGACTTCCATTACCGAAGCCATCCAATCGGCACCCGCAAACACCACCATGGCATCCATGGTGAACGGCACTTGCAACGTGGCACCCACCCGCTTTGTCTCAGGCGCAACCGTGGACACCACGACTGCCGCGATCACTGTGCAAGCCACTTCCCAAGTTGGCGGTACCGTGACGGATACCGCAGCGCATTCCATCACCCTCCGGCCCTTCACGTCTGCAAACGCCACCCCCACTGCTGGGCAGGTCATTGCTCGCTGGGCTTGCGGCCCTTCTGCCACCAACGGCGTTGATCCGCGTTTCCTGCCGGGCTCGTGCCGCGGCAACTAAGCCTGATCTAGCAAAAATGGGCCGCGCGAGCGGCCCGTTTTTTTTGTACTTTCAATAAGCCCTGTTCATGATGCAAACCTCGGCCGCAACCCGCCTGAAGCAGATCGAGGATGCATTGGCCGCATTCCTGCTATCGCTGGTGTGGCTGGTCCCCAACCACCAGCTGCCCTGGACCGCGTTTCACCATGAGCTGCTGGTGGCCCTGGCCCTGGGTGTCATGTTCTTGCTGCTTGGAGGGCAGGCGCGGCAGGGACTGAGATGGCCCCTGTTTGCTCTGGTGCTCATGGCGCTGGCGGTGGTGCCCTGGCTGCAATGGGTGGCAGGGTTGCTGCCAAAGTCCGGCACTGCGTTTGTCTCCAGCGTCTATATCGCATGCTTGGCGCTTGCGGTGGTGCTGGGATTCAGTGCACGGGGCTCGGCCGCCGTTCGTACCACAGGAATCCTGTTGCTGGCACTGGTACTGGCCGCCCTGCTCAACCTGCCTATCCAGTTGATCCAGTGGTTTCAGCTCTACCCGGATGACATGACGTCGATTGCGTCGATGCTGGTCACGCCGATCGCTCGCGAAAGCCGGCCCTCGGGCTCGATTCTTCAACCCAACCTGCTGGCGACGCTGCAGGTCTGGGCCCTGCTCGGGCTGACCTGGTGGCACGTCGAGCGGCGGCTGCATCCGGTGGTGTTCCTGCTGGCCTTTGTGCTCATGGTAGTAGGTCTGGGCTTGACGCAGTCTCGTGCCGGCTTGCTGGAGATGGCCCTGTGCACGGTGGTCCTGGCCACCCTGGCCCGCCGCTGGGCGGGCTCGGCGGTATGTGTCACCTGGGGCGTGATGCTGGCACTCCTGGTGGTATGGTCCCTGAACTTTCAAGCGGTGGCCGACGCGCTGGGTGTGCCAGGTTCCACCGAAGGGCGCCTGTCGGCTGTGGATGGCGCTCGCATCGATGCCTGGCTCGCATTTGGTAAGGCGGTGCTGGCCAGCCCTTGGTGGGGTTATGGCGTCACCGATGTGGGTTATGCCTATTTCCTGCGCGCAGATGTCGAGCCCCTGCTCTACATCGGTCAGCGGTTTGGTCATGCCCATAACGTGATCCTTGATCTGATGCTGTGGGTTGGGATGCCGCTGGCCCTGCTGCTGACAGTTTCGGCGATGGTGTGGGGCTGGCGTCGGGTCAAGGACGCTGTGGTTACGCCCGCTTTGTGGATTCCACTGCTGATCCTCCTGACATTGACGCTGCACGCCATGCTGGAGCTGCCGCATCAGTACCTCTATTTGCTGGTGCCTGCCGGCATCTGTATCGGTCTGGTGTGCGCATCGACGGGTGCCCGGGAGTGGTTTCAGACATCCCGCAGGATGAACTCGCTGGTCGCTGCGGCCGTATTTGCCACGGCCGCAGCGACCGCATGGGACTACTTCCCGTATCAGGAGCGGTTCAACGAATGGCGGTTCGACAACGTCAATATCGGCTATCGGTTGAACAATCCGATCAAGTCGCCACTGGTACTGAACCAGCTGCACGATGAACTGGTCATCTACCGCATGGACCTGGATCGGCCACTGGATCCAAAACAACTTGAGTGGATGCAGGAAACGTCGCGCGCTGTCACAACGGCGCCAGCCATTTACAGGACAGCTCTGGCTCTGACCGTGGCCGGTCGAACCGACGAGGCCCGGCTCTGGATGAGCCGGTACAACGCCATCACGCCGCCGGAACTTGTTCAACAAACCCAGTTGATCTGGGCTCGGGATCGGCGCAAGCATCCGGAGCTGGCCGCGGTCGACTGGCCACCCTACCAGGGCCGCCGCTCGACATTCCGCTTCGAACCCGAGCCGTTGTCGGCGCGATAATCCGGCCGCCGCGCAACAAGCCCCTCACCGTTATCCATGTCACGACGAATCCAGTGGGCCGGAGCCCACCTTGCTGCCAGCCTGCTCATCACGTCAATGGTGGCCGCCCTGGTCTTTCTGGTCTGGTTCCCCCACCCGTTCCGCGAGCTGGCGGGCGGCGTCAAGTTGTTCCTGATCATCGTCACGGTCGACGTGATCCTGGGACCGGCAGCCACATTGATCGTGGCGAATCCGAAAAAGTCGTTGAAGGAGCTGCGGCTGGACGTGGCCTTCATCAGCCTGTTGCAGATTGCAGCGCTGGCCTACGGCCTGTGGACCATGGTGCAGGCGCGGCCGGTGTACATGGCTTTCGAGGTTTCACGCTTTCGCGTGATTCATGCGGTGGACGTCGATCCGCAGCTGCTGGCTCAAGCCCCAGCAGAGTGGCGCCATCTCCCGATGGGCCGCCCCCAGCTGGTGGCCGTGCGTCCTTTCCGGTCGGCGCAGGAGCAGTCCGACGCCATGTTCGCCGAACTGGGCGGCCTCACGCTCGGCGCCCGCCCCGACTTCTGGATGCCCTACGCCGACGCCGTATCCGCCGTCAAGGCCGAGGCAAAGCCGCTGGCCGAGCTGCTGCAGCGCAAGCCCGAGGCGCGCGCAGCGGCCGAGGCCATGGCGCGGGATCTGGGGCGTCCGTTGGATGGTCTGCTGTACCTGCCGGTGGCGGGCCGCAACCTGTTCTGGACCGCGCTCATCGACGCCGCATCGGGCATGCCGCTGGATTACCTGCCGGTCGATCCGTACTGACCACGCAGGTCAGGTGGCCACAAAGTGGCCGCTCTTGCCGCCCAGTTTTTCTATCAGGCGCACGCCGTCGATGGTCATGCCGCGGTCCACGGCCTTGCACATGTCGTAGATGGTGAGCAGGGCCACGCTGGCGGCGGTCAGGGCTTCCATTTCCACGCCGGTCTGCCCGGTGCATTCGGCACGGGCGGTGCACAACACGCTGTGGCCCTCGGGCTGGATCTCGAACTCCACCGCCACGCGCGTCAGCGCAATCGGGTGGCACAGGGGGATGAGGTCGCTGGTCTTCTTGGCGGCCATGATGCCGGCCAGCCGGGCCACGCCCAGCACATCGCCCTTTTTGGCGGTGCCGCCCTCGATCAGCGCCAGGGTGGCCGGCAGCATGGTGATGCGGCCCTGCGCGACGGCCACGCGGTGTGTACTGGCCTTGGCCGCCACGTCGACCATGTGGGCCTGGCCCTGGGCGTCGAAATGGGTCAGGGGTTGAGCGGAAGATTCTGTGACAGACATGGGGCGGCTTTTACGCGGGGTTCGTTGAACCGGTCATCGGACGCGGCATCATACGGGCATGAAGATCCGTCCGCTGGCCTCCCTGGGTCTGGTTCTGGCCCTGTGCACCACCCTTCCCTTGTCGGCCCAGGTGGTGCGGGACGGGCCCCGGGCGCAGGCCCTGCCCAGTCTGGGCGAGGGCACCGGCATGTCCCTGTCGGCCGAGCGCCGGCTGGGTGACCGCATCGCCACCCGCATCTACCGCGACCCGGACTACCTGGACGACCCGGTGGTGGGGGACTATCTGGAAGCCCTGTGGCGCCCCCTGATGACGGCGGCCAGGCAGCGTGGCGAGATCACACCGGAGCAGTCCGAGCGGCTGGCCTGGGAGCTGATGATTTCCCGGGAGCGCGCCGTCAACGCATTCGCCCTGCCCGGGGGCTACCTGGGCGTGAACCTGGGGCTGCTGGCCCTGACCGAGCGACCCGAAGAAGTGGCCTCGGTGCTGGCGCACGAACTCAGCCATGTGTCGCAGCGGCACATCTCGCGGCTGATCGAGAACGACGAGCGCATGGCCCCGTGGATGCTGGGCGCCATGATCCTGGGTGCCCTGGCGGCGGGCTCCAACCCGCAGGCGGCCGGCGCGGCCATCATCGGCGGCTCGGCGGTGGCGGCCCAGAACGCGCTGAATTTCTCGCGCGACATGGAACGCGAGGCCGATCGCATCGGCTTCGGCGTGCTCACCGAGGCGGGTTTTGATGGCCAGGGCTTCGTGACCATGTTCGACAAGCTGCAGCAGGCCTCGCGGCTGAACGACGACGGCGCCTTCCCCTACCTGCGCAGCCACCCGCTCACCGGCGAGCGCATTGCCGACATGCGCCTGCGCCTGCCGGTCGGGCCGCTGGCGTCGGCCGCGCCGCGGCCGGGACAACCGTCGATGGCGTTCCATGCCCAGGTGTCGGCCCGGGCCAAGGTGATGTCGGAGAAAAGTCCGGACCGCTGGCGGGCCCTGCTGGCCAACGGCCAGGCCGCCGACGCCGGCATCGGCCCGCGCTATGCCGCTGCCTTGTCGGCCTTGCGGCTGGGGCAGCGCGACCGGGCCATCGAGCTGGCGGAGCAGCTGCGCCGCCAGGTACCGGCCGATGGCCGGCCCTGGGCGGATGCCCTGTTGCTGGAGATCCTGCTGGCGCCGGGCCAGCTCTCGCCCAACCACACGCCCCGTCTGGCCGAGCTGCGCGATGCGGCCCTGGCCGGCGGCTCGCGCAGCGCCGTGCTGCTGGGCGCCCAGGCGGCGCTGGCCACGGGCGAGCCGGGCAAGGCGGCCGGCCGACTGCAGGAGTGGGTGGTGTCGCGACCGCGCGATGCACAGGCCTGGCAATTGCTCTCTCGGGCGCACCAGGCCCAGGGCCAGGTGCTGCGCTCGGTGCGGGCCGACGCGGAGGCCCGCGCGGCCCAGCGGGACTTCAGCGGCGCGCTGGAGCGGCTCAAGGCGGCGCAGGCCTTGCCACCGGCGCAGCGCAACGCCGATCCGATCGAGCTGGCCATCGTGGACAGCCGCCGGCGCGACGTGGAACTGCTGTTGAAGGAATCGATGCGCGAGGACTGAGCCCCGCGCCTGCCGCCAGACTCAGCGGCCGAAGATGGCCCGCATGGCCTGGTCGATCAGGAGCGAGAGCACGGAATAGATCAGTGAGCCCAGCAGGGCGGCGCCGAAACCCGCCACAAAGAAGCCGTCGAGCACGCTGGCGGCGGCCCAGAACAGCAGGGCATTGATGACGAACAGGAACAGCCCCAGGGTGACCACCGTCACCGGCAGGGTCAGGATCACCAGCACCGGCCGCAGCGTGACGTTGAACAGTCCGATCACGGCGGCGGCCAGCAGGGCCGAGGGGAAGCTGCGCACCTCCACCCCGCTGTAGAGGTAGGTGACCGCCAGCAGCGCGCAGGCGGCCAGCAGCCAGCGGACGATCAGGCGGCCCATGGCGCGGCGATCAGGTGGAGGCCGCGTTGCTGGCGGCGCGGCGGTTGTGCAGCCAGCCGGCGGCCAGCACGCCCACGATCACCACCGCCACCACAGCCCAGTACAGGGCGTTGGCAGAGCCCTCGGGCTTGAAGATGTCCTTGAGCATCTGCTCGTTGACCATCATCTTGCCGGCGGTGAAGGCCAGCACGCCCGCGCCCACGTACATGATGGCGGGGAAGCGCTCCACCAGCTTGAGCACCACGGTGCTGCCGAAGACCACGATGGGAATGCTCACCAGCAGGCCGATGACCACCAGGTCGAACGAGCCCTGGGCGGCGCCGGCCACACCTAGCACGTTGTCGATGCCCATGACGGCATCGGCAATGATGATGGTCTTCATGGCGCCCCAGAAGGTGGTGGCGGCCGGTCCGTGCTCGTCGCCATCGCCCTCGTCCTCGGCGATCAGCTTGTAGGCGATCCAGATCAGGGCCAGGCCGCCGACCAGCATGAGGTAGGGGATCTTGAGCAGCCACACCACGGCCAGCGTCATGGCCGAGCGGACGATGATGGCACCCACCGTGCCCCAGATGATGGCCTTCTTCTGGTGCTCCTTGGGCAGGTTGCGGGCGGCCAGGGCGATCACGATGGCGTTGTCGCCGGCGAGCACCAGGTCGATGAGGATGATGGCCAGCAGTGCTGACCACCAGGCGGCGGACATGAATTCCATGCGGTTTCTCCAGGGGTTGCGGCCGAAGGTCCTGCCCGTCACGCACGGACTCCCCCCCCCTCGGCAAAGTCCGCCATTTTATCGGGGGCGCCTGCGGCGGGTGTACGCATTTGCCGCAAGTCCTTGGGCCTGCAGTCGCCTCGGAGATGTCCGGATGGCTATCATCGGCCTCCCTTTGGCATACCCCCCATGGCCGGCATCCACATCTCCGACATCGAAGCCGCGATCAACTACTGGCGCGAACGTTCGCCGTCCCCGGACGGCGTGTCGCTGGCCGCGCCGCTGCGCGCGCTGGCCGAGGTGTATGCGTTGTTGGTGTACTTCCACGAGAGCGAGGCCGACGAGCGCACCTTGCCGGCTGCGGCCCGCGAGGCCTGGCTGGCCTGGTACGCCAGCACGCCCGACACGCCCTGCATCGCCATCTGCTCCACCAGCCAGGGGGACGAGGTCTGCAAGGGCTGCGGCCGGTCGTTCGACGAGGTGCAGCGCTGGACCGAGATGACGCCCGGCGAGAAACGGGCCACCTGGCGCCGCATCACCCTGGAGGGCGATGCCTGGCGCTTCAACCGCTACGCCGAGCGGGTGCTCGGCAACTGAGTGGCTGACCGTGGCGGGCGGGCTTCAGACCCGGCGGGCCAGTTCGGCCGCCTTGCCCACGTAGGTGGCCGGGGTCATGGCCAGCAGGCGGTCCTTCTCTGCCTGGGGAATCTCCAGGCTGCGGATCAGGCCGTGCAGCGCCTCGGCCGTGACCGTCTTGCCGCGCGTGACTTCCTTGAGCTTCTCGTAGGCGCCCTGCACGCCGTAGCGGCGCATGACGGTCTGGATGGGTTCGGCCAGCACTTCCCACGAGGCGTCGAGGTCGGCGGCCAGCGCTTCCTCGTTGAGCTCCAGCTTGGCCAGGCCCACGCCGAGCGCGTGGTAGGCCAGCACCGCGTAGCCCAGGGCCACGCCCATGTTGCGCAGCACGGTGGAGTCGGTCAGGTCGCGCTGCCAGCGGCTGATGGGCAGCTTTTCCGAGAGGTGGCGCAGCAGCGCGTTGGCCAGGCCCAGGTTGCCTTCGGCGTTCTCGAAGTCGATCGGGTTGACCTTGTGCGGCATGGTCGACGAACCGATCTCGCCCGGCTTGAGCTTCTGCTTGAAGTAGCCCAGGCTCACATAACCCCAGATGTCGCGCGAGAGGTCGATCAGGATGGTGTTGGTGCGGGCCACCGCATCGAACAGCTCGGCCATGTAGTCGTGCGGCTCGATCTGGATGCTGTAGGGCTGGAAGGTCAGGCCCAGGCCCAGGGGCTCGGCGGTTTCCACCACGCGGCGGCTGAAGGCTTCCCAGTCGAAGTCGGGCCAGGCGCTGAGGTGGGCGTTGTAGTTGCCCACGGCGCCGTTCATCTTGCCCATCAGGCGCACGCCGGCGATGCGTTCGCGGGCGGTCTGCAGGCGCACCACCACGTTGGCCAGTTCCTTGCCCACGGTGGTGGGGCTGGCGGTCTGGCCGTGGGTGCGGCTGAGCATGGGAACGGCGGCAAAGGCCTGGGCCATGTCGCGCAGTTTGTCGATCACGCCATCCAGCGCCGGCAGCAGCACCAGCTCGCGCGCGCCCTTGAGCTGCAGGGCATGGCTGGTGTTGTTGATGTCCTCGCTGGTGCAGGCAAAGTGCACGAACTCGGCGGCGCGCTCCAGCTCGGGCCGGGCCTCGAACTTGGACTTGATCCAGTACTCCACCGCCTTCACATCATGGTTGGTGGTCTTCTCGATGGCCTTGATGGCTTCGCCGTCGGCTTCGCTGAAGTTCTTCACCAGGCCCAGCAGGTAGGTGCGGGCGCCGGGCGACAGCGGCTTGAACTCCTCGAAACCGGCATCCGACAGGGCGATGAACCAGGCGATCTCCACCTGCACCCGGCGGTGCATGTAGCCCAGCTCGCTCATGAGCGGGCGCAGGCTGGCCAGTCGGCCGGCGTAGCGGCCGTCCAGCGGCGACAGGGCCGAGATGGGGGACAGGCTGGCCGAAGAGCCAGGGGCAGAGGCGGGGGAGGCAGGGGTCGGGCGCATCCCGGGATTGTAGGAGGCCGGCTGTCAGCGTCGTCAGGGGGTGCGTCGCTAGAATCGATCGTCCGAGCAATACCCCCCACCGTCCAACATGAAACTCATCGGAGCCATCACCAGCCCTTACGTGCGCAAGGTCCGCATCGTCATGGCCGAGAAGAAGCTCGACTACCAGTTCGTGCAGGAAGACGTCTGGTCGCCGGACACCACCATCATGGCCTCCAACCCGCTGGGCAAGGTGCCCTGCCTGGTCATGGAGGGCGGCGAAGCCGTCTTCGATTCCCGCGTGATCGTGGAGTACCTCGACACCCTGTCGCCCGTGGGCAAGCTGATCCCGCCCAGCGGCCGCGAGCGCGCCGAGGTCAAGACCTGGGAGGCCCTGGCCGACGGCGTGCTCGATGCCGCCGTGATGGCCCGCCTGGAGGCCACCTGGGCCGGCCGCACCGACCAGCAGCGCAGCAAGGCCTGGATCGACCGGCAGATCGCCAAGATCGAGGCCAGCCTGAAGTCCATGAGCCAGGGCCTGGGCGACAAGCCCTTCTGCTCCGGCAACCACCTCACCCTGTCCGACCTGGCCGTGGGCTGCGCCCTGGGTTACCTGGATTTCCGGTTCCCGGTCATCAACTGGCGCGATCCCTATCCCAATCTGGCCCGCCTGGCCGAGAAGCTCAACCAGCGCCAGAGCTTCATCGACACCCGACCGGTCTGATCATTCGCTGGCGCGGCGCTTGAGCCAGCGCATCAGGCCGCCGACCAGGGGCAGCTTCTCGTACAGCTCCTCGGCCGCGTCCCAGTAGTCGCGGTGGTCAGCGATGCGGCCGTCGTCGGCGAGCCGCAGGTGCGAGCCACCCAGGATGACCTGTTCACGCTGCGTGTCGAAGCGCCGGAACCGGAAGCGGAACTCCCAGGCCAGGAACACCTGCGCACCATCGACCACCCGTTGCGTGACCACGAAGCGCGGTTCGTGCAGCGAGGCATACATGTGCTCGAAGATGCCGCGCACGGCGGCCGTGCCGCGCACCTCGTTGAACGGGTCCTTGAAGCGGGCGTCGGGTGTGTAGAGCCGGTCGATCTCGCCCAGCGAGGCCGGCGACAGGTGCTCGAAGTAGTGGCAGATGCGCTCGGTGGCGGCGCGGGCGGCTTCGGTGTCCAGCATCGTTCAGAGCCCGGTGAAGCGCCGCACCAGCGGGAAGAACAGCCGATAGGGCAACAGCCGCAGCAGCTTCATGAAGTGGGTGAAGCGCTTGGGGTAGTGGATCTCGAACACGCCCTTGCCCCAGTCGGCCACCATGGCCTGCGCGGCCTGGGCCGGCGTGATGAGGGCCGGCATCTGAAACTGGTTCTGCGCGGTGAGCGGCGTCTGCACGAAGCCGGGGTGCACCACGCTCACGCCCACGCCGTGGGGCGAGAGGTCGAGGTAGAGGTTCTCGGCCAGGTTGGTCAGCGCGGCCTTGGTCGGGCCGTAGGCCAGGCTCTTGGGCAGGCCCCGGAACCCGGCCACGCTGCTGATGAGGCTGATGTGGCCCGCACCGCGCGCCAGCATGGCCGGCACCACGGCATCGAGCACATGCAGCGCGCCCTGGTAGTTGATGACCCAGTGGCGGTTGAGGTCGGCCATGTCCATGGCGGTGGCCCGCATCTCGCGGTAGTGGCCGGCGCAGTAGACCACCAGGTCCAGCGGGCCTTCGGCCAGGATGGCGCGCGCGGTGGCGCTCACCGCTTTGGCGTCGGTCACGTCCAGCGGCCAGGCCTGTGCGGGGTGGGGACCGCCGTGGCGGGCGGCAAAGGCCTCCAGCGCCTCGGCACCACGGGCCGACACCAGCACCTGGGCGCCGCGTTCGTGCAGGGCCTGGGCGCACGCTTCGCCGATGCCGCTGGAGGCGCCCACCAGCCACACGCGCCGGCCGGTCCAGTCGGTGAGCGGCGGGTTCATGGCGGCCCAGAAGCCGCGCGAGGGGCGGGTGGCTTGCGGGCTCTGGCGGGGCACCACGGTGCCCCGGGTGTCGGTGGCGGTGCGGTTCATGGTGCGCGCTTCACGAAGCTCAGGGTGACCTCGCCCAGGCGGATGCCGAACTTGCTCATCTCGGCCTTGTTGAGCATGACGCGGTCGTCCATCAGGTACATCCAGTCGTCGAACTGCACCTCCCAGACCTTGCCGTCCACCGGCAGGGCCAGGGTATAGCCCCAGCGGAAGGCATTGCCCTTCGTTTCGCCGATGGCCTCGCCCACCACGTCGTCGGCGCGGCCGACATACCGGCCGTTGCCCAGGTGCTTGAGGCGCCAGATGCGTTTCTGGGTGGTGCCGTCGGAGTAGATGAAGTCTTCGTCGAGCACGCCTTCGTCGCCGTTCCAGGTGCAGCGCATCACCACGGTGAAGCGCTTGACCACCGCGCCGGAGCGGTCGGTGAAGATGCCGTAGGCGTCCAGCGTGCCGTTGAAGTACTGGCGCAGGTCCAGCACCGGTTTCTCGGCGGCGTACTGGCCGATCTGGGGACCGGCGCAGCCGGCCAGGGTGGCGGCACCGGCCAGACCGGCTGCCAGCAGGAGACGTCGTTGCATGGTGGGGTTCCGTTTCAGCAAGGGTTTCAGACAGGTTGGGGCGTGTGCGCGGTGGTTCGGCGGATCACCAGCCCGTACAGGGCCGCACCGGCCAGCAGCTTGAGCACGCAGGGCAGCAGGCAGTAGGCGGCGGTCAGCGTCATGAGGGCCTGCGGGTCGCGCGAGCCGGGCTCGTAGCCCAGCCAGGCCAGCACCGGCAGGGCCATGCCGGCGGCCAGTGCCAGGTTGAGTTTGGCGGCGAAGTTCCACCAGCCGAAGTACGCGCCTTCGCGCCGGCCGCGTTCGCCCAGATCGCCGATCAGGCCGGCCAGCAGCGCGCCCGGCACGGTGAGGTCGGCGCCCAGGGCCATGCCGGAGAGTGCGCACACCACGATGAAGGGCACGATGTCACCGGTGCCCAGCGTGGCCGCCCACACGAACACCAGCACCGACAGGCCCATGCCCAGCAGCCAGCTGCGCGCCAGGCCGAAGCGGGCCACCGCGCGCACCCACAGCGGCATGGACAGCGCCGCGCACAGGAAGTAGGTGCCCAGGAAGGCCGGCTCGATGGACGTGGGCGCCTGCAGCCGGTCCTGCACGAAGAACAGCACCAGGGTGGCCGGTACCGCGCTGGCCGTGCCGTTGATGACGAACACCGCCAGCAGGCGCACGAAGGCGCCTTGGCGCAGCGGCGAGGGGCCTTGCACCGCAGTGCCGTGCAACGGTTGCAGCGATGCGCTTGGCCGCAGGCTGCGGCTCCAGGCCCACCAGCCCAGGGCCAGCAGCAGCGCAAAACTGCCCACCATGGCGCCCAGGCCCAGCGTGCCCGGCAGCACCGCGGCAATGAGCACGCCGCACAGGCCCAGGGCCTCGCGCCAGGCCACCACGCGGCTGCGCTGGGCCTCGGTGCCGCCCAGCCGGGCGCCCCAGGCCTGGTGGGCCACGCTCATCACGCTGAAGACGGTGTAGCTCAGGGCCATCACCAGCCCGGCCCAGCCCAGCAGCAGGGTGCCGCCGTCGCGCACGGCGGCCGGTGGAAAGAACAGGGCCCACAGGCCGAGGGCCAGCAGCACGGCGGCGATCCCGCTCACGCCCAGAACGGCGCCCGGCGAGCGCGCAGCCAGCCGGTCGCACCAGCGGCCGATGATGGGGTCGAGCACCGCATCCACCAGACGCGCGGCCAGCAGCACGGCACCGAGTGCCGCCAGGGGCGCACCGAACTCGCGGGCGTAGTGGTTGGGCAGCACCACGTACAGCGGCAGGGCCACAAAGGCCAGCGGCAGGCCCAGCAGGCCGTAGCCCAGCCCGTGGCGCCAGGCGCCCGGGCCGATGAAGCGCGCGGCCGGGTCCTGCGGGGTGTTCATGGGGTGCGCGGCGTGGCGCCCGCCACCGACTGCAGCAGGGTCTCGCGCATGCGGGGCTGCGAGGTGCGGGGCGAGAGCCAGATGCCGAAGAACTGGCGCGAGAAGGCGTCGTCGGCCACTTCGCCGAGCAGTCGGCCGTTGAGGTAGAAGCGCGCACCGCTGCCCGGCACATGCACGCCGGTGATGCGGTCGCCCTTCTTCACGTTGGGGAACAGGTCGGTCATGGCCTTGAGCCAGGCGGCTGCGCGGGTGTCGTCCAGCGGTGCCACGCGGCGCATCTCGTCGATGGAGCGTTCGGCGATGTCGGCGCCATCGAAGTTGCGCAGGTAGGCCAGCTCCAGGGCGAAGCGCTGGTCGCCGTAGCGCGCGGCGTCGAAACCCGGGCGCGCGTACAGCGTGGCGTCGTACACGTCGAAGCCCCACACCTTCAGCCGGGCCTGGCCCACGCTGGCCTTGTCCTGCAGGGCGGCGGTCAGCGTGGGTTCCGGCGGGTTGGCCAGGGCCGGCAGGCCGGGCAGCAGGGCCAGGGCGCAGAGCAGCGGTGCAAGGCGGTGGGTCATGCCGGTCCTCCGTGGTGGGTTCAGGCGGGCTTGCGCAGCGTGTACTGCACCACGTCGATGTTCCCGCCCCGGAAGCCCGCCTCGCAGTACGCCAGGTAGAACTCCCAGATGCGCATGAAGCGCTGGTCGAAGCCCAGGGCCAGCACCCGGTCCTGCTCGTGCAGGAAACGGTCGCGCCAGCGGGCCAGCGTCTCGGCGTAATCGAGGCCGAAGGCGAATTCGTCCACCACCTCCAGACCGGCCGCGCGGGCCTGGGCCCGGAACTCGGACGGGCAAGGCAGGCAGCCACCGGGGAAGATGTACTGCTGGATGAAGTCGGTGCCCTTGATGTAGCGGTCGAACAGGGCGTCGTCGATCACGATGCTCTGGATGCAGGCCTGGCCGCCGGCCTTGAGCAGGCGCGCGACGCTCTGGAAGTAGGTCGGCCAGTACTCGCGGCCCACGGCTTCGATCATCTCGATAGAGCAGATGGCGTCGAAGGGCTCGTCGCGGATGTCGCGGTAGTCCTGCAGGCGCAGGTCGGCTCGGTCGGCGCCGCCGATGCGCTGCATGCGCTCCTGCGCAAATTCCAGCTGCTCGGTGGACAGGGTCACGCCGGTGATGCCGGCATCGAACTCCAGGATGGCCTTCTCGGCCAGGGCGCCCCAGCCGCAGCCGATCTCCAGCACACGGTCACCCGGCTTCACGCCGGCCATGCGCAGGGCGCGGCGCACCTTGGCATGCTGGGCCTCGGCCATGTCCTGGCCCGGGGTCTCGAACCAGGCCGACGAGTAGTTCATGGTCTCGTCCAGCCACAGGCGGTAGAACGGGTTGCCCAGGTCGTAGTGGGCATGGATGTTCTTGCGGCTGTTGGCCTTGCTGTTGCGGTTGAGCAGGTGGCGGATGCGGTAGGCCAGACGACCGAACCAGGATCCGTAGATCACGTCTTCCACCTCGCGGCGGTTGGCGATCATCAGTTCCAGCAGGGTGGT
The DNA here is from genome assembly GCF_049843595.1 of Hydrogenophaga sp. R2. Lineage (NCBI taxonomy): Bacteria > Pseudomonadati > Pseudomonadota > Betaproteobacteria > Burkholderiales > Comamonadaceae > Hydrogenophaga > Hydrogenophaga sp. R2. The sequence goes on from NZ_JBBHZN010000003.1 coordinate 303,219, forward strand.
CAGGTTGGGCGTGGTCCAGTCGCCGGCGATGAAGCTCTCGGCAAACCCGATGTCGCCCGACTTGAGCGCCGCGCTGCACACGTTCCAGTTGTGCAGCTTCATGCTGGCGTGCGGGCCGTCGGTGCTGCCGAAGCGCTGCACCGATCCGTCGGGCAGGGTCAGCGTGAGGCTGCCGTGCACCAGGCGCTGCAGCAGTTGCAGCGTGGTGCGGGCGGCGGCGGGTGCATTGCGCGGCAGCGCGAAGCCGGCAGGCTGTCGGGTGGCGGTGGTGCTGTTCATGTGGGACGGGGTTCGGCATCCGGCCTCTGGGCCGGGGCAGTGGTCACGAAGTCGCCCGGTGCGGGCGGCTGGCGGAAAAACGGGGCCTTGCGCCACCACAGGCGCAGCGCCTGCCAGTGGATGCGGGCGATCACGCCCAGGGTCATGGCCGGGTGGCTCCACAGAGCGCGGTGGCGGGTGGCGGCGTCCAGCGGCAGCAGGTCGCCGCAGACGCTGGTGTTGAGCAGCACCGGCGAGCCGGCGCGTTCGTCGTCGTGGTAGTCGATGCGCACCACGGTGCGGTCGCGCCCGCCCTGCTGCGTGCGCATGAACACGAAGCGGTAGCGGCCCTGCACCGGACAGAACGGCGACACATGGAACACCTTGGCGGCCTCGCACGGCACCCCGTAGCGGGGCGCATCCAGCAGGTAGCAGTGGCGCTCGCCGAAGGTGTTGTTCACCTCGGCCAGCACCGCACGCAAGGAGCCGTCGGCCCGGTGGCAGTACCAGAAGCTCACCGGCTTGAAGGTGTAGCCCAGCACGCGCGGGTAGGTGTGCAGCCAGACCTCGCCATCGGCATCGAGGATGCCGTGTTCGGCCAGCACCGACTCCAGCCAGGCCAGCGCGTCGTCGCGGCCGTCGCCGTGGTCGCGGTCGTGGAAGGCCAGGGCGGCGCGGCGGTTGCGGGCCAGCGCGCCCGGGCCGTGCTGGCGCAGGCTGCGCATGGGCAGCATCAGGAAGTAGGTCGGGTAGGCAAACGCGTTGCAGCGCGGGCGGTGCCGCGTGTGGCGCACCTGGCCGAAGCCGATCTGCGCCACCGGTGTCATGCAAACACCCCGGGCAGGGCGGCGCGCCGCGCGGCCTGGTCGTCGGTGTGGGGCACCAGACCGAACTGTTCGATCAGGGCACGGGCCGCGTGCATGCCGGCCTTCAGGCCGTCCTCGTGGAAGCCGTAGCCGCACCAGGCACCCGCGTAGAAGGTACCGAGCTGGCCCTGCAGCGCAGGCACTTTGGCCTGGGCGCGGATGGCGGCCAGGTCGAACACCGGGTGGTCGTAGTCCCAGGCGCCGACCACGAAGCGCTCGTCGATCTCGCGCTGCGGATTCAGCGACACCACCACCGGCTGCTGCACCGGCAGCGGCTGCAGCATGTTGAGCAGGTAGTGCAGGCAGACCTGGGCCGACTCGCGGCTGGCGCTGGCCGATCGCTCATAGTTCCAGGCCGCCCAGGCGCGTCGGCTGTCGGGCAGCACGCTGGCGTCGGTGTGCAGCACGGCGCGGTTGGCCTGGTAGCGGATGGCACCCAGCACCTCGCGCTCGTTGGCCGAGGCCTCGCCGCCCAGCAGGCGCAGGGCCTGGTCGGTGTGGCAGGCCATCACCACCGCATCGAAGCGGTCCACGCCCCGGTCGGTGACGATGCGCACGCCCTGGCTGTCGCGCAGCACCTGGCGCACCGGCGTGGACAGGCGCGCATCCGGCACCTCGGCCACGATCTTGTCCACGTAATGGCGGGCACCGCCGCGCACCGTGTACCACTGCGGCCGGTTGCTCACCTGGATGAGGCCGTGGTTGTGGCAGAAGCGGACCATGGTGGCCACCGGGAAGGCCAGCATCTGGTCGGTCGGGCAGCTCCAGATGCAGCCCATCATGGGCAGGAAGTACCAGTCGCGGAATTCGGCCGAGAAGCCCTGGTCGCGCAGGAAATCGCCCAGGGGCTGCAGCAGCGGGCTGTTCTCGCCCAGATCGTCACCGCGCTCGGCCAGCCGGGTGGTGATGCGGTTGAAGCGCAGGATGTCGGCCAGCATGCGCCAGAAGCGCAGGTTGGTGAGGTTGCGGCGCTGCGAGAACACGGTGGACAGGCTCGAGCCGCTCCACTCCAGCGTGCCGCCGCCCGGGGCTGCACCGGGTGCCTGCACCGAGAACGACATGTCCGACGGCGCAATCTCCACGCCCAGCTGCGCGAACAGCGCCAGCAGGTTGGGGTAGGTACGCTCGTTGAGCACCAGGAAGCCGGTGTCCACCCCGAAGGTGGTGGGCACGCCCTGCGCATCCGGCAGCGTCATGTCCACCGTGTGGGTGTGGCCGCCGAAGTAATCGTTGGCCTCGAACAGGGTGATGTCGGCCAGGCCGTGCAGCGTGTGCGCCGCGGCCAGGCCCGAGATGCCGGAGCCGACGATGGCCACGCGCGGCATGGGGCGGGCGGGCGAGCCGCCTGAAATGGCCGAGGGAGGGGATTGGGGATCGCGGTACATGGCTGTCACCACCGGACCCCAGGGGCTGCCACAGCGAGGAGCCCGGAAGAAGAAAGAACTGCGAAGCGCCCCGAAACGAACAAGGGAGGGAGGGAGGAGGAGGAGAAACGCCTCGGGATTGCAGACCGGCCGGGGTGGGCCGTCAGACTTCGCAGTTCGGAAAACAGGGGATGGCTGCCCACTGGCTTGCCACCCATGACGGCATGGAGTGCCGCGCGGTGGAGGAAGTTCCGCCAGATGTTCAAGACCATGCGAAAGGCTCCTGGGTGCTGTCCCGCGGACGCGGGGCAAACCGCAGCGGGCCGTGGGTGTATTTGAACTGTTCGGTCTGATTGTGACTGATCGGTCACGATTTCTCCGACAACATTTTCTCAATGTCCTTCCGGATCGAGGGGTCTTTGGGGTCCACCGAGCTGGCGTAGCTCTTGACCACCTGCCCGGAGCGGTCGATGAGGTACTTGTGGAAGTTCCACTGCGGCCGTTGCCCGGTGCGCTGCGCGAGCTGCTGGTACAGCGGGTTGGTGCCGGAGCCCACCACCGTGGTCTTGGTGAACATCGGGAATTTCACGCCGAAGGTGTTCTCGCAGAAGTCGGCAATCGAGGCATTGCTGCCCGGCTCCTGGCGGCCGAAATCGTTGGTGGGAAAACCCAGCACCACCAGGCCCCGGTCCTTGTACTGGCTGTAGAGCGACTCCAGCGCGCCGTACTGCTGGGTGAAGCCGCAGAAGCTGGCGGTGTTGACCACCAGCACCACCTGGCCGGCGTACTGGCACAGGTTCTGGGGCTTCTCGTCCTGCAGCCGGTCGAACCGGTGCTGCAGCACCGCCGGACAGTTCGCTCCCTGCGCTGGCTGGGCGGGCGCGGCCGTGCGGGCCGGTGCGTTCTGGGCGCTGGCGGGCATGCTCGCCAGGGCCGTCAAGGCGATCGCCAGGGCGCTGCCCAGGCGGGCGATCCGGTGGCGTGCTGCTCGGGATTGGCCCGGTTCATACAGTGATTTCATCGGCTGACCTCCATAATGCGAAGCGATTGTGATCCGTTGTCCATGACAAACACCAGCCCGCCGCCCTTGGCCCCCCACACCATTGCCGATGTCGAGCGCGACACCGGCCTGGGCAAGGACACCCTGCGGGTCTGGGAGCGGCGCTACGGTTTTCCGCAGCCGCAGCGGGACAGTCTGGGCGAGCGCCGTTACACCGACGACGACCTCACCCGGCTGCGCCACATCCGCCGCCTCATCGATGCCGGACACCGGCCCGGTCAGATCGTTCCGCTGTCGCTGGAACGGCTGCTGGCCTTGTCTGCCGGTACTACGCCGTCGGCGGCCGGGCGGATGCAGTCGGTGGGCGACGGCCCGGCCGACACGTCCGAGGTGCACCCCTGGCTGGACCTGCTGCGCCGCCAGGACGCCGCCGGGCTGCGCCAGGCCCTGGTGCGCATGATCAACGAAAAGGGTCTGGCGCGATCGCTCATCGAGGGCGTGGCCCCCATGAACGTGCTGGTGGGCCAGTCGTGGCTCGAAGGCCGGCTGGCGGTGCACGAGGAACACCTCTACACCGAGGTGGTGCAGGGCACGCTGCGCCATGCCATGGTGGCCCTGCAGCCGCCGGCCCGCCCGCCCCGGGTGCTGCTGACCACCCTGCCCGGCGAGCAGCATGCCCTGGGGCTGCTGATGGCCGAGTGCTTCATGGTGCTGGAGGGCTGCCACACCATCCCCCTGGGCGTGCAGACCCCCATCCCCGATCTGGTGAAGGCGGTGGCGGCCGCGCAGGCCGATGTGGTGGCGCTGAGCTTCACCGCCGCGCAGAACCCGCGCGAGGTGCGCGCAGCGCTGGACCAGCTGCGCGAACTGCTGCCACCGGGCGTGGAGGTCTGGGCCGGCGGGGCCTGTCCGGCGCTGTACAAGCCGGTGCGCAGCCGCACCATGGCGCCGGGCCGGGGGCGCGCCTTCTGGCCGCTGGGACGCCTGCAGGACATCCCGCTGGCCGTCTCGCGCTGGCGGGCCGAAGCCGGGCAGCCCGCATGAGCCGGGACAGCGGCTTTCGCGGCAACAAGGCCAGCCTGCCCAGCAAGCCCTGCCAGGCCTGCGGCCGGCCCATGACCTGGCGCAAGAAGTGGGAACGCACCTGGGAGCAGGTGAAGTACTGCAGCGACCGTTGCCGGGCCGACGCGGCGCGCCGCCCTGCCCCATGACCCGCCCGGTGCGTCATCTGGTGCTGGTGCTGGGCGACCAGCTCTGGCGGGGCAACCCGGCCCTGGCGGATTTCGATCCGGCACAGGACCGCGTGCTCATGATCGAGGCGCCCGGCGAGGCCACGGCGGTCTGGAGCCATCCGGCCCGCATCGCGCTGTTCCTGTCGGCCATGCGGCACTTCCGCGCCGAGCTGCAGGCCCTGGGCTGGCCGCTGACCTACATCGAGCTCGACGACCCGGCCCACGTCGACCGCCCCGGCCTCACCGACCGGCTGCAGGCCGTGCTGGCCGATCTGCGTCCGCAGACCCTGCAGGTCTGCGAGGCTGGCGAGTGGCGGCTGCAGCAGGGCGTAGTGGCCACGGCGAGCAACGCCGGCGTGCCGCTGCACTGGCACGAGGACACCCATTTCCTGTGCAGCCGCGCGCGCTTTGCCCGCTGGGCGAAGGGCCGCAAGGAATGGCGCATGGAGTTCTTCTACCGCGAGATGCGCCGCGAACACGGCGTGCTGATGGAGGGGAAGGAGCCGGTGGGCGGCCAGTGGAACTTCGACGCCGACAACCGCAAGAGCTTTCCCAAGGCCGGCCCGGGCTGGATACCCGAGCCGGCCCGTTTCGAGCCCGACGCCATCACCCGCGAGGTGCTGGACCTGGTGCAGCGCCACTTCCCCGACCACCCCGGATCGCTGGCCGAATTCGGCTGGCCGGTCACGCCGGCCCAGGCGCGCCAGGCGCTGCAGCGCTTCATCGACGAACGCCTGGTCGCCTTCGGCGCCTACCAGGACGCCATGTGGACCGACACGCCCTTCGGCTGGCATTCGCTGTTGTCGGTGGCGCTCAACCTGCATCTGATCGACCCGCGCGAGGTGATCGCCGAAGCCGAACGCGCCTGGCGCGAGAACAACCTGCCGCTGGCCGCGGTGGAAGGCTTCATCCGCCAGATCCTGGGCTGGCGCGAGTTCATCCGCGGCGTGTACTGGCTGGACATGCCCGGCCTGTGCGAGGCCAATCACTACGGCCACGCCCGACCGCTGCCGGCCTGGTACTGGACCGGCCACACCCGCATGGCCTGCATGCGCGACACCATCGGCCAGACCCTGAAGCATGGCTATGCGCACCACATCCAGCGGCTCATGGTCACCGGCCAGTTCGCCCTGCTGGCCGAGGTGGCCCCGCAGCAGGTGGCCGACTGGTACCTCGCGGTCTATGTGGACGCCATCGAATGGGTGGAGCTGCCCAACGTGGCCGGCATGGCGCTGTTCGCCAATGGCGGTCGCTTCACCAGCAAGCCCTATGTGGCCAGTGGTCAGTACATCGACCGCATGAGCAACTACTGCAAGGGCTGCGCCTACTCACCGGCGCAGCGCAGCGGTGAAGGGGCCTGCCCGGTCACCACCCTGTACTGGAACTTTCTGGACCGGCACGAAACCGAACTGGCCGCCAGCCCGCGCACGGCGCTCATGGTGAAGAACCTGCAGAAGCTCGACGACGACGCCCGTGCATCCATCCGTGCCCATGCTGCGTACTTGCTGGACCGTCTGGACTCGATTTAAGACCGTTGACACAGGCAACCGCCTAAAATTGCGGCGGTTTTCGAAGGATGAACATGCTGTACCCCGAACTCTTCAAACAACTCGAATCGGTCCGCTGGGACATGGACAAGGACATCCCCTGGGACCGTTTCGACGCCAGCCTGCTCACCGACGAGCAGGCCCAGACCATCAAGATGAACGCCATCACCGAGTGGGCGGCCCTGCCGGCCACCGAGATGTTCCTGCGCGACAACCGGGACGACTCCGACTTCTCGGCCTTCATGTCCATCTGGTTCTTCGAAGAGCAGAAGCACTCCCTGGTGCTCATGGAGTACCTGCGCCGCTTCCGGCCCGAGCTGGTGCCCACCGAAGAAGAGCTGCACCAGATCCGGTTCGAGTTCGATCCCGCCCCGGCGCTGGAGACGCTGATGCTGCACTTCTGCGGCGAGATCCGCCTGAACCACTGGTACCGCCGTGCCAGCGAATGGCACACCGAGCCGGTCATCAAGCACATCTACCAGACGCTGAGCCAGGACGAGGCCCGCCACGGCGGCGCCTACCTGCGCTACATGAAGCGCGCCATTGCCAAGTTCGGTGACGAGGCCCGCTCGGCCTTTGCCAAGGTGGGCGTGCTCATGGCCAGCGCCCGCCGCACCGCGCAGGCACTGCACCCGACCAACCTGCACGTCAACAAGGCGCTGTTCCCCAACGACACCATCCAGAGCCGCCTGCCCGACCCCGAGTGGCTGGAGCGCTGGCTGGACAGCCAGATCCACTTCGATGCGGTCTGGGAGAACAAGGTGGTCGAGCGCATCCTGCACAACATGAGCCTGCTGATGGACAGCAGCTTCAAGACGGTGCAGGAGCTCAACCGGTTCCGGAAGTCGCTGGCCGCGCCGACGGCAGCCACCGCCAGCTGACGCTGGCCACCATTCCCAGCAGCAGGCCCCAGGCCGCACCCACCAGGTGGGCGGCCTGCACCACCGACGTCTCGTTGCCCGGGTCCCACACCACCGGGTAGAGCCAGGGCCGCTCCAGCGCCAGCTTGATCAGCATGGCCACCAGCAGCAGACCACCCCAGCGCCGGGCCTTGGGCACCGCGATGCGCCGGGTCAGCAGCATCACCGCCAGCACCAGCGCGCCGGCATGCAGCACGCCCGAGAGGCCGCTGGCATGGTCGATGTGGGGCCACAGTGGCAGGCACAGCGGCACCAGCGGCCAGCACAGCAGCCACGCGGCGGTGGCTTCGCGGGGCGGGCGCAGCACCCAGGCCAGCAAGGTGAGCATGCCCAGCCCGATCTGATGGGTGATCAGCTCGGGGGTCGACGCATGCACCCAGGCGCTGGTCCACAGCGTCCAGGGCTGGCGGTTCCAGCTCTCGGCCTGCCAGGTGAGCGCGGCCAGCGCCGGCTCCCGGGCCCACCACAGCAGCATGCTGGCCACCCCGTGCACGGCGCACAGCAGCAGCCAGCCGCGCGAGGCCTTCATGGGCCCACGTGCCCCAGCACCTGTTGCCACAGGGCACGCACGGCAGCGGCCGCGTGCTCGGCACTGGCGGGATCGACCTGCGTGGTGGTCTCGTCCAGCCGGGCGCGGTGCTGGATCTGCCGCAGCTCGCGGTAGGCGTCGGCGGCCGCACTGCCCATGCCGGCGGGCAGCAGGCCGGCCGCTTCGGCGCGGCGCAGCAGGTGGATGTTGCCGGTGTTCAGCCGCAGCTCGGTGTGGGTGGCGGCGTGCAGCAGCACCAGGTACTGCACCACGAACTCCACATCCACCATGCCGCCCGGGCTGTGCTTCACATCGAAGCCCTCGCCGCGCACCGGATGGGCCTGCCGCACCTTGCCGCGCATGCTCACGATCTCGCGCGCCAGGTCGTCGGCCTGGCGCGGTGCGGTGATGACCGACTCGCGGATCCGGTCGAAGCGCTGGTGCATGGCCGGGTCGCCGAGCACGCAGCGGGCGCGGGTCATGGCCTGGTGTTCCCAGGTCCAGGCGGCGTTGCTGCCGCGCTGCTGCTGGTACTGGGCATAGGCGTCCAGGCTGGTCACCAGCAGGCCGGAGTTGCCGTTGGGGCGCAGCGCGGTGTCGATCTCGTAGAGGTCGCCCTCACCGGTCTTCACCGTCATCCAGTTGATCAGCTTGCGCACGAAGCCGGCGTAGATCTCGGCCGCGTTCTCGTGCGGGTCGTCGTACACGAAGACGATGTCCAGGTCGCTGCCGTAACCCAGTTCCTTGCCGCCCAGCTTGCCGTAGCCGATGACGGCCATCGACGGGTCCTCGCGGTGGCGGTTCTTCAGCCGTTGCCAGCACCAGCGGGCGGTGAGCGCCAGCATGGTGTCGGCCAGCGCGGACAGGTCGTCGGCCACCTGCTCGACCGTGAGCACGCCTTCCACGTCGCGGGCCAGGGTGCGGAACACCTCGGCATGGTGGGCGCGGCGCAGCAGGTTGAGCAGGGCTTCCTCGTCGTCCTCGCCGGTACGGCGCAACGAGGCGCGGCGGTCTTCCAGATCGGCCTCGAACTGTTTCGCATCGAAGCGCTCGGCCAGCAGTTGCTGGCTGGCCAGCTCGTCGATCACGCCCGGGTGCTGCAACAGGTAGCGCGCCGGCCAGCGGGCGGCACCCAGCAGGCGCAGCAGGCGCTCGTGCACCGAGGGCCGTTCCTGCAGCAGGGCCAGGTAGCTCTCGCGGCGCAACAGCGGCTCGATCCAGTCGGCCATGCGCAGGGCGGCCTGTTCGGTGACCCGGCCTTCGTCGATCCAGGCGCCGGTGCGCTGCACCAGCCGCACCAGCCGGCTGCGGGTGTCCTCGCGCAGGGCCAGCACGCGGGGGTGGCTGCTCCACTGCGCCACGCGCTCGGCCAGCTCGCGGGGCAGCGAGGGCAGCACGGCCTGCAGGTCGGTGCCGGCGCCGGCACCCGCGCCATCGGGGCGGTTGCCGGCGCAGCCCTTGCCGCTGCACTGGCCCTTGGCCGGACCGCCCAGCAGGATGTCGAATTCTTCGGCCACCACCTCGCGGTGGGCGTCCAGGGCGTGCAGGAAGCCGGTCAGGCCGGGGTAACCCATGCTGGTGGCCAGCCACGCCAGATCGTCGTCGCGCGTGGGCAGCACATGGGTCTGCTGGTCGTCCAGGTACTGGATGCGGTGCTCCACCCGGCGCAGGAAGCTGTAGGCCTCGGCCAGTGCCTGGGCGGTGGTGGCCGGCATCAGCCCGGCCTTGGCCACGCGCTGCAGCGCGTCCAGTGTGGGACGGGTGCGCAGCTCGGGGAACTGCCCGCCGCGCACCACCTGCAGCAGCTGCACGGTGAACTCGATCTCGCGGATGCCGCCGCGCGAGAGCTTGACGTCGTTGGAGCGGCCGGGATGGCCGGCGGCGCGCTTGGCGGCGTGGTCGCGGATCTGCCGGTGCAGGGCGCGCAGCGCCTCGAACACACCGTAGTCGAGGTAGCGGCGGAACACGAAGGGCAGCACCACGCCGCGCAGGGCCTGGGCGCTGCCGCCGTCGATGGTGGCGCGGGGGGCGATCACCCGGCTCTTGAGCCAGGCGAAGCGCTCCCACTCGCGCCCCTGGACCATGAAGTACTCCTCCAGCGCCCCCAGCGACACCGCGCTCGGCCCGGAGTTGCCGTTGGGCCGCAGGGCCAGGTCGACCCGGAACACCTGGCCGTGTTCGGTGGTCTCGCCCACCGTGTTGAAGATGTGGCGCACCGCCTTGCCGAAGTACTCGTGGTGGCTGATGCGGTTTCGGCCCTCGGCGTTGCCGGCGGTCTCGCCGTCCTGCTCGTAGACGTAGATCAGGTCGATGTCGCTGGAGACATTGAGCTCGCGCGCGCCCAGCTTGCCCATGCCGATGACCCACAGCGCGGCCCGACGGCCGTCGGGCAGGAGCGGAGCGCCGTGCAGGGCATCGAGGTCGGCAAAGGCCAGCGCACAGGCTTCGTCCAGGGCGAGCTCGGCCAGTTCGGTCACGGCCAGGGTCACTTCGCCCAGCGGGGCCGAGAGCTCGCAGTCCAGCACCGCCAGCCGCTCCAGCACCAGCTGGCGCAGCACCCGCAGCGCAGCGGTGCGCGGGTGGCCACGCTGCACCAGCGCCTGCAGCGCGGCTTCCATGGAGGCGCGGCGCGGCATGCCCGGTGGCAGGCAGGCCAGCTCGGCCTCGTAGCGGCGGCGCACCCGCTGCACGAAGCGGCTGTGCGCGGCGTCGCAGCCGGTGGGAACGGGTGTTACAGCCGCTGACAGCGCGGTGGTGTCAAGAGGGGAACCGGGGAGATGACGGGCCGTCATAATTTGCAGTGGACATGAATCACAGTAGCCAGGCGCCCGGTGCGGTCTTCTCTTCGCATGCACCCGCCTCCCGGGGCCTGCGGCTGTGGGCCCGTGCGACCCGCTGGCTGCTGTGGCTGGTGGTGGCGGTCTGGGGATTCGGTCTGCTGACCTGGGTGGCCCTTCACGCGGCCATTGTGCCGCGAATCGACGGCTGGCGTCCCGAGCTGCAGCGGTGGGCCAGCGATGCGCTGGGGGTGCCGGTCACCATCGGCAGCATCCGGGCCACCAACCGGCCCGACACCCCCTTCAGCCTGCCGCCGTTCATGCCGGCCTTCGAGTTCTCCGATGTGCGCCTGCTCGATGCGCAGGGCCGCGCCGCGCTGGTGCTGCCGCGCATCCAGACCTCGGTGTCGGTGCGATCGCTCTGGCGGCTGGGTTTCGAGCAGATCGTCATCGACCGCCCCGAACTGGATGTGCGCCGCACCCGGGATGGCCGGCTGGAGGTGGCGGGTCTGGCGCTGTCGGGATCGACCGACGCCGGCAGCGGCGCCGACTGGTTCTTCGACCAGACCGAATTCGCGGTGCGCGGTGGCACCCTGCGCTGGACCGACGAGCAGCGCGGAGCCCCGCCCCTGGCCTTGTCGGCGGTGGACCTGGTGGTGCGCAACGGCGCACGCGACCACCGCTGGCGGATCGATGCCACGCCGCCCGTTGACTGGGGCGGCCGTTTCACGCTGCAGGGCCGTTTTCGGGAACCGCTGCTGTCGGTGGGCCACCCGGCGGGAAGCCGCCCCTGGGACCGCTGGAGCGGCGAGCTGCATGCCGCGCTGCCGCAAGCCGACGTGCAGCGGCTGCAGGCCTACCTGCCGGCCCACCTGCCCGCCCTGCCGGGGCTGCTGGTGCGGGGCGGCCAGGGCCGGCTGCAGCTGTGGGCCGATGTGGAGGCCGGGCGCTTCAGCGGCGTGCAGGCCGATGTCGACCTGCAGTCGGTGGACGTGCAGCTGGGCGCCGATCTGCCGCCGCTGGCCTTCACCCACATCGCGGGCCGGCTGCAGGCGTCCTGGTCGGATGCGTCGTGGCGGCTGGGCAGCGAGGACCTGCGTTTCCTCACCCGCGAAGGCGTGGCCTGGGAGGGTGGGCGCTTCAGCCTGGCGCAGTTGCCGGCCGGTCCGCTGGCCCGCGGCGCAACGCCGGCCGGCCACCTGGAACTCTCGGCCGACGGCATCGAGCTGGCGGCGGTGGCCGCGCTGGCCGAACGCCTTCCGCTGCCCGCGCCGGTGCACCGCTGGGTGCAGACCCTGCAGCCGACCGGCCGGGTGCAGAACCTGCTGGCCCGCTGGGACGGCCCCGATCTGACCGGCCTCGAGGCCAGCGGTCTGGTGCAGGGTCTGGCCCTGGCTGGGGATGCGGTGCCGGCTTCGGTCGACGGCGAGACCCCGGCTCCCCGCATCGGCCGTCCGGGCATCGAAGGCGCCACCGTGCAGTTCGACCTGCAGCGCGACCGGGGCACGGCCCGCCTGACGGTGCAGGACGGCGCGCTGTGGTTGCCCGGTGTGTTCGAGGAAGCCCGCCTGCCCTTGACGCGGCTGGACGCCCAGGCGCGCTGGCGGCTCGATGGCGAGCGCATCGAGGTCGAGCTGAGCGACGCCAAGCTGGCCAATCCGGATGCGCGCGGCACGCTGCAGGCGCGCTGGAACACCACCCTTGGCGCGCAAGGCGCGGCGCGTTTCCCTGGCGTGCTCGATCTGAGCGCCACCCTGGAGCAGGCCGAGCTCACCCGGGTGCACCGCTACCTGCCGCTGTCGGTGGGCACCGAGGCGCGCCGTTATGTGCGCGAGGCGGTGCGGGGTGGCACCGGTACGGCGGTGAACTTCCGGGTGCAGGGCGACGTGGCCCGGGTGCCCTTCGATGCCGGCGACGGCACCTTCCGCATCAGCGCCCGCCTGCAGGGTCTGGACATGGATTACCTGCCGCCGTTCCTGCAGGACGCCGGTGCCCGCCCCTGGCCGGGGCTGCGCCGCATGAGCGGCGACCTGGTGCTGGACCGCCTCTCGCTGCGCATCGACCAGCTCGCGGGCGGGCTGCAGGACGCCGCCGGGGTGCAGATCCAGCGCGGCCGCCTGGCCATCGATCACCTGGGCCGCAACGGCGTGCTCACCGCCGAGGCCGATGTGCAAGGCCCGGCCCCGGCGCAGCTGGGCTTTGTGGTGCGCTCGCCGCTGGGCGGCCTGCTGCAGGGTGCCCTCGATGCCGCCCGCCTGAGCGGCACCGCCCAGACCCGCTTTGCGCTGACCGTGCCGCTGGAGAATGCCGCCGCCACCCGGGTGCAGGGTGTGGTCAAGCTGGCCGGCAACGATCTGGTGATCGCGCCCCACCTGCCGTCGCTGGGCCGCCTGCGGGGCCAGCTGGAGTTCAGCGAGACCGGCTTCAATGTGCCCACCGCCCAGGCCCGGCTGCTGGGGGGCGACGTGTCGTTCAGCGGCGGCCTGCGTCCCGATCCCCAGGGCGGCTCGCGGCTGGCCCTGCGCGGCCAGGGCAGCCTGAGCGCCGAGGCCCTGCGCAGCGCCGGGCTGGGGCCGTGGTCGAAGCTGGCGCAGTCGGCCAGCGGCACGGCCGCCTACACCGCGCAGGTCGGCTGGCGCGGCGGCGCGCCCGAGCTGCAGTTCAGCAGCAACCTGCAGGGCATGGCCCTGTCCCTGCCGGCACCGCTGGCCAAGCCGGCCGAGGCCAGCTGGCCGCTGCGGATGGACCTGGCGGTGACCGAAGTGGCCGGCCCCACCGCGCCGGTGATCGGCCGGGCGCTGGCCGACCGGCTGGCGCTGCGCTGGCAGTCGCCCGCCGGTGTGCTGCTCGATGCCCGGCTGGAGCGCCATCGCGAGGCCGACCGCTGGGCCGTGCGGCGCGGCGTGGTGGCCGCCGGGTCCCTGGCCGGCGACCCCGGTGCGCTGCCCGAACAGGGCGTGCTGGCCCGCCTGAGCCTGCCGCAGATCGATGTGGATGCCTGGCAGGCGGCGCTGGGCGGCGTGTGGCCGACCGGCGAGGCTGCAGAGGCCTCAGCCACCGGTGCCGATGCCCCGCCGCCATGGTTGCCCGACCGGCTGGAGCTGCGCACCGACCGCCTGCGGGCCGGTGGCCGCGAGCTGCAGCGGGTGCAGATCGATGCCAGCCGCGACAGCGCCCTGTGGCGGGCCCAGGTGCAGGCCGACGAAGTGGCCGGGCGGGTGGAGTACCGGCCCGGCACGCCGCGCAACCCGGGTCAGGTCACGGCCCGCCTGAGCCGGCTGGTGCTGGCGCGGGAGGCCCGCAGCGATGTGGAGCGCCTGCTGGACCAGCCCCACAGCGTGCCGGCGCTGGACCTCAGCATCGACGAGCTGCGCTGGGGTGGCCGAACGCTGGGCAAGATCGAGCTGCAGGCGGTCAACCGGGGCGCACCGCTGCGCCAGCCCGAGTGGCGCCTGACCCGGCTGAGCGCCACCGTGCCCGAGGCGCGACTGACCGCCAGCGGCAACTGGGTGCCGCTGGGAGGCACCCAGCTGACCGGTCCCGGCGCGGGTGCCCAGCGCCGCACCGCCATCGGCTTTCAGCTGGCGGTGGACGACGCCGGCCGCCTGCTCGACCGCCTGGGCCGTGAAGGCACGGTGCGCGGCGGGCAGGGCCGGCTGGAGGGCAACGTGGGCTGGATCGGCTCGCCGCTGTCGCCCGACATTGCCACGCTGTCCGGTCAGGTCTCGGTGGACATCGAGCGCGGGCAGTTCCTGCAGATCGAGCCCGGTGCCGGTCGCCTGCTGGGCGTGCTCAGCCTGCAGTCGCTGCCGCGCCGCCTGGTGCTGGATTTCCGCGACGTGTTCTCGCAGGGCTTTGCCTTCGACTTCTTCCGCGGCCAGGGCCAGATCGAGCAGGGCGTTCTGTCCACCCGCAACCTGCAGATGAAGGGCGTGAACGCGGCGGTGCTCATGGAGGGCTCGGCCGATCTGGTGCGCGAGACCCAGGACCTGCAGGTCTTCGTGGTGCCCGAGATCAATGCCGGCGCGGCCTCGCTGCTGGCGGCCACGGTCAACCCGGTGGTGGGCATCGGCACCTTGCTGGCCCAGCTGGTGCTGCGCCAGCCGCTGCGCTCGGTCACCACGCAGGAATTCCGCGTCACCGGCAGCTGGGCCGATCCGCAGGTGCAGAAGGTGGAGCGTTCGGCGGCCGCACCGGCCACCGAGCCCGCCACCCCGCTGCAGTAAGCTCCAGCGAGACCCTCGGCGCCGTCAGGCCCCGATTTGCATTCAGAGGGAGAACCACCATGAGAGTCGCCGCCATCCAGATGGTCTCGGGCATCGGCCTGGACCACAACCTCAGCGAAGCCCTGCGCCTGCTGCGCCAGGCCGCTGCCGCCGGTGCCGAGCTGGCCGTGCTGCCCGAGTACTTCTGCTTCATGGGCGCCCGCGACGAGGACAAGCTGGTGCTCGCCGAAACCCCCGGCCTGGGCAAGGTGCAGGACTTTCTCAGCGACACTGCGCGCGACCTCAAGCTGTGGCTGGTGGGCGGCACCCTGCCCATGGCCACCGACGACCCGGCGCACGCGGCCAATGCCTCCATGGTCTACGACCCACGCGGCAAGCAGGTCAGCCGCTACGACAAGATCCACCTGTTCCGTTACGACAACGGCCGCGAGCGTTACGACGAGGCCGCCGTGCTCAAGGCCGGCGACACGCCCACCAGCTTCGACTGCACCAGCCAGACCGGCGAGGTCTGGCGCGTGGGTCAGAGCATCTGCTACGACATGCGCTTTGCCGAGCTCTACCGCACCCTGGCGGCCGACGTGCTGCTGATGCCGGCGGCCTTCACCCACACCACCGGCCAGGCCCACTGGGAAGTGCTGCTGCGGGCGCGCGCCATCGAGAACCAGGCCTACGTGATCGCCAGCGCCCAGGGCGGCGTGCACGAGAACGGCCGGCGCACCTGGGGCCACAGCATGGTGATCGACCCCTGGGGTCAGGTCATGGCGATGCAGGCCGAGGGGCCGGGCGTGGTGCTGGCCGACATCGACCGCGGCTTCCTGCAGTCGGTGCGCACCCAGCTGCCGTCGTTGCAGCACCGCCGGCTCTGACCCTTCGGGCCTGGCGTGGCGTTTCAGGTCAAGTCACCGCGCTGGCTCCTGTGGGCCGTGCTGCTGCTGCTGGTGGGCATGCTGCTCACGGTGCTGGTGTTCCTGGCCGCCGAATACGAAGAGGCCAGCGACCAGGCCGAGCTCGACCAGGACGCCGCCGCGCTGGCCAGCGACATCCGCAGCGCCCTGCTGCGCAATGTGCAGACGCTGCAGTCCCTGCACGTGACCGCGCTCACCCCGGAAGCCTGGACCGCCCGGTCGGCCGGCGTGCTGTCGCTGCACCGGGAGATGGTGCGCATCGAGTGGCGCGCAGCCGGTCGCGACGGCCGCATCCTGGCCCAGGCCGACACGCCCTACCTGCGGCCGGTGTTCGGCTTCATGCCGCGCGCCCAGACCCAGCCCGAGGTGCGGCTGGCCTGCGACAACGCCCAGCGCCTGTCGGGTCCGGCGTATTCCCGCAGCTACTTCTGGCCCATGCGGGAGGGCACCGGCATGGAGCTCATCGAGATGTGCCTGCCGTTGTTCCAGGCCGGCGAGCAGGCCGGCGCGCTGGTGGCCACCTATTCGCTCGGCGGTCTGCTGTCGGAGCTGACCAACCGCGACCTGCTGCGCAACCGGGGCCTGGCCTTCAACGATGCCGACGGCACCCGGCTGGCGGTGCACAGCAGCCTGCAGGGCGGGCGCCGCAACCTGCGTTCGGTCTCGGTGCTCGACCTGCCGGGGCATACCCTGATCCTGCAGCTCGAGGCCCAGCGCCGCGCCCTGGGCCTCTTCCCCAATGTGCTGACCGCCGTGGTCGGTGCCCTGTGTCTGGCCCTGCTGGCGGTGCTGGCCCTGCTGGGGCGAGACATCCGCCGCCGCCAGCGTGCCGAGCAGAACCTGGCCGAGGCGCTGGCCTTCCGCAAGGCCATGGAGGATTCGCTGGTCACCGGCCTGCGTGCGCGCGACATGAACGGCCGCATCACCTACGTGAACCCGGCCTTCTGCCAGCTGGTGGGGCGCACCTCGGACGAGCTGGTGGGCACCGGTCTGCCGGCGCCCTGGTGGCCGCCCGACCTGGTGGACGAATACCAGCAGCGCCAGGCCGTGCGGCTGGCCGGCAAGACGCTGCCGCGCGAGGGCTTCGAGTCGGTCTTCCAGCGCACCGACGGCACCCGCGTGCCGGTGCTCATCATCGAAGCCCCGCTGATCGACGCCCAGGGCCAGCAGACCGGCTACATGAGTGCGGTGCTCGACCTCACCGAGCAGCGCCGGGTCGAGGAGCTCAACCGCGCCTCCCAGGAGCGCCTGCAGGCCACGGCCCGCCTGGCCACGGTGGGCGAGATGGCGTCCCTCATCAGCCACGAGCTCAACCAGCCGCTGGCGGCGATTGCCAGCTATGCCAACGGCACGCTCAACATGCTGCGCGACGAGACCGCCCCGCCCTTGCCACCGGCCGATCTGCGCCGCGTCATCGAACGCATTGCCGAGCAGGCCGACCGGGCCGGACGCGTCATCAAGAGCGTGGCCGACTTCGTGCGGCGGCGCGACCAGGTGCGCGAAGCGGTCAACCCCGCCAGCCTGCTCACCAGCATCCAGCCGCTGCTGGTGCTGCAGGCCAAGAAGGACGGCATCCGCCTGCAGCTGGCGGTCGACGACGACCTGCCGGCCGTGCAGTGCGACCGCACCATGATCGAGCAGGTGCTGCTCAACCTGGCGCGCAACGGCATCCAGGCCATGCCCCCGGGCGATCCGCCCATGGACAGCGGTCTGCGCCGCCTGCGGATCGCCGCTGCACGCGACGCCGATCCGGCCTGGGTGGCCTTTGAAGTCACCGACCACGGCCAGGGTCTGAGCGACGAGGTGCGGGAGCACCTGGGCACCCCGTTCTTCACCACCAAGGCCGAAGGCATGGGCCTGGGCCTGAGCCTGTGCCGCACCGTCATCGAGCAGCACGGCAGCGGCCTGAGCTTCGAGCCGGTGGCCCCGCGCGGTACCTGTTTCCGTTTCCGGTTGCCGGTGGCTGCCACGCTGCCCAGCGCGCAGGGCTCACCTATCATCGCGCCATGACGCCCTTCCCCGACGCCCGCATCCACCTCGTCGACGACGATGCCGGCGTCCGCGAGGCGCTGGCCTGGCTGCTGCGCACACGGCGGCTGGTGAGCGATGCCTACGACAGCGCCGAAGCCTTCCTGGCCAGCCCCGCCGCCCGCCAGGAACCCCAGGTGCCCAGCTGCCTGCTGCTGGACGTGCGCATGCCCGGCATGAGCGGTCTGGCCCTGTTCGAACAGCTGCTGACCCTGCCGTGGCAGCCGGCGCTGCCGGTGATCTTTCTCTCGGGCCACGCCGACGTGCCCACGGCGGTGGCGGCGGTCAAGCGCGGCGCCTTCGATTTCTGCGAGAAACCGTTTTCCGACAACGCGCTGGTGGACCGCGTGGAGCAGGCCCTGGCCCGCTCGGCCGAGGTGATTGCCCAGCGCCGGGTGCAGCGCGACCTGCAGCAGCGGCTGGACAGCCTGACCGACCGCGAACGCGACGTGATGGACCTGGTGGTGGCCGGCCTGCCCAACAAGCTGGTGGCCGACCAGCTGCAGATCAGCGTGCGCACGGTGGAAGTGCACCGCTCACGGGTGTTCGACAAGATGGGTGTGAAGTCGGCCGTGGAGCTGGCCAACATCCTGCGGGGAACGTGATCAGCGTGGCGCCGATCCATCCTGGGGGTCGTCGCCCTGCTGGCCGGCCCGTTTTTCAGCCTCCACCGATTCCGGCAATTCGCCCTTGCGGCGGCCCGAGAACATGGTCCACCACACAATGAAGATGAGCAACAGCAGCGCGCCGAGCGCTTCGAGCAACAGCAGGGTCATGACCGGCATTCTAGGAAGCCTGTGCTTCCTGCTGGCCTCGTGTGCCTTCTCGCCGGGCGTGACCACCGCCCCGGCCCCCGCCGGCCCGCCGGCCCAGACCCCGGCGCCGGTGGCCGTACCGTCCGACACCGCCCCCTTGCCGCCGCCGGTGCAGCGCAACAAGAGCCGCTGGGTGCCGGTGCGCTGGTCCGAACTGCCCGGCTGGGGCAACGATGGCCTGCACGAGGTGTGGAACGCCTGGGTGCGTGGTTGTGAACGCCCGGTGCAGGGCCATGCCGGCCTGTGCGCCGAGGTGCGCCAGCGCAGCATCGCGACCCCGGCCGAGCAGGCCGCCTGGGTGATGAGCCGCTTCCAGCCCTACCGCGTGACCGAGGCCGACGGTCGCCTGCCCGACGGCCTGCTCACCGGTTACTACGAACCCATCCTGCGCGCCAGCCGCGTGGCCACACCGGTGTTCCGGGTGCCGCTGCATGCGCCGCCGGCCGGCCTGCAGAGCGGCCAGGTCTGGTACAGCCGCCAGCAGATCGACACCCTGCCCGCCGCGCAGGCGGCCCTGGCCGGCCGGGCCATTGCGTGGCTGGCCGACCCGATCGATGCGCTCATCCTGCAGATCCAGGGCTCCGGCCGGTTGCTGGTGCGCGAGGTGGACGGCACCGAGCGCACCGTGCGCCTGGCGTTTGCCGCCCACAACGGACAGCCCTACCAGAGCGTGGGTCGCTGGCTGCTCGACCAGGGCGCCATCCGCGAAGCCTCGTGGGAATCCATCAAGGCCTGGGTGGCGCAGAACCCGGGCCGGCTCAACGAGATGCTGTGGGCCAACCCGCGCACCGTGTTCTTCCGCGAGGAGGCCCTGAGCGATCTGGATGGCCGCTTCGGGCCGCGCGGCGCGCAGGGTGTGCCGCTCACACCGGGCCGCTCGATCGCGGTCGACCCGCAGAGCATCCCCTACGGCACACCGGTGTGGCTGGCCACCCAGGGCCCCACGCTCAACACCGCCCGGCTCGTCATGGCCCAGGACACCGGAGGTGCCATCGTCGGTGCTGTGCGGGCCGACCTGTTCACCGGCTGGGGCGACAGCCAGGGCGATGCCTACACACTGGCCGCTGCCCTCAAGCAACCCTTGCAGATGTGGGTGCTGTGGCCTCGCGGCGGAGCGCTGCCGCCCTGATCTGCCCGGTCAGTTGTAGGTGATGGTGACCGTGTAGGGCCTGGAGGTGACACAAGGGCTCACGCAGCTGGCGTTGCCGGCCTGCCCTGCCGCTGCACGCCCTTGCAGGTAGATCGTCTGGTTGCCGTTCAATGTGCCTGCAGTGGGGTACAGGGCACTCAACCCCGAGGTGGGCACCGTGGGGCTGTTGGACAGACCCAGCACATACCCGACACCTCTGACGGTCCCGTTCAGTGGCGTCGTCACCGACGGGGCGCCCTGGTCGCGGATGTCGATCGTCCACGAACCCGAGTTGCACGAGACCGTCGTCAACTGCTGGGAAAAGGTGCTGTCGGTGCTGGCGAACGAGGTGTAGTTGAAGGTCGGGTTCGTCAGGGCCCCGATCGTGCAGGTGGTGGGAACCGTGGCCGTCATGACCGAGGCATCGTTGTTGGTCGTGGTCTGAAAACTGCCACCGCCACTGACGATGGTGCCGGACGTGACGAGCTGCAGCTTGCCCACGTAGGTCCCCACTCCCGCAGCAGTGGCCGGGATCCGCACGCACAGGTTCAGGAAGTAATTCTGAATGCCGAACGAACCCGGTCCGGTCACGCTGAAGTTGGAAAACAGGGTGATGGCACCGCTGGTGGCCTGACTGGGTGCTGCCCCGGCGCAGGACGGAAAGGTGCCGGACGCCGTGTTGGCCACGGGTGAGCCCGTGGTTCGATTGAAGGTGTACGCAATCAATGCAGTACCTGTCGTCAGTTTCAGGTAGGTGCCGATCCCGGCATTGGCGTTGTCCAGGAATGCGACGGTGGCCGTCAGCCTGCCTGTCTTCGTGCCGGCAGCGGTCGACTGGCAAGCGAAGCGAGCCGTCATGTTGATCGTCTGTCCTGTCGTTCCCGTGCCAGAGGTCCCGACCGTCACCGTGGGTGGCGAGATGGACGGCAGACAGCGGAGCACGTTCTGGGCAAGGGCCTCCGACGGGCCTGCCACCGCTCCCGAAAGCATGCACAGGAACAGCCACAGCAGCCTCGGTGTCTTCATCGTTTCACCCCTTCGCATTTCAACGGCCCGAGCCGCACGATCTCGTCGGCCTTGCCCTCCGGCAAGGCCACAGTCATGTCGCAGGCCGCATCGCCGTGCCGCAGGCGCAGCCTGTTGTGGGGCTGTAGCCCGGTCAGGTAGGCCTCGCCGCGACGGGCCACATAGAACACCTGGGCATCGCCCTGCAGGTCGATCTCGGCTCCTGCCGGCGCGGGTTCACCGTCGTCCAGGATGATGCGCAGCAGCGCGGCGCGACCACTGCGCACCGGGAACTTCAGGCGCACCGCGCTGCGCCAGGCCGGGACCGCGTTCATCTCGATGGCATCGATCTCGGCGGTCACCGGCAGGTCGGACGCGTCCAGCCGCACCGGGTTGGTGTTGTAGGCCATCAGGTTGGAGATCAGCGCCATGCCATCGGCATTGGTCACGCCGTCGGCATTGCCGTACCGGCCCACCCGGATGTCGGCATGACCCGGCACCTCCACCAGGGCAAAGCTGTCGCGCACCGTGTGGGTGGCGAACACCTGGCCGCCCATGACCACCAGCCCGCCCTGCATGCCCAGGCGCAGCGCCTGCTGCCCGGCCGAGACGCTGACGTCGCTGGAGAACTGGCTGCGGGCGCCCCGCCAGTACAGGCCGCCTTCGGCCAGCGCGCCACCGTTGCGGTAGCCCGACAGCACCCGCCACGACACCGGCTGCTCGCCCTGCGTGGTGTCCGACGCCGAGGCATAGGCGCTGAGCTCGCCGCCGCTGCGGGTGACATGGTTGTTGACGTAGGTGCCCCCCAGCGGGAACGACAGCGACACCCCGATGGAGGTGCCCGAACTGGCCCCGCTGGCCCGGCTCAGGCTGAAGGCCAGGTTGCTGTTCTTGCCGATGCGCACGCCGTAGTTCAGGCTGCTGGTGGTGATGGCTGCCTGTCCGGCGTAGAGGATGCGGGCCACGGCCCACCCCACGCTGTGCCGCTCGCCCAGGTTGAAGTTGTGGTTGAGCGACCACTGCTGCCGCGCCGTGCCGAACGAGAAGGCCGGGTCGCTGCCCAGCGCCCGGTAGCGGTCGTCGCTGCGCTCCAGACGCAGCCCCAGCTGCTGGTCCGTGCCGGGGTAGTTGAGGCCGATCGCCCATTGCCGGCCCGTGCCGTCCAGGTCGCTGCGGCTCAGGCCCAGACCCGCTTCACCCAGCCAGCGGTCGAACAGGGCCACCGTGGCGGCGGTGCCGGCGTTGCTGACGGACCGGCTCCAGGCGCCCGTGACTTCCAGGGTCAGCGTCTTGCTGATGCCGCTTCGCCACAGGCCCGACACAAAGGCCTGCCCGTAGTCGGCACTGGCCTCACCCAGCCGCTGGCGCAGCAACCCGGTTTCTGCACTCCAGTCGGTCAGCCCCTCGTCGAGCATGTTGCCGCCGCTGAGGAAGGGTTGCACCAGCACCGTCTCGCGGCCCAGCAGGTCGCGTACCACCACGCGGGCCTGCCCTGCGCCGCCCAGGAATTGAAGGTTGTCGATGGTGAACGGGCCGGTGGGGACCTTGGAGGTCTGGCGCAGCACATCGTTCACATACAGCTCCACCGTGCTGGGCGCGGTGGAGGTGCCGCTGATCACCGGCACCGGCTGGGTGATGAGGCCGGGCGACATCATGTAGTTGCGTCCGATCTGGATGCCGCCGAAGTACACCCCCCGGCCTGTCAGGCCGCTGCGGCTGACGCTGTCGCCCAGCCGCAGCGTGAGGTTGTGGTCCGGGAAGTCGCGGGTGAAGGTGGTTTCCAGCCGACGCCAGCGCGCTGGTGCCTCCACCGTGTCGGCCAGCAGGTTGTTGCCGATGTGGCTGGACGTGAGCACCCCCAGCGGACCGGTCATGCCCAGCTCCATCAGGGCACCCGCATCCTGATACCGGCCGCTGCCCTTGAACTGGCTGGCGTTGTAGTTGAGGTCGTAGTTCAGAAAGGTGGCGAACTCCGACGGGCTCACCACCGGACGCTGGCCCATGGCCTGACCGATGCGGGTGGCGGCAAAGGCGTTGGCAGAAAAGTCGATGGCCAGGCTCTGCTCGGCGGCGTTGAAGCGGGCCGTGAAGCCCTGGATGGCGTCCAGCGGATACCAGGTCTGCTGGCGGGCCCGGATGCTGCCCTGCTCCGGTGGCCGTGCCATGCGCCATTCCGGAAACGCATCGGCCGGTGCATAGAACTTGCCCTCCACCTCCAGCAGCAGCCAGTTGCCCACCGACACGGTGTTGATGGTCACGTCCAGAGGGCGCCAGCGCAGGCTGCCCGGCGGCGGTGTGGGGGAGCCCAGGGCGGTGCCCAGGGGCGGCGTGGCGCCGGAGGGTGCTGCCGCCACCAGAACCGGCCGCTGGGCGTTGACGACGGCAGGGGCGGGCGTGGCGACAGCATCGGCCGCCTTCATGACGGGTGCCGGCGTGCCGTCCATCAGCCCTGGGGCCACCGACAGCTCCATGCGGTGTTCCGCCGGGTAGAAGCGGACCTCGGCGCCGCGCAGGCTCAGCAAGGGCCACCACGACTGGCCCTCGTGCTGTTGCGCATGGATGACGGCGGGGCGCCTCAGGGCCCAGCGGGCCCAGGCGTTTTCCGGCACCAGGATCACGCCTTCACGGTCCATGATCGGCCACCGACCCACCGGCGTGCCGTTCACCACCACATCCATGGGCTGTGCAGTGAGGCCGGTCGACCCGGCCCACGCGCCGTCCTGCCATGCGGCGACCATGCACAAGGCCACCCA
Source organism: Hydrogenophaga sp. R2 (assembly GCF_049843595.1). Classification (NCBI taxonomy): domain Bacteria; kingdom Pseudomonadati; phylum Pseudomonadota; class Betaproteobacteria; order Burkholderiales; family Comamonadaceae; genus Hydrogenophaga; species Hydrogenophaga sp. R2. Next base: position 326,573 of record NZ_JBBHZN010000003.1, read on the forward strand.
TGCAGCCAGCCGGCATGACCGACCTGGGGTGGGGAGATCGCGAACCTTCACCGGTCACTCCTGCATCAGGGCAGTTGGGCGGTGAAGCGGCTGGTCTGTCCATCGTCAAACTGCACCTCCACCGTCAGGGGGGCGATGCCGGTCACGCCGGCCCCCTCCGGTTTGGGCATGACGGTGCGGCGCGCACCGGGGAGCAGGTAGGCGCCGCCTTCGGAGCGGGCCAGCGTCTGGTCGTTGCGGTGCAGGCGCACTTCACGTATCTGGGCATACGCGGTGCCGGTGTTGGCGCAGCTCACGCCGGGTGCGCCGGCTTCGCCCCGCACCAGCTCGCAGGCCACTTCCCGTCGGGCCGGTGGCGGGGTGATGAACACCGGCATGGACAAAGCCAGGGCGATCGGCAACTGGATCCCCTGCTGCTTGGGCTGGGTGATTTCCGGCACCTCACGCACGATCAGACGGTAGGTGAGCTGCTGGCTCATGTCGGCCGGGCGCAGCAGGGCCAGGCGCACCACCTGCCTGGCACCGGCCTCCAGCCTGATGATGGGAGGGGACAGGATCAGGTCTTCCGAGAGCACGAGCTGGTCGGTGCCGTCGGCTGTCTGGGACCAGGCGAAGACATCGGCCTGCAAGGCCACGGCGGTGTCGCCCTCGTTGGTGAGCGTGATGGCCACGGCGCGGTCGCGGGGCTTCATGTAGATGCGCACCGGCGACACCGAGAAGGAGCCGGCCCAGCCGATGGTGGTCTGGCCGACCAGCAGCAGGGCCAGAAATGCATGCCGGGCCAGACGGCCCGGGCACAGAGGGACAAGGGAGCGGAGGGCGTGGGTCATGGTGTCGAGGCAAGCCTCAGAAGCTCACCATCATTTCCAGGGGGTCGGTCGGGTCGCGGGGTGAGCCGTAGATGCGCATGGCGGTCACGGTGCCCCGGCCCCACCAGTACGGGTCGATGCCGTCGTCCAGCAGACCGCTGACCACGGCACCGGGCTGCAGGTGGAAGCGGTAGGCCCCGCCGTGGCTGCCCACAAAAGGCTTGCGCGGGTCCGGGGCGATGCTGACGAAGCGGCCGTTGTCGCAGACCACCCGCACCAGGGCGTTGGGCGCCGAGGTGAGGGTTTGCGTTTCGCAGCGGGCGGTGGGTTCGGCGGCGGGGGTGCCAGGGGCAGACAGCTGGATCCGTATCTGCAGCGTGCCCGTGGCGGTCTGCACTTGAGCGCATGCCGGCGAGCACGCTCCCAATACAAGCAAGCAGAGCCCGGCATCCCTGAGCCGCATGGGGGTCCTCTGTGGCTCAAACCATCAGTAGGTGATGGTCAGCGTGCGCTGCTTGTTGGTGGATGCCGCGTTGGTGCAGGTGGTGGTGGCGCATGTTCCGGCCTGGTTTGCTGCGATCGAGGCGTCCACCGTGTAGGCCTGGTTGGTGCCGTTGCCGGTACCGCTGGCAGAAGAGAGACTCAGCGAGTAGTCCAGGTTGAGTGCCTGATCGGTGACCGTGGTCAGGTCCAGAGCCAGGGTGTACGGCAGGCTGTTGGTGCAGCGCACGTTGAAGCTGGTGCTGCCGGTGGCTGCGCTGGTCTGAAAGGAGGTGTAGGCCAGGGCGATGTCGGTGATCACCGCACCCGTGGCTGCAGCGGTGCCGTTGATTTCGCACTTGGACGTGAGGGTGACGTTGACGTTGAAATTGCCAGTGGCCGTGGCCGCTTGGGCATTCACCGAAGCGCCCACCAGGCCGGCGGCCGCCAGCAGACCAACGAGGATGCGGGAGAGGGAGGATTTCATGATCGAGTCCTGTAAAAGTACTGAAAAGATACTTACCTGTGATGGAAAGTAAGTGATTGGTACTCTATCGACCACGATCTGTCCCGACAACGCCGCCCGCTCGGCCTGTTTGACCGCTGGCGCGACCAGCGGTGAGGAACGTCACGGAACCGTGGGAAACCGGTGCTAGGGGTTGCGCCCCGCGGGGCGTTCCAGCAGGTGCGACAGCGGCAGGGCGGCGGCGGCCTTGACCTCGCCCAGCGAGAAGCTGGTGTGCAGGTCTTTCACATTCGGCAGGTTGATCAGCACTTCGCGGGCCAGCCGGCTGAAGTGGTTGAGGTCGCGGCTGACCACCTGCAGCTCGAAGGTGCCCGAGCCGCTGATGTAATGGCAGGACACCACCTCGGGCACCTGGCGGATGGCGGCTTCCAGGCTGCGGGTCACGTCGCCGCTGTTGCGGTCGGCGTCCAGCCGCACGAAGGCCAGCACGCCCAGACCCACCTTCTCGCGGTCGATCTCGGCCCGGTAGCCCCGGATGTAGCCCGCTTCTTCCAGCGCCCGCACCCGGCGCCAGCAGGGCGCGGCCGACAGGCCGACCCGCTGGGCCAGCTCGGCGTTGGTCAGGCGCCCGTCGGCCTGCAGCTCCTGCAGGATGGCGATGTCGAACTTGTCCAGGGTGTCCATGGCGTGCTCCAGCGGATCAATGGCGGAATGAATCTTTTGATTTCAACAGAAATCAAGAAAGGTTCATCCGATATTCGGCCGGAATCAGGCATGAAACGCAAACACCTCTCGGTAGCGTCCCCCTACACTCAGCGGCTGACAGCCCCGACGGGGCCAACGGAGACACGCCATGAACGCGCCCCTGCCCGAGCACATCCGCCAGGCACTCGAATCGGTCACCCTGGACGACAAGTACACGCTCGATCACGGGCGGGCCTTCATGAGCGGGGTGCAGGCCCTGGTCCGCCTGCCCATGCTGCAGCGCCAGCGGGACGCGCTGCTGGGCAGGAACACGGCGGGCTTCATCAGCGGCTACCGCGGCTCGCCCCTGGGGGGGTACGACCAGGCCCTGCAGAAGGCCGCGCCGCACCTCAAGGGCCAGAACATCGTGTTCCAGCCCGGCGTGAACGAGGAGCTGGCCGCCACCGCGCTGTGGGGCACCCAGCAGCTGGGTTTCGCGCCGCCCGGCACCAATCGGTTCGATGGCGTGTTCGGCATCTGGTACGGCAAGGGCCCGGGGGTGGACCGCTGCTCGGACGTCTTCAAGCACGCCAACATGGCCGGCACCACGCCCTGGGGCGGCGTGATCGCAGTGGCCGGTGACGACCACGTGGCCAAGAGCAGCACGGCCGCGCACCAGAGCGACCACATCTTCAAGGCCTGCGGCCTGCCGGTGTTCTTTCCGGCCAGCGTGCAGGACATCCTCGATCTGGGGCTGCATGCCTTCGCCATGAGCCGCTTTGCCGGCGTGTGGGCCGGCATGAAGACCATCCAGGAGATCGTGGAGAGCAGCGCCACCGCCATCATCGACCCGCACCGGGTGCAGATCGTGCTGCCCGAGTTCGACATGCCGCCCGGTGGCCTGCACATCCGCTGGCCCGACCACGCGCTGGAGCAGGAAGCCCGCCTGTTCGACCACAAGTGGTACGCCGCGCTGGCCTATGTGCGCGCCAACCGCCTCAACCACAACGTGATCGCCGGCCCGAACGACCGCTTCGGCGTGATCGCCAGCGGCAAGGCCTTCAACGACACCCGCCAGGCGCTCATCGATCTGGGGCTGGACGATGCCACCTGTCGCCGCATCGGCCTGCGCCTGCACAAGGTGGCGGTGGTGTGGCCGCTGGAGGCGCAGATCACCCGCGAGTTCGCCACCGGCTTGCGCGAGATCCTGGTGGTGGAGGAAAAGCGCCAGGTCATCGAGTACCAGCTCAAGGAAGAGCTCTACAACTGGCGCACCGACGTGCGCCCCAACGTGCTGGGCAAGTTCGACGAGGACGAGGGCGACTTCAGCGGTGGCGAATGGTCGCGTCCCAACCCCAGTGCCAACACCCTGCTGCGCGCCAAGGCCGACCTCACTCCGGCCATCATTGCCCGCGCCCTGGCGCGGCGCCTGAAGAAGCTGGGCCAGATCCCGGACGACGTGATGGCCCGCATCGACGCCCACCTGGCCATCCTGGATGCGCAGGAACGCTCGATGCAGACCCTGCTCACCCAAGGCGTGCAGGGCGCCGAGCGCCAGCCCTGGTTCTGCTCGGGCTGCCCGCACAACACCAGCACCAAGGTCCCTGAAGGTTCGCGCGCCATGGCCGGCATCGGCTGCCACTTCATGAGCATCTGGATGGACCGCGCCACCGTGGGCTTCACCCAGATGGGTGGCGAGGGCGTGCCCTGGGTCGGCCAGCAGCCGTTCAGCCACGACCGTCACATGTTTGCCAACCTGGGCGACGGCACCTACTTCCACAGCGGCATCCTGGCCATCCGCCAGAGCATCGCGGCGGGTGTGAACATCACCTACAAGCTGCTCTACAACGACGCGGTGGCCATGACCGGCGGCCAGCAGGTGGGCGAGCGGCCCGAGGGCCACAGCGTGGTGCAGATCGCGCAGAGCATGCGGGCCGAGGGGGCAAAGCGCATCACCATCGTCACCGACGAACCCGAGAAGTACGACGGCGTGACCGGCCTGCCCGAGGGCATTGCCATCCAGCACCGCGACACGCTGGACGCGGTGCAGCGCGAATTCCGCGAGATCGAAGGCACCACGGTCATCATTTACGACCAGACCTGCGCCACCGAAAAGCGCCGCCGCCGCAAGCGCGGCACGCTGGTGGACCCGGCGAAGCGGGTGGTCATCAACGAGGCGGTGTGCGAGGGCTGCGGCGACTGCGGCGTGCAGTCCAACTGCCTGAGCGTGGAGCCGCTGGAGACCGAGTTCGGCCGCAAGCGCCAGATCAACCAGAGCACCTGCAACAAGGACTTCTCGTGCACCCAGGGCTTCTGCCCGAGCTTCGTCACGGTGGAAGGCGGGCAGCTGCGCAAGAAGGACAAGCAGGGCAGCGGAGCCGAATGGACCGGCGGCGAGCTGCCCCATCCGGCGCTGCCGGTGCTGGGCGGCGAGGCCTGGGGCGTGATCGTGGCCGGCGTGGGTGGCACGGGCGTGATCACCATCGGCCAGCTGCTGGGCATGGCGGCGCACATCGAGGGCAAGGGCATCGTCACGCAGGACGCGGCCGGTCTGGCCCAGAAGGGCGGCGCCACCTGGAGCCATGTGCTCATCGGCGCCGACCAGGACGTCATCCGCACCACCCGCGTGTCGGCCGCTTCGGCCGACCTGGTGCTGGGCTGCGACCCCATCGTGGCCGCCCACAAGGAAACCTGGCAGCGCCTGCGCGCCGGTCGCACCCACGTGGCCCTGAACGCCACCGCCACGCCCACGGCCGCCTTCGTGCGCAACCCCGACTGGCAGAACCCGGCCCAGGCCTGTGTGGATACGCTGGTGTCATCGCTGGGCACCGAGGCCGTGGGCACCTTCGATGCCGAAGCGGCCGCCACCCGCCTCATGGGCGACAGCCTGTACGCCAACCCCATGATGCTGGGCTTTGCCTGGCAGAAGGGCTGGGTGCCGCTGCAGCTGGCTTCGCTCATGCGCGCCATCGAGCTCAACGCGGTGGCGGTGGACCGCAACAAGGCCGCCTTTGAATGGGGCCGTCGCGCGGCCCACGACGCGCAGGCCGTCATGGCGCTGGTGCGGCCGGCCACGGCCCAGGTGGTGCAGATCCGCCGCCGGGAGACGCTGGACGACCTGATCGCCCGCCGGGTGGAGTTCCTCACCGGCTACCAGAACGCGGCCTATGCCGAGCGCTACCGCCAGCAGGTGGAGCGGGTGCGCCAGGCCGAGGCGCCGCTGGGCAAGACCCTGCTGGCCGAAACCGTGGCCCGCCACCTCTTCAAGCTCATGGCCTACAAGGACGAATACGAGGTGGCCCGCCTGCACAGCGACCCCGCCTTCCACGCCCGACTGGCCAGCCAGTTCGAAGGCCACTACACGCTGCATGTGCACCTGGCACCGCCGCTGCTCTCCCGCACCAACGAGCGCGGCGAGCTGGTCAAGCGGAAGTTCGGCCCGGGCATGTTCACCGCCTTCCGCTGGCTGGCGAAGCTGCGTGGCCTGCGCGGCACCTGGCTGGACGTGTTCGGCCGCACCGAAGAGCGCCGCACCGAGCGCGCCCTGATCGTGGAATACAGCGCCGACATCGAGCGTCTGTGCGCCGGCCTGAATGCCGAGCCAAGTGCCGAACGCCATGCGCTGGCGGTCGATCTGGCGCGCATTCCGGAGCAGATCAAGGGCTTCGGACACGTCAAGGCCCGCCACCTGGCGGTGGCCCGGCAGCGCCGCGCCGAGCTGCTGGCGCGCTGGGACGGCCGGACGCAGGCCGATCCCGTCCCTCAGGCGCAAGCAGCCTGACACCCCGGGCGGGGGCGACCCCCCGCATACAATCGTCGGCTGTCTGCCGGCTGACCGGCACCCAGCCGGGTGCGGGTCGGCGGGCGCCCGTCGACAACGCAACCGGAGTCTCCCGTGCTGATTTCTCCCGCCTACGCCCAAGCCGCCGCCGGCGGCACCGAGTCCACCCTGCTGGGCATGCTGCCCCTGGTGCTGATGTTCGTGGTGCTGTATTTCGTCATGATCCGCCCCCAGCTCAAGCGCCAGAAGGAGCACAAGGCCATGGTCGAGGCCCTGGCCAAGGGCGATGAAGTCGTCACCGCCGGTGGCTTCCTGGGCAAGGTCTCCAAGATCGGTGAAACCTACATCGGCGTGGAACTTGCCGACGGCCTGGAAGTCCAGATGCAACGTTCCGCCGTGGTGCAGGTGCTGCCCAAAGGCACGATCAAGTAATTCCCCGACCCTGCTGCCCACGCCGCCCGCGCCATGAACCGTTACCCGCTCTGGAAGTACGCCATCATCGTCGTGGTGCTGGTGATCAGCGCCATCTACGCCCTGCCCAACCTGTTCGGCGAGGCGCCGGCGGTGCAGGTGTCGCCGGCGCGGGCCACCGTCAAGGTGGATTCGGCCACGGTCAGCCGGGTGGAGCGGGCGCTGGCGGAGCAGGCCCTGCAGCCGGACGTCATCCAGCTGGAAGGCACCTCGGTGCGGGCCCGCTTCGCCACCACCGACGACCAGCTCAAGGCCCGGGATGCCCTGGACAAGGCGCTCAACCCCGATCCGGCCGCGCCGGACCACATCGTCGCCCTGAACCTGGTGCCGCGCACCCCGGGCTGGCTGGCGGCCCTGCACGCCTCGCCCATGTACCTGGGTCTGGACCTGCGGGGTGGTGTGCACTTCATGTTGCAGGTGGACATGGCCGCCGCGCTGCAGCGCCGCATCGATGTGCTCACCACCGACCTGCGCAATGCGCTGCGGGAAAAGAACATCCGCCATGGCGGCATCAGCCGCAACGGCCAGGCCATCGAGCTGCGGGTGCGCGACACCGCCACCCTGAACGCCGCCACCGACCTGATCCGTGCCCAGTTCACCGACCTGCAGGTGGTCGCCACCCCCGACGGCACCGACACCCGCATCACGGCCACCATCCGTCCCGAGGCCGCCCGCGCGGTGCAGGACCAGGCCCTCAAGCAGAACATCACCACCCTGCACAACCGCATCAACGAGCTCGGCGTGGCCGAGCCGGTGATCCAGCAGCAGGGCGCCGACCGCATCGTGGTGCAGTTGCCGGGCGTGCAGGACACCGCCAAGGCCAAGGACATCCTGGGTCGCACCGCCACCCTGGAGGTGCGGCTGGTCGACGAAAGCACCGAAGGCCGTGCGGCCGAGCAGGGCAACGGCCCGGTGCCGTTCGGTTCGGAGCGGTACCCGGAGCGTTCGGGACAGGCCGTCATCGTCAAGCGCGAAGTGCTGCTGACCGGCGAAAACCTCACCGATGCCCAGGCCGGCTTCGACGACACCCAGCAGCCGGCCGTGCACCTCACGCTGGATGCCAAGGGTTCGCGCATCTTCCGCGACGTGACCCGCGACAACATCGGCAAGCGCATGGCCATCATCCTGTTCGAGAAGGGCAAGGGCGAGGTGGTCACGGCGCCGGTGATCCGGTCGGAGATCGGCGGCGGCCGGGTCCAGATTTCGGGCGCCATGTCCACCACCGAGGCCAATGACACCGCCCTGCTGCTGCGCGCCGGTTCGCTGGCTGCGCCCATGGAGATCGTCGAGGAGCGCACCATCGGCCCCAGCCTGGGCGCCGAGAACATCGAGAAGGGCTTCAACAGCGTGATCTGGGGCTTCGTGGTGATCGTCGCCTTCATGTGCATCTACTACATGGTGTTCGGCGCCTTCTCCAGCATCGCCCTGGGCTTCAACCTGCTGCTGCTGGTGTCGGTGCTGTCCATGCTGCAGGCCACGCTCACCCTGCCCGGCATCGCGGCCATGGCCCTGGCGCTGGGCATGGCCATCGACTCCAACGTGCTGATCAACGAGCGTGTGCGCGAGGAACTGCGACGGGGTGCCTCGCCGCAGATGGCCATCAATGCCGGCTACGAGCATGCCTGGGCCACCATCCTGGACTCCAACGTCACCTCGCTGATCGCCGGCCTGGCGCTGCTGATCTTCGGTTCCGGCCCGGTGCGCGGCTTTGCCGTGGTGCACTGCCTGGGCATCGTCACCAGCATGTTCTCGTCGGTGTTCTTCTCGCGCGGGCTGGTCAACCTCTGGTACGGCCGCCAGAAAAAACTCAAGACCGTTTCCATCGGCACCGTCTGGCGAGCCGACGGCCAGGCCCCGGCCCCCAAGGCCGACTGATCGCCCCTCGACCCGACCGCCGACCGAACCGTACAAGGCCCTCACGATGGAATTCTTCCGCATCCGCCGCGACATCCCGTTCATGAAGCACGCCATCGTGCTCAATGCGGTGTCGGCCATCACCTTCGTCCTCGCCGTGTTCTTCCTGGTCACCCGTGGCCTGCACCTGTCGGTGGAGTTCACCGGCGGCACCGTGATGGAGGTGGCTTACGAGCAGCCGGCCGATCTGGAGTCGGTGCGCAAGGTGGTGGAGTCGCTCGGTTATCTGGAAGTCCCGGTGCAGAACTTCGGCTCGTCGCGCGACGTGCTGCTGCGCCTGCCCGCCCAGGCCGGCAAGACGTCGGGCCAGCAGAGCGAGGAGCTGTTCGCGGCCCTCAAGGCGCAGAACCCGGCGGTGCAGCTGCAACGCACCGAGTTCGTCGGGCCGCAGGTGGGCCAGGAACTGGTGCAGAACGGTCTGCTGGCCCTGGGGCTGGTGATCGCGGGCATCATGATCTACCTCGCCATCCGCTTCGAGTGGAAGTACGCGGTCTCGGCCATCATCGCCAACCTGCACGACGTGGTGATCATCCTGGGCTTCTTCGCGTTCTTCCAGTGGGAGTTCTCGCTGGCCGTGCTGGCGGCCGTGCTGGCGGTGCTGGGCTATTCGGTGAACGAGTCGGTGGTGATCTTCGACCGCATCCGCGAGAGCTTCCGCAAGCAGCGCAAGATGTCCCCCGAACAGGTGATCGACCATGCCATCACCTCCACCATCAGCCGCACCATCATCACCCACGGATCGACCCAGATCATGGTGCTGTCCATGCTGCTGTTCGGTGGCCCTACGCTGCATTACTTCGCCATGGCCCTGACCATCGGCATCTGCTTCGGCATCTATTCCTCGGTCTTCGTGGCCGCCGCCATCGCCATGTGGCTGGGCATCCGCCGTGAGGATCTGATCAAGCCGGCCAAGACGGCGGGCGACCCGGACGACCCCAACGGCGGCGCCGTGGTGTAAGACGCAACAGGCGCCCCTCGACTGCCCTGAAGTGGCGGTGGGGGGTATCGGTGTTCATGTCATACTGGCGAGACCGTGTCCCTGCCCCAACAGAACACATCCCCGCTGGCCCGTCAGGCGCGCGAACTCTTCGTGATTCGCGTGGGACGTGTCATGCCCGAGTTGATCACCGCGGTCCAGGGGCGTCTGACCGACCTGCGCGACCAGATGTGTTCTCCGCTGGAGGCCACCCAGCGGCGTGAGGCCTGGATGACCTTCCAGCGCGTCCAGAACCAGTGGGCCGACCGTACCCGCCAGGCCCTGCAGGATGCCTATCGCAACTTCTCGGCGAACACGGCCGGCCCGGCCAGCGTGCCCGGCAAGCTCGAACTGGTGGACGACAGCACCGTCAACGACCAGATCGTCGCCTCCCGGCTGGCCATGCGCATCCTGGACAAGGCCTCGCGCGAGATCAACGAACTTCGCCTGCGCATCCAGCACCTGGAGCGACGTCAGGAAATGTCGCGCAACGACATCCTGCTGCCCGAGGTGGTGAGCCGGGTCTTCGTCGAGCAATGGATGGCCTGCGGCATGAGCCGCGACGCCTGGGTCATGGTGCAGGATGCGGTGGCCGCGCAGCTGCCCCAGACCCTGCTGGAGGCCTACGAGGCCACCAACCAGTTCCTGGTGGCCAGCGGCGTCATGAAAGAGATCGACCTGCAGGCCTTGGTGCGCCGTGCGCCCAATGCCAAGGTCGAGGCCCGGGCGCCGTCGTTCGACGAGAGCACCGGTGGCCGCTCCAGCGGCATGGGCTCTTCGGTGTCGGACGAGACCCGCATGATGACCGGGACCTCGCCCCTGGCACGCGCCCGCATGCGGGCCCAGGGTGTGGTGGGCCGCCTCAAGCGGCTGCTGATGGACCATGTGAGCGGCGACTTCGAGGCCACGCAGGTGTTGCCGCCTTCTCCGCAGCTGCAGTAGGCCATGGCCCGGTCGGCTGCGTCGCCCAGCATGGGCATCGGCCTGTACCGCAGCGGCGGTGCCGTGGCCCCGGTGGATGCGGTGGACATCGAACGCACCGCCACCGCCCTGCGCCAGCGCGCCGCCGAACTCAAGCAGGCCGCCAGCACCCCCACCGAAAAGGCCACCGTCGAAGTGGTGGCGCTCATGTTCCAGAGCATCCTGGCCGAAGAGCGCCTGCCCGCCAGCGTGCGGGTCTGGTTTGCCCGCCTCCAGATTCCGGTGCTGCGGGTGGCCCTGGCCGAACCCGAGTTCTTCAGTGCGCTGCAGCACCCGGCCCGCAAGCTGATCGACCGCATGGGCTCCTGCGTGATGGGCTTCGATTCGGACGTCGGCTCGTCGGCCCTGGAGGCCGAGATCAAGCGGGTGGTGCAGGTGATCGAGCAGTACCCGGAGACCGGTCGCCGAGTCTTCCAGCTGGTGTTCGACGAATTCGAGAAATTCCTCGCATCGCATCTGCGCGGCCAGGGCAACGCCAGCAAGGTGGTGAGCGTGGCCCAGCAGGTCGAGCAGAAGGAAACGCTGTCGGTGCAATACACCATCGAGCTGCGCAAGCTGCTCGACGATGTGCCGGTGCGGGAAGAGATCCGCACCTTCTTCTTCAAGGTCTGGGTCGATGTGCTGGCGGTGGCCAGCGTCAAGCACGGCCTCAAATCGGAAGAAACCCAGGCACTCAAGCAGGTGGCCTCCGACCTGCTGTGGGCGGCCGGCGCCAAGCCCAGCCGCAACGACCGCGCCCGGGTCATCCAGCAGTTGCCGGGCATCCTGCAGCGCCTGCGCCAGGGCATGGGTCTGCTGGGCTATCCCCAGGGTCTGCAGGACCAGCACATCAAGGCCATCAGCGACACCCTGGCCGATGCCTTCATGTCCCGCACCGAGCCCATCGCGCAGGACCAGCTCGACCGGCTCTCCCAGCGCCTGGCCAACCTGGAGGACTACCTGCCCCAGGACGGTGTGGGCGATCTGGACCTGGACGCCGAGAGCATCGAGATGATCACCGGTGTCGATGCGAGCAACATCGAAGTCATCAACGCCGGCGGCAGCAAGCCCTCCGAGGCCATGCGCCAATGGGCGCAGGAGCTGCAGATCGGTGCCTGGTTCGGTCTGGACCATGGCGGCAAGCTGCTCAATGTGCAGCTGGCCTGGCGCAGCGAGCGCGGCCAGATCTGCATGTTCGTGACCCATTCCGGCCGCTGCTACCTGATTCAGGCGCAGCGCCTGGCCGCGTACCTGCAGGCCGGTCTGCTGGTGCCGACCGAGGAAGAAGCCCTCACGGTGCGTGCCACCCGCGACGCCCTGGAGCGGCTGGACGCCAACCCGGGTCGTCTGCTGGCCTGACGGCCCGTCGATCGGCCCTCGACTCAGGCCCTGACCAGGCGCTGCACCCGCCCGCCCGGCAGCCGACCCACACACCCCGCCAGTTCCAGCTCCAGCAGGCGCGCCATCAGCTGCGCGGTGGGCATGCCGGTGCGGTCCTGCAGGGCTTCCAGACCGATGGTTTCGTGTCCCATGGCCCGCAACAGCGCATCGTCGGTGTCATCGCCTGCCGCAGCGACAGGTGCCGGGCTGGTGGCCTTGGGCGTCCGTGCCTGTGCGCCTGGCAGTTCTTCCAGGATGTCCTCGACCGACTCCACCAGCTTGGCGCCCTGCCGGATCAGGGCATGGCAGCCCCGGGACTGCGGCGAATGGATGGAACCCGGAATGGCGAACACCTCGCGCCCCATGTCGGCGGCCAGTCGGGCCGTGATGAGCGAGCCGGACTGCAAGGCCGCTTCGACTACCAGGGTGCCCTGGCTGAGCCCGGCGATGATCCGGTTGCGCTGCGGGAAATGGGCCGCCAGCGGGGGGGTGCCGAGCGGGTACTCGCTCACGATGGCGCCTTGGGCGGCGATGCGGTGGGCCAGGTCCCGATGCCGCGCCGGATAGACCCGATCCAGCCCGGTGCCCACACACGCCAGGGTGGTGCCCTGGCCGTCCAGCGCGCCGGCGTGGGCCTCTCCGTCCACCCCCAGCGCCAGGCCGGAGACCACGCTCACGCCGGCTTCGGCCAGTGCATGGGCGAACCGCCGGGCATGTTCAGCCCCCTGCGGGGTCGGGTTGCGGCTGCCCACCACCGCCAGGGCGAGCGTCTGCCCCAGGGACTCGACACGGCCCTGCACGAACAGCACCAGCGGTGGATCCGGGGTTTCGAGCAGCGAGTTCGGGTAGCGGCCGTCGCCGAGTGCCACCATGTGACGGTCGGTCGACTGGGACAGCCAGGTTTCCAGTCGGGACAGCTCCGTGTCCCAGTCGGGTATGGGTGCCGCCAGGGCCGCAGCCTTGGCCGGGCCGATGCAGTCGGCCCATGCGGTCCGGTCGACCTGCCAGACCGATTCCGCAGAGCCAAAGCACGCCAGCAGCTGGCGCGCAGACGTCCGGCCGATGCCGGGCGTCAGCAGCAACCGCAGCCAGGCGGCCCGCTCGGACGGACCCATCCGGTCGTCAGGGATTGACGAAGCGATGGCCCACCTGCACGCCGTCCTGGATGTCCAGAACGATGGCGTAGGAGATCTTGTCGAAGGTGCGGAACACCATGATCAGGCCGTTGCGCTCGCCCGGCAGGCGCACCTGCGGCCGACCGCTGTCGGTGGTGTCGGTGAGCACGCTGCTCTCGCGCAGCACCGCCAGCACATGACCCCGTTCGAGGCCGTGCTCGCGGCCCCGGTTGATGGCCACCACCTGGTTCTGGGCCGCAAACCGCACGGCGTTGCCATACACGGACACCACCTGGCCGGACTGGGCAGACTGCGGCGCGCGGGGCACGAAGTTGGTGAACTCCCGCTCCGGCTCGGGCAGCAGGCGGTCGCCCACCTGCATTTCTTCCTTGGCCGACACCACATCCAGGCTGGCCGGGATGATCTCGGTGGTCTTCTTGCCGTCGGCACCGGTGGTCTCGCTGGTGGTTTCGCTACCGACCACCGACACCTTGCCCACGTACTGGGCCTCGTAGGCAATGATGTCGTTGGTGGTCGGGTCGCGCAGCGGCACCGCGTTGCGGAACACGCGGTAGCTGCCGGTCTTGCCGTTGACCAGGGCCAGCGGCGCGGCGTCGGGGGCGTCGGCCGAGCGGGCACGGGCGTAAGCGCGGTCGCCCCGGCTGAGCAGGACCCGGTTCTCCTGGGTGGCCACGATGCGCGGGGCCTTGGCGAAAGTGGCCTCGTCGACGATCAGCGGCTCGGACAGGAAGGACTCGATCACCGACATGTTCACCGTCGGGATGGCGTTGGCCGAGAGGCTTTCCGAGCGCACGCGGGGCGTGACCTTGACGGTGTTGTCGCTGCCCGGACCTCGCGTGGTGAGCCGGGCCCGTCCGCCGGTCTTGTCCAAGTAGAGCACCTGGCCTGGATAGATCAGGTGCGGGTTGCGGATGTCGTTGAGGTTCATGCCCCACAGCTCGGGCCAGCGCCAGGGGGTCTTGAGGAACACGCCCGAGATGGCCCACAGCGTGTCGCCGCGCTTGACGGTGTAGCTGTCGGGCGCGGTGGGCGAGAGCTCCGACAACGGTACGCCCGCCTGCGCCACCTGGTTGGCGGTGGCCTTCTGGGCGTTGGTGATCGGGAAGTTCTGTGCCGAAGCCGTCGAGGTCGCCAGCGCGGCCAGACCGGCCAGGGCGATGAGGGAAGCGGACTTCAGCGGGAATTTCGATGGCATGTAGGGCCCCTGGAGCGGCGCGCGGCAGCGCTCGTGTCTTGACAAGTCGCTTTTGATTTTGCGCCCAAGCCCTTGATTAGGCAATGTTTGTGGGAAGGGGGTCGGGTGTGCCGTCGCAAAAGTGGCGAAAATACCGACATTCGATCCGCTGGTCGCCGGGCATCCGCCTGTCGTCGCTGGCGGCGCCCGCATACCGCTTCTTTCCCCACCGATCATGACCACCCCCGAGCTGCTTCCCATCCTGCGTTACCCCGATCCCCGGCTGCACACCGTGGCGAAGCCGGTGGCGGCGGTGGACGACCGAATCCGGGCGCTGGTGGCGCGCATGTTCGCCACCATGTACGACGCCCACGGCGTCGGGCTGGCGGCCACCCAGGTGGATGTGCACGAGCGGCTCATCGTGATCGACGTGAGCGAGGAGCGCAACCAGCCCATGGTGCTGATCAACCCGGTGGTGGAGTGGGCCAGCCCGGAAACCCGCAAGGGCGAGGAAGGCTGCCTGTCGGTGCCCGGCATCTACGACGGCGTGGAGCGTCCGATCGCGGTGCGGGTGCGGGCCCAGGACGAGCACGGTGCGGAGCGCACCATCGATGCCGAGGGCCTGCTGGCGGTGTGCATCCAGCACGAGATGGACCACCTCATGGGCAAGGTGTTCGTGGAGTATCTGTCGCCGCTCAAGCGCAACCGCATCAAGACCCGGCTGATCAAGGCGCAGCGCGAGGCGGAACGCGGTTGAGCCCGGCGATGCGCGTCGTCTTTGCCGGCACCCCCGATTTCGCCCGCGTGGCCCTGGAGCGGCTGCTGGCCGCCGGCTTCGAGGTGCCGCTGGTGCTGACCCAGCCGGACCGGCCCGCCGGGCGCGGCATGAAGCTGCAGGCATCGGCCGTCAAGCAGGCGGCGCTGGCGCATGGCATTGCGGTGGCACAACCGCGCAGCCTGCGCCTGGACGGCAAGTACCCGGACGATGCGGCTGCGGCCCGCGAGGCCTTGCTGGCGGCCCGTGCCGATGCCATGGTGGTCGCCGCCTACGGGCTCATCCTGCCGGCCTGGGTCCTGACCACCCCGCGCCTGGGCTGCCTGAACATCCATGCGTCCGTCCTGCCGCGCTGGCGCGGCGCGGCGCCCATCCACCGCGCCATCGAGGCCGGCGACGAGCACACCGGCGTGACCATCATGCAGATGGACGAGGGTCTGGACACCGGTGACATGCTGCTGGTCGAGACCCTGCCCATCGACCCCCAGGACACCACCGCCCTGCTGCACGACCGGCTGGCCGCCCTGGGCGGACGCCTGATCGTGGAGGCCCTGGAGCTGGCCGCCTGTGGCGGTCTGCGCCCGCAGCCCCAGCCGGCCGAGGGCGTGACCTACGCGCACAAGATCGAGAAGGCCGAGGCCACCATCGACTGGACCCGGCCGGCCGCCGAGCTGCACCGCCAGGTGCGTGCGTTCGATCCCTTTCCGGGTGCCAGCACGTCGGCGGGTGACGAGCTGCTCAAGGTGTGGGCGGCCCGGGTGGCCGATGCCACGGTCACGCAGCCACCCGGCACGGTGCAGGCGGTGGATGCCGGCGGCGTGCACGTGGCCACCGGCCAGGGCGTGCTGACGCTGACCGAGCTGCAGCGGCCGGGCGGTCGCCGCCTGCCGGCCACCGATGTGCTCCGCGGTTTTCCGCTGCAGCCGGGACAACGCCTGGGCGCCGCGGCGGCTGGCTGAAGGGGCTGCCATGTTCTTTCTGCGCGCCCACCGGGCGCACCCGGCTTTCCGGGAAGGGGTGCGGGACCAGGCCACGGCCGCGGTGGGCATCGCTGCCTGGGGACTCATGACCGGCGTTTCCATGGTGCAGAGCGGGCTCTCGCCCCTGGAGGCGCTGCTCATGACCCTGATCGTCTATGCCGGCAGCGCCCAGCTGGCCGCCACGCCCATGATCGTGGCCGGCGCGCCCTTGTGGGTGATCCTGGCGGCGGCCTTCTGCGTCAACCTGCGCTTCGTGGTGTTCTCGGCCCACCTGCGTCCTTACCTGATGCACCTGCCACGCTGGCAGCGGCTGGTCAGCGGGTATGTCACCGCCGACCTGAGCTACGTCTTCTTTGCACGGCGCTACCCCAAGCCGGGAGCGGACGCGCAGGAGCTGGCCGCGCAGCAGGCCTACCTGATGGGCAACTGCGGCGTGAACTATGTGGCCTGGATGGGCGCCAGCCTGGCCGGCATCGCGCTGGCCCATGTGGTGCCGGTGTCCTGGGGGCTGGGGTTCGCCGGCATCCTGGCGCTGCTGGGGGTGCTGTGTTCGCTGGCCACGTCGAAACTGCGGGTGGTGTCGCTGGCCATCTCGGGCACGGCAGCAGTGGCGGCCTATGCCTTGCCGCTCAAGCTCAACATCCTGGTGGCGATTGCCAGTGCGGTGGCCTTGTGCCTGGTGCTGGACCGCCTGCGTCCGCCCCCTGGAGAGCACCATGGCTGACATCGATCCCTGGACGCTGCTGACCATCGTGCTGCTGGGTGTGATCACCGTGGTCACCCGCTCGTTCTTCTTCATCAGCAGCAAGCCCTGGACGCTGCCGGGCTGGGCCCAGCGCGGTCTGCAGTACGCACCCATCGCCGCCCTGGCGGCGGTGGTGGTGCCCGAGATCGTGGTCAGTCAGGGAGCGCTGGTGACCACCTGGCAGGACGCCCGCCTGTTCTCAGCCGCGGCCGGCGCGGCCTGGTTCTTCTGGCGCAAGGGCGTGCTGGGCACCATCGTGGTCGGCATGCTGGTGTACCTGCCGCTGCGCCTCGGCCTGGGCTGGTGACGCAGCCGCCGCACCGGCCTTGACCGGCCACAGCCGCCATCCCGTCAGCGCCACCCCGCCGCAGATGATCAGGGTCCACAGCGTGTGACTGGGCGGGTGCGCGCCCCGCAGGCTCTGCACCACCCCGCTCAGCAGGCCCACTGCCAGCGCCGCCAGCAGCCAGCGCCAGCCCCGGCGCTGGAATGCATGCGTCTGGGCCTCGGTCTGCAGGCCGGCCCGGCGGGGCATCAACCAGGGCAGGGCCAGCGCCAGGAAGGTCATGCCCGACGAGGCGTGACCCCCCGGAAAGCAGCGCCCGGGGCCGCCGTCGCGCAAGCCCCATGACCAGTGCGACACCACGTCGACCGTGCCGCCGAACATGCGCCAGTCCCATGGGCAGCTGGTGCTGCTCTGGTTCTTGACCAGGTTGACCGCGATCAGGCCGACCGTGGCCAGCAGCACGGCCAGCCGCCGCTCGGCCGCCGGGATGGCACTGAACCGCGCCGGCAGCAGCGCCCACAGCCACGCGATCACCAGCCCGGCGCTGGCAGCCTGGCGCAGCCGGTCGTGCAGCAGGTGTTCCAGCACCGGCTGGTGCTGCAGGGGAAATCCGGACGGCGTGCCGATCAGACCCATGACGGCCACATCCAGACCACTGAAGTCCCACAGCAGCGTGAGCGCCAGCACGGTCAGCCAGCCGGTGAGCAGGTGTCGCCAGGTGCGGTCGGCGGGTGAGATCGGCCGCCGCAGGCCGGTCGGTCGGAGGGCGGAGAGGGACAGCATCCGCGCAGCATGCGCTCCCAGGCTTATGCGGGCATGAGGTTCAACCCGGTGCTCAGGCTCTCATAATCGGCAGCGGTGACCATCGGTCCCATGAACCCCCCCACAGGCCCACTTCTGTCTCCCATGCGGATCCTTGTCGTTGAAGACGATCCCGGCATTGCCGCCGGCCTGCAGGCTTCGCTGCGCCAGGGCGGCCACGCCTGCGATGTGTGCACCACCGTGGCGTCGGCCTGGGGTGCGCTGGCGGTCGAACCCTTCGATGCGGTGCTGCTGGACCTCGGCCTGCCCGACGGGGACGGCCTCGAGCTGCTCGCCCGCATCCGCCGCCAGCCGCCCCCGCAGGCCGGCCGCGATGCGCTGCCCCGCAACGATCTGCCGGTGCTCATCATGACCGCCCGCGACGGTGTGGACGACCGCATCACCGGCCTGGATGGCGGCGCCGACGACTACATCGTCAAGCCCTTCGATGCCAACGAGATGATGGCCCGGCTGCGGGCCATGCAGCGGCGCGCCCATGGCCGCAGCCAGCCCACCATCGAGCACGGTGATCTGGTCATCGATCCGGCGGCGCACACGGTGGTCAGGGCCGGCGAGCCGGTGGTGCTGGGCGCGCGCGAGTTCGGTCTCCTGCTGGTGCTGCTGCAGGCCAGTCCGCAGGTGCTGTCCAAGTCGCGCCTGGAGGCAGCCCTGTACGGTTTTGGCGAGGCGCTGGAGAGCAATGCCATCGAGGTGCATGTGCACCACCTGCGTCGCAAGCTGGGCGAGGGCCTGATCCGCACCGTGCGGGGCGTGGGCTATTTCGTGCCGCCGCCATGACCCCCCCTTCGACCGTCACCCCGTCGGTCACCCCGGTGCAGCCCCGGCTGTGGTTCACCCTGTGGGGCTGGACCTGTGCCGCCCTGCTGCTGGTCTGGGCGACCCTGCTGGTGGCGGCCTGGGTGATCGGGCACCACGAAGCCGAGGAAGTGACCGACGGACAGCTGGAGGCGGTGGCGCATCTGTGGCTGGACGCGTCTCCCGGGCGTCCTTCGGGCGCCCAGGCCCGGTGGGAGTCGGAGCGGCCCCGTGCCTATGTGCAGGAAGTGGCCGTCATCGAATGGCAGCGCGGGCAGCTGGTCACCGACACCCATGGTCTGGCCGGGTCGCTGGGCCTGTCGTCGGTGCCCCCGGCCAACGGTTACCTGTCGGTCCGGGGCGAACTGCAGGGACACCCGGTGCACTGGCGGGTGTTCACGGCGCGCAGCGGCAGCGATGACGGGCGGGCGGTGTCGGTGCTCATGGACATCGAGCACCGCATCGACCTGGGGCGCGACATCACGCTGCAGCTGGCCCGTCCGGCGGTGCTGGTGCTGCCCCTGGTGGCGCTGCTGCTGGGCTGGGCCATCCACCGAGGCTTGCGGCCGCTCACCCACCTGTCCGAGGACGTGGCCGCCCTGGACGCACAGGCCGGCGAACGGCTGGGTGCCGAGCACCGCTACCGCGAATTCACCAGCACGGTGCAGGCCATCAATGGCCTGGTCGACCGATTGCAGGCGCAGGCGCGCCGGGAGCGCGAATTCGCCAGCGACGTGGCCCACGAACTCCGCACGCCCCTGGCTTCGCTGGCCCTGCAGTCGGCGGCCGCCAGCCAGGACCCGAGTGCCGAGCGGCTGCACCGGCTCGAACAGGAGGCCCTGCGCGCCGGCCGCATCCTGCAGCAGCTGCTGGACCTGGCCCGCGCCCAGCGGGATCTGGTGGCCCGCACCGATCTGTCGGCGGTGGCGTCCGCCCTGGTGGCCGAGTCGGCGCCGGCGGCCTATGCGGCAGGGCAGGAGGTGTCGCTGGCCGGGGCCGATGCGCCGTTGTGGGTCGCCGCCCCGCCCATGCTGGTGGAGCTGGCCTTGCGCAACCTGCTGGCCAACGCGGTGCGCCACACGCCGGCCGGCACCCAGATCGTGGTCGAGCTGTTTCGTGACGGGGCCTGGGCCTGCGTGTCGGTCAGCGACGACGGCCAGCGGCCCGGCGCGGCCCCCCACACCGCCGCCAGCCCCGGGCTGGGGCTGGGCCTGCGGCTGGTGCAGCGCATGGCCGAGCAGCATGGCGGCAGCCTGACCCGGGACACCGGCGAGCCGCCGGCCACGACCCGCTTCATGCTTCGCTGGCCGGTCGGTGAAGGGCCGGGAAACGCCTAAAGGTTGCGTTAACGTCGCCGGACCAGACTGGCGGGATGCGATTGCCCACCCCGTCATCCCTGCGTCTGGCTGCCCGGTCTTTCCTGTCGTCCGGGACCCCGGCTTCGGTGGTCTGGCCGGTCGCCCTGTGGCTGGCCACGGTGGGCAACCTGCCCTTGTGGCAACGTGTCCTGGGGGTGGGGTCTGCGGCTGCGGTGCCGGCCCTGCTGGTGCCGGTGCTGGGGGTGTTGGCCGCCCTGTTGTCGCTGCTGGCCTGGCCCCGCCTGCTGCGGCCGCTGGCCAGTCTGCTGGTGCTGGTGTCGGCCTTCAACAGCCACTTCATGTGGCAGTACGGCGCGGTGATCGACCCCACCATGATGGCCAACGTGATGCACACCGACGCCCGCGAGGTGCGCGACCTGCTGTCGTGGTCGCTGCCCTTGAGCGTGCTGCTGATGGCCGGCCCGCCGCTGTGGTGGATCTGGCGCCGGCCCGTGGTCTGGCGGCGTCCGGTGGCCCAGACCGCGCGCAACCTCGCCGGTGCCGGCATCGGTCTGGTGCTGGCCCTGGCCGTGGCCCTGCCGGGCTATTCGCACCTGGCTTCCCTGGCGCGCAACCACAAGCCGGTGCGCTACATGATCAACCCGCTCAACACGGTGTATGCATCGGCACGTCTGGCGGCCGATCAGATTCCGCAGCAGGTCCAGCCCCTCATCCCGGTGGGCGAGGATGCGGTGCTGTCCCGGCCGGCCGCTGCCGGCTCGCCGCCCCCGTTGCTGGTGCTGGTGGTCGGCGAAACCGCGCGGGCGGCCAACTGGGGCCTCAATGGCTACAACCGCCCCACCACGCCCCAACTGGCCCGCTGGGTGGCCGAACGGGGCCTGGTCAACTTCCCCGACGCCACCTCCTGCGGCACCAACACCCAGGTGTCGGTGCCCTGCATGTTCTCGCCGCTGTCCCGCGAGCAGGGTGGCGATCAGCCCGCCCGCCACGAGAACCTGCTCGACGTGCTGCAGCGCGCCGGCCTGGCCGTGCTGTGGCTGGACAACCAGTCGGGCTGCAAGGGCGTGTGCGCCCGTGTGCCCACGGCCCGACCCATGCCGGACCCGGCCCTGTGCGAAGGCGACGAATGCCTGGACGAAGCCCTGGTGCGCAGCCTGGACCAGCAGCTCGCTGCGCTGGATGCCCGGCGCCGCGAGCGGGGTACGGTCGTGGTGCTGCACATGATGGGCAGCCACGGGCCGGCGTACTTCAAGCGCGCACCGAACGACCGCAAGCCCTTCCAGCCCGAGTGCACCAGCATCACCCTGGCCGACTGCCCGCCGCAGGCGCTGCGCAACAGCTACGACAACAGCATCGCCTACACCGACCATGTGCTGGCACGCACCCTGGACTGGCTGGATGCCCAGGCCCGCAGCGGTGCGGCGGCACCGGGGCTGATCTACATGTCCGACCACGGCGAATCGCTGGGCGAGGGCAATGTCTACCTGCACGGCCTGCCCTATGCCTTTGCTCCGGCCGAGCAGAAGCGCGTGCCCCTGGTGACCTGGCTCTCGCCCGCCTTGCAGGACATCACCGGCGTGGGCCCTGAATGCCTGCGCGGCCGCGCCGTACGCCCGGTCTCGCACGACCACCTGTTCCACAGCGTGCTGGGGCTCATGGGCGTGCAGACGCAGGCCCGCGACGACGCCCTGAACCTGTTCAGGCCCTGCGGCACCTGAACCCGGGGCGGGGTGCCGGCGGACGGCGGTTTCCTACAATCGGCGGCTGACTCCCCGATTCACCGAAACCGCTTCATCCACTCCGCCATGTCCTCCTTCATCCGTTTCTCCGACCTGTGCGCCAGCGGCCAGGCCCAGGGCCGCCGTGTCTTCATCCGTGCCGACCTGAACGTGCCGCAGGACGACAGTGGCCGCATCACCGAAGACACCCGCATCCGCGCCAGCGTGCCGGCCATCCGCATGGCGCTGGATGCCGGCGCGGCCGTGATGGTGACCAGCCACCTGGGCCGCCCCACCGAGGGCGCCTTCAAGCCCGAGGACAGCCTGGCCCCGGTGGCGGCCCGCCTCGGGCAGCTGCTGGACCGCCCGGTGCGGCTGGTGGCCGAGTGGATCGATGGCGACTTCAGCGTGGCCCCGGGCGAGGTGGTGGTGCTGGAGAACTGCCGCCTGAATGTGGGCGAGAAGAAGAACACCCCCGAACTCGCGAAGAAGCTCGGCGCCCTGTGCGACATCTTCGTGCACGACGCCTTCGGCACCGCCCACCGGGCCGAGGGCACCACCTACGGCATCGCCGAGACCGCGCCCGTGGCCTGCGCCGGCCCGCTGCTGGCCGCCGAGATGGACGCCATTGCAAAGGCCCTGGCCAACCCGAAGCGCCCGCTGGTGGCCATCGTGGCCGGCAGCAAGGTCAGCACGAAGCTGACCATCCTGCAGAGCCTGGCCAAGAACGTGGACAACCTCATCGTCGGTGGCGGCATTGCCAACACCTTCATGCTGGCCGCCGGCCTGAAAATCGGCAAGAGCCTGGCCGAGCCGGACCTGCTGGGTGAGGCCAAGGCCGTGATCGAGGCCATGAAGGCCCGTGGCGCGGCCGTGCCCATCCCCACCGACGTGGTCACCGCCAAGACCTTTGCCGCCGATGCACCGGCCACGGTGAAGAAGGCCACCGAGGTGGCCGACGACGACCTGATCCTGGACATCGGCCCCGAGACGGCCGCCGTGCTGGCCGCCCAGCTCAAGGCGGCCGGCACCATCGTCTGGAACGGCCCTGTGGGCGTGTTCGAGTTCGACGCCTTTGCCCAGGGCACCGAGACCATCGCGCGTGCCATTGCGGCCAGCCCGGCCTTCAGCATTGCCGGCGGTGGCGATACCCTGGCGGCGATCGCCAAGTACGGCATCGAGAAGGACGTGGGCTACATCTCCACCGGCGGCGGCGCCTTCCTGGAAGTGCTGGAAGGCAAGACCCTGCCGGCCTTCGAGGTGCTGGCCCGACGCGCCCGGGGCTGATCCCGCCCCACGTGCCCTGCCGCGCCATGAACAAGCCCGCCGATCCCGCCGTGCGCATCGACGACATGCCGGGGCACCGCATCCGGCGGCTGCACCAGATCTCGGTGGGCATCTTCCTGCAGGAGCTGGGCGACATCGGCCTCACGCCGGTGCAGTACGCCGCCCTGCAGACGGTGGCCCAGTCGCCCGGACTCGACCAGCGCACGCTGGCCGGCAGCATCGCGCTGGACACCTCCACCACCGGTGGCGTGATCGACCGGCTGGAGCAGCGCGGCTGGCTGGAGCGCCGCACCGCACCGGACGACCGCCGCGTGCGCCAGCTCTGGCTCACCGAGGCCGGGCGGGCGGTGCTGGCCCAGGCCGTGCCGGCGGTGCAGCGGGCCCAGGCCCAGATCCTGGCGCCGCTCGACGAGGCCGACCGGCAGACCTTCCTGCGCCTGCTGCAGCAACTGGTGGACACCAACAACGCGCACAGCCGGGCGCCCGGCGACGTGTCGCGCTGAGCTGCCGGTTCAGTCGATCACCCTCGAGCGCCCCTGCTTGGTGGCGCTGCGCAGCGCCTTGCCCTGCAGCCGGCGCTGCTGCGAGGCCCGGGTGGGGCGGGTCGCCTTGCGTTCCCGCGGCGGCACGGCCACGCTGTCCACCAGCGCCTGCAGACGGGCCAGCGCATCGGCCTTGTTCTGTTCCAGGCTGCGGCTGCCCTGGGCCTTGATGACGATGACACCGTCCTGCGTGATGCGGGTGTCGCTCAGGGCCAGCAGCCGGTGCTGCACCGCTTCGGGCAAGGAGGAGCCGTGCACCGCGAACCGCAGGTGCACCGCATTCGAGACCTTGTTGACGTTCTGCCCGCCCGCGCCCTGGGCGCGGATGGCGGTGAACTCGACCTCGTGGGGCTGGATGACCGGGCGCATGGCCGCAGTGTGCCAGCCCCGGCCGGTGGCTCAGTAGCGTTCCTTGACGCCGGTGACCATGG
The DNA here is from genome assembly GCF_049843595.1 of Hydrogenophaga sp. R2. Classification (NCBI taxonomy): domain Bacteria; kingdom Pseudomonadati; phylum Pseudomonadota; class Betaproteobacteria; order Burkholderiales; family Comamonadaceae; genus Hydrogenophaga; species Hydrogenophaga sp. R2. The sequence goes on from NZ_JBBHZN010000003.1 coordinate 350,504, forward strand.
CCTTGATGAGGCGGGTGCGTTCGATGCGCCCCATGACCAGCGCCGCCGCCGCGTGCAGCGCGGCCAGCCACACCAGCATGGCGGCCAGGCCTTCGTGCAGTTCCTGCACCCAGTCCACGCCCCAGAAGGCATCGGTCCCCTGCAGCCAGCCGGTCAGGCCCAGGCCCAGCACCAGGGCCATCAGGGTGAGCATCATCAGCGCGCCCAGCGGGTTGTGTCCGGTGTGGGTCGGCACCTCGCCGTGCAGCAGCGCGGTCACATGGTCATGCACGCGGCGGGGGGTGGGAAACCAGTCAGTGAAACGGGCATGCCGGCTGCCGATCAGGGCCCAGATCAGGCGCAGGCCCACCAGGGCGGCTGCGGCATAGCCCAGCCACTGGTGGATGGTTTCGCCTTCTTCCACCACCCAGCTGTTGAGCACCACACAGCTCACCAGTGACCAGTGGAAAACCCGCACCAGCGGGTCCCAGACCCGCACCCGATCAGGTGGGCGCGAGGCGGCTGTGGTGTTCATTTGCTCTCGATCGCGCGGCCGGTGGCCGGGTCGAAGTAGATCTCCACTTTCTTGCCGGTCTTGTCGGTGCCGTAGATCTCGTAGCACTGTCCCTTGGTGACCTTGAAGTTGCGGATGCTGTAACCCTGGTCCTTGAGCTCCTGCTGGAACTGGGCTTCGGGCTTCCAGCTGTCCTTGGGTGCGGTGCAGGTCGGGCCGGCGGAGGCGGCGACGGCGGTCAGGGCCAGGGCGGCGGCGGTGATGATGTGTTTCATGAGCGGGTCTTTCGTGGGTGAGGGATTGCAAGGCCGGTTTCTGTGAACCGGTACCCGTATTGCAAAGTCCTCGCGTGATCCGAGCCTTAACCCGCACTGCGGATAATTGCGACATGAGTAACAAACAGCATGTCCGCCAGCGTGTGGTGGTCGGCCTCAGCGGCGGTGTGGATTCCGCCGTCAGCGCCTGGCTGCTCAAGCAGCAGGGGCATGAGGTGGTCGGCATCTTCATGAAGAACTGGGAAGATGACGATGACAGCGAGCACTGCACCAGCCGGCAGGACTGGATCGACGCGGCCAGCGTGGCCGACGTGATCGGCATCGACGTGGAGCACGTCAACTTCGCGGCCGAGTACAAGGACCGCGTGTTCGCCGAATTCCTGCGCGAGTACCAGGCCGGGCGCACGCCCAACCCGGACATCCTGTGCAACGCCGAGATCAAGTTCAAGGCCTTCCTCGACCATGCCATGCGGCTGGGCGCCGAGAAGATCGCCACCGGGCACTACGCCCGCGTGCGCGAGCAGGGCGGCCGGGTGCAGCTGCTCAAGGGCCTGGACCCGCTGAAGGACCAGAGCTACTTCCTGCACCGCCTGACCCAGGCGCAACTGGCCCGCACGCTGTTCCCGGTGGGCGAACTGCCCAAGACCGAGGTGCGCCGCATCGCGGCCGAGATCGGTCTGCCCAATGCCCGCAAGAAGGACAGCACCGGCATCTGCTTCATCGGCGAACGCCCGTTCCGCGACTTCCTCAACCGCTACATCGCCAAGGAGCCCGGACCCATCAAGGACGAGCGCGGCCGCACCATCGGCCAGCACGTGGGCCTGAGCTTCTACACGCTGGGTCAGCGCCAGGGCCTGGGCATCGGCGGCGTGAAGGCCAAGGGCGCGCAGAAGGGCGGCAGCGAGCACGAGCCTTGGTTCGTGGCGCGCAAGGACATGGCGGCCAACACGCTGTGGGTGGTGCAGGGTCACGACCATCCCTGGCTGCTGTCGCCACGGCTGGCCGCGCAGGACGCCAGCTGGGTGGCGGGTGAGCCACCCGCCGCAGGCCGTCTGGGCGCCAAGACCCGCTACCGCCAGAGCGATGCCGCCTGCGCGGTGCAGGCCGATGCGCAGGGCGGCTTCACGCTCGAATTCGATGCGCCGCAGTGGGCCGTGACGCCGGGGCAGAGCGCCGTGCTCTACGACGGCGAGGTGTGCCTGGGCGGGGGCGTGATCACCACCTCGGCCGAGACGGCCTGACCGGCCTGATGCTCAGTCCGGCGTTGTCCGGTTGAGCCGTTCGTGGATGCGGCGCGTGGTGCGCCACACGCTCCACAGCACCAGCGGCACCAGGGCCCCGGCCGCGATCTCCGGCTGGATCGGCAGGCCGGCCGCCTTGGCGCCCTTGCCCACATACAGCAGCAGGCTGATCACGTAGTACGAGATGGCCGCAATCGACAGGCCTTCCACCGTGGTCTGCAGCTGCAGCTGCAGTTCCTGGCCGCGCGTGAGCTTGGCCAGCAGCTGCTGGTTCTGCGCTTCGGTGACGATGTCGACCCGGGTGCGCAGCAGGGCGCTGGTGCGCGAGATGCGCTCCGACAACGAGGTCAGCCGCCGCTCCGACGCCGCCACCGTGGCCATGGCCGGCGAGAGCCGGCGCTGCATGAACTCGCCGATGGTCTGGGTGCCGGGAATCGGCTTCTCGCGCAGTTCGTGGATGCGCTGCGACACCAGCGCGTCGTAGGCCCGGGTGGCCGCAAAGCGGTACACGTTCTCGGCCGTGGCCCGCTCCACGCTGGCGGCCAGCGCCACCAGCGCATCCAGCAGCGCCTGCTCCGACGTGGCCTTGCCCTCGAGCTGCGCGGTGATGACCGAGAGCTGCTGCTCGGCCTGGGCCAGGGTGGGTCCGAGCGCCTTGGCCACCGGCAGGCCGCGCAGCGCCATCAGCCGGTAGGTCTCCAGCTCGAGCAGGCGCTGCGAGATGCGGCCGGCCCGGGTGGCCGTGGTGCCGGGCGGGGCGATCACCAGCATGTGTTCGAAGCCGGAGGGCCGCAGGTGGAAATCGGTCACTGCCCACGAGTGGCCCCCGCCGAGCTGCGAGGCCACCACGGTGCGGCCCTCGAACCAGCGGCTGGCCGGCTCCATCAGGGCGGCCTGCGCTGCCGGGGTGCCATCCGGCAGGGGGGCCTGCACCATGGCCAGCCGTATGGCGGCCACCGTGCGACCCGGGATATGCTGCAACCAGTCGGCCGGCACCTCGGCCGGATCGAGGTGCAACGCGCCGGTGTCGGCCAGGCTGGTACCCGGCGGCAGCGGCAGCACGACGGAATAGCGGGTGAATTCGGTGTGTCGCTCCCATTTCAGGGTGCTGCTGCCCAGTTGCAGCCGCACGAAGTTGCCGGCCAGTTCGTCCAGGGGCAGATCGTGCTGGCCAGGCAGCTGTCGCAGGTGCTCCCATTCGGCATGGCGGCTGACGCCTTCGTTGAGCACCGCCACGAACACCACCAGCGCCGGCAGGTGGATGCGTGCCGGGGGGCGGGCATGCACCTCGTTGTGCAGCTCGTGGCGCAGCGGGTCGTCCGGTGGAAGGCCGCCGGCAGCGTGGGCAGTGGGGTCGGACATGGTCGGGGCAGCGGGGGTATGCCCCTCACTGTATGCGAAAGCGGCCGGGTCGCTGCACCCGAATACTGCGATCGCAGTATGTCCAGGCCGGCGCGTCGGTTTCGATACTCCCCGGACTGTGGTGCTCCGGGCAAACGGGTGGAGAAGGGACGAGAAAGGGTGCATGGGATGTTCCGGCTGCCAACGACCTGGCTGACACTGCTGCTGGCCCTGGTGCTGGCGTGCCCGGCCTCTGCCGGGCAGCCGTCGGGGCTGGCCATCGACGGCGGGTCGCGTTACGACCTCGTTCCCTTCCTGCAGCACGCCGAAGACCCCACCGACGGCTGGTGGCCCTACGACGAGCAGTGCCGCCTGCTTCCGCCGGAAGACGGGCCGGTCTTTGCCTCGGTGTCCGACCCGGCATCGTCTTCCGTGCCCGGCTTCAGCACCCATCCCCAGTGGTTCCACATCCGGCTGCGGCACATCGAAAGCTCGCCCCAGCGCCGCTGGCTGGTCGTGGGCAATCCGCACCTCGACCGGATCGATCTGCTCGTCGGGCACAGGGGGCAGCTCATCGCCCATGCCCAGGGGGGCGACCTGCTGCCGTTCGATCGCCGCGCCGTGCCGCACCGGCAGCATGTGTTCCCCGTCGACATGCTGCCGGGCGAGGAGATCGACCTGCACCTGCGCGTCTGGTCCAGCAGCTCGCTCGACGCCCCGATCCAGCTCTGGTTGCCCGAGTCGCTGATCCGGCGCGATCACGCCATCTACCTGCTGCTGGGCCTGTACTTCGGCATCACGGCCGGTCTGATGGGCCACGCCCTGGTGCTCTACGCCGCCATGCGCGACCGGGTCTATCTGCTGTACGCCGGCGTGCGCTCGACCATCGGTCTGGGGCTGCTGGCCCTGTCGGGTCTGGGGGCCGAGTTCGTCTGGACCGATGGAGGGCCCTGGAACCGGGTGCTGCAGCAGGTGGGCCTGACCCTGGCCGGCGTGCTGGCGGTGCAGTTCACGCGGCGCTTTCTGGACACCCGGCAGCACGTGCCACGGCTGGACCGTGTCCTGCGCATGCTGGGCACCCTCTGGCTGGTGATCTTCCTGCTCACCAGCCTGTGGCCGCAGCACCGGTTCATCCCGTTCCTGATGCTGCTCTTCCTGCTGACCACCGCGGTGCTGGCGGTCGTGGGACTGCATGCCATCCGGTACCGCCGCATCGGCGCCGAGTATTTCTGCATGGCCTGGTCGGTCTCGCTGGTGGGCTCCATGGCCGAGATCGCGATCCGCATGGGCTACTGGACCCGGCCGGACGCCATCAGCCAGCCGCTGGTGATCGGCTCCACGGTGGAGATGGTGTTGATGGCCTTCGCGCTGGGCGAACGCATCCGCGCCGAGCGCAGTGCCAAGCGGCGTGCCCAGGCGCTCCAGATCCGCGAGGCCGCGCGCCTGCAGGAGGTGCGCCGGACATCGGCCGAGAAGTCGCGGCTGCTCGCTGCCGTCACCCACGACCTGCGCCAGCCGGTCTACGCCATCACGCTGGCCACGCAGAGCCTGGCGCAGCAGACCGACCGACCGGTCTCGGCGCTCACCCTGATGCAGATGCGCGAGGCCATCGCGTCGGCCGATCACATGCTCGACTCGCTGCACACCATGTCCCGCCTGGAGGTGGGTGCGCTGCGACCGCAGATGGCGGACTTCTCGATCCAGCCGCTGCTGGAGCGCATCGACGTCATCCACGGCCTGCAGGCCCGTACCAAGGGACTGCGCTGGACCGTGACCCCGGGCGTCACCCGGGTCCGCAGCGATCCGGTCCTGCTGGAGCGCATCCTGGGCAATCTGGCCTCCAATGCGGTCCGCTACACCCTGCGCGGCGGCGTGGTGATTGCGTGTCGGCCCCGCCGCGACGGCCTGTTGCTGCAGGTCTGGGACACCGGCATCGGGGTGCCCCCGGAGAACCTGGAGACGATCTTCGGCGCCTACTTCCGGGGCGTGCCCGAGACCGCGACCGACAGCGGCGTCGGGCTGGGCCTGTTCATCGTCCGCCACACGGCAGCCCTGCTGGGCATCACCCTGGGTCTGCGAAGCCAGCCCGGTCGCGGTTCGTGTTTCTGGCTGCGGGTGCCGCTGGCGCCGGTCAGGCCGGCGGCTGCGCCGGACCTTGCAGCACGGACGCATCGGTGAACACCGCATCCAGCGGCCACCGGCGGCCCGCCAGGTGGTCCTCGATGCAGCGCAGCACCAGCGGACTGCGGTGGCGGTCTGCGCTGGCGCGCACCTCCTCGGGCGTCATCCACAGGGTGCGCACGATGCCGTGGTCGAGCTGGCGGCCGGGGTCCGGGTCGCCGACCGAGCCGCAGTAGGCGAACCGCAGGTAGGTGATGTCCTGTTCCCCGCGCTGGAAGCGCGAGAGGTAGATGCCCACCAGGGCCTCGGCCCGGAAGGTGCAGGTGGTTTCCTCCACGGCCTCGCGCTCCACGCCCTGCTGCGGGCTTTCGCCCGGGTCCAGGTGGCCGGCCGGGTTGTTCAGCCGCAGGCCTTCGGGCGTGTGCTCTTCGACCAGCAGGTAGCGGCCATCGCGTTCGATGATGGCGGCCACGGTGACGCTGGGTTTCCATCGGGTGTCCATCGGCGCATTATCAGCACGCGGGATGCGGTTGCCGCCCGGGCGACGAAGCTGACAGCTGGCTTTCGGGTAAGCTCCCGCGCGATCGATCACACAGAGCGAGGAGACCTCCGATGCTGATAGGCGTACCCACTGAGACCGCGGTGGGCGAGACCCGCGTTGCCGTCACCCCCGAGACGGCCAAGAAACTGGTGGCCCAGGGCCACACCGTGCAGGTGCAGTCCGGAGCCGGCGTGGCCGCCAGCGCCACCGACGAGGCCTACACGGCCGTGGGAGCCACCATCACCGATGCGGCCGGTGCCCTGGGCGCCGAGCTGGTGCTCAAGGTGCGCAGCCCGTCCGATGCCGAACTGGCCCACATGAAGTCCGGCGCCACCCTGGTGGGCATGCTCAACCCGTTCGATGGTGCCGGCCTGCAGAAGCTGGCCGCCGCCGGCCTGACCAGCTTTGCGCTGGAGGCCGCGCCGCGCACCACGCGGGCCCAGAGCATGGACGTGCTCTCGTCCCAGGCCAACATCGCCGGCTACAAGGCCGTGATGCTGGCGGCCAACCGCTACCAGCGCTTCTTCCCCATGCTCATGACGGCTGCCGGCACCGTGAAGGCGGCCCGCGTCGTGATCCTGGGCGTGGGCGTGGCCGGCCTGCAGGCCATTGCCACGGCCAAGCGCCTGGGCGCCGTCATCGAGGCCAGCGACGTGCGCCCCTCGGTGAAGGAGCAGGTGGAGTCGCTGGGCGCCAAGTTCATCGACGTGCCCTACGAGACCGCCGAAGAGAAGGAAGCCGCCGAAGGCGTGGGCGGCTATGCCCGCCCCATGCCGCAGAGCTGGCTCGACCGCCAGAAGGCCGAGGTGGCCAAGCGCGTAGCCCAGGCCGACGTGGTCATCTCCACCGCCCTCATCCCCGGCCGCGCCGCGCCCACCCTCATCACCGAGGACATGGTGCGCAGCATGAAGCCGGGCTCGGTCATCGTCGACCTGGCCGCCGGCAAGGGGGCCGACGGCGTGGGCGGCAACTGCCCGCTGACCGTGGCCGACCAGACGGTGGTGCGCCACGGCGTGTCCATCATCGGCGAGACCAACCTGCCGGCCATGGTGGGCGCTGACGCCTCCGCCCTGTACGCCCGCAACGTGCTCGACTTTCTCAAGCTCGTGCTGCCCAAGGACGCCACGTCGGTCCAGGTGCCGATGGACGACGACATCGTCGCAGCCTGTCTCATGACCCAGGCCGGTGAACTCAAAAGGAAGTGACATGGACGCCGTATCCCCGACCCTCATCAACCTCATCATCTTCGTGCTGGCCATCTATGTGGGCTACCACGTGGTCTGGAACGTCACGCCCGCATTGCACACGCCGCTGATGGCCGTGACCAACGCGGTGTCCGCCATCGTCATCGTCGGCGCCATGCTGGCCGCTGCCCTCACCGAGACGCCCCTGGGCAAGACCATGGGCGTGCTGGCGGTGGCGCTGGCGGCGGTCAACGTGTTCGGCGGCTTCCTGGTGACCCGCCGCATGCTCGAGATGTTCAAGAAGAAAGAACGCAAGGCCCCGGCCGCAGGGGACAAAGCATGAGCATGAACCTGGTTGTCCTGCTGTACCTGGTTGCCTCGGTGTTCTTCATCCAGGCGCTCAAGGGGCTGTCGCATCCCACCACCTCCATCCGCGGCAACATGTTCGGCATGACCGGCATGGCCATTGCCATCCTGACCACGGCCGCGCTCATCGTCGAGCTCTCCAGCGGCCAGGCCGAAGGCATGGTCTGGGTGCTGGTGGGCCTGGTGATCGGTGGTGGTGCCGGTGCCGTCATGGCCCAGCGCGTGGAAATGACCAAGATGCCCGAGCTGGTGGCCTTCATGCACAGCATGATCGGTCTGGCGGCGGTGTTCATCGCCGTGGCCGCCGTGGCCGAACCCTGGGCCTTCGGCATCGCCGCCAAGGGCACCCAGATCCCGTTCGGCAACAAGATCGAGCTGTTCCTGGGCGCGGCCATCGGTGCCATCACCTTCAGCGGCTCGGTCATTGCCTTCGGCAAGCTCTCGGGCAAGTACAAGTTCCGCCTGTTCCAGGGCGCGCCGGTCACCTTCGGTGGCCAGCACCTGCTCAACCTGGTGCTGGGCATCGTGACCATCGGCCTGGGCGTGTTCTTCGCCTTCACCGAGAACTGGACCGCCTTCTTCGTGATGGTGGCCCTGTCCTTCGTGCTGGGCGTGCTCATCATCATCCCCATCGGTGGTGCCGACATGCCGGTGGTGGTGTCCATGCTCAACAGCTATTCGGGCTGGGCGGCGGCCGGCATCGGCTTCTCGCTGAACAACTCGATGCTGATCATTGCCGGCTCGCTGGTGGGCAGTTCGGGCGCCATCCTGAGCTACATCATGTGCAAGGCCATGAACCGCTCGTTCATCAGCGTGATCCTGGGCGGCTTCGGCGGCGAGGCCGGCACGGCCGCTGCCGGCGGCGGCGTGCAGCGCACCGCCAAGAGCGGCAGTGCCGACGACGCCGCCTTCATCCTGGGCAATGCCGAGACCGTGGTCATCGTGCCCGGCTACGGTCTGGCCGTGGCCCGTGCCCAGCACGCAGTCAAGGAACTGGCCCACAAGCTCACCGAGAAGGGCATCACCGTCAAGTACGCCATCCACCCGGTGGCCGGCCGCATGCCCGGTCACATGAACGTGCTGCTGGCCGAGGCCGAGGTGCCCTACGACCAGGTGTTCGAGATGGAAGACATCAACGGCGAGTTCGGTCAGGCCGACGTGGCCATCATCCTGGGCGCCAACGACGTGGTGAACCCGGCCGCGCTGCAGAAGGGCTCGCCCATCTACGGCATGCCCATCCTGGAGGCCTACAAGGCCAAGACCGTGATCGTCAACAAGCGCTCCATGGCCGCCGGTTATGCCGGTCTGGACAACGAGCTGTTCTACATGGACAAGACCATGATGGTGTTCGGCGACGCCAAGAAGGTGGTCGAGGACATGACCAAAGCCATCGAGTGATCCCGCCCGCGAGGAGACCGAAGCCATGATCCCAGCCACCGCCGACCGGCCTTGGCTGGCCGCCTATCCGCAGGGCGTGCCGGCCGATATCGACGTCAGCCAGTACCGCTCCCTGGTGCACCTCATGGAGGAGAGCTTCGAGCGCCACGCGTCGAAGCCGGCCTACAGCTTCATGGACAAGGACGTGAGCTTTGCCCAGGTCGACAGCCTGTCGCAGGCCTTCGCCGCGTACCTGCAGGGGCTGGGTCTGGTCAAGGGCGACCGGGTCGCCATCATGATGCCCAACATGCCCCAGTACCCGGTGGCGGTGGCCGGCATCCTGCGCGCCGGCTTCGTGGTGGTGAACGTCAACCCGCTCTACACCGCCCGCGAGCTGGAGCACCAGCTCAAGGATTCCGGTGCCAAGGCCATCGTCATCATCGAGAACTTCGCCACCACGCTGCAGCAGTGCATCGCGCAGACGCCGGTCAAGCATGTGGTGCTGACCGCCATGGGCGACCTGCTGGGGCTGGTGAAGGGCGCGCTGGTGAACTACGTGGTGCGCCATGCCCGCAAGATGGTGCCGCCCTACCAGCTGCCGGGCGCGGTGCGTTTCAACGAGGCGATCGCCCGCGGCACCCGGGGCACGCTCAAACGGCCCGAGCTGCAGCCCGACGACATGGCGGTGCTGCAGTACACCGGCGGCACCACCGGCGTGAGCAAGGGTGCCGTGCTGCTGCACCGGAACATCCTGGCCAACGTGCTGCAGTCCGAGGCCTGGAACCAGCCGGTCATGTCGCGCGTGCCGGCGGGCGAGCAGCCCACGGCGGTGTGCGCGCTGCCGCTGTACCACATCTTCGCGTTCACCGTGAACATGATGCTGGGCATGCGCACCGGCGGCAAAGCCATCCTGATACCCAACCCGCGCGACCTGCCGGCGGTGCTCAAGGAGCTGTCGAAGCACACCTTCCACAGCTTCCCGGCGGTCAGCACCCTGTTCGGCGGCCTGGCCAATCACCCCGACTTCGGCACCGTGAACTGGAGCAACCTCAAGGTGTCGGTGGGCGGCGGCATGGCGGTGCAGAGCGGCACCGCCAAACTCTGGCTGGAGAAGACCGGCTGCCCCATCTGCGAGGGTTACGGCCTGTCCGAGACCAGCCCGTCGGCCAGCTGCAACCCGACCACCAGCACCGAGTTCACCGGCACCATCGGCGTGCCGTTGCCCGGCACCTGGATGGTCTGCCTGGACGATGACGGCCAGCCGGTGCCGCCCGGCGAGGCCGGCGAGATCGCCATCAAGGGGCCGCAGGTCATGGCCGGCTACTGGCAGCGGCCCGACGAGACCGCCAAGGTCATGACCGCCGACGGTTACTTCAAGACCGGCGACGTGGGCATCATGGACGAACGCGGCTTCTTCCGCATCGTCGACCGCAAGAAGGACATGATCCTGTGCGCCGGCTTCAACGTGTACCCGAACGAGATCGAAGACGTGGTCTCGCAGCTGCCGGGCGTGCTGGAGTGCGCGGCGGTGGGCGTGCCCGACGAGAAGGCCGGCGAGGCCATCAAGCTGGTCATCGTGCGCAAGGGTGAGGGCCTCACCGAAGACCAGGTGCGGGCCCACTGCCGCGCCAACCTCACCGGCTACAAGCAGCCCAAGGTGGTGGAGTTCCGCACCGAGCTGCCCAAGACGCCGGTGGGCAAGATCCTGCGCCGCGAACTGCGGGGTTGATCGCGCGCGGCCTCCGGGGAACGGGGCCGCTTCTGGTCCAATCCGGGGCATGGATACCCATGCCCGTACCCGTTCAACGATCGAATCGCCGCTGGCCATCGTGGCCGCCCTGCACGAAGAGATCGCCGGTCTGATCGACCGCATGCCCGACGAGCAGCGCGAGCGCCATGCCGGCCGCGATTTCTGGTGCGGCCAACTGCACGGTCAGCCGGTGGTGCTGGTGCTGTGCGGCATCGGCAAGGTGGCGGCGGCCACCACCGCCGCGCTGCTGGTGGAGCGGTACCGGGTGGGTCGCATCGTGTTCACCGGCGTGGCCGGCGGCCTGGGGCCGGGCGTGCGGGTGGGCGATGTGGTGCTGGCCCGGCAGTTCCTGCAGCACGACATGGACGCCTCGCCGCTGTTCCCCCGCCACGAGGTGCCCGGGCACGGGCGTTCCCGTTTCGACGCCGACCCCCTGCTCACCGACGGCCTGGAGCTGGCCTGCGAACGCATGCTGTCCGTGCTGCCCACGCAGCTGCCGCCGGCCACGGTGCAGGCCTTCGGCCTGCAGGCCCCGCGCCTGCACCAGGGCCTGCTGCTCAGCGGCGACCGCTTCGTGGCCACCACGGCCGAGAGCCGCGCGCTGCAGGCCGAGCTGCCCGATGCCCTGGCGGTGGAAATGGAAGGGGCGGCCATGGCTCAGGTCTGCCACGACCTGGGTGTGCCGCTGGCCGTGGTGCGCACCATCTCGGACCGCGCCGACGACAGCGCGCATGTGGACTTCCCGCGCTTCCTGCGCGAGGTGGCCAGCCGTTACAGCGCGGCCACCATCGAGGCGCTGTTCACTTCAGCCAGCCCCGCTTGCGGAAGTACAGCATCGGCCCCAGGGCAGACAGCACCATGAGCGCCAGCGCGTAGGGGTAGCCCCACTCCTGCGCCAGCTCGGGCATGTACTGGAAGTTCATGCCGTACACGCTGGCGATCAGCGTGGGCGGCAGCAGCGCCACGCTGGCCACCGAGAAGATCTTGATGATCTTGTTCTGGTTGATGTTGATGAAGCCGACCGTGGCGTCCATCAGGAAGTTGATCTTGTCGAACAGGAAGGCGGTGTGGCCGTCGAGCGAATCCAGGTCGCGCAGGATCTGGCGCGCATCCTCGAACTGCTCGGCGCTCAGCAGCCGGCTGCGCATCATGAAGCTGACCGCGCGGCGGGTGTCCATCACGTTGCGGCGGATACGGCCCGACATGTCCTCGTGGCGGGCGATGGCGGCCAGGGCTTCACCGGCCTTGTTGTCGGTCACCTCGCCGGCCAGCACCTGACGGCTGACTTTTTCGAGGTCGTCGTAGATGTCCTCCAGCGTGTCGGCGCAGTACTCGGCGTCGGCGTCGAACAGCATCAGCAGCACGTCCTTGGCGTTCTCGATCAGGCCGGGCATGCGGCGCGCGCGCATGCGCAGCAGGCGGAACACCGGCACGTCCTCGTCGTGGATGGAGAACAGCACGCCCCGGCTCTTGAGCTGGTCGTTGTTCTCGTTGAGGATGAAGGCCACCCGCACGGCGCGGGGGTTGTCCTCGTCGTCGATCAGGAAGTCGCTGCGCACATGCAGCTCGCCGTTGTCTTCCTCGAAGAAGCGGGCGGATTCCTCGATGTCCTCGTCCATCGCGTCCTCGGGGATGGACAGGCCGAAGTGCTGCTTGACCCAGCGCCGCTCTTCGGGCGTGGGGTCTTCCAGGTCGACCCAGATGGGTTTGAACCTGGCGAGTTCTTCCAGCGACTCGATCTCTTCCTGGAAGAGGCGGCCGTTGGCCAGGGTGAAGACGTTGAGCATGGATGGCTCCCGGCGGGTTTTCGGTCTGGGTGGGGCGGTTCGGGGCTGCTTTCAGCCAGCGAGGCCGCTGGTCACGTCAGACGGCGGCGGGGCGGGCTGAAAGCACGCAACTGGGTGGCGTGCTGTCCATGCGGATCTCCATGTGGGGGAATGGGCGGATTATGTCACCGGCCCATGACGGGCCATCGCCGCGTCATCGGCCAGAAAAGCCGTCAGTTCGTCCTTGCGTCGCCAGGCATCGTGTTCACCCAGCTGGATGAGGGCCTGCACGAAACCGGGCTCGAACAGCAGGTAGCTGGCCAGCGCGGCGGCGCTGCCGGCCGCGCCCCGCGCATCGTCCAGCGCGCCCAGTCCCACCAGCGTGTTGCGGGTGGAGGTCGGCAGCTCGTTGAGGTGCTTCATGGCCAGCTCGTCCAGCGACAGGCTGGGCTGGATGGCCAGCACCTCCACCGGCCGGTAGGGCAGTGCCGCGGCCAGATCGGCCGGCAGCCGGGCCAGCGTCTGGCTGACCCGGGTGGTCTGCTCCACATCGGCCTGCAGCGTGTCGTGGAACACGCTGGCCATGGCATGGCCGGCGATGGTGCCGGCCGTGGGCTCGCCGGCATGGGCCGGCGCCAGGCCGGCGCGCTGGGGTTGTCCCACGCCGATGACCAGCACCCGCCGGGCGCCGGCCTGGATCGCCGGTGACAGCGGCGATAGCTGCCGCATGGATCCGTCGCCGAAATGCTCCAGGTGGCCTTCCACCCACAGCGGCACCGAGGGGAACAGGAAGGGAATGGCGCTGGAGGCCATGAGGTGTTCGATGGTGATGGGCTGGAACTCGGCGCGCCGGCCGGGTCGGCGCCAGGGCCGCAGCTCGCAGCGGCTGGCGGTCTGGCAGAAGGTCCAGTGCTCGCCGGTGGTGTAGCTCGACGCGGTCACGCCCAGCCCGTCGATCACGCCCGATTCCAGCGCCGACTCCAGCTGGCGCAGGTCGATGGCCTTGTGCAGCGTGTCCACCAGCGGCAGCGTGTCGAGCAGGGCCCGATGGCGGCGCACCTGACGGGCCAGGGTCCAGCCGGCGAACAGGCGGCTGGCGCGCACCCAGGACGGCGCCTCCAGCCGGTACACCCGTTCGGAGCGCAGCTGCGACCAGAAGGCCGCCATGCCGTCCAGGGCGTCCAGCCCCCGGGCCGACTGGCTGGCCAGGTAGGTGGCATTGAGTGCGCCGGCCGACGTGCCGAACAGCCAGCGGAACGGGAAGCCGCTGCCGCCGGGCCGGCGCATCGCTGCCACGGCCTTGAGCACGCCGGCCTGGTAGGCGGTGCGCGCCCCGCCGCCCATGAGCACCAGCGCGCAGCCACCGTCGTGGATGGGGCGGCTGGCATGGCCCAGGTTGTGGCTGATCAGTGTGTCGAGGGACATCGAGGACTCCGCAGGGTGTTCTGCATTGTCGTCAATCCGGTGCGCAGCATGAGGCGGCCATGGGGAGGATCGGGCTAACCCGAAAGGCTTCATTCGCGTGATCGACTTGCCAGCCGGCGGCATCGGGGGCATAGTGAATCCAAGCCATCCCCGTGGCCGCAGCCCTGGGCCGGCGGCCTGTGTCAACCCGGAGCAATAGGAGGCTCATCCATGAACCTGACGATCAGCGGTCACCATCTGGAAGTCACGCCCGCCCTGCGCGGCTACGTCACCAGCAAGCTCGAACGGATATCGCGACATTTCGATCAGGTGGTCGACATCAAGGTCCTGCTGACAGTGGACAACCTCAAGGAAAAGGACCTGCGCCAGCGCGCCGAGTGCAACATCCACGTCAAGGGTCGCGATCTGTTCGCCGAAAGTGCCCATGCCGACCTGTATGCCGCCGTCGACGACCTGGCCGACAAGCTGGACCGCCAGGTGCTGCGCTACAAGGACAAGGCGCAGGACCATCACCACGAGGCGGCCAAGCGCCTCATGTGATGCCGGTTCGTGATGCTTCGCACGGCGAGCCGCCCCCGGCGGCCCCGTGTGTTGCGCCGCAGCAATCAGCCGCTTTGTCAAGCGGCTTTTTTGTCTCCCATGCCTAGCCATGGGGGACCAACTCGGCATAATTCGCGGTCCGAAAGGGCCCGCATGAACCGTCTATCCGCCATATTGCCTGCCGCACAGGTGCTGGTCAGCGTCGAAGCGACCAGCAAGAAACGCGCGTTCGAAGAAGCCGGTCTGCTGTTCGAGAGCCTGCATGGCCTCAACCGCGCCCTCATCACCGACAGCCTGTTCGCCCGCGAGCGCCTGGGCTCCACCGGCCTGGGTCATGGCGTGGCCATTCCGCATGGCCGCATCAAGGGCCTCAAGCAGCCGCTGGCGGCCGTGTTCCAGCTCGGTCAGGCCATCGGTTTCGACGCTCCGGACGAGCAGCCGGTCCAGCTGATGATCTTCCTGCTGGTTCCCGAGGCCGCCACCCAGAAACACCTGGAGATCCTGTCCGAGATCGCCGAGCTGCTCAGCGACAGCGCCCTGCGCGAGCAGATGAAGGTGTCCAGCGATGCAGCCGCCCTGCATGCGCTGATCTCCGGCTGGCAATCGGCCCACGCGGCCGCCTGATGCCGGCCACCGGCGCACCGGCTTGAAGCCCACCGTCGTCAGCGCCGACGTCCTGTTCGAGGACCACCGCGAGCCGCTCAAGTGGCAATGGATCGCCGGGCTGGGAGCGTCCGAGCGCCGGTTCGACGAGGTGGCGGTGCGTGCCGCCCGGTCGGGTGCCGACCTGGTGGGTTACCTGAACTACATCCATCCCTACCGGCTGCAGGTCATCGGCGAGCGCGAGGTGGCCTACCTCACCAGCCCGAACGCCGACGACAACCGCCGCCGCGTGGCCCGCATCGTGACGCTGGAGCCCCCGGTGCTGGTGGTGGCCGACGGCCAGACCGCGCCCGACGAGCTGCTGGCCATGTGCGAGCGCGCCCAGATTCCCATGTTCGCCACCCAGGAGTCGGCGGCTTTCGTGATCGACGTGCTGCGCGCCTACCTGTCGCGCCACTTCGCCGACCGCTCCACCATGCACGGCGTGTTCATGGACATCCTGGGCATGGGGGTCATGATCACTGGCGAGTCCGGCCTGGGCAAGAGCGAGCTGGGCCTGGAGCTGATCTCGCGCGGTCACGGCCTGGTGGCCGACGATGCGGTCGACCTGTACCGCATCAACCAGACCAGCATCGAGGGCCGCTGCCCCGAGCTGCTGCAGAACCTGCTGGAGGTGCGCGGCATCGGCCTGCTGGACATCAAGGCCATCTTTGGCGAGACGGCGGTGCGCCGCAAGATGCGGCTGCAGCTCATCGTGCACCTGGTGCGCCGCGAGACCATGGAGCGCGACTACGAGCGCATGCCGCACGAGCCGCTGTACCAGGACGTGCTGGGCGTGCCGGTGCGCAAGGCGGTGATCCAGGTGGTGGCCGGTCGCAACATCGCCGTGCTGGTGGAGGCGGCGGTGCGCAACACCATCCTGCAGCTGCGCGGCATCGACACCTACCAGGAGTTCGTGGCCCGTCACCGGGCCGCCATGAGCCGGGGCGAGTGACCGGCGTGCGCCTCAGCGTTGCCCGCTTTTCTGGCGGTGCTCGCAGTCGGTCTTGGTGCAGTTGGCGTAGAGCGAGAGCGCATGCTCCTGCAGCTTGAAGCCCCGGGTCTGGGCGACCATCTGCTGCCGGCTCTCGATCTCGGCGTCGAAAAACTCCTCCACCCGGCCGCAGTCCAGGCACACCAGGTGATCGTGGTGCTGACCTTCGTTGAGCTCGTAGACCGCCTTGCCCGACTCGAAATTGCTGCGGGTGAGCAGACCGGCCTGCTCGAACTGCATGAGCACCCGGTACACCGTGGCCAGGCCGATGTCGGAGCGCTCTTCCAGCAGCACCCGGAACACGTCTTCGGCGGTCATGTGGCGCTGCTTGGCCGACTGGAAGACTTCGAGGATCTTCAGGCGCGGCAGCGTGGCCTTCAGGCCCGTGCTCTTGAGTTCTTCGATGTTGGTCATGGTCGGTGCGCGGGCGCTGATGCGGGGCGGCGAAACCACCCCGATGGCTACAATGGCTGGATGATATCGCCACCCGTGTTCCTGCTCCACCCATCGTCGCGCGTCCGGTCTGCCGTGGCCCGAGCGGGCACCCGTCTGGCGCTGCTGGCTTCGGTCGCTGCCCTGAGCGCCTGCTCCAGCCTGACCGACCGCCTGCCCTCGGTGACCAGCCTGGTCACGCCCTACCGCATCGACATCGTGCAGGGCAACGTGGTCACCCGCGAACAGGTCCAGGCGCTGCGCACCGGCATGTCGCGTGATCAGGTGCGCGGCATCCTGGGCTCGCCCCTGGTGGCCAGCGTCTTCCATGCCGATCGCTGGGACTATGTGTTCAGCTTCTCCCGCCAGGGGCAGGAGCGGCAGCAGCGCAAGGTGGCGGTGTTCTTCAGGAACGATGTGCTGGAGCGCTTCGAGGCCGACGAGCTGCCCAGCGAGCTGGAATTCGTGGCCTCGCTGGACGTCAAGCGAGGCAGCGGCAAGACCCCGGTGCTGGAAGCCACCGAGGAGCAGCTGAAGAAGTTCGAGGAAGCCAACAAGCCGCGCAACCCGGCGCCGGCACCCACGGCCGAACCGGCACCCACCACCTCCAGCTTCCCGCCGCTGGACGCCGGAGCCGCCCGATGAGCCACCGCATTTGTGTGGCCGGCGCCAGCGGGCGCATGGGCCAGATGCTGATCGATGCCGTGCGCGCCGCCGACGACTGCGTGCTGTCCGGCGCGCTCGACATCCCGGCCAGTCCCGCCATCGGCCAGGACGCCGGTGCCTATGCCGGGCAGCCGCTGGGCGTGGCCATCACGGCCGACGTGGCCGCCGGCCTGCAGGGCAGTCAGGTCCTGATCGATTTCACCCGCCCCGAGGGCACCTTGCAGCACCTGCGCGAATGCGTGAAGCAGCGGGTCAACCTGGTGATCGGCACCACCGGCTTCACCGACGCCCAGAAGGCCGAGATCACTGATGCGGCGAAGCACATCGCCATCGTCATGGCGCCCAACATGAGCGTGGGCGTGAACGTCACGCTCAAGCTGCTGGAGATGGCGGCCAAGGCCATGGCCACCGGCTACGACATCGAGATCATCGAAGCCCACCACCGCCACAAGGTGGACGCGCCCAGCGGCACCGCGCTCAAGATGGGCGAGGTGATCGCCGATGCCCTGGGGCGCGACCTCAAGGATTGCGCGGTGTATGCCCGCGAAGGCGTGACCGGCGAGCGCGACCCGTCCAGCATCGGTTTTGCCACCATCCGTGGTGGCGACATCGTGGGCGACCACACGGTGCTGTTTGCCGGCACCGGCGAGCGCATCGAGATCACGCACAAGTCCAGCAGCCGGGCCACCTATGCCCAGGGCAGCCTGCGGGCGGTGCGTTATCTGGCGGGCCGCACGGCCGGTCTGCACGACATGTTCGACGTGCTCGGCCTGCGCTGAGCCGAACCCTCCCGATCCGCATGCTGGAGCTGTTCGCCCGAGCCGACATGGTGGGCCGGGCGGTGGCCCTGCTGCTGCTGCTCATGTCGGTGGTCAGCTGGGTGCTGATCCTGCGCAAGGGCTGGCTGCTGCA
The DNA here is from genome assembly GCF_049843595.1 of Hydrogenophaga sp. R2. NCBI lineage: Bacteria > Pseudomonadati > Pseudomonadota > Betaproteobacteria > Burkholderiales > Comamonadaceae > Hydrogenophaga > Hydrogenophaga sp. R2. Next base: position 368,570 of record NZ_JBBHZN010000003.1, read on the forward strand.
GCGGGCGTCGCGGGATCTGCCGCTGGCGCTGGTGGCCTTCTGGCAGTCGCCCGACTGGTCTGCAGCGCCGGGCCGTCTGGGCACGCTGGATTCGCTCGGCCTGCTGCGCCCGCTGGTGGACGCCGCCCTGCGCCTGGACGCCGAGGCCGGATCCACCCTGGCGGCCACCGGCGAGCGCACCGGCCGGCTCACCCGCCTGCTGCGCGACGCGCTGACCGACGTGGTCCGCCGGCTCCAGACCGGTCAGGTGTGGCTGGCCACGGTGGGGGCGACCGCGCCCTTCGTGGGTCTGCTGGGCACGGTGTGGGGCATTCACCAGGCGCTGTCTGCCATCGGGTCCGAAGGGGCCATGCGCATCGAGCTGGTGGCCGGCCCGGTGGGCGAGGCCCTGGTCATGACCGCCGCCGGCCTGGCCGTGGCCCTGCCGGCGGTGCTGGCCTACAACCTGATGGGGCGGCGCATCGCCCGCCTGGAGGCCGATCTGGAGGGCTTCGCCCACGACCTGCGCGAACTGCTGGCGCCTGCCGGCCCACGCGCATGAGCTTCGGTCGGCTCTCCGGCGCACGCAGGGCCGAGCCCATGAGCGAGATCAATGTCACGCCGCTGGTGGACGTGATGCTGGTGCTGCTGGTGATCTTCATCGTGGCGGCACCCCTGATGGCCGGCCGCCTGGCGTTGCAGCTGCCGCAGGCCCAGGCCACGGTGAGCGGCCTGCCGGCGACCGCGCTGCGGGTGGCCATGGACGCCCGTGGTGCCGTCACGCTCAACGACCAGCCGGTCACCGATCTTGAGCTGCGCCAGCAGCTGCAGGCCACCGGCGCCAGCCGGCCCGACACCGAGGTGCTGCTGCTGGCCGACGCCACCGTGCCTTACGGGCGGGTGGCGGCCTTCATCGGCATGGCCCAGGCGGCCGGGCTGTCGCGCATCGGTTTTGTAGGGCAGCCCGCCGCCGAGCCGCGTTGAGCGGCTGCTGCCCTGGTCAGGCCCGCCGCAGGCGCTCCTGCAGGCCCATGCGCAGGTCCTTGCCGGTGGGGGCCTGGAAGGGCTCCAGGTCGAACTCCGGCAGCATGGCCAGCAGGTGGTCGAACACATCACCCTGGATGCGTTCGTACTCGGCCCACACGGTGGTGGCGGTGAAGCAGTACAGCTCCACCGGCACGCCTTCGGAGGTGGGCTCCAGCGTGCGCACCATCAGCGTCATGCCGGGATGGATGCCGGGGTGGGCCCGCAGGTAGGCCTCCACATAGGCGCGGAAGGTGCCCAGATTGGTCAGCCGCCGCTGGTTGGCGGGGTGCACCGCCACCTCGCCGAGCTGTTGTCGCAGGCTGTCGTTGGTGGCCTGGATGGCGCGGCGCTTGTCTTCCAGGTAGGGCCTCAGCAGGGCGATGCGACCCAGCCGTTCGATCTCGTGCGGCTCCAGGAACCGCACCGAGGGCGTGTCCAGCCGCAGGGTGCGCTTGATGCGCCGCCCCCCCGACTCCGACATGCCGCGCCAGTTGCGGTAGCTCTCCGACATGAGCCGCCAGGTGGGGATGGTGGTGATGGTCTTGTCCCAGTTCTGCACCTTCACCGTGTGCAGTGCGATGTCGATGACCGCCCCGTCGGCGCCCACCTGCGGCATCTCGATCCAGTCGCCGACCCGCAGCATGTTGTTGGAGGCCAGCTGCACGCCGGCGGTGAACGACAGGATGGTGTCCTTGAACACCAGCATCAGCACCGCCGACATGGCGCCCAGGCCGGACAGCAGGATCAGCGGCGAGCGGTCGATGAGTGCCGCCACCGCAACGATGGCGCCCAGCAGGAACAGCACCAGCTTGCCCAGCTGCACATAGCCCTTGATGGAGCGGGTCTGCACGGCGGCAGGCGCGGTGTCGCCGTCGTGGCCGGCCTGCACCGCGTCGAGCAGGGCCATGAGCACCCGCACGCCGTGCACCACGGTGAGGGCCACGGCCACATTGCCGATGACGGTGGCCGCGCCGGTGGCCAGATCGGGCACCAGGCCCACACCCAGCTGCACCACCAGCGACGGCACCACCTGCGCCAGCCGGCGCAGCACCACGGTGTCCAGCATCACCTTCGCCCAGCGGGTCTGCAGCCGTTCGCGCACCTCGCTGAGTCCCCGCTGCAGCAGCCATTGCGCCAGCACGCGTGCGGTCAGGGCGGCCAGGGCCAGGCTGGCCAGTCCCAGGGCGGTTCGGGCCCAGGGGTCGAGGGTGGGGAGCAGCTCAGGTGTCAACGATGGAGGTCCTTGGGTCGTGTGGTGGGGGTGAGCGCCTAAAATCGAAGGCTTGCAGTCGTGCGACTGCCACCCCCCTCCATAGTTCCCATGCAAGACAAATACAGCCCACAAGAGGTGGAGCGTGCGGCGCACGCGCACTGGACCGCCAACGACGCCTACCGCGTGACCGAGGAGGCCGGCAAGAAGAAGTTCTATGCCTGCTCCATGCTGCCCTACCCCAGCGGCAAGCTGCACATGGGCCATGTGCGCAACTACACCATCAACGACATGCTCACGCGCCACCTGCGCATGAGCGGCTACAACGTGCTCATGCCCATGGGCTGGGACGCCTTCGGCCTGCCGGCCGAGAACGCAGCCCTCAAGAACGGCGTGCCGCCGGCGAAGTGGACCTACGAGAACATCGCCTACATGAAGAAGCAGATGCAGGCGATGGGGCTGGCCATCGACTGGAGCCGCGAGGTGGCCACCTGCTCGCCCGACTACTACCGCTGGAACCAGTGGCTGTTCCTGAAGATGCTGGAGAAGGGCATCGCCTACCGCAAGACCCAGATCGTGAACTGGGATCCGGTGGACCAGACGGTGCTGGCCAACGAACAGGTCATTGACGGCAAGGGCTGGCGCACCGGCGCGGTGGTCGAGAAGCGCGAGATTCCGGGCTACTACCTCAACATCACCGCCTACGCCGACGAGCTGCTCGACCATGTGCAGCTGGGCAACGAGAAGGCCACGCTCAATGGCTGGCCCGACAAGGTGCGGCTGATGCAGGAGAACTGGATCGGCAAGAGCGAGGGCGTGCGCTTCGCCTTCCCGCACGGCATCCGTGGTGCCGACGGCGCGCTCATCAACGACGGGCGCCTGTACGTCTTCACCACCCGCGCCGACACCATCATGGGCGTGACCTTCTGCGCCGTGGCGCCGGAGCATCCGCTGGCCCAGCATGCGGCCGCCACGAACCCGGCATTGGCCACCTTCATCGAGGAATGCAAGAAGGGCGGCACCACCGAGGCCGAGCTGGCCACGCAGGACAAGCTGGGCATGCCCACCGGCCTGACCGTCACGCACCCGCTCACCGGCGCTGCGGTGGACGTGTGGGTGGGCAACTATGTGCTCATGACCTACGGCGACGGCGCGGTGATGGGCGTGCCCGCGCACGACGAGCGCGACTTTGCCTTTGCCAGGAAATACGGCATCGCCATCCGCCAGGTGGTGGCGGTGGAGGGCGAGACCTTCAGCACCGACGCCTGGGCCGAGTGGTACGGCGACAAGCAGCGCGGCGTGTGCGTGAACTCCGGCGCCGGATTCGAATTTTTGGACGGCCTGAACCAGAAGGCCGCCGTGGACAAGGTGGCTGCTCTGCTGGCCGAGCAGGGCCTGGGCGAGAAGAAGACCACCTTCCGCCTGCGCGACTGGGGCATCAGCCGCCAGCGCTACTGGGGCACACCGATCCCCATCATCCACTGCGAGGCCTGCGGCCCGGTGCCGGTGCCCGAGAAGGACCTGCCGGTGCGCCTGCCCGAAGACCTGGTGCCGGACGGCAGCGGCAACCCGCTCAACAAGTGCGACGCCTTCCTGAAGGTGGACTGCCCCTGCTGCGGCAAGCCCGCGCGGCGCGAGACCGACACCATGGACACCTTCGTGGATTCGTCCTGGTACTTCATGCGCTACTGCGACCCCACCAACAGCAACAAGATGGTGGCCGAGGGCGCGGACTACTGGATGCCGATGGACCAGTACATCGGCGGCATCGAGCACGCCATCCTGCACCTGCTGTATGCGCGCTTCTGGACCAAGGTGATGCGTGACCTCGGTCTGGTGAAGGTGGACGAACCCTTCACCCGCCTGCTCACCCAGGGCATGGTGCTCAACCACATCTACTCCCGCCGCACCGAGAAGGGCGGCAAGGAGTACTTCTGGCCGCACGACGTGGAGCATGTGCTGGACGAGGGCGGCAAGATCGTCGGCGCGAAGCTCAAGAATCCGGTGGGCGCGTTGCCGGTGGGCACGCCCATCGACTACGAGGGCGTGGGCACCATGTCCAAGTCCAAGAACAACGGCGTCGATCCGCAGGACCTGATCGAGAAGTACGGCGCCGACACGGCCCGCCTCTACACCATGTTCACCGCGCCGCCCGAGGCCACGCTGGAGTGGAACGATGCGGCGGTGGAGGGCAGCTACCGCTTCCTGCGCCGCGTCTGGGCCTTCGGCCACCGCCATGCCGATGCGCTGCGTGCCGCCACCGCCGCCGACCTGAGTGGCGCCACCCTGCGCCCCGAGGCCCGCAAGCTGCGCCGCGAGATGCACCTGGTGCTCAAGCAGGTCAGCTACGACTACGAGCGCATGCAATACAACACCGTGGTGTCGGGCTGCATGAAGCTGCTCAATGCCCTGGACGACTTTGCCTTCGACGACAGCCCCGGTGACGCCGCCGTGCGCTGCGAAGGCATGTCGCTGCTGGTGCGCATGCTCTACCCGGCCTGCCCCCACATCACCCATGCGCTGTGGACCGAGCTGGGCTACGCCCGCGCCGTGGGTGACCTGCTGGATGCGCCGTGGCCGGTGGTGGATGAGGCGGCCCTGGTGCAGGACGAGGTGGAGCTGGTGCTGCAGGTCAACGGCAAGCTGCGCGGCAGCGTGACCGTGCCGGCCGGTGCCGACAAGGCCGCCATCGAGGCCGCCGCCCTGGCCAGCGAGGCGTTCCAGAAAGCCGCTGCCGGCGCTGCGCCCAAGAAGGTGGTGGTGGTGCCGGGCCGGCTGGTCAACGTGGTGGTCTGACATGGCCGCGCCGTCCTCCCGCCGCTCCCTGCTGCTGGCCGCGCCCGCACTGCTGCTGGCCGGCTGTGGCTTTCGCCTGCGGCAGGCGCCGAAGTTCGACTTCGCCTCGCTGCGCATCGCCGGGCTGGAGAACAACACCGTGGCCCTGGAGCTGCGGCGCGAGCTGCGGCTGAACGGCCTGCCGGCGGTCAACGGGGCCGACCCGGTGCCGCCGCCGGTCAATGGCGTGCCCGCGCCCGGGCCCGACGTGGTGCTCACCGTGCTCACCGACCAGCGCGAACGCGCCGCAGTGGGCCAGACGGCGGCCGGCCAGATCCGCGAGCTTCAGCTGCGGGTGCGTTTCCGCTTCCGCCTGCGCAGCGCCGACGGCCGTGACCTGATCGACGACACCGAGATCCTGATCGAGCGCGAACTCAGCTTCAACGAGACCGTGGCCTTGTCCAAGGCGGCCGAAGAGACCCGGCTGTACGAGGACATGACCACCGACATCGTGCAGCAGGTGGTGCGGCGGCTGACCACGGTGAAGGTGCGCTGATGCAGGTGGCGGCGCCCCAGTTGGCCGCCCAGCTGCAGCGCGGCCTGCGCAGCCTCTACACCCTGCACGGCGACGACCCGCTGCTGGTGCAGGAAGCGGCCGATGCCATCCGCGCTGCGGCCCGGGCCCAGGGCCATACCGAACGCACGGTGCACACCGTGGCCGGCGCGCACTTCGACTGGAGCGGCGTGCTGGCCAGCGGCGCCTCGCTCAGCCTGTTTGCCGACCGCCAGCTCATCGAGGTGCGCATTCCCTCCGGCAAGCCGGGCAAGGATGGCTCGCAGGCCCTGCAGCAGCTGGCCGAGTCGGCCGATGGCAACGACAGCACGCTGCTGCTGGTGCTGCTGCCCCGGCTGGACATGGCCACCCAGAAATCGGCCTGGTTCGCTGCGCTCGATGCCCATGGCGTGACGGTGAAGATCGACCCGGTGGACCGCAAGGCACTGCCGGCCTGGATTGCGCAGCGCCTGCAGGCCCAGGGCCAGCGGGTGGTGGCCGGCGACGAGGGCCAGCGCACCCTGCAGTTCTTTGCCGACCGGGTGGAGGGCAACCTGCTGGCTGCGCACCAGGAGATCCAGAAGCTCGCCCTGCTGCACCCGCCGGGCGAACTGGGCTTTGCGCAGGTGGAAGCGGCGGTGCTGAATGTGGCCCGGTACGACGCCTTCAAGCTGGCCGAGTCGGTGCTGGGCGGGCAGGTGCACCGCGTGCAGCGCATGCTGGACGGCCTGCGGGCCGAGGGCGAGACGCCGGTGCTGGTGCACTACGCGCTGGCCGAAGACATCCGCACCCTCAACCGGGTGCGCGCCGCCATGGACGACGGCCGGCCCTTGCCGGTGGCCCTGCGCGAGAGCCGCGTGTGGGGCGTGCGCGAAAAGCTCATGGAGCGGCTGCTGCCGCTGCTGCCCCCCGCCACGCTGGCGCGCTGGCTCGACGACGCCCATGTGGTGGACGGCATTGCCAAGGGCCTGAAGTCGCCGGGCTGGCCGGCCGACCCCTGGCTGGCGCTGCACCAGCTGGCCATGAAGGTGGCCCAGGGCTGCGCCCTGCGCTGACTGGCTGCCGGCCGTTCAGGCCAGGTGGCTCATGGCGCTGGCGCGCCACTCGCTGGGCGAACGGCCGGTGTGTTCGCGGAACACCCGGCTGAAGTGCGCGGTGCTGTTGAACCCCCAGGACATCGCGATCTCGGTGATGGTGCGCTGCGCCCGGCCGGGGTCGGCCAGCTCGCGCATGCAGCCCTGGATGCGCTGGCGCTGGATGTAGTGGGCCAGCGTGTCTTCCTCGTCCTGGAAGGCGTTGTGCAGGTGCCGCTTGCTGCAGTTTAGCGAGCTGGCGATGTGGTCGAGTGTGAGCGCCGGGTCGCGCAGGTGCTGGCCGATGTGCAGCCGGATGCGGTCGCGGAAGGCCTGCAGCTGGGTGGTGGCGTCGGCCCGGCCGGCCAGCTCCTGCAGCGACAGCCGCACCAGCTGCAGGATGAGTTCGCCCGCGCCGCGCGCGGCGGCTTCGCTCATGCCCGGCAGCTCCTGGTAGGTGGTGCGCATGGTCTCCAGCGCCACGCGGGCGATGCCGCTGACCCCGCCCACGTGCCGCGCCATCAGCGGCTCCAGGCGCAGGCCGCGTTCGGACAGCTCGTCCTTGGGCAGCATGACGATCAGGTGCTCCACCCGCTCCGGGTTGGCCACCTCGTAGTCGCCCGAGGTGTCGTAGATGGCCCAGCCGCCGGGCCGCACCCAGGCCTGCCGGCCCATCTGCTGCACGCCGGCGCTGCCCTGCCAGGGTGCCACGATCTTGAGGTAGGCCCGGTCGGCCGCCTGGGCCATGCGCGGGCTCTTGATGACACGGTGGCGGTTGGCCTCCAGCCGGGTGAGGATGACGTCGCCCGCCTTCGACGCCGCCATGCGGCCGTCGAAGCTGTCGTCGCCGTACAGGTCGGATTCGAGCCCGCCGAAGTGGGTCCAGATCCAGTCGCGCCACACCGCGGCGCGCTCGGCGGGCGCGACCTGGTCGGTGTTCATGGCGGGTGCGTGGGACATGGCGGTCGGATTATCCGGATGCGCCGCCGCCCTGCGGCACGCGGGGGCGGCATGCCGGGTAAACCCTGAGGCCCATGCACGATTGATCAAACAGGTAGTGCGCCGCCAGCCAAGCGCAAAGCGGGTCGGCCACCTACCATGACAAGGTCAGTCAACCCACAACCGGAGACAACACCATGGTGAACACGAACCGCCGAGTCATGATCCAGCGCACCGCCGCCACGGTGGGCGCCCTGTCCGTCGCACCGCAGCTGCTGGCCCAGTCCGCCCCGGTGCGGGTGGGCTACTCCATGTCCCGCACCGGTCCCTGGACCGGGGGTGCCCAGACCAGCCAGGAACCCAACTACCTGCTGTGGGCCGAGCAGCAGAACGCGGCCGGCGGTCTGGACGTGAAGGGCGTGCGCCGCCGCATCGAGCTGGTCAGCAGCGACGACCGCAGCGACGTGGAAACCGTGGTGCGCACCTACGAAAAACTCATGGGCAGCGACAAGGTCGACCTGGTGCTGCCGCCCTGGGGCAGCAACGCCAACTTCGCCACCGCCCCGCTGGCCAACCGCTTCGGTTACCCCTTCCTGGCGCCCACCGCGCTGTCGCGCCGCCTCATCGAGATGAAGCTGCCCTTCTTCTTCTCGCTGCTGCAGCAGCCCAAGCCCATGTGCGATGCCGTGGTCGACATGCTCAAGGCCAACGGCGTGAAGACCGTGGCCTGCATCTACGTGGACGACCTGTTCGGTCTGGAGAACTACGCTGCGCTGAAGGTGGCACTGCAGGGCACCGGCATCCAGCTGGTGGAAGACAAGAGCTACCCCGGCGGCGTGAAGGACCTCTCGCCCACGCTGCGCTCCATCAAGGACAAGAACCCCGACGCCTTCATCGGCTTCACCTACCCGCCCGACACCATCCTGGCCAGCCGCCAGGCCAAGGAGATCGGCTTCAACCCGAAGTTCTTCTACGCCTCGGTGGGCACCGCCTTCCCGCTGTACAAGAACGTCATCACCGCCGCCGGCGCCGAGGGCGTGCTGGGCATGGGCAGCTGGAACAGCAAGACCAGCGCCGGTGCCAAGGCCTACTTCGATGCCCACGTGGCCAGCCAGAAGAAGGAACCGGATCGCTGGGCCAGCGGCGCCTGCTGGGCCGGCCTGGAGATCCTGACCGCCGCCGTCAAGGCGCAGGGCCTGGACCGCAAGGCCATCCGTGACTATGTGGCCAACACCACGCACAAGACCATCCTGGGCGACATCCGCTTCCAGGGCAGCGAGAACGTGGGCACCCCGGGCAGCGTCGGCCAGTGGCAGAACGGCGAGTTCGAGGTGGTGTGGCCGGCCAGGATCGCCACCGCCAAGCTCAACCCCAACAAGCCCGCCTGGAAGTGATGTCGTTCTCCGCGTGGATCGAGCTGATCGCCTCCGGGCTCATCACCGGGGGCATCTATGCCCTGGTGGCGCTCGGGCTGAACCTGCAGTACGGGCTGATGCGCATCCTCAACATCGCGCACGGCGAGTTCCTGATGGTGGGCGCCTTCGTCACCTGGATGGTGCAGACCTCGTTCGGACTGTCGCCGCTGTGGATGATTCCGGTGTCGTTCGCCCTGCTCATGGGCATCGGCGTGGCGGTGCACTGGCTGTGCTTCCGCCGGCTCACCGCCACCTCGCCCAACCTCGACGTGTTCGAGGCGCGGGGCCTGATGGTGGCCTTCGGCCTGATGTTCCTGGTGCAGAACGCCATCTCGTGGATCTGGGGCGGTGATCTGCGCGGATACGACTTCCTGACCCAGCCCCTGGCCATCCCGCTGCCGGGGGGCCAGGCGCAGTTCGCGGTCAACAAGCTGCTGGTGTTTGCGCTGGCCCTGCTGTTTGCCGGCGCGCTCATCGTGCTGCTGCGCATGACCCTGCTGGGCAAGGGCGTGCGGGCGCTGATGCAGTCGCCGGTGGGCGCGCAGCTGGTGGGCATCGACACCCGTCGTCTGCATCCGCTCATGTTCGGCATCGGCCTGGGCCTGTCGGGCGTGGCCGGCTGCCTGCTGTCCATGGCCTACACCATCAGCCCGTCCATGGGCGAGCCCTACACCGTGACCGCGCTCATCGTCATCACCCTGGGCGGCTTCGGCAGCATGGGCGGTGCGCTGGCCGGCGGCCTGCTGCTGGGCGTGATCGAGGCGCTCGGCATGCACTTCACCAACCCGTCGCTCAAGGCCCTGCTGAGCTACGTGGTGTTCATCGGCGTGCTGCTGCTGCGCCCCGAGGGACTGTTCGCCCGAAAGACCCGCAAAGCATGAACGCCCGCCAGATCCTCATCCGCGACCTGCTGGTCCTGTTCGGCCTGACCGGCTGGGCCGTGGCGCTGCCCGGTTTTGCCAGCGAGTTCGTCACCTCCATGGCGCTCACCTGCCTGATGTACGTGGCGCTGTCGTCGAGTTGGGCGCTGTTCTGCGGCACCACCCGCTACCTGTCGCTGGCCACTTCGGCCTTCTTCGGCATCGGTGCGTACACCAGCGCGCTGTCCCTGGAGCACATGCCCTGGGCGCAGGCGGTCATGCTGGGTGCACTCATCGCTGCGGCGGTGGCCATCGTCATGGGCGCGGCGGTGCTGCACCTGCGCGGCACCTACTTCGCGGTGCTCACTTTCGGCATGACCGAACTCATCCGCCATGCCATCAGCTATTTCGAGAAGAGCGTGACCGGCACCGTGGGCCGGGTGCTGATGGTGGTGCCCGAGGCCAGCACCGTGTACTACACCGTGCTGCTGCTGGCGGTGCTGGCGGTGGCGCTGTCCATCGTGATCCGCCGCACCCGCTTCGGCCTGGCCATGCTGGGCATCGGCGCCGACGAGCAGCGCGCCCAGACCCTGGGCGTGAACACCCGCCTGATCAAGATCGCCGGCTTTGCGCTGACCGCCGCCGTGGCCGGCGCGGTGGGTGCGGCCATGAGCGTGCGCTGGACCTACATCGACCCGCACACCGTGTTCAACCCCTTCATCGGTTTCCAGACGGTGCTGATCGCACTCATCGGTGGCGCCATGACGCTGTGGGGCCCGCTGATCGCGGCCATCGTGTTCAGCGTGCTGGCCGAAACCTTGCGCCTGCAGGTGCCGCAGGTCTACATGATGTCGCTGGGCCTGCTGCTGATCCTCTCGGTGCTGTACCTGCCGGGCGGCCTCGCCTCGGTGCGGGCCGAGACCTTCCGCGCCTGGGGCCGCGACATCAAGTCCGGCTGGGCCGATCTGCGCGACGAGCTCAGCGGCGAGAGGCGCCGGCGCGAGGCGCGCGAGAAGCAACTGCGGGAGCGTCGCCATGGCTACTGAACCCCTGCTGCAGGCGGCCGAGGTGACGGTGCGCTTTGGCGGACTCACGGCGGTCGACGCCGTGTCGGCCACCTTCATGCCCGGCGAGCTGGTGGGCATCATCGGGCCCAACGGCGCCGGCAAGACCACCTTCTTCAATGCCATCTCCGGCGTCACCCGGCCCACCAGCGGCCGCCTGGTGGTGGCCGGCCGCGACCTGAGCGGGCGCGGGCCGCACCGCTTTGCGGCCAACGGCCTGGCCCGCACCTTCCAGACGCCGCGCACCTTCGCCGACATGGCGGTGCGCGAGAACATCGAATTCGGCCTGAAGTTCGCCGGTCGCCGCCCGCGCCGCTACTGGCTGTGGGGCGAGGAGGCCTCGGTGCCATGGGCGCTGCGCACGGCCGACAGCATCCTCCACCTCATCGGCCTGTCGGCCCAGGCCGATCTGCCGGCTGCCGCCATCACGCCGTCGCAGCAGCGCCTGCTGGAGATCGGCATGGCCCTGGCCACGCGTCCGCGCATGCTGCTGCTCGATGAGGTGGCCGCCGGCCTGACCGAGAGCGAGGTGGAGGACATGGCCCGCCTGATCCGCCGCCTGCGCGACGAGCTCGACCTCACCGTGGTCTGGATCGAGCACGCCGTGACCACGCTGCTGCGCCATGTGGAGCGCGTCATCGTGCTGCACCAGGGCCGCAAGATCGCCGACGGCAAACCCGCCGACGTGGTGCGCGACCCCGAGGTCATCGAGGCCTACCTGGGCGACGAGATGGCCACCGACCCCACCGAAGCCGCCGCAGGAGCCGCCGCATGATGTGGTATCGCCAACAACCTTTCGAGCTCGGCGGCTCGGACCGTGCCCACCTGAAAGTGCAGGGCCTGAGCGCCGGTTATGGCGCCTTCCTGGTGCTGCGCGACATCGAGCTCGACATCCGCCCCGGCCTGACCGTGGTGCTGGGCCCCAATGGCGCCGGCAAGACCACGCTGCTCAAGGCGCTGAACGGCCTGATCCGCCGCCAGGGCGATGTGCGCCTGAACGGCGCCGACCTGCCCGAGAAGACCCACGAGATCGTGCAGGCCGGCGTGGCCCTGGTGCCCGAGGGCCGGCAGCTGTTCCCGCAGCTCACCGTCACCGAGAACCTGGAGCTGGGTGGCTGGCTCTGCCCCAAGGCCGAGCGCGCCCGCCGCCTGGAGCAGGCCTTTGCCGACTTCCCCAAGCTGCGCGAACGCGCCCAGCAGCTGGCCGGCACCATGAGCGGCGGTGAGCAGCAGATGGTGGCTGTGGCCCGCGCCATGATGTCCGCCCCGCGCCTGCTCATGCTCGACGAACCCTCGCTCGGCCTGGCCCCTCGCATGGTGGACGAGCTGCTGGCCATCGCACGCCGCATTGCCGATGCGGGCACCACGGTGCTGATGGTCGAGCAGAACGTGCGCAAGGCCCTGGCCGTGGCCGACCGCGGCTATGTGCTGGAGCGCGGCACCCTGGTGGCCAGCGGGCCGGCCCGGCTGCTGGCCCGCTCCAGCGTCATCCGCGAGGCCTACCTGGGCGCCGGCAGCGAGCCCGCCAGCAAGTCCGCTGCCAAGCCGGCCGCCGCCACCGCCTGAACGCCACCCGTACACCCACACGCATCCCTCAGGAGAACAACATGTCCGATCTGTCCATGCTCATCAACGGCCTGAAAGTGACGGCCGAGAAAGGCGCCACCTTCGAGCGCCGCAACCCGCTCGACGGCTCGGTGGCCACCCGCGCCCCGGCCGCCAGCGCGGCCGACGCCGTGATGGCGGTGGAAGCCGCCGCCGAAGCCTTCAAGACCTGGAGCGAGACCGGCCCCGGCACCCGCCGTGCGCTGCTGCTCAAGGCCGCCGACGCGCTCGAATCCAAGACCCCGCGCTTCATCGAGGCCATGGCCGCCGAGACCGGTGCCACCGCCATGTGGGCCGGTTTCAACTGCATGCTGGCCGCCGGCATGATCCGAGAGGCCGCCGGCCTGACCACCCAGATCAGCGGCGAGCTGATCCCCTCCGACGTGCCCGGCTCCATGGCCATGGCCGTGCGCCAGCCGGCCGGCGTGGTGCTGGGCATCGCGCCCTGGAACGCCCCGGTCATCCTGGGCGTGCGCGCCATCTGCGTGCCGCTGGCCTGCGGCAACACCGTGGTGCTCAAGGGCAGCGAGAACTGCCCGCGCACCCACCAGCTCATCATCGAATCGTTCGAAGACGCCGGCTTCCCGCCCGGCGTGGTGAACTACATCACCAACGCCCCGGCCGACGCCGGTGCCGTGGTGGAGGCCATGGTGTCGCACCCGGCGGTGCGCCGCGTCAACTTCACCGGCTCCACCAAGGTGGGCAAGATCATTGCCGGCACCTGCGCCCGCTACCTCAAGCCGGTGGTGCTGGAGCTGGGCGGCAAGGCGCCCATGGTGGTGCTGGACGACGCCGACCTGGACGACGCCGTCAATGGCGCGGCCTTCGGCAGCTTTGCCAACAGCGGCCAGATCTGCATGAGCACCGAACGCATCATCGTGGACCAGAAGATCGCCGACGACTTCGTGAAGAAGTTCGGCGACAAGGCCCGCAACCTGCCGGTGGGCGACCCGCGCAAGCCCGACCCGGTGGTGCTGGGTTCGGTCATCGGCATGGCCACGGTCAACTTCTGCAACGAACTCATCGACGACGCCCTGGCCAAGGGCGCCAAGCTGGTGTGTGGCGGCAAGAGCCAGGACACCCTCATGCCGGCCACCGTGCTCGACCACGTGACCCCGGCCATGCGTGTCTACCGCGAGGAAACCTTCGCGCCGCTCAAGTGCATCGTGCGGGTCAAGAACACCGAAGAGGCGATCGCCTGCGCCAACGACAACGAGTACGGCCTGTCGGCCTCGGTGTTCGGCCGCGACATCGCCCGCGCCTACAACGTGGCCCGCAAGATCGACAGCGGCATCTGCCACGTCAACGGCCCCACCGTGCACGACGAAGCCCAGATGCCGTTCGGTGGCGTCAAGGGCAGCGGCTTCGGCCGCTTCGGCGGCAAGGCCGGCGTGGCCGAGTTCACCGAGCTGCGCTGGATCACCATCCAGACCACGCCACGGCACTACCCGTTCTGAACGGACTTCAGGGGGCGGCGGTCACGTGCAGCCGTACCCCCAGCGCCCGAGCCACCTTGAGCACGGTCAGAAAGCTGGGGTTGCCGGTCGGGCTCAGCGCCTTGTAGAGGCTCTCGCGGCTGAGCCCGGCGTCGCGGGCCACCTGGCTCATGCCTTTGGCTCGGGCGATGTCGCCCAGCGCCCGGGATATCCCGGCCACATCGTCGGGTGCATCGGCCAGCCAGGCGTCCAGGTAGGCGGCCGTGGCCTCGGGCGAGTCCAGGTACTCGGCCACCTCGAAGGCCTGCATTGCAGGCCGGGCAGCGCGGGATCTGGGGGGCTGTGTGGATGGCATGGTCAGGTCCTGAGTTGTCGGGCCAGCGCCGTGGCCACTGCCGGAACTCGACGGTCTGCTCGGCGCGCTCGAAGTGAGTGTATCTCATGGGATACGATTTTTGTGCGATCGCTCCGGCACTACCGCCATGGGGTATGCCTGACGCCTGGAGCGCGACCACCAGGCCCGGTCTGCTCCGTGATGCCCCGGTGAGACAATCGAGGGCATGAACGCCAGCAACACCACCGAACTCATGCACACCCTGGGCCAGCAGGCCCAGGCCGCCTCGCGGCACATGGCCCGGGCCGGTGCGGCCACCAAGGTGGCGGCGCTGCAGGGCCTGGCGCGGCTGCTGCGGGCCAATGTCGCCAGCCTGCAGGCCGCCAACGAACTCGATCTGACCCGTGCCCGGGCCGCCGGCCTGGCCGAGCCCATGGTCGACCGCCTCAAGCTCACGCCCAAGGTCATCGAGACCTGCGCCCTGGGCTGCGAGCAGCTGGCCGCCATGCCCGACATCATTGGCGAGATCTCCGGCCTGCGGCAGATGCCCAGCGGCATCCGCGTGGGCCAGATGCGGGTGCCCATCGGGGTGTTCGGCATGATCTACGAGAGCCGGCCCAACGTGACCATCGAGGCGGCCAGCCTGTCCATCAAGAGCGGCAACGCCTGCATCCTGCGCGGCGGCTCGGAGGCCATCGATTCCAACCGGGCGCTCGCCGCCCTGGTGCAGCAGGCCCTCACCGACGCCGGCCTGCCGCTTGAGGCGGTGCAGCTGGTGCACACCACCGACCGCGCGGCCGTGGGCCACCTGATCGCCATGCCGCAGTACGTGGACGTGATCATCCCGCGCGGTGGCAAGGGCCTGATCGAGCGCATCAGCGCCGAGGCCAAGGTGCCGGTCATCAAGCACCTGGACGGCAACTGCCACACCTATGTGGACGACCCGTGCGACCTCGACATGGCGGTGCGCGTGGCCGACAACGCCAAGACCCAGAAGTACAGCCCCTGCAACGCCACCGAGAGCCTGCTGGTGGCACGCGGCGTGGCGGCAGCCTTCCTGCCCCGCATCGGCGCGGTGTACGCCGCCAAGGGGGTGGAGATGCGTGGCTGTCCCGAGTCGCTGGCGCTGCTCTCGGCCGTGCCCGGCGCGCGCCTGACGGCCGCCACCGAGCAGGACTGGGGCGAGGAGTACCTGGCGCCGGTCATCAGCATCAAGGTGGTGGAGGGTCTGGACGAGGCCATCGCCCACATCAACCGTTACGGCAGCCACCACACCGAGTCCATCCTGACCACCAACCATGTGCATGCGCAGCGTTTCCTGCGCGAGGTGGATTCGTCCAGCGTGATGGTCAACGCCAGCACCCGGTTCGCGGATGGCTTCGAGTACGGCCTGGGTGCCGAAATCGGCATCAGCACCGACAAGTTCCACGCCCGGGGCCCGGTGGGTGTGGAGGGACTCACTTCGCTCAAGTACGTGGTGCTGGGCGAAGGCGAAATCCGCACCTGAGCGCGCTCAGGCCCTTGCAAGCACGGCCGCAGGCCCCACGTAGCACCGATCATGGTCCCTCACCTCGTCACCGCCCTGACCGGCCCCATCAACGAACTCGAGCAGCGCATCCTCGAATCCACGCCCGTCATCGAGCGCTGGTTCCGGCTGGAGTGGATGGAGCACACGCCACCGTTCTATACCTCGGTGGACGTGCGCAACGCCGGTTTCAAGCTGGCGCCGGTGGACACCAACCTGTTCCCCGGCGGCTGGAACCACCTCACGCCCGAGATGATTCCGCTGGCGGTGCAGGCCGCCATGGCGGCCATCGAGAAGATCTGCCCCGAGGCCAAGAACCTGCTGCTGGTGCCCGAGAACACCACCGACAGCTTCTACCTGAGCAACCTGGCCACGCTGCAGCAGATCTTCTACATGGCCGGCCTGAACGTGCGGGTGGGGTCGCTGTCCAACGACATCACCGAGCCCACCACCAAGGAGCTGCCCGGTGGCGGCACCATCGTGCTGGAGCCGCTGCTGCGCAGCAAGCGCCGCCTGGGCCTGAAGAATTTCGATCCCTGCACCATCCTGCTCAACAACGACCTGTCGGCCGGGGTGCCGGGCATCCTCGAAGACCTGCACGAGCAGTACCTGCTGCCGCCGCTGCACGCCGGCTGGGCCACCCGCCGCAAGAGCACCCACTTCAAGGCCTATGAAGAGGTGGCCAAGCGCTTCGGCAAGCTGCTGGGCATGGACCACTGGCTGATCCACCCCATGTTCAGCCAGTGCGGCGAGGTCGACTTCAACGAGGCCCAGGGCCTGGAATGCGTGCGCAGCCATGCCGACGCGCTGCTGACCAAGGTGCGGCGCAAGTACAAGGAATACGGCATCAACGAGAAGCCGTTCGTGGTGGTGAAGGCCGACAACGGCACCGGCGGCATGGGCATCATGACGGTGCGCGACGCCAAGGACATCGACTCGCTGTCGCCGCAGGCGCGCGCCCGCATGGCCACCACGCAGGGCGGCCGGGCGGTGAGCGAGGTGATCATCCAGGAAGGCGTGCTCACCCACGAGCGCATCAACAGCGCCGTGGCCGAGCCGGTGGTCTACATGATGGACCGCTATGTGGTGGGCGGTTTCTACCGCATCCATGCCGACCGGGGCGTGGACGAGAACCTCAATGCCCCCGGGTCGAGCTTCGTGCCGCTGGCCTTCGAGCAGAGCGCCCAGCTGCCGCAACCCGGTGCCAAGCCGGGTGCCAGCGTGCCCAACCGCTTCTACATGTACGGCGTGATCGGCCGCCTGGCCATGCTGGCCGCGAGCTACGAGCTCGAGGCCACCGACCCCGACGCCGAGAACTACGACTGATCCGCCGGCCGGATTAGGCCGTCCTCCCGGTTGCTGCAATGCAGCAACCGGGCGCAGAATGGCGGCTTCCCGACAAACACCCCGCCCTGCTGCGGGGCCCGTCCGTGTCCCGTTCCCAGTCATCCCTGGCCGCGCTCACCCTGGGCGCCATCGGCGTGGTCTATGGCGACATCGGCACCAGTGTGCTGTATGCCGTCAAGGAAATCTTCGGTTCCGGCCATGTGCCGTTCACCCACGCCAACGTCTATGGCGTGCTGTCCATCATCTTCTGGACGCTCACCACCATCGTCTCGCTGAAGTACGTGGTGCTGGTGCTGCGGGCCGACAACGGTGGCGAGGGCGGGCTGATCGCCATGCTGGCGCTGGCCTCCACGGCGGTGAAGGACAAGCCCCGCCTGCGTTCCACGCTGGTGGTCATCGGCATCTTCGGCACCTCGCTGTTCTACGGTGACGGGGTCATCACCCCGGCCATCTCGGTGCTGTCGGCGGTGGAAGGCCTGGAGGTGGTGTCGCCGCACTTCAAGCGCTACGTGCTGCCCATCACCCTGCTGGTGCTGTTTGCGCTGTTTGCAGTCCAGAAGCGCGGCACCGGCGGCATCGGCAAGTTCTTCGGGCCGATCACGCTGGTGTGGTTCGCGGCCATTGCCCTGCTGGGCATCAGCCACATCGTGCACCACCCCGAAATCCTGGGCGCCATCAGCCCGCACCATGCGCTGCGCTTCATGATCGAGCAGCCCGGCACCACCTTCATCATTCTGGGTGCGGTGGTGCTGTGCGTGACCGGCGGCGAGGCGCTGTATGCCGACATGGGCCACTTCGGCAAGCAGCCGATCCGTGTGGCCTGGTTCAGCATCGTCATGCCGGCCCTCACGCTGAACTATTTCGGCCAGGGCGCGCTGCTGCTGGAAGACCCGGCCGCGGTGAAGAACCCTTTCTTCAACATGGCGCCGGAGTGGGTGCTGCTGCCGCTGGTGATGCTCGCCACCATGGCCACGGTGATCGCCTCCCAGGCCCTGATCTCGGGCGCCTTCAGCGTCACCAAGCAGGCGGTGCAGCTGGGCTTCCTGCCGCGCCTGAACCTGCGCCACACCAGCGTGCGCGACACCGGGCAGATCTACATTCCCTTCGTCAACTGGGCGCTGTTTGCGGCCATTGCGCTGGCGGTGGTCATGTTCAAGTCCTCGTCCAACCTGGCAGCGGCCTACGGCATCGCGGTCACGCTGGACATGCTCATCACCACGGTGCTGACCTTCTTCGTCATCCGCTACGGCTGGAAGTACCCGCTGTGGCTGTGCCTGGCCGCCACCGGCGTGTTCTTCGTCATCGACCTGGCCTTCTTCAGCTCCAACCTGCTCAAGCTGTTCGACGGCGGCTGGTTCCCGCTGGTCATCGGCGGTGTGGTGTTCATGCTCATGATGACCTGGAAGCAGGGCCGCGCGCTCATGCGCAAGGCCCACGAGGCCGACGCCATCGAGCTCTCGTCCTTCCTGGAGGCCGTGTTCGTGAGCCCCCCGCAACGGGTCGAGGGCACCGCGGTGTTCCTGTCGGCCGAAAGCGGCATCGTGCCCAATGCCTTGCTGCACAACCTCAAGCACAACAAGGTGCTGCATGCGCAGAACCTGTTCGTCACGGTGCGCAGCCACGAGGTGCCCTGGATCGGTCTGGACGAGCGGGTGCAGGTGGAGTCGCTGGGCCGCGACTGCTGGGCCGTGACGGTGAACTACGGCTTCAAGAACGACCCCGACATCCCCAAGGCGCTGCAGGGCCTGCGCGGCCGCGGCTGCGACCTGGAGCCCATGACCACCAGCTACTTCCTCTCGCGCGATGTGGTCACGCCCACGCTGGGCAGCGGCATGGCGCCCTGGCGCGAGAAGCTGTTTGCCCAGATGCACCACAACGCCGGTGCGGCGGCGGCCTTCCTGAACCTGCCGGCCAACGCGGTGATCGAGCTGGGCTCCAAGGTCGAGATCTGACACGGCAGGCCACGCCATGCGGGCGACAATCGCCGCATGCGTTTCTTCCGTGACCTGAGCCTGTCTTCCGCCACCGCCGGCTTCGTGGCCGTGCTGGTGGGCTTCACCAGTTCGGTGGCCATCGTCTTTCAGGCCGCCCAGGCCTTCGGCGCCACGCCCGAGGTCATCACCTCGTGGATGTGGGCCCTCGGGCTGGGCATGGGACTGTGTTCGGCCCTGCCCTCGCTGGTGCTGCGCCAGCCGGTCATGGTGGCCTGGAGCACGCCGGGTGCGGCGGTGCTGGCCACGGCCGGTCTGGCCGGCGGGTTCTCCATGGGCCAGGCGGTGGGCGCCTTCATGATGTGCGCCGTGCTCATCGTGCTGGCCGGTGCCACCGGGCTGTTCGAGCGGCTCATGAACCGCATTCCCATGGCCATTGCCTCGGCCCTGCTGGCCGGGGTGCTGGCCCGCTTCGGCCTGCAGGCCTTTGCCGCGGCCCAGACCGCGCTGGTGCTGGTGGTGCTGATGCTGCTCACGTATCTGCTGGGGCGTCGCTGGCTGCCGCGTTACGCGGTGCCCTTGACGCTGCTGGTGGCCGTGGTGTGGGTGGTGGGGCAGGGCCAGTTCAAGGCCGGTGCGGTCACGCTGGACTGGGCGCGGCCGGTGTTCACCGCACCCGAGTTCACCCTGCAGGCCTTCGTCAGCCTGGCGCTGCCGCTGTTCATCGTCACCATGGCCTCGCAGAACCTGCCGGGCGTGGCCGCCATCCGCGCCGCCGGTTACGCCATGCCCCTCTCGCGCATCATCACCCTGACCGGTGTGGTGACCCTGGTGCTGGCCCCCTTCGGCGCCTTTGCCCTCAACCTGAGCGCCATCACGGCGGCCATCTGCATGGGGCCGGAGGCCCACCCCGACCCCAAGCGCCGCTACACCGCCGCCGTGGTGTGTGGTGCGCTGTACCTGGCCATCGGCCTGGTGGGGGCGCTGGTCACCGGGTTGCTGATCGCCTTCCCGCGCGAGCTGGTGCTGGCCATTGCCGGGCTGGCCCTGCTGGGCACCATCGGCGGTGGCCTGCAGGCCGCGCTGCAGGACGAGCGCCACCGCGAGGCGGCCCTCATCACCTTTCTGGTCACGCTCAGCGGCGTGGTGATTGCCGGCATCGGCTCGGCCTTCTGGGGCGTGGTGGCCGGCGCGCTCGCGCTGTTTGTGCAACAGTACGGCCTGCCCAAGAAAGCCTGAACCGCATGAAGACCATCCTCGTCGTTGCCGACCCGCTCGAATCCTTCAAGACCTACAAGGACACCACCTTTGCCATGATGCGCGAGCTCCAGCGCCGGGGCTTTGCCCTGGCGGCCTGCGAGCCGCAGCACCTGCAGTGGCAGACCGGCGGGGTGGTGAGCGCCGAGGTGCGCGAGATCGCGCTCACCGGTCGTGCAGACGACTGGTTCGAGGTCAAGGCCACCGGCCGCCGGGCACTGCGCGATTTCGCCGCCATCCTCATGCGCAAGGACCCGCCCTTCGACAGCGAGTTCTTCTACGCCACCCACCTGCTGGAGCAGGCCGAGCGCGAAGGCGCCCGGGTGTTCAACAGCCCGCGCGCGCTGCGCGACCACCCCGAAAAACTCGCGCTCATGGAGTTCGGGCAGTTCGCTCCCCCCACGCTGGTGACGCGTTCGGCCGACGCCATCCGCGCCTTCCATGCCGAGCACCGCGACATCATCCTCAAGCCCCTGGACGGCATGGGTGGCATGGGCATCTTCCGGGTCACCGACAACGGCATGAACCTGGGCTCCATCATCGAGACGCTCAACCAGGGTGGCACCACCAGCGTGATGGTGCAGCGCTACCTGCCGGAGATCGTGCAGGGCGACAAGCGCCTGCTGCTCATTGGCGGGAAGGTGGCGCCCTTCGTGCTCGCCCGCATTCCGCAGGGCGACGAGGTGCGCGGCAACCTGGCGGCCGGCGGCAAGGGCGTGGCCCAGCCGCTGTCGGACGAAAACCGCAGGGTGGCCGAAGCCATCGCGCCGGTGCTGGCCGCGCGCGGCCTGTTGCTGGTGGGGCTGGACATGATCGGCAACAGCGTGACCGAGATCAATGTCACCAGCCCGACCTGCTTCCAGGAGATCCAGCAGCAGACCGGCTTCGATGTGCCGGCGATGTTCGTGGATGCCCTCGAAGCTGCGCTCAAGGACCGCGCATGAGCGACGCCCCGTCGCCACCCGAGGGGCAGGCGAACAACCCGCTGCACGGCGTCACCCTGGCGGCCATGCTGGACGAGCTGGTGGCCTGCTATGGCTGGGACGGCCTGGGCGAACGCATACCGGTGCGCTGCTTCAACATCGACCCCAGCGTCCCCTCCAGCCTGCGCTTCCTGCGCAAGACCCCGTGGGCGCGCGACAAGGTGGAAGGGCTCTATCTGTTCATGCTGCGCGAGCAGCGGCGCGCAGGCCGGTCGGGTGGGCGCGGCGTCAGTGCGCCGCCGCCTTCGAGAACAGGTTGAGCACCAGCACGCCGGCCACGATCAGCCCCATGCCGATGAGCCCGGCGGTGTCGATGCGCTGGCCGAACAGCACAAAGGCCGCCAGCGTGATGAGCACGATGCCCAGCCCCGACCACACCGCATAGGCCACCCCGACCGGGATGGTCTTGAGCACCAGCGACAGGCTGTAGAAGGCCACTGCGTAAGACACCACCACCAGCACCGAGGGCCAGAAGCGGGTGAAGCCGACGCTGGCCTTGAGCGCGCTGGTGCCGATCACCTCTGCCGCAATGGCGATGCCCAGGGCCAGCCAGGCGTTCATGCCTCGGCCTCCAGCGGCAGCCCGTCCACGAACACCTTGAGCTCGTTCGGCTCGAAGGCGGTCCAGGTCTCGTCGCTGGTCAGTGGCGTGGTGACGATCACCGCCGCGCGGTCGCCGGGCTGGTTGATGGCGGCGAAGTCCACCGTCCAGTCGCAGTCCTTCAGCGTGGCGGCCTGGAACGGGTGCTGGCGGATCAGCCAGTGCAGGTTCGTGCTGCAATGGGCCCACAGGGCCTCGCCGTTGGAGAGCAGGAAGTTGAAGGTGCCGAAGGCCCGGATCTGCGGCACCAGCTCGCGCAGCGTGCGGGTGAGCTCCTGCACCGTGGGCAGGGCGGCGTGCGACTTGTGCAGCTCCTGCATCAGCCAGCAGAAGGCGCGTTCGCTGTCGGTGCTGCCGACCGGACGGAAGTGGCTGTGCAGTCGGGGCTGGTAGTCCTTGAGATCGCCGTTGTGGGCGAACACCCATTGCCGGCCCCACAGTTCACGCACGAAAGGGTGGGCGTTCTCCAGCGCCACCTCGCCCACCGTGGCCTTGCGCACATGGGCAATGATGTTGCGGCTCTTGAGCGGGTAGGCCTGCAGGAAGGCCGCCATGGGCGACTGGGCCGCGCTCTCGTGGTCGATGAACAGGCGCAGGCCCTTGCCCTCGAAGAAGGCGATGCCCCAGCCGTCGGCATGGTGGTCGGTGTGGCCGCCCCGCTCCCGGAAGCCGGTGAAGCTGAAGGTGGCGTCGGTGGGGGTGGCGCAGTTCAGGCCCAGCAGTTGGCACATGGGCCGATTGTGCTTCAGGCCTTGTCGCGCAGGCGCAGGGCGGCCACCAGGGCCAGGGCGCAGATGCCGGCGAGCATCAGGAAGGTGTCGTCGAAGGCAGCAATGCGGGCCGGGGTGCTGGCGGCGGCCTCCAGGCCCGCCCCGCGTGCCGCCAGCCGCCACTCCAGCACGATGCCGCACAGGCTCACGCCGGCCGCGCCGCCCAGCATGCGCAGGAAATTGATCACGCTCGAACCCTGCGGGATGTGGTGCCGCTCCAGCCCGCGCATGGCGCCGATGTTGAGCGAGGGCAGGATGAAGCCCAGGCCTATGCGGCCCAGGATGGCCCACACCACCAGCAGCGGCACGATCAGGGCGGGGTGTTCCAGCCGGATGGTGGTCATGAGCGCGAACGAGGCGGCCAGCAGCACCAGGCCGATGCTCACCAGCCGGTGGGTGGGTTGCTTGTCGGCCAGGCGACCCACCACCGCAATGCACACCGCCAGCACCAGGCCGGCCGGCAGCAGGATGGTGCCCACATACGAGGCCGACAGCCCCAGGCCCAGCTGCATGAACACCGGCAGCAGGTAGGTGGAGCCGAACAGCGCCACGCCGTAGATGAAGGCCACGATGCTGCCCATGGCAAAGCGCCGGTCGGCAAACAGCGACAGGTTCATGAGCGGGTCGATGCCCTGGTCCGGGTGGCGTTGCCGGGCTTTGAGGGTGCGCCGCTGCAGCGCCACGAAGCCCACCAGCAGTGCCGCCGCCGAGCCCAGCAGCACGGCGGCGGTCAGCGGCGTGCCGCCCTGCAGTTCCACCAGGCCATTGAGCAGGCACAGCGTGCCGGCTGCGGCCAGCAGCAGGCCACGCCAGTCCAGCGCCGCGCCCTGCGGGTTGGCGGCCTGGCCGCCGGGGGCCACGTCGGGCACGTAGCGCCGCGCCAGCCACAACGACGCCAGGCAGAACGGCACCACCATGAAGAAGATGGAGCGCCAGCCGAACAGGTCGACCAGCAGCCCGCCGATGCTGGGGCCGAGTGCCGGGGCCAGCACCACGCCCATGCCGAAGATGCCGCTGGCCCGGCCCTGTTCGCTGGGCTCGAAGGCGCGCAGGATGATGATGGCCGGAATCGGCTGCACCACGCCGGCGGCCAGGCCCTCGGCCACGCGGGCGGCCAGCACCAGCGGGTAGTCGTTGGCCATGCCCCCGGCCACGCCGCCCACCAGCAGCAGCCACATGCAGCCGGCGTAGGTGGCGCGGTAGCCGTAGCGCGCGAGCAGCCAGGGAGTGGTCAGCATGGACACCGTCATGGCGGCCATGAAGCCCGAACTCACCCACTGCGCGCGCTCCTGCCCGAGCGTGAAGTGGTGGCTCATGTCCGGGATGGCCACGTTGATGATGGTCGACGACATGATGGACGCCATGGTCCCCACCATCACCGACAGCAGCAGCAGCCAGCGGTAGCGCTCGCCGTGGCGTTCCCGCAGGGCCTGCACGCTGGCGTTGCTCATGGTCGGGCGGTGTCCTGGTGGGCCGCCACGCAGGCCGCGCAGATGCAGGCCTGGTCCCGGGCGGCGTCGGGCAGCCTCGCCAGCAGGTCGGGTGCAAAGGTGGTGGTGGTGCACCAGCACGGCGGCTGGGGCTGCCCGGTGGCGCGTTCCAGCTCCATCGCGCAGCGGTTGTCGGCGCCGCACAGGGGGCAGCGGGTGGGGTCGACCGGGGTGGGCGCATTCATGGGGTGAGGGGGTATGGTAATTTCAAAGGCTGGCCCCCACTCCTGCAGGGGTCTCGAGCGAGTCATGTTTCCTGAATCACTGTTGCGGGTGCGCCGCTGGCCCTGGGCCCTGGCCGCCGCCGCGTTCATGGCGCCGGCACTGGCCGCCCCGCCCCACACCATCCCCGACACCATGGCCCAGCGCATGCTGGTGTGCACCGCCTGCCATGGTGCCGAGGGGCGTGCCACGCCCGACGGCTACTTTCCCCGCATTGCGGGCAAGCCGGTGGGCTACCTCTACAACCAGCTGCTGCACTTCAAGGCCGGCCGCCGCCAGGCCGTGGGCATGACGGCCTTGCTGGACCCGCTGACCGATGCTTATCTGCTGGAGATGGCGCAGTACTTTGCCGGCCTGGACCTGCCTTATCCGCCCCCCGCGCCCGCCAGCGTGGACCCGGCCCAGCTGCGCCGGGGCGAGCAGCTGGTGAAGGTGGGCGATGCCTCGCGCCAGATACCGTCGTGCAACAGCTGCCACGGCGACCGCATGACCGGTGTGCAGCCGGCCATCCCGGGGCTGCTGGGCTTGCCGCGCGATTACCTCATCAGCCAGCTGGGTGGCTGGCAGACCGGCCTGCGCCGCGCCACCGCGCCCGACTGCATGGGCACCGTGGCCAAGCGCCTGAGCGGGCCGGACGTGACCGCCGTGGCCGCCTGGCTGGCGGCCCAGCCGGTGCCGGCCGACGCCAAGCCCGTCGACCGCCTGCCAGCCCTGCTGCCCATGGACTGCGGCCGCGATCTGCAGGCCCCTGCGGTCGCGAAGGGGGCCGCCCGATGAGCACGTCTTCTCAACGGGCGGGCGGGCGCCCGGTGCGGGCCGGCGGGTGGGTGGCCGGCGGCCTGCTGCTGGGCGCGGCCCTCATGGCCTTTGCGGTGCGCACCGAGCTGCAGGGCGTGCCGGTGCAGCCGGTGGAGGTGACCGTGACGCCGGCCCTGCTGGAACGCGGCGCGCAGCTCGCCGCCGCCGGCAACTGCATGGCCTGCCACACCGCGCGCGGCGGCGAACCCTGGGCCGGTGGCCGGCCCGTCAGCACGCCGTTCGGCCCCATCTACGCCAGCAACCTCACGCCCGATCCCGACACCGGCCTGGGCCGCTGGAGCGCGGGCGATTTCCGCCGCGCCCTGCAGCATGGCCAGTCGCGCGACGGCCGCCTGCTCTACCCGGCCTTCCCCTACAACCACACCACCCGCATGACGGCCGAGGACGTGGACGCGCTGTATGCCCACCTGCGCACCCTGCCGCCGGTGTCGCAGCCGGCGCGCGAGCACGGCCTGCGGTTCCCGTTCAACACCCAGGCCGCGCTGGCCTTGTGGCGCATCCTGTACTTCACGCCCGGCACCTACCAGCCCGATGCGGCCCGCAGCGCCGAGTGGAACCGGGGCGCCTACCTGGTGACCGGCGTGGCGCACTGCGCCGCCTGCCACGCCGAGCGCGACGCGTTCGGGGGTGGTTCGGTCGACCGCTTTGCCGGTGGCCTCATGCCCGACGGCCGCTGGTGGGCGCCTTCACTGCACGACCCGGCCGAGGGCGGCACCCAGAAATGGGGCGTGGACGCCACCGTGGCCCTGCTGGCCGGCGGGCGCAACGCCCATGCCTCCACCCTGGGGCCCATGGCCGAGGTGGTGCTGCACGGCACCCAGCACCTGCCCGAGGCCGATCTGCGGGCCATGGCGGTCTACCTGACCGAACTGCCGGTGCAGCCGGTGAAGCAGCCCGGCTTCGAGCCGGCACCCGATGTGGTGCTCACCCGGGGCGGCCAGCTCTACGAGCAGCACTGCGCCCAGTGCCACGGCGATGCGGGCGAAGGCGCGGCGGGTGCCTACCCGCCCCTGGCCGGCCACCGCGCCGTCACGCAGAGCAGCCCGGTGAATGCGGTGCAGGCCATCCTGAGCGGCGGCTTCGCGCCGGCCACCCAGGCCCACCCCCGGCCCTATGGCATGCCGCCCTACCGCAGCCAGCTCAACGACGACGAGGTGGCGGCGGTGGCCAGTTTCATCCGCCAGTCCTGGGGCAACCGGGCCGGCGAGGTGACGGCACTCGACGTGGCCCGGCTGCGCTGATCGGCTGCGTCAGACCGCGGCCACCGCGCCGTCGCTGCGCGGATCGGCCGCGCCTTCGATCATGCCGTTCGGGTGCCGCACCAGCGCACCCGCGTGGCCCATGGTGTCGCTGAAGGCCTCGGGCAGCACCTCGACCACATGGCCGGCGTCGCGCAGGGCCTGCACCAGCGCCGGGTCGAAGCGGCTTTCCAGCTTGAGCGTGGTGCTCACGTCGCCCCAGGTGCGGCCCAGCAGCCAGCGCGGCGCAGTCACCGCCTGCTGCAGGCCCTGGCCGAAGCGGGCATAGCGGGTGAACACGGCGGCCTGCGTCTGCGGCTGGCCTTCGCCACCCATGGTGCCGTAGGGCATGACGCGGCCATCGTCGAACAGCGCCATCGACGGGTTCAGCGTGTGGAAGGGCTTGTGGCCGGGCTTGAGGCTGTTGAGGGCTTTGGGGTCGAGCGAGAAGCTGGTGCCCCGGTTCTGCCAGCAGATGCCGCTGTCCTGCAGTACGGTGCCGGAGCCGAATTCCCAGTACACGCTCTGGATGAAGCTCACCGCGCGGCCTTCGCGGTCGATGGCACCCATCCAGATGGTGTCGCCGGGCTTGGCCACATCGGGCCAGGGCAGGGCGCGGGCCGGGTCGATCTGGGCGGCCAGTTCGTCCAGCGCCTGCGGCGTGAGGAAGCTGCGCGGATCCGCCGGCAGGCGCTGCGGGTCGGTCACCACGCGTTCGCGCACCCGGAAGGCGCGCTTGGTGGATTCGACCAGGCCGTGCAGGTAGGCAAAGCCCTCGCCTTCGGTCACGCCCAGACGCTCGAACAGGCCCAGGATCATCAGGGCCGAGAGGCCCTGCGTGGGCGGCGGCAGGTTGTAGACCGTGCTGTCGTTCAGGCGCACCGCCAGCGGCTCGACGATCTGCGCCCGGTAGGCCGCCAGGTCGCTGGTACGCACCGGGCTGCCCACGCGCTCCAGCTCGGCGCCGATGCGCTGCGCCAGTTCGCCGCGGTAAAAATCGTCCAGGCCACGTTCGGCCAGCTGGGCCAGGGTGCGGGCCAGTGCGGGCTGCTTGAGCACATGGCCGGGCTCGGGCGGCTGGCCGTCCACCAGGTAGGTCTGGGCGAAGCCGGGCGCGTCCTTCAGGCCGGGCAGCTTCTCGCGGGTGAGGGCCGACTGGCTGGTGGTCACGGCCACGCCCTCGCGGGCATGGCGGATGGCGTCCTGCAGCAGGCGCGAGAGCGGCAGGCCCGGGCCCCAGGCCGAGGCCACGTCGAGGGCCTTCTGCCAGCCGCCCACGGTGCCGGCCACGGTCAGGGCGGCGGTGGGGCCGCGCGGCGGGATGGCATCGAGCCCGGCATAGAAGTCGCGCGTGGCCAGCGCGGCGGCCGGGCCGCAGGCGTCGATGGCCACCGGGGCCTTGCCAGGTTCGTGGATCAGCCAGAAGCCGTCGCCGCCGATGGCGTTCATGTGCGGGTAGACCACGGCAATGGCCGCGGCAGCGGCCACCATGGCCTCGACCGCGTTGCCGCCGTCGCGCAGCACGTCGCGGCCGGCCTGCGCGGCCAGGTGGTGCGGTGCCACCTGCATGCCGCCCAGGGCTTTGAGGGTGTGGATCATGGGTTGTCTCCGTGGATGTCGTTGGTTGTCGATTCGGTTCAGGTCAGCAGGCCATAGAACATGCGCAGCGAGGTGAGCGCCAGGAAGGCCGCAAACACCTGCCGCAGCCGGCGGGCATCGATGCGGTGCGCGAGTGTTGCACCCCATCCGGTGGTCATCAGCGTGGCCGGCACGATGAGCGCAAAGCCCAGCAGGTTCACATAGCCCAGGCACAACGGCGGGCGCATCGGCACGTCCAGGCCGTTGACCACGAAGGCCAGCGCGCCCGGGATGCTGATGACCATGCCCAGCATGGCCCCGGTGCCCACGGCGGTGTGCATGGGCACCTTCAGCGCATTGAGCAGCGGGACCGAGAGTGTGCCGCCACCGATGCCCATGAGCGTGGACACGCCGCCAATGCCCCCACCGAGCAGGGCGGTGCCGGCGCGGCCGGGCAGGCCGTCGGCCACGGCAAAGCCGTCGCGCTTGAAGGCCATGTTGAGTGCCACCAGCAGCGCCACGGCCGCAAACACGGCGGTCAGCACGCTGCCGTCCAGAAAGCGGCTGGCGATGGAGCCCAGCGCCACTCCCACCACCACGCCGGGCATCAGTGCACGGATCAGGTCCATGTTCAGGCTGCCTTTGCGCCGGTGGGCCCGGCTGGACATGATGGAGGTGGGGATGATGGTGGCCAGCGAGGTGCCCACCGTCACGTGCATGCGCACCGACTCGTCGATGCCCAGCAGCGTGAACAGGTGGTAGAGCACCGGCACGATGACGATGCCGCCGCCCACCCCCAGCAGGCCGGCCATGACGCCGGCCACCAGGCCGGTGACCGCCAGGGCCGCAGCCAGCCCCAGCAGCCACAGGCCGCTGTGTTGTGCAAACAGTTCCATGGGGGGTCCTTACCAGCCGATGGCCTTGGGCAGCCAGAGCGCGATCGACGGGTAGAAGAACAGCAGCACCAGGGTCAGCAGCTGCAGCGCAATGAAGGGGATCACGCCGCGGTAGATGTCCTTGATGTTCACCTCGGGTGGCGCCACCCCCTTGAGGTAGAACAACGCCCAGCCGAAGGGCGGCGTGAGGAAGCTCGACTGCAGGTTCACCGTGATCAGCATGGCCAGCCACACCGGGTCCACGCCCATGTTGAGCAGGATGGGCAGGAACAGCGGCACCGCGATGTAGCTGATCTCGATCCACTCGATGAAGAAACCGAGCACGAAGATCATCAGCATCATGAACCAGATGGCGGTGTTCACGCCGCCCGGCAGCGACTCGAACAGGCTGGCGATCAGCTCCTCGCCATGCAGGCCGCGGAAGGCCAGGGCGAACACCTGCGCGGTCATGAGGATGAACATCATGATGGCGGTGATCTTGCTGGTCTCCAGCGCGGTGTCCTTGAGCGTCTTGAGCGTGAAGCGGCCCGAGAACGCCGTGATCAGCACCGCGCCCACGGCGCCCATGGAAGCGGCTTCGGTGGGCGCAGCCACGCCGCCCACGATGGAGCCCAGCACCGCCACCACCAGCAGCACCGGCGGCAACAGCACCTTGAAGAAGCGCTTCCACAGCTCGCCGCGCGAGACGGCGTCGCGCTCGGCCACCGGAATCGGCGGCATGGACGCCGGCTTGAGCCATCCCATGACCAGGATGTAGACGATGTACACGCCGGCCAGCAGCATGCCGGGGCCGACCGCAGCGGCGAACAGCGTGCCCACCGACAGCTGCATGATGTCGGAGAGCAAAATCAGGATCAGGCTGGGCGGGATGATCTGCCCCAGCGTGCCGGAGGCGCAGATCACGCCGCAGGCCACGCTCTTGTCGTAGCCGCGCCGGATCAGCGTGGGCAGGGTCAGCAGGCCCAGCGTGATGATGGTCGCACCCACGATGCCGGTGGTGGCGCCCATGAGCACACCGAACAGCACGATGCCCACCGCCATGCCGCCCTTGGTGCCGCCCGCTATGTGGCCCATGACGTCCAGCAGGTCGTCCGCCAGGCGCGATTTCTCCAGCATCACCCCCATGAAGACGAACAGCGGTATGGCCATCCACTGGTAGCCCGAGACGATGCCGTAGAAACGCGCCGGCAGCAGGTTGAACAGGCCGTCGCCGAAGCCCAGCCAGCCGAACACGAAACCCACGGTGGCCAAACTGATGGCCACCGGAATGCCGATCATCAGCAGGACGAAGAAGCCCACCAGCATGAAGACGGCGTAGGTCGACATCTCAAACATGGCCGTCCTCCTTCGCGCCGTTGCCAACCGGCGTGTGCTGTTGCTGGAACAGCCGCACCAGGTGCGCCAGCTGCTGCAGCACCAGCAGGCCGTAGCCCAGCGGAATCAGCGACTTCACCAGCCAGCGGTAGGGAATGCCGCCCGGGTCGGGCGAGGCCTCGGCGATCGAGCGCGACTGCTCCACATAGCCCAGCGAGAGCTGGATGAAGTGCACGCTGATGGCGATCAGCAGCAATGCGGAGACCACGTCCACCACCTGCTTGGTGCGCGGCGAGAAGCGCGCATAGAACAGGTCGACGCGCACGTTGTCGCCGCGTTGCAGGGCATGGCTCATGCCCAGCAGGATGAGGGCGGCCAGCAGGTGCCATTCCAGTTCCTGCGCCCACACCGAGCCGAAGCTGAAGGCGTAGCGCAGCACCACGTTGGTGGCCACCAGGCCGATCATGGCCAGGGCAATCCAGGCGGTCAGGGACCCGAGGCGGTCGATGACCGCCTCGATGCCCCCTGCCGCCTTCGACAGGGGTTGTTGCATGGTGACTCCGCCTTCAGCCGCGAACCTTGAGGTGGTAGGCCTCTTCGCTGATCTCGCTCCAGCGGTCGTACTTGGCCTTGAAGGCCATGTAGGAGTCGTGCACCTTCTTGGTCAGCGGGTCCTTGGCCACGGCCTCGGCCAGCACCTTCTCGGTCTCGGCGCGCAGGGCCTTGATGACGTCGTCCGGCAGCGGGCGGGCGATCACGCCCTGGTTCTTGATCAGGTCTTCCATGGCCTCGGAGTTGGCCTTCTGGCACCAGCCCTCGCTGATCACGTTGCAGGCCGCAGCGGCGTTGCTCACGATGGCCTGCAGGTCCTTGGGCAGCTTGTTCCAGGCGGCCTTGTTGATCAGCAGTTCCGACACCGTGGACGACTCGTGCCAGCCGGTCGTGTAGTAGAACTTGGCGGCCTTCTGCAGGCCCAGGCGGCGGTCCTGGAACGGGCCCACGAACTCGGCCGCGTCGATCACGCCGCGCTCCAGCGCCGGGAAGATCTCGCCGCCCGGCAGCACCTTCACGTCCACGCCGAGGTTGGCGTACACCTTGCCGGCCAGGCCAGGGATGCGCATCTTCAGGCCCTTGAGGTCGGCCACGCTCTTGATCTCTTTCTTGAACCAGCCGGTCATCTGCACGCCGGTGTTGCCGCAGGGCATGGCCACCATGCCGAAC
Source organism: Hydrogenophaga sp. R2 (assembly GCF_049843595.1). Classification (NCBI taxonomy): domain Bacteria; kingdom Pseudomonadati; phylum Pseudomonadota; class Betaproteobacteria; order Burkholderiales; family Comamonadaceae; genus Hydrogenophaga; species Hydrogenophaga sp. R2. The sequence goes on from NZ_JBBHZN010000003.1 coordinate 400,030, forward strand.
GGGGCATACACCTCGTTCCACAGGTCGATGCCGCCGCCGTCGTACAGCCAGCCGTTCATGCCCTGGAAGTTCATGCCGAAGGGCACGGCGGTGAAGTACTGGGCCGCGGCGGTCTTGCCGGTCCAGAAGTAGGCGTTGGCGTGGTTCATCTCCACCGTGCCGGCGCGCACGGCATCAAACCCCTCGAAGGCCGGGATCAGTTCGCCGGCGCCGAACACCTGGATGTTCAGGCGGCCGTCCGACATCTCGCGGATGCGTTTGGCCAGGTCGGTGGCACTGCCGGGGCCGTCCATGTAGAAGGGCGAGCCTTTGCCGTAGGCACTGGTCATCTTCCAGTTGAACTTGGCCGACTGGGCGTTGACGATGGCCGGGGCGCCGAGAACGCTGCCGGCAACGGCGGCGCGAGAGAGGAATTGGCGACGGATCAGGGACATGGCGGAACTCCTGTGGGTGAGGGGGTGTGGGCGAGGGTCGCTGGCTGCCGCTGTTTCGTTTGTTCGGCAGACTCCCACCCGCTCAGCAACCACCGTGCCAACCGCAAAAATCCTGATAAATCATTGATCTGAAAAGGATTTTCGGTAGGGATGCCATTCCGCCCCTCTCGGTCGGGGAGCCCGATCCTGGGCGTGGCCGGCCGCGGGTTCGGTGCCGAATGTTTTGCATCGGCCGATCTGGTGATCGTTTGGTGGGCCGTCGGCTCCATTTGGTGACTGTTGGCATGCCAACGTTGGCCGCCGCCGCCGCACCGTTGACAAATGTTCATCGCGCACCCCGTCGGTGCAGGCGCACCAAATCCGACGCCCGGCTCAGAGCCGCGCGCCGCCACGCCGGTTCTTGACGCGGGTGAGCAGGGTCTTGCAGTCCACCGACAGGATTTCCGGACGGTTGAACAGGTGCCGGCGCACGAAGGCCTCGAAGGTCGGCACGCTGTCGGTCAGCGCATGCACATGCAGGCTGCGCAGGTCGCTCATGATGTAGAGGCTCACCACCTCGTGGCAGTCGGCCAGCTCCTGGGCCACCGCCTCCAGCGCCACCGGCGAGACCTGGATGTCGAGGAAGGTGGACACCACCTGCCCCAGCTTTTCGGGGTTGATCACCGCGCCGAACAACTCGATCACACCGCTGGCCTGCAGTGCCTGCACCCGCGCCCGGGCATGGGCGCGCGAGATGCCGAGCTGGCGCGCGATGTCGGCGAACGATGCGCGTCCGTCCTTGACCAGGATGTTCAGCAGGGCGCTGTCGAGCTTGCTCAGCACCGGCGCGGCCCCTGGCGGGGCCGGCAGGGTGGCGAGGTGGGTGGCGGGGGCAGGGGAGAGGGATGGGTCGGGGTTCATGCCCCGGCTTCAAGCAACCCCCGGGCCACCGGCCTCCTGGAGCGCCGCCACACAGCCCGATCCCCAGTCCCATGGGCCGGTCAGCGTGAGGGTGAGGGTGGTCCAGTCGCCGTCATGGGTGGTGGCGATGTCGGCATCCCATGCGCCGCCGTCCTCCTGCGGACCCCGGGGCCCGGGCGCCTGGTCGGCCAGCCACAGCACCACCGCCTGCATCTCCTGGCCGATGCGCAGCAGCATCGGGTCGCCCGCAGGGGCGCTGGCCATGGCTTCCCAGGTGCCGGTGTCGTCGCCGTTGTCGGTGGCGTCGAAGGCCAGGAAGGTGCATCGGGGTGCCGCAGCGGTCATGCCGTTTCTCGGGACGCAGAGGGGGTGAGGGGCGGTAGCGGAGTGGGGCCGGTGTCGGTCGGTGCGGGTTCGGTCTCCAGGTCGACCATCCACTCGGTCAGCAGCAGGGAGGCGCCGTGGCGGGCGTAGCAGCAGCGCCGGGCCCAGCTGCCCGCACCCTCCGGGCCGTCGGGGCTGGCCCATTCGAAGGGGCTGCGCAGCACGCCGGTCTGTGCAAACAGCCAGTCGCCCAGCGAGCGTTCACCCAGGTAGGCCACATCCGACCAGGGGTTGTAGCTGTGCCATTCGGGGATGACGGCGCGCGCCCTGACCCGGGTGTGCCCGCCGCCCCGCAGCGACACGCAGCGGATCCAGCCGGTGGCCTGCGGCCCGCAGCTCAGCCGCGCGCATTCTTCGGGGGTGAGCCGGCCCTCGCCCACATGGACCAGCGACACCTGCAGATCGGGCCAGCGGGTGGCCAGACGCGCGGTGAGGGAACCGGTGTGCAGCAGCCAGGGCCTCAGTTCGGTGGGGGGGTGCAGGCTGTCGAGGTGGTGCTGCGGCCACCAGGGCCGCAGATGTTGGGCATCGGCTTGCATGAAAGGCTCCTCTGTGATCGGGGGAGCCCCAGCATAGGTGTCGGCCCGGTTCAAGTCTTGACGAAACCATGAACCGGGCAGCCGATCAGCCCGCCTTGACCTTCAGGCGCCAGGCGTGCAGCAGCGGCTCGGTGTAGCCGCTGGGCTGTTCCTTGCCCTTGAACACCAGGTCCAGGGCGGCCTGGTAGGCCTTGCTGGTCTTGACGTTGCCGGCCATGGGCTGGTAGAGCTTGTCGCCGGCGTTCTGCTTGTCCACCTTGGCGGCCATGCGCTCGAAGGTCTCGCGCACCTGGGCTTCGGTGACGATGCCGTGGTGCAGCCAGTTGGCGATGTGCTGGCTGGAGATGCGCAGGGTGGCGCGGTCTTCCATCAGGCCCACGTCGTTGATGTCGGGCACCTTGGAGCAGCCCACGCCCTGGTCGACCCAGCGCACCACATAGCCCAGGATGCCCTGGACGTTGTTGTCGAGCTCGGCCTGCTTCTCGGCCTCGCTCCAGTTCGGGTTGCTCGACACCGGCACGGTCAGCAGGCCGGTGAGCAGGTTGTCGCGCTCGGCGTCGGCGTCGATCTTCTCCAGGCCCTTCTGCACGTCGCTCACCAGCACCTGGTGGTAGTGCATGGCGTGCAGGGTGGCGCCGGTGGGGCTGGGCACCCAGGCGGTGTTGGCGCCGGCCTTGGGATGGGCGATCTTCTGCTCCAGCATGGCCTTCATCAGGTCGGGCATGGCCCACATGCCCTTGCCGATCTGGGCCTTGCCGCGCAAGCCGCACTGCAGGCCGACGAGCACGTTGTTGCGCTCGTAGGCCTGGATCCAGGCGCTGGCCTTCATGTCGCCCTTGCGGACCATGGGGCCGGCCAGCATGGCGGTGTGCATCTCGTCGCCGGTGCGGTCCAGGAAGCCGGTGTTGATGAAGGCCACGCGGCTGGCGGCGGCGGCGATGCAGGCCTTGAGGTTGACCGAGGTGCGGCGCTCCTCGTCCATGATGCCCAGCTTGACGGTCGAATCCGGCAGGCCCAGCAGCTGCTCGACGCGGCCGAACAGCTCGGCGGCAAAGGCCACTTCCTTCGGGCCGTGCATCTTGGGCTTGACGATGTAGACCGAGCCTTTGCGCGAGTTGCGGATGGCGTCCTTCTTGGTGCGCTTCAGATCGTGCAGGGCGATGGTGGTGGTGATGACCGCGTCCATGATGCCCTCGGGGATCTCCTGGCCGTCCTTGCCCCACAGGATGGCGGGGTTGGTCATGAGGTGGCCCACATTGCGCAGGAACATCAGCGAGCGGCCGTGCAGGCGCACGGTCTTGCCGTCGGGGGCGGTGTATTCACGGTCGGGGTTGAGGCCGCGGGTGAGGGTCTGGCCGCCTTTCTGGAAGGTCTCCACCAGGGTGCCCTGCAGGATGCCCAGCCAGTTGCTGTAGGCCACCACCTTGTCCTCGGCGTCCACGGCGGCAATCGAATCTTCCAGGTCCAGGATGGTGGACAGGGCGGCTTCGACCACCAGGTCGCACACGCCGGCGGCATCGGTCTTGCCGATGGGGGTGTTGCGGTCGATGCGGATGTCCAGGTGCAGGCCGTTGTGCACCAGCAGCACCGACGACGGGTTCTTCGGCTCGCCCTGGTAGCCCACCAGCTGCGACTTGTCGGCCAGCTTGCTGGTGCCGCCGTCGGCCAGCGAGACGACCAGTTCGCCGTCCTTGTTGATCTTGTAGCCGGTCGAGCCGACGTGCGAGCCCTTCTTCAGCGGGGCGGTGCGGTCCAGCACGTGGCGGGCCCATTCGATGACCTTGGCGCCGCGCTTGGGGTTGTAGCCGCCCTTCTTGCCGACCTTCTCGCAGCCCTTGTCCTCGCTGATCACGTCGGTGCCGTACAGCGCGTCGTACAGGCTGCCCCAGCGGGCGTTGGCGGCGTTCAGGGCGTAGCGGGCGTTCAGGATGGGCACCACCAGCTGCGGGCCGGCCTGGGTGGCGAGTTCGGCGTCCACGTTCTTGGTGGTGGCCTTCACATTCCTAGGCTGCGGCACGAGGTAGCCGATGGTCTCCAGGAACTTGCGGTAGGCCATCATGTCGCGCACCGGGCCGGGATTGGCGCTGTGCCACTTGTCCAGCTCGGCCTGCAGGCGGTCACGCTCGGCCAGCAGGGCGGCGTTCTTGGGGGCCAGGTCGGCCACGATCTGGTCGAAGCCCTTCCAGAACGCGGCCTGGTCGATGCCGGTGCCCGGCAGCACCTTCTGGTTGACGAAATCGAACAGCTCGGTGGCCACTTGCAGGCCGTGGATGGTGGTGCGCTGGGTCATGGTGGTGATGGGTGAAGTGGAAGGATGGGTGAGGGGATCAGGCAAAAAAATCGAGCACACCGCGCAGCGAGCTGGCGTTGCGTTCGGGCTGGGTGTCCAGTTCCTCGAAGGGCAGATTCTGGCGGTTCACCCACAGGGTGCGGTAGCCGTACCAGGCGGCGGCCAGCGCGTCCCAGGCATTGCTGCTGACGAACAGCACCTGGCCCGCCTTGAGCCCGGTGGCCGCCTCGCCCAGGGCGTAGGCGCGGGGGTGGGTCTTGTACAGGCGGATCGGGTCGACGCTGATCACATGGTCGAGCAGGCCGTCCAGGCCGGCGCTGCGCACCGCGATGCCCAGCATGTCGGCGTCGCCGTTGCTCAGGATGCCGGTGGTGATGCCGCGCCCGCGCAGGGCCTGCAGCACCTCGCGGTTCTCGGGAAAGGCCGACAGGTGCCGGTACTGGTTCATGAGCCGGGTGGCGGCCGGTGCGTGGGCGTCCCAGTCGGTGCGGGCACCGGGCACCAGGGTCTTGAGGGTGTGGCGCAGGGCGCGCTCGGTCAGGTCCCAGAACGGGCGGTAATGCTCGCCGTGGCCGCTGGTGGTCACCAGCCGCGTGTATTCGATCTGCTTGTCGCGCCACTGGCGGGCCAGGGCGCCGCCCAGCCCCGGGTACAGCTGCTCGGCCAGCAGCCCGACGCTGTACACGTCGAACAGCGTTCCATAGGCGTCAAAGAGCACGGCACGGGGTTGGTCCATACCGTGGACTGTATTCGCAACTTCAACGCCGATTCATCCCCTGTCACGCGAGGGATTCGTCACTTTTTGTGGGGTAATCCGCTCAGGTCGGCCCGTAGAGCCCGTGCCGGTCCATGCGCCGCTGCAGCTGGTCCGGCTCGATCTGCAGCATGCGCGCGGTGGCATGCAGGTCCCAGCGGTGCTCTTCCAGGGCGCGCACCAGCCCGGCGCGGTCGAGTTCGTCGGTGCGCAGGCAGTCGCTGAGTTCGGACAGCGCGCCGAAGGACGAGGTGGCCGGTCCGGCGGGCAGCAGCAGGTGCGACGCCTCCACCCGGCCACCCGGGCAGATCATCACCGCGCGTTCGATCACATTGCTCAGTTCGCGCAGGTTGCCCGGCCAGCTGTGCATCATCAGGGCGGCCTCGGCGGCCGGCGCCAGCTGCATGGCCGGCAGGCGGTAACGGCCGGTGTGCAGGGCCACGAAGTGCCGCGCCAGCAGGGCCAGGTCGTCGGTGCAGGCGCGCAGCGGCGGCACCCGGACCGCGCAGGTCTGCAGCCGGTACAGCAGCTCGGCCTTGAACCGCCCCTGCCGCACCAGGGCATCCAGATCGTGGCCCGAGGCGGCCATGAGCCGTGCCCGCAGGGGCTCCACGCCGCCCCGGGGCAGCCGGTACTGGCGCCGCTCCAGCATCTGCAGCAGGCTGGCCTGTCCGTGCTCGTCCAGATCGCCCACGTCCTTCAGGAACACCGTGCCGCCACCGGGCGCGGCAGCGGCCATCGCGGCGTCCAGCCCCTGGTGCAGCGCCAGGCAGTCGATCTCCACCCAGGGCTCGGCCGCGCGCGGCCCGGTGGCATGCGCCGCCCGCGCCGCGTGCAGCTTGCCCGATCCGGTTTCACCGCAGAACAGGATGGGCGGGGGCGCCGAGCCGTCGCCGGGTTCCTGCCGCGCCAGGGCCGACACCTGTTCGCGCAGGCCGGCCAGCGGCCGCGAGTGGCCCAGGATGGTGTGCGCCACAGCGGTGGAGCGCGGAGCCTCACCGCCGGCCTGCAGCGGTTCTTCCAGCGCCCGGTCCACCGCCTGCTTGAGGCTGCGCAGCGGTACCGGTTTGGTCAGCAGGTCGGACGAGCCGGCCTTCATGGCCTGCACCGCCACCGCCACGTTGGCATGGCCCGACACCATCACCGTGCGGATGCGGCGGTGCTCGCGGTTGAGTGCGCGGATCAGCTCCAGCCCGTCCAGCCCGGGCAGCTGGAAGTCCACGATGGCCAGATCGGGCTGCAGCCTTCGGGCCGCCTCCAGGCCGGACGGCCCGTCGTTGGCCACTTCCACCACATGGTCGTACTGGCGCAGGTAGCGTGCCATGTGGCGCGCCAGCGCGGGTTCGTCCTCGATCACCAGCAAGGTCGCCATGGGGTCTCCGGATCAACGGCCCGGCTTCGGGCCGGCAGGTTGCGGCAGGCGGATCTCCACCCGGGTGCCGCGGGGTTGTTCGGCGCTGACCAGCAGCTCGCCCTGCCACTGCTCGACCATGCGCTTGACCAGCGCCAGGCCCATGCCAAGCCCGCCGACCTTGTTGCTGGCAAACGGCTGGAACAGCCGCTGCCGGGCCTCGGCGGACAGGCCGGTGCCGTTGTCGGCCAGGTACACGCCCAGCAGCCCGTCGCCCCGGGTCCAGCCCACCTCCAGCCGGCCGCCGTGCGGCATGGCCTCGGCGGCGTTGGCAATGATGCTCAGCAGCGCCTGCCGCAGGGTGGCGCTGTGGGCCAGCACCGGCAGCGCCCCGGTGGGCTCCACCCGCAGCTGGATGTGGCGCCGGGTCAGTTCGCCCGCCATTTCCTGCAGGCAGGTCTGCACCAGGGCCACCAGGTCCAGGGCCTGCGGGTGCAGCTGCGGCGCCTGGGCCACGTGCACCAGCTCGGTGATCCAGCGGTTGGCGCGGTCCACCGACTCGATCATGTCGCCGCTGAGTTCGCGCACGTCCTCCGACCGGCCCGGCCCGTCCTGCAGCAGTTCGGCCGCGGAGCGGATGGAGGCCAGCGGATTGCGCAGGCTGTGCGCCACCGCACTGGCCAGTTCCACGGTGGAGGCGGTGCGCTGCGCTTCGGTCAGCCGCTGCTGCTGCTGCGTGATGAGGCGGTCGGCCCGGGCCACGATCCAGTACAGCACCGCAAACAGCAGCACCGCCCCGCCGAAGCAGGCCAGCCACAGCTGGCGCAGGCCTTGGTGGATGTCGCTGGAGAGCTTTTCCGGGATCTTGTAGACCTCGATCACGCCGAGCACGGCACCGCTCTGCGGGTCGCGCACCGGGAAATAGATCTCCACGAAAAAGGCGCCCTGGTGCACCAGCCCCTGGTGCTCGGCCTTGCTGAACTGGCCGGGTTCGGTGAGGTCGGCCTCCACCACGACCCGGCCCTGCAGCGCCTCGGCGAGTTCGGCGTTGTGGTCGAAGCTCTGCCCGATCAGCTCCTCGTCGCTGGACCACAGCACATGGCCGCGCAGGTCGTAGGCATTGCTCCGCACCGATTCGCGCATGGTCACGATGTGCCGCATGGACTGCAGGAAGGCGCCGCGCAGCAGAGGGTCGTCGGGCCGGCGGAAGTACAGCCAGGTGCTGTCGGTGCTCAGCACGTTCTGCACGAAGTGCATGGTGACCTCGGCCTCGCGCTGCAGCATGCGCTCGGTCAGCACCCGCGAGAGCATCCAGCCCAGGCCGATGGCGATCACCGTGATCACCACCAGACTGGCCAGCGCAAAGCGACGGCGCAGGCTGAATGGCGCGGCCTGCGGCCCGTCGTGCGGTCCGGCAACATCCCCGGTGCGGCCCTCGGCGTGCGCCGGCAGGCGCGCAGAAGGCGACACGACGTCCGGCAGCGCAGTGCCCGTCATGGCCATGAATCTCCTTACCCCTCCGTGTATGCGAGCCATTGTCAGGGCGCCATGGGGCTTGTCAATATCGCCAGCCCTGTGTGCACCCCTGCCGGGTGCGGTAACCTGCCCCGGTGGACAAGCTCAAGCAACTGGAAACTTTCGTGGCGGTCGCCTCGCGCGGCAGCCTCACGGCGGCGGCCCGGCAGGAAAACGTGGCGCCGGCCATCATCGGCCGCCGCATCGACGCCCTCGAAGCCCGCCTGGGCGTCAAGCTCATGGTGCGCACCACCCGGCGCATCACCCTCACCCACGAAGGCAGCGCCTTCCTGGAGGACTGCCAGCGCCTGCTGACCGATCTGTCGAATGCCGAGGCCAGCGTGAGTGCGGGCGGCGTCAAGGCCAGCGGCCATGTGCGCATCACCGCGCCGGCCGGCTTCGGCCGCCGCCATGTGGCGCCGCTGGTGCCGCGCTTTCGCGAGCTGCACCCCGAGGTCACGCTCAGCCTGAACCTGTCGGACCGGGTGGTGGACGTGGCCGGCGAGGGTTACGACTGCGCCGTGCGGGTGGGCGATCTGCCCGATTCGTCCCTGGTGAGCGTGCGCCTGGCCGACAACCGCCGCCTGTGCGTGGCCGCCCCCGCCTACCTGCAGCGCCACGGCCGGCCCGCCACCCCGGCCGACCTGGTGCGCTTTGATTGCCTCACCCTGTCCAGCGATGCCTCACAGACCCGGGGCTGGGCCTTCTCGGTGCCGGCCGCCTCCGGCGGTGGCCGCGAGATCGTGCACCTGCGCCCCGGTGGCCCGCTGGACTGCAGCGACGGCCAGGTGCTGCACGAGTGGTGCCTGGGTGGCCAGGGCATTGCCTGGCGCAGCACCTGGGAGGTGGAGGCCGACATCCGCGCCGGCCGCCTGGTCAGCGTGCTGGACGACTTCGCCGCGCCGCCCAACGGCATCTACGCGCTCTTCCCCCAGCGCCGCCACCTGGCCCTGCGGGTGCGGCTGTGGATCGATTTCCTCAAGCACGAGTACGGGCGGGCGGAGTACTGGGCGGGGCGCTGAGCGGCCCCGCCGGCCTCATGCCAGCGAGGCCAGCAGCCACAGCGCCGTGCCCCACATCATCAGCGCCACCGCGCCGTCCAGCAGGCGCCAGATGCGCAGCGAGTTGAGCCGCCGGCCCAGCCAGAAGGCAGCGCAGCCCAGCACCAGGAACCACACCACCGAACCGGCGGCCGCACCCAGGCCGAAGCTGCGGCTGGCTTCGCCGTAGGCCAGCGAGGCGGTGCCGATCAGCACGGCGGTGTCCAGCCAGGCGTGCGGGTTGAGCCAGGAGAAGGCCAGGGCGGAGAACACGGCCTGGCGGCGGCTGGTGGGTGCCGGGCCCACGGCGTGCGCTGCGCCCGGCTGCGCCGGCACCGCGCTCTGGCGGAAGCGCTGGAAGGCCTGCCAGCCGTACAGGCCCAGGAACAGCACACCGGCGCCGATCAGCGCGCCCTGCAGCTTGTCCGACAGGCCACCGAGCTGTGCCAGCCCCAGCACACCCAGCCCGATGAGCACGATGTCGGCCAGCGCGCAGGTGGCCACGGTGATCCACAGGTGCTGGCGCTGCAGGCCCATGCGCAGCACATGCGCGTTCTGCGGGCCGATGGCCATGATGAGCGACAGGCTGAGCACCATGCCGGCGGTGAAGGTGGGGACAGTGAGGACCATGGGAAACATCCGGGAAAGGGGGCCTGTGTGCACAGGCATGGCTGCATGGTGCCGGCAAACCACAAACGTTTAAACTGAATTAGCTTCTTTTCAATTCCATCAAGATTTTCTTGATGGTGTTTCCCCCGGGATCTTCATGCTCGACGCCCGCCAACTCGATGCCCTGGCCGCCGTGGCCGACACCGGCAGCTTTGCCGCCGCCGCCCGCCAGCTCTCGCTCACGGTGGCGGCCATCTCGCTGCGCATCCGTTCGCTGGAAGACGCGCTGGGCCAGCGCCTGCTGGTGCGTGGCAGGAAGGTGCATGCCACGGCGGCCGGCCAGGCCTTGCTGGGCCATGTGCGGCAGGTGCGGCTGATGGAGGCCGACCTGCTGTCCGGCCTGCGGGGCGCGCCCGAGGCGGGGCGCGGTGCCTGGCAGAACCTGAGCGTGGCCATCAATGCCGACTCGGTGGCCAGCTGGTTCCTGCCGGGGGTGAACGCCCTGCTCATGCGCCACCGGCTCACGCTGGAGGTGCTGATCGACGACCAGGACCACACCCACGACGCGCTCAAGAGCGGCGACGTGATCGGCTGCGTCACCACCCTGGCCGAACCCATGCGGGGCTGCGTGGCCGAGCCGCTGGGGGTCATGCGTTACCGCTGCGTGGCCGCGCCGGCGGTGGTGCAGCGCTGCCGCACGCCGCGCGGCGCGGTGTCGGCGCACCGGCTGCTGGCCTGCCCGGCCGTCATCTTCAACCGCAAGGACGCGCTGCAGGACGCCTTTCTGGCCCAGCACTTCGGCCTGAAGGACGTGAACTACCCGCGCCACTTCGTGCCGGCGGTGGATGCCTTCGAGACCGCCATCGGCCTGGGCCTGGGCTGGGGCATGGTGCCCGAGCAGAACCTGCGGCACCGCCCCGAACTGCAGGAACTGCTGCCCGGCGCCACGGTGGACGTGGCCCTGTACTGGCAGCACTGGGCGCACGAGCCGCCGTCGGCCCAGCGCCTGACGGCGGCGGTGAAGGCCGCTGCCCGGGAGCACCTGGGGGCCGCCGCCTAAAATCCGACCCCTATGCTCACCATCAAGAACGACCTGCTGGCCGGCCTGTCGGCCGAACTGGAGCGGCTCTCGCCCGGTGCCGGCGCCCGCGCCGCCTTCGAATCGCCCAAGGTGGCGGCCCACGGCGACTTCGCCGTCACCGCCGCCATGCAGCTGGCCAAGCCGCTCAAGCTCAACCCGCGTGCGGTGGCCGAGTCGCTGCGCACGGCGCTGCTGGCGCAACCGGTCTACCAGCAATGGGTGGCCGACATCGAGATCGCCGGCCCCGGCTTCATCAACATCCGCCTCAAGCCCGAGGCCAAGCAGCAGATCGTGCGCGAGGTGCTGCAGGCCGGCACCACCTTCGGCAGCCAGCCCGCCAACGGGCAGCGCCTCATGGTGGAGTTCGTCTCGGCCAACCCCACCGGCCCGCTGCATGTGGGCCACGGCCGCCAGGCCGCCCTGGGCGATGCCATCTGCAACCTCTACAGCACCCAGGGCTGGGACGTGTGGCGGGAGTTCTATTACAACGACGCCGGCGTGCAGATCGGCACCCTGGCCACCAGCACCCAGCTGCGGGCGCAGGGCCTCAAGCCCGGCGATGCCGGCTGGCCCGAAGCTGCCTACAACGGCGACTACATCCAGGACATCGCCAACGACTTTCTGGCGAAGAAGACGGTCAAGGCCGACGACCGCGAGTTCACCGCCAGCGGCGACGTGAACGACCTCGACGGCATGCGCCAGTTCGCCGTGGCCTACCTGCGCCACGAGCAGGACCTGGACCTGCAGGCCTTCCAGGTCAAGTTCGACCACTACTACCTGGAGTCGAGCCTGTACACCAGCGGCCGGGTGGAAGCGGCGGTGAACAAGCTGGTGGCCGCCGGCAAGACCTACGAGCAGGACGGCGCGCTGTGGCTGAAGTCCACCGATTACGGCGACGACAAGGACCGCGTCATGCGCAAGTCCGACGGCTCGTTCACCTACTTCGTGCCGGATGTGGCCTACCACATCGCCAAGTGGGAGCGCGGCTTCACCAAGGTCATCAACATCCAGGGCACCGACCACCACGGCACCATTGCCCGCGTGCGTGCCGGGCTGCAGGCTGCTGGTGTCGGCATTCCCCAGGGCTACCCCGACTATGTGCTGCACACCATGGTGCGCGTGGTGCGGGGCGGTGAAGAGGTCAAGATCAGCAAGCGCGCCGGCAGCTACGTCACGCTGCGCGACCTGATCGAGTGGACCAGCAAGGACGCGGTGCGCTTCTTCCTGCTCAGCCGCAAGCCCGACACCGAATACACCTTCGATGTGGATCTGGCGGTCCAGAAGAACAACGACAACCCGGTGTACTACGTGCAGTACGCCCACGCCCGCATCTGCTCGGTGCTGGCCAGCTGGGGCGGCGACGTGGCCACCCTGCGCGACGCCGACCTCTCGGCCCTGGACACGCCGGCGGCGCAGGCCCTCATGCTGCTGCTGGCCCGCTACCCCGGCATGCTGAGCGACGCCGCGCGCGACTTTGCGCCGCACGACGTCACCTTCTACCTGCGCGAGCTGGCAGCGGCTTACCACAGCTACTACGACGCCGAGCGCATCCTGGTGGACGACGAAGGCGTCAAGCGGGCCCGCCTGGCCCTGGTCGCGGCCACCGCACAGGTATTGCACAATGGCCTGGCTGTGCTGGGCGTGAGTGCTCCGCAAAAGATGTAAGGGCCCACCCACCATGAAGAAGACTCCCGTTTCCCGTCCCCGCCATGCCCTGGGCGGCACCCTCATCGGCTTCGTGGCCGGTCTCCTGGTGGGCCTGGGCGCGGCGCTGGCCGTGGCCGTGTATGTGACCAAGGTGCCGGTGCCCTTCGTGGACCGGGGCCTGTCCCGCGATGCCGGCGCCGATGCCAAGGAAGCCGAGCGCAACAAGGGCTGGAACCCGAACGCCGCGGCCACCCGCACGCCGGGTGCAGCCCCTGCGCCGGCCGCACCGGCCACGGGCGACACGGCGGCCGGCACGGTGTCGGTCCCGCCCGCCGACGGCAAGCCCCTGCCGGCGCCCGCCACCGCCCCGGCCGCTGGCAAGACCCCGGCCGACCCGCTGGGCGACCTGATGCAGCAGCGCACCGGTCAGGCGCCCGCCGCCGGTGCCGCCACCCCGCCCACGGCGGCCGCCGCACCCGGTCTGGACCCGTTCAACTACTTCGTGCAGGCCGGGGCCTTCCGCACCCCCGAAGACGCCGAGACCCAGCGCGCCAAGCTGGCCATGATGGGCATCGACGCCCAGGTCAGCGAACGCGAGCAGAACGGCCGCACCGTGTACCGCGTGCGCGTCGGTCCGTTCACCCAGAAAGCCCTGGCCGAACTCACCCAGGAGCAGCTCAATGTGAACGGGGTGGAGTCGGCCCTGGTGCGCGTCCAGCGCTGACGAGCGGCCACCCGGGAACTTTTGTCCGGCCAACCCCGCCCAAACGCCATTCCCTTCAGGAGCCCCAACGCATGCAACGCCGTGATTTCTCCCGTTCCCTCCTGGCCGCCGGTGCCGTCACCCTGACCGGAACCGCCCTGCCGGCCTTCGCCCAGCGCGTCGCGCCCAAGGAAGGCACCGATTACCAGCGCCTGGCCAAGCCGGCCCCTGTGCAGGCGCCGCCCAGCCAGGTCGAGGTGGTGGAGTTCTTCGCCTACAGCTGCATCCACTGCGCCAACTTCGAGCCCGCCTTCGAGGAGTGGATCGCCCGCCAGCCCGCTTATGTGACGGTGCGCCGCGTCCCGGTGGCCTTCAGCCCGGCCTTCGTGCCCATGCAGCGCCTGTACTACACCCTGGAAGCCATGGACCAGGTCAAGGCCTTGCACGCCAAGGTGTTCGAGGCCATCCACGGCCAGCGCCTGCCGCTGACCACGGCCGGCCCCATCACCGACTGGGTGGTCAAGCAGGGTCTGGACCGCGCCCGGTTCACCGAGATCTTCAACTCGGCCGCCATCGGCACCAAGGCCCAGCAGGCCGCCTCGCTGCAGGAGGCCTATGCGGTGGAAGGCACGCCCGCCATGGGCGTGGCCGGCCGCTACTACATCAGCGGCCAGGGTCCCCGCACCCTGACGGTGGCCAGCGCACTGATCGCCGAGGTCCGCAAGGCCTGAAGCCCTGCCTTTTTTGCAAGGCCTGAAGCCCTGCCTTTTTCTCTCTCGCGGGGCCCCGTTTCGACGGGGCCTCGTCGTTACAATGCATGCAAGTTTCGTGCCCTGGACGACCATGCCTGCATTCCCCTTTTCGAGCTTGTCCCGCCTGCCGGCCTGGTGCCTGCTGGCGGCCCTGTGCAGCGCGCCGACGGCCCATGCCGAAAAAGCCGACCGCGACAAGCCCATGAATGCCGAGGCCGACGCCCTGCGCTACGACGACGCCCGCCAGACCAGCGTCTTCACCGGCAACGTGATCATCACCAAGGGCACCATCGTCATCCGCGGTGCCCGGGTGGAGGTGCGGCAGGACACCGCCGGCAACCAGTTCGGCGTGGCCACCGGTCAACGGGCGTTCTTCCGCCAGAAGCGCGAGGGCGTGGACGAATTCATCGAAGGCGAGGCCCAACGCATCGATTACGACAGCCGCGCCGACACCGTCAAGTTCACCGGTGACGCCGTCATGCGCCGCTACAAGGGCACCCAGCTCAACGACGAGACCCTGGGCAACGTCATCGTCTACAACAACACCACCGACGTGTTCACCGTGGACGGCGGCGAGGCGGCCCGCGGTCCGGGCAACCCGTCCGGCCGCGTGCGGGCCATGCTCACCCCGAACCCCAAACCCGCTCCGGCCGGTCAGGCGCCGGCTGCCCGTCCGCCGGCCGACGGCGCCACGCTGCAACCCAGCCGCCAGATCGAGGGAGGCCGTCCTTGACCGCCAATGCCCAGGTCAGCCGGCTCGAGGCCAAGGGCCTCAAGAAGTCCTACGGCAGCCGGCTGGTGGTGAAGGATGTGTCCCTGGCCGTGTTCAAGGGCGAAGTGGTGGGCCTGCTGGGGCCCAACGGCGCCGGCAAGACCACCTCGTTCTACATGCTGGTGGGGCTGCTGCGGTCCGATGGCGGGCAGATCCTGCTGGACGGCCAGTCCATCGAGCGCCAGCCCATCCACCGCCGCGCGCGGCTGGGCCTGGGCTACCTGCCGCAGGAAGCCTCCATCTTCCGCAAGCTGTCGGTGGCCGACAACGTGCGTGCCGTGCTGGAGCTGCAGGAGGACGACGATGGCCGGCCCCTGTCCAGGGCGGTGGTGGAGCAGCGGCTGGATGCCCTGCTGCAGGAGCTGCATGTGGACCACCTGCGCGATTCGCCCGCCCCGGCGCTGTCCGGCGGTGAACGCCGCCGGGTCGAGATCGCCCGCGCGCTGGCCACCAACCCGCGCTTCATCCTGCTCGACGAGCCCTTTGCCGGCATCGACCCGATCGCCGTCATCGAGATCCAGCGCATCATCGGTTTCCTGCGCTCGCGCGGCATCGGTGTGCTGATCACCGACCACAACGTGCGCGAGACGCTGGGCATCTGCGACCGGGCCTACATCATCAACGACGGGCATGTGCTGACCAGCGGCACGCCGGCCGAGATCGTGGAGAACGCGGACGTGCGCCGGGTCTACCTCGGCGAACACTTCCGGATGTAAAGATGGCCCCCACGCGATGAAGCAAGGACTGTCGCTCCGGGTCTCGCAGCATCTGGCGCTCACGCCCCAGCTGCAGCAGTCCATCCGCCTGCTGCAGCTCTCCACGCTGGAGATGGCGCAGGAGGTCGAGCAGATGCTCGACGAGAACCCGTTCCTGGAGCGTTCCGACGACACCGCAGAGCGCGAGGCCTTCGGCATCGAGCAGACCGACGCCCCGGTGAGCGCCGGTGAGCAGATCGCCGACACCTTGCTGGCGCCCGGCGCCGACCGCCTGCCTGACACCGCCGGCCCGGGCACCGACGCGGGCACCGAGAGCTCGGAGGTCGATCTCGAAGCCCGCCTGGACGGCGCCACCCCGGTGGAGGAAAGCTGGGAGGGCGACGGCACGGTGGACATCGTGGCCGACGACAGCGAGTGGGGCGGTGATGCCCCGGCCCGCCAGCGCAACGACGGCGACGACGACACCGCCAGCGCCGCCGACCTGGCCAGCATCCCGGTCACGCTGCAGGCGTTTCTGCACGACCAGGCCCGCTGCCTGCGCATCTCCGAAGAAGACCTGCGGGCGCTGGTGTACCTGATCGAGTCGCTCAACGACGACGGCTACCTGGACGAAGACCTGCCCTCGCTCGCTCTGGGCCTGATGCACCTGGAAGGCACCGACACGGCGGTCAATGCCGATGCGGCCCTGGCCCTGCAGGAAGCCACCACCCAGCGCCTGGCCATTGCCCTGCAGTGGCTGCAGCACATGGAGCCCACCGGCGTGGGGGCCCGCAACCTGGCCGAATGCCTGCGCCTGCAGATCCTGGAGCAGCGCAACACGCCGGTGGCCCGTGCCGCGCTGGCCATCGTCGGGCACCCGCTGGAGCTCATGGCCAAGCGCGACATCAAGCGCCTGTGCGCCCTCACCGGCGCCGATGACGACACCGTGCGCGGGGCACTCGCCCTCATCTCGCGCCTGGAACCCAAGCCGGGCCGCCGTTTTGTGGACGTGGAGCGCAACGTGGTGGTGCCCGACGTGATCGTCGAGCGCGCCGGGCGCGGCTTCAAGGTGTCGCTCAATCCGGAGGTCATGCCGCGCCTGCGGGTGCACGATGTGTACGCCGGAGCGCTGCGGCAGAACCGCGGCGGCGGTGACGCCGGCCATGCCGGCATGCAGCAGCGGCTGCAGGAAGCGCGCTGGTTCATCAAGAACATCCAGCAGCGCTTCGACACCATCCTGCGGGTCTCCAGCGCCATCGTGGAGCGGCAGCGCAACTTCTTCATGCACGGCGAACTCGCCATGCGCCCGCTGGTGCTGCGCGAGATCGCCGACGAACTGGGCCTGCACGAATCCACCATCAGCCGCGTGACCACCGCCAAGTACATGGCCACGCCGTTCGGCACCTACGAACTCAAGTACTTCTTCGGCTCCAGCCTGGGCACCGAGACCGGCGGCAATGCGTCCAGCACGGCGGTGCGGGCGCTGCTCAAGCAGTTCATCGCGTCCGAAGAGCCGGGCAAGCCGCTGTCGGACAACCAGCTCTCCGACCTGCTGCGCGAGCAGGGCATCGAATGTGCCCGCCGCACGGTGGCCAAGTACCGCGAGGCGCTGCGCATCGCCCCGGCGAACCTACGCAAATCCCTGTGAACCAACTGCATCTCTTTCTGCCCTGCGCCGCCGGCGTGGAGGACTTCCTGGCCGACGAGGTGCAGCGCATCACCGGCGCCGAGCGCGTCTACAAGGCGCGGGCCGGTGTGTCGCTGCAGGCCTCGTGGCGCGATGCGCTGCAGCTCAACCTGCACAGCCGGCTGGCCCAGCGGGTGCTGGTGCGGCTCTGGCATGGCGGCTACCGCAGCGAACAGGACCTGTACAACGCGGCGTCCGAGGTGGCCTGGGAGATCTGGTTCACGCCGAAGCAGACCATCAAGGTCGAAATCACGGCGCAGCACAGCCCGCTGACCAGCCTGAACTTCGCGGCGCTGAAGATCAAGGACGCGGTGTGCGACCGCTTTCGTGCCAAGCGGGGCGAACGCCCGAGCGTGGACACCACCTGGCCCGATGTGCGCCTGTATGCCCACCTCACCACCGACACCGTCACGCTCTACATCGACACCTCGGGCGAGCCGTTGTTCAAGCGCGGCTGGCGCGAGGACAAGGGCGATGCCCCGCTGAAGGAAACCCTGGCCGCCGCCATGATCGCGGCCACCGGCTGGAACGGCGCCACGGCCGCATCGCTGGACGACATCGATCCGCTGTACGACCCCTGCTGCGGCAGCGGCACCGTGGCCATCGAGGCGGCGCAGATGGCGCTGCGCATCGCGCCGGGCTTGAACCGTCGCTTTGCCTTCGAGAAGCTGCTGCCCTACCAGTCCCATGTGTGGCAGGGCCTGCGGGATCAGGCGGTGCAGGCAGAGCGGGTGTGGCCCGAAGGCCATGCCCCCATCGTGTTCGGCAGCGACGTGTCCTTCCGCATGGTCGACTTTGCCCAGCGCAACGCCGAGCGCGCCGGTGTGGCCCACGCGCTCGATCTGCGCGGCGGTGACGCGCTGCAGCGCATGCCACCCACCACCCGCCCCGGCGTGCTGCTGCTCAACCCGCCCTATGGCGAGCGCATTGCGGCCGCCGGTGTGGCCGGCCAGAACGCGGCCGAGCGGGCGCGCCAGCGTGCCCCGCGCACCTTCACCGTGGGTGCGCGCACTGCGCCCGCCCCGGCCGAGCCGCACGGCCGCGAAAGCGCGCAGATGAGCGACGGCGCCGATGCCTCCGAATTCTTCGAACGCCTGGCCGCGCACTGGAAGGGCCACTACGCCGGCTGGACCGCCTGGCTGCTCACGCCCGACCTCAAGCTGCCCGGGCGCATGCGCTTCAAGGAATCGCGCCGGGTGCCGCTGTGGAACGGTCCCATCGAGTGCCGGCTGTTCCGTTTCGACCTGCAGGCGCGACAGCCGCGCCCGGCCACGCCGCAGTGAACATGACCGCCGCTGCGGTGGTGCTCGACACCAACATCGCCCTGGACCTGCTGGTGTTCGACGATGCGGCGGTGGGGCCGCTGCGCCAGGCCCTGGCCGAGGGCCGGCTGCAATGGCTGGCCACCGAGGCCACCCGCGAGGAATGGCGGCGCGTGCTGGACTACCCGCAGATCCTGCGCCGCGCCCCGGCCGGATCGCCAGAGCGCACGGCGGCGCTGGACGCCTTCGACGCCATGGTCCGCCTTGTCCCCACGGCTGCAAAGGCGCCCTTTACCTGCAAGGATGGCGACGATCAGAAGTTCATCGACCTGGCCGTGGCGCACCGCGCCACCCTGGTGAGCAAGGACGCGGCCGTGCTGTGCATGGCGCGTCGGCTGAGCCGGCTGGGTGTTTGTGTGTGCCGACAATGGAATTCCGACCCGCCGCCCGATCTGTGGCCCGAACCGTCCTCCGTCGCCTGAGCGGCCCCCTGCTGGCTGTGTGCGCTGCCGGTCCGCTGGCCGCGGCAGACGCCCCGCCCGGCACCCGCTGCGAACCCATGGGCGGTGGTGCCCTGCGCTGCACCGCACCCGACGGCACCCGCGAGGAATTCAAGCTCAACGGCCTGGGCCAGCGCGACGGCATCGTGCGCCGCTTCGATGCCAGAGGCGTGCTGCGCAGCGAGGCCCTGCTGGAGGCCGGCACACCGGTCGGGCCGCAGAAAACCTTTCACGACAACGGCGCCCTGGAGCGGCTGCAGTTCGTCACCGGCGCCAAGGTGCAGTTCTCGCTCACGCGGCTGCCCGACGGCCGCCCCACCGAGCTGCGCTGCGCCCCGGTGCACCTGGTGCCGGAAGACCTGGAACTCTGCGGCCACGACGGCAAGCCCCGCCAGACCACGCTGCAGCGCGATGCCGCGCGCACCCTGGGCACGGTCACCTTCCAGGGTGGCGTGCTGCGCGAACTCACGGTGGTGGGCGAGAACGGATCGGTCGTGCGCTCCGAGGTCTTCGAGCAGAAGGCCGGCCAGCCGGACCGGCGCATCAAGCGCGTGTTCTACCCCTCGGGCCGGCTGCGCTCCGAGACGGTGCTGATCGAACGCCCGGCCGACACCTTCGAAGGCCGCGAGGGCACGGTGCGCGACTGGGCCGATGGCGGCCAGCTCACCCAGGAGGTGGTCTGGGCGCAGGGCCGCGAGCAGCGGCTGCGCCAGTGGTACCTCAATGGCCAGCTCAAGCTGGACCAGCAGATCCGCCGCCAGGGCCGGCACGAGGAGCGCCTGACCCGCAGCTTCTGGGAGAACGGCCAGCCCGCCGCCGTCAACACCGAACGCTTCGGACGGCTGTGGGGCTGGCAGCGCTACTACGGCCCCAAGGGCCAGCGCCTGCGCGACGACGAGCACGGCCCCGGCGGCGAGCTGCTGCGCCGGCGCCACTACAACGCGGCCGGCCAGGTGGAGCGCGAAGAGGTGCTGGCCGACGACGCCCGCCGGCTCTGACGCCCTCCCCGGGGCGGTCTCAGCCCAGCGAAAACGCTTCGGCGCGGCTGCGCGCCCACCAGGTGGTGAAGGCCGGGTGCAGGCCGCTCGCCGGTCCGGTGTCGCCCAGCAATGCACCCGGTGCCACCGTGGGCAGCAGGTTGGACAGCAGCTTCACCTCGTTGGCATTCAGGCGGCGCACCAGGTGGTGGGCACCGATTTGATTCGGGTGCTGCAGGCCGGCCGCCTGCACCAGTTCCTGCAGCGCCTTGAGCGTGTTCTGGTGGAACTGGAACACCCGCGTGGCCTTGTCCGGCACCACCAGCGCCTGCTGGCGCAGCGGGTCCTGGGTGGTCACGCCGGTGGGGCAGCGCCCGGTGTGGCAGGTCTGGGCCTGGATGCAGCCGAGTGCGAACATGAAACCGCGCGCGCTGTTGCACCAGTCGGCGCCCAGCGCCATGGCGCGCGCGATGTCGAAGGCGCTGATCACCTTGCCGGCGCAACCGATGCGGATGCGGTCGCGCAGGTTCACACCCACCAGCGTGTTGTGCACCAGCCGCAGGCCTTCCTGCAGCGGCGCGCCCACGTGGTCGGTGAACTCCAGTGGCGCGGCACCGGTGCCGCCCTCGGCCCCGTCGACCACGATGAAGTCCGGCGTGGTGCCGCTGACCTGCATGGCCTTGACCATGGCGAACCATTCCCACACATGGCCGATGCACAGCTTGATGCCCACCGGCTTGCCGCCCGAGAGCTCGCGCAGCCGCGCCACGAAGGCCATGAGCTCCAGCGGCGTGGAGAAGGCGCTGTGCGAGGCCGGCGACACGCAGTCCTGTCCCACCGGCACGCCGCGCGCCGCGGCGATCTCGGGCGTGACCTTGGGGCCTGGCAGCACGCCGCCGTGCCCGGGCTTGGCGCCCTGGCTGAGCTTGATCTCGATCATGCGCACCTGCGGGTCGGTGGCCTGTTCGGCAAAGCGCACCGGGTCGAAGTGACCCTGCGTGTCGCGGCAGCCGAAATAGCCCGAGCCGATCTCCCAGATCAGGTCGCCGCCGTGCACCTGGTGCCAGCGCGAGATGGAGCCTTCGCCGGTGTCGTGCGCAAAGCCGCCGCGTCTGGCACCGGCGTTCAGCGCCTCGATGGCCGGGGCCGACAGGGCGCCGAAGCTCATGGCCGAGATGTTGAACACGCTGGCCGAATACGGCTGGGTGCAGTCGGGCCCGCCGATGGTGAGGCGGAAATCGTGCGAGGCCAGCTGGGTGGGGCTGATGGAATGGTTGATCCACTCGTGCCCGTCGGCATGCACGTCCAGTTGCGTGCCGAAGGGGCGCTTGTCGGTCTCGGCCTTGGCCCGGGCATAGGCCAGGCTGCGCTGGCTGCGCGAGAACGGCGTGGCCTCGTTGTCGCTTTCCAGGAAGTACTGGCGCAGTTCGGGGCGGATCATCTCCAGCATGAAGCGCAGGTGGCCGATGACCGGGTAGTTGCGCAGCACCGAGCTTCTGGTCTGGCGCAGGTCCATGAAGCCCCGCACGCTCAGGCCGGTGAACACCAGGAACCACAGGCCCCCGATGCCGAAGCCCACCAGGGTGAACAGGCTGAGCAGGCTGGCCACCACACAGAAGGCCAGGGCGGTGTAGCGCACCGGGTAGAGCTGGTTGAGTCGGTCGAGCATGGGCGCATCTTGCCACCGCACGCCGCTACACTGGCCGGCCTTTTTCGCCTCTTTTGACACGGTTTTGCCGGTCAATTCCTTGTCTTTCACCGCCCCGCGCACCATGACCACCCCATCCGCCGCTCCGCTGGAGCCCACCGATTTCGACACCCTGGACCAGCTGCTGGACGAGCTGCGCGAGCGCGACGACGAGGTGCCGCAATGGGAATTCCTGGAAGGCGCCATGGCCGCGCTGGCCTGCACCCGGCGCCCCGTCGAGCCGGCCGAGTGGCTGCCGGTGCTGCTGGGTGTGGGCGATCTGCCCACGGTGCCGCAGGAGGAGGGCACCCACTTCGCCAGCACCGATCGTTACCAACGTTTCATGGATCTGTGGCATCGGCGCATGACCGAGGTGGTCGAAGCCCTGCAGGCACCGGTGGAGACGCTGGAGGACGAGCGCAGCTACCACCCCGAGGTGATGGACGTGCGCGGTGCCATTGCCGCCCTGCCGCTCGAAGAGCGGCCCGAGATCGACGACGACGGTCTGCCGGCCTACGCCCAGGTCTGGGCGCTGGGCTTCATGTTCGTGGTGGAGAACTGGAGCGAGGAATGGGCGCCGGTGCGCGACCGCGAGACGGCGCAGTGGATCGACGAGGCGCTGGAGCGCATCGTGGCCCTGACCGAGGACGACACCGGAAAACCCGAGGTCAACCTGCATGTGGAAGACGGCCCGCCCAGCGTGAGCGACGAGCGCCTCAATGCCTTCGGGGCGGCCATCTGGGCGGTGTACGACCTGCACCAGATCTGGCGCAGCCTGGGTCCGCGCAGCGAGCCGGTGCGCCAGGCGCCCACCCCCGGCCGCAACGACCCCTGCCCCTGCGGCAGCGGCCAGAAGTACAAGAAGTGCCACGGCGCCTGAGCGCCGTCACACCATGAAGCGGGCCAGCGCCTCGGCGGTGGCCTCGGGCAGTTCTTCCGGAATGAAGTGCCCGGCCGGCATGGCATGGCCGCTGACCGTGCCGGCGCACTGTGCCTGCCACAGGGCCAGCGGATCGAAGAAGCGGTGCACCACGCCGCGCTCGCCCCACAGCACCAGCGTGTCGCAGGCGATGCGCTGGCCCTGCTCGCGGCCGGCCCGGTCGTGCACCAGGTCGATGCCGGCGCTGGCCCGGTAGTCCTCGCAGGCGGTGTGGATGGCCTCGGGCCGGCAGAACGCGGCCTCGTAGGCCTGCAGCGCCTCGGGCTCGATGTGGCTCATGCCCCCCGTGCCCCAGCCGCCCAGCTTGGCGTGCAGGTAGGCACGGGCGTTGCCGCCGATCATGGTCTCGGGCAGCGGCGCCGGCTGGATCAGGTGGAACCAGTGGTAGTAGGCCCGGGCAAAGGCCATGTCGGTGCGCTCGTACATGTCCAGCGTGGGTGCGATGTCGATCACGCACAGCCGCGCCACGCGCTGCGGATGGTCCAGAGCCAGCCGGTGCGCCACGCGCCCGCCCCGGTCGTGCCCGCACAGGAAGAAGCGGTCGATGCCCAGGGCAGCCGCCACGTCCACCACGTCCTGCGCCAGGGCCCGCTTGCTGGCCTGGGCATGGTCGGGCGCATCCGGTGGTGCGGCCGAGGCGCCGTAGCCGCGCAGGTCGGGCAGCAGCAGTCGGTGACGGTCGACCAGGTGCTGCGCCACGCGGTGCCACAGCACATGGGTCTGCGGAAAACCGTGCAGCAGCACCAGGGCCGGTGCATCGGCGCGGCCGCCCACGCGCACGCTGGCCGGGCCGTGCGGCAGGTCCACGGTGTGCAGGGTGAAGCCATCGAACCAGGGCGTGTGGGGTGTGCTCATGCGGGGTCCTTCAGTGGGTGGCGCGGCGCAGCTCGAAGCCGGCCTCGGCCAGGGTCTGTCCGTTGATGCGCAGTTCGACGCGGTGCGGCCCGGGCCACAGGGTGCGGGTGGTGACCGGGCGCAGGCTGTGGCGCTTGTTCAGGGTCAGCCCGGCCCCGGGTTGAAGTTGGCAGCGCCAGCCCTTGAACACCTTGGCCGAGCTGCCACCCCGCTCGCGGGCGTGGTGCACCACATAGTCGATCTCCAGGGCCTGGGCCTGGTCGGAGGTCGAAAGCAGTTCGACTTGCAGGCCGATGCCGCCGCCGATGGCCGCCTGCGCCGCGTCCAGCGAGAACCGGGCCTGCCCCTGCAGCGGCACGCCCAGGCCCCACACCGCCAGGGTGGGGCCATGGCCTGCCTTGATGAGTCCCCGGCTGGCGTGGCGCAGTAGCTGACGCCGGGGTTCGGGCGCGTCGGGCAGGTGGCGTTCCAGCCAGCCGCTCACCACGTGTGGGTGGTCGCGGGCGATGTCGTTGAGGTGGTTGGCCACACTGCGCCGCACATAGCGGCTGGGGTCGTCCTGCAGGGCCTGCAGCAGCGGCAGGCCGGGCGAGGGGTCGGCCACCTGCGCCTGCAGGCGCAGGCCCCAGGGCAGGCGCGGGCGGCTGCCTTCGCTGGCCAGGCGCCGCACATGGGCGCTGGGGTCGGACACCCAGGCCATGAGCGTGGGCCAGACCCGCTGCGGGTGCGCCTGCAGGAAGGGCCGGATGGCGAATTCGGCGGTGGAGCGCTGGGTGAGCGCGTGCAGGCAGGCCAGGGCGCGGGGCCACAAAGCGGCATCGAGCGGCACGCCGGCGCGGGCCACCCATTCGCCCACCGCCCAGATGCTCCAGCCGGCCAGGCCTTGCGGGTGCAGGGCGGCCTCCGTGGTGACAGGTTCGCCGTGGGCGTCCAGCGGCAGGGGTGGGGCCAGGGCGGCCTCCACCGCATCGCAGGCGGCACTGAAATCGGGCGGCAATGTCGCGGCCAGGGCATCGGCGATGCGCAGGATGCGGGCCTTGAGCTCCAGCTCCGCCTGCTGGTGCAGCGCCAGGGTCTGGAAGCGTTCGGCGTCGAAGCCGGGGGTGGTGCGGCCCAGGTGCTGCGCCATGTGCTGCACCGTGGCCGGCGAGATCAGGTTCTTGAACGGCTCGGCCATCGCCTGCAGACGCGGGTTCAGTCCAGCCGCTGCAGCAGCCCGGCCAGCGCATGGGCCACCGTGGCCTGGCGCACGGCGGCGCGGTCGCCGTCAAAACGCACGCATTCGGTGTCCACGCCCTGCGGTGTGGCCCAGCCGAACCATACCGTGCCCACCGGCTTGGCTTCGCTGCCGCCGCCGGGGCCGGCCACACCGGTCACGGCCACGGCCAGCTGCACCGGGGCATGGGCCAGCGCGCCAGCGGCCATGGCGCGGGCCACCGGTTCGCTCACGGCGCCGTGCGCCGCAATCAGGTCGGCCGGCACGCCCAGCAGCTCGGTCTTGGCGGCGTTGGAATAGGTGACGAAGCCACGCTCGAACCAGTCGCTGGACCCGGCGCGGTCGGTGCAGGCCCCGGCGATCAGGCCACCCGTGCAGCTCTCGGCGGTGGCCATCATCCAGCCGCGCGCGGTGAGGGCATGGGCCAGGGCTTCGACCAGGGCTGCTGTGTGTGGCGGCATGTCGAGGGGCATGGCGAGGAGCCTCAGTAGCGCCAGAGCGCGATCACCAGCAGGGTGCAGAAAGCCGCGGCAAAGTCGTCGAGCAGGATGCCGAAGCCCCCGCGCGGACCGAAGCCCTTGAAGGTCTGGTCGGCCCAGGCCATGGGGCCGACCTTGACCGCATCGAACAGCCGGAACAGCGCAAACGCCACCAGCTGTCCCCAGAAACCGGTGGGCATGACCAGCCACAGCACCAGCCAGAAGGCGACCACCTCGTCCCACACGATGTGGCCCGAATCGGCCACGCCCATGTGGCGCGCGGTCACGGTGCAGGCCCACCAGCCCACCAGCGTGGCGGCGGCGATCAGCAGGCCCCAGCCGGCGGCCGACAGGAACGGGTTGAGCACCAGAAAGGCCACCCAGGCCCACAGCGTGCCGGCGGTGCCCGGGGCCAGCCGCGACAGGCCGGCACCCCCTCCCAGCGCGATGAAGTGCGCCGGGTGGGCCAGCAGGAAGGACAGGGTGGGGCGCAGCACCGGGGCGGGTGCGGCAGGGGCTTCGGCGGTGCTGGCGTCGGGGAAGGACATGCCCGGATTATCCGGAGGTGCCGAAATGGTCAAAGCCGCGCAGCGGCCAGTCCACCTGGCGGCCATCCGCCGTGTTCAGGCGCAGGCCGGGCGCGCTTTCGATGCGGCCGATGCGGCTCACCGCCGTGCCGCTGGCCTGTGCGGCCGCCTGCACCTCGGCGCGCCGGGCGGGGTCGGCGGTGAACAGCAGCTCGTAGTCGTCGCCGCCGTGCAGCAGGCATTCGCGGCGCCAGGTGTCGGGCAGGCCCGCCAGCGCCGGGGCCAGGGGCAGGGCGGCTTCGTCGATGCAGGCGCCCACCCGGCTGGCGGCCAGCACATGGCCCAGGTCGCCGGCCAGGCCGTCGCTCACGTCCAGCGCTGCCCGGGCCACGCCGGCCAGCGCCCGCCCCAGGGCGAGCCGGGGTTCGGGCCGGTGCAGGCGAGCTTCCAGGGTGGCCTGGGTGTGGGCGTCCAGCGCCACGGCCTGCGCCCAGGCCGTGCCCAGCCGCCGCTCCAGCGCCAGCCGCGCTTCGCCGGTGCAGCCGGAGAGCCAGAGGTCGTCACCGGCCTGCGCGGCATCGCGGCGCAGCGCCAGGCCCGGCCGGACGCTGCCGAACACGGTGATGCACAGGTTCAAGGGGCCGGCCGTGGTGTCGCCACCCACCAGCGGGCAGCCGTGCCGCTCGGCCAGTGCCAGCAAGCCTTGCGAGAAGGCCGACAGCCAGGCCTCGTCCACCGCCGGCAGCGACAGCGCCAGGGTGAAGCCCAGCGGCCGTGCGCCCATGGCGGCCAGGTCGCTCAGGTTGACCGCCAGTGCCTTGTGGCCCAACGCCATCGCATCGATGCCGGCAAAGAAGTGCCGGCCTTCGACCAGCATGTCGGTGGACACCGCCAGCTGCTCGCCGGGCGGGGGCTGCAGCAGGGCGCAGTCGTCGCCCACGCCCAGCACCACCGCGCTGTCGGCCGGCGCGGCGCGCTGGAAGTGGCGGCGGATCAGCTCGAACTCACCCATGCTGCGGCGGGGTGGCCTCGGCGGTGTCGTCGTCTTCGGGCGGGTTGGCCGGTGGCACCAGGAAGCTCAGGGGTGCGACGCGCAGGCGGCGCCACAGCGCGGCGCGGATGAGCGCCCGGTTGACCTGGCTGATGTTCTGCGAGCGCAGCGCCAGCTGGAAGGCCAGGTAGAAGCTCACGGTGAGGTTGATCGGTCCGACCAGCACCACGGCCGCCACCGCCCCCCAGAAGGCCGGCTGGGTCAGCACGTCCAGGCCCAGGGCGAAGCCGGCGGCGGTGATCTGGCCGGCCGACAGTGTCACGTGGCGCACATCCAGGCCCAGGCCGAAGAACTGTGCAAACGCCGGTGTGAGACCCAGCATGAAGCCCAGCGAGATGTTGGCCGTCAGCCCCGAGATGTTGCGCCGCATGAAGGCGGCCCAGCGGCCGGCGCGTTCGCGGCCCAGCACCCGGGTGAAGCGCGGGTTGTGGGCCATGGCCGAGTCCAGCTTGTGCAGCACGAACCAGTTTTCCACCCAGCCGGCCACGATGCTGGAGGCGAACAGCAGCACCCCGGTGAAGGCCGCGAAGAACAGGGTGGGACCGACGATGCTCAGGTCGTGCAGCGTGTGCTCGGCCTTGGCGGTGTCGATCATGGCGGTGCCGGTGCCGAAGTGCAGCAGCGCACTGATCAGCAGCACCACCGGAATCACCAGGCCGATGTTGCCCACGATGGCCGCCACCTGGGACCGGAACAGGTTGGCCACCTCGTCGACGAAGCGGCGCACCGCGCCGGTGGCCTTGATGTCGCGCAGCTTGGCCACCATGGCCGGTGCCGTCACGGCGGGCTGCTTGGTGGCCACGGTGAAGTGCAGCAGCATGATCAGCACGAAGGAGGCCGCGTAGTTCAGGCCGGCCGCGAAGCCGGCCCAGAAGGCCGAGAGGCTCAACCCGTACAGCGCGAACTTGATCCAGGTGGTGAAGCCCAGCACCGCGCCGCCCCCGGCGGCCTTGCCCAGCATGTCGCGGTACTCGGCCTTGTTGCGGGTGATGTAGTGCTCGCCGCTCTCGGCGCTGCGTTCGGCCACCTTGGCGGCGGTCAGGTGCGAGCTGGCAGCGATCAGGGCCCGGATGCTGCGGCTGTCCAGCCCCACCTGCACCAGCTCGGCCAGCAGCGCGGCGGTGGCCCGGCCCGGCTGTTCGCTCTGCAGGCAGTCCAGCAGTACCTTGATGCGCACGATGCGCTCGCGCAGCTGGCGCAGCCGGAACACGATGCCGACCGACACGCCGTGGTCTTCCAGGTGGGCGTACACGGTGTAGGCGGCCTGGCGGCAGGCATCGAGCTGGCCGGTCAGCGCCTCGGCGGCCTGCAGCGCCTCGGGGCTGCGGGGGCCGTGCTGTTGCACGGCCTGTCGCAGCGACTCCAGCGTGGCCGGCAGGGCATGGAAGGCCCGCTCCCGCTGGGCCTGCGGCGACATGCGCACCCGCACCTCGGAGGCAAAGCCGCTGGCGCTGACCTGGCTCACGCAGTAGGTGAGCGCGTCCATGAGTTCGGCGGTCCAGCGTGCGCTGTCGTCCGGCTCCAGCAGGGTGGCCTGCATGCGCTGCAGGGTGGCGGTGTCCAGGGCCTTGATCCACTGCACATCGAAGGCCGTGGGCAGCAGCAGGTTGAACAGCTCGGCCAGGTCGGTGGTCTCGGGGGTGCCGGGCAGCAGCTTGCGCCGCACCCGGTGGCCGAATTCGCTCAGGAAGGCGGTGCGGGGCGCGAAGCCGTGGTCGGCCAGCAGCGGTGTGATGTCCACCGTCTCGCCGAACACCCGCCACCAGGCGCGCCAGCGCTGGCGCAGCGCGGGGTCGGCGTCCAGCGCGTCGAGCAGGGCGCGCATGCGGGCGACGGCGCCGATCACGTCGGCACCATCACCGCGCACCCAGCGCAGGGTCTCCATGAGCCAGAGGTGGCGTTGCGCCAGCGGCGCGTCGGCATCGAGGGCCGCGAGCAAGGTCTGTGGGATCATGCGGTCAGATGAAAGATGCGCGGGCCGCCAGCGCGATGGGGGTGCTGATCAGTGCAGCACGCGGGCGGGGGCTTCGCCAGGGCCGGCGCCATCGGCGCGCAGCGCGAACTCGGGCACCGGCGCCTCGAAGCGTTCACCGTCCTCGGCCACGCACAGGAAGCTGCCGCGCATGCTGCCGGTGGGGGTGGCCAGGCGGGTGCCGCTGGTGTACTGGAACGATTCGCCGGGCCGCAGCAGCGGCTGGTGGCCCACCACACCCAGGCCCTTGACCTGTTCGGTGTGGCCGCGTGCGTCGTCGATGATCCAGTGGCGCGCGATCAGCTGCGCCGGCACCTCGCCGGTATTGGTGATGGTGATGGTGTAGGCGAACGCGTACTGGTCTTCCTCGGGTGCCGACTGCTCGCTCAGGTACTGCGGCTCGGCCTCGACGGTGAACAGGTATTTGGGCATGGGCGGCATGTTAACGCGGCGCCGCCAAGTCCCTGCAAGCCCTGCGAAAATGCGGCTTTTCCGGCCCGAAGGCCGGTCATCCATCAGGAAACGTCCATGTCCGCCCCCACCTACCGCATTGCCCCGTCCATCCTGTCCGCCGACTTTGCCCGCCTGGGCGAGGAGGTCCGCAACGTGGTGGCGGCCGGCGCCGACTGGATCCACTTCGACGTGATGGACAACCACTACGTGCCCAACCTGACCTTCGGCCCCATGGTCTGCCAGGCGCTCAAGCCCCACGCGAAGAAGCCCGACGGCACGCCGGTGCCCATCGACGTGCACCTCATGATCCAGCCGGTGGACGCCCTGGCCGGTGCCTTCATCGACGCCGGGGCGGATCTGGTGAGCTTCCACCCCGAGGCCAGCGACCACCCGCACCGCAGCGTGCAGGCCATCAAGGCCCGGGGCTGCAAGGCCGGCGTGACTTTCAACCCGGCCACGCCGCTGGATGTGCTGGACTGGCTGATCGACGACATCGACCTCATCCTGATCATGAGCGTCAACCCCGGCTTCGGTGGCCAGAGCTTCATCGACTCGGCGCTGCGCAAGATCGAGCAGGCCCGCCGCCGCATCGAGGCCAGTGGCCGCGACATCCGCCTGGAGGTGGACGGCGGCATCAAGCCCGACAACATCCGCCGCGTGGCCGATGCCGGCGCCGACACCTTCGTGGCCGGCAGCGCCATCTTCGGCAAGCCCGACTACCAGGCCGTCATCAACCAGATGCGGGCTGCGCTGGCGTGATCGGCAAGACGGTCTCAACCATTCCGGCCCAGCCATGACGACAGCGATCGAACTGCTGCAAAGCCTCAATCTGCTGGACGAAACAGAGCGCATCGAGGCCAAACGTGCCAGCGATGTCGGAAGGTCATTGCTGGAGACGGTCTGCGCATTTGCCAATGAACCCGGACTGGGAGGGGGTTGGTTGCTGCTGGGTGCAGTGCGCGACGACATGGCTTTGTTCCCCAGCTACCGGGCGGAGGGTGTTTCCCAGCCTGACCGGTTGTGTGCCGAGCTGGCCACCCAGTGCCGGGATGTCTTCAACGTACCGGTCCGGGTGGAGCTCAGTACGGAGCAGGTGGAAGGAAAAGCCCTGATCGTTGTGTTTGTTCCCGAAGCACAGTCCAGGGACAAACCTGTTCACTTCAAGAGTCAGAATCTGCCCCGTGGCGCGTTTCGTCGTATTGGAAGCACTGACCAGCATTGCACCGATGACGACCTTGCGGTGTTCTACCAGGGGCGTCAGCGGGACAGTTTTGATGCTGGTTTGGTTCCTGATGCCACGCTGGAGGACCTTTCAGAGGAAGCCTTGGCCGATTACCGCCAATCCCGTGCCGAGGCCAACCCCGATGCAGAAGAGCTGCGCTGGAGTGACGAAGAGCTGCTGCGTGCGTTGGGATGCATCGCTCCAGACACCCAAGTCAGCCCGGTTGTCTGGCGTCCTACGTTGGCGGGTCTCATGCTGTTCGGAACCCCCAAGGCACTGCGCCGCTGTTTCCCGCTGATGCGCGTCGACTACATCCGGGTGCCCGGCCGCGAATGGGTGCCCGATCCGGAGCGCCGCTTCGACACCATCGAGTTGCGTGATTCGATGTTTCGCCTCATTCGCCGCGCCCAGGCGGCCGTCCTCGATGACTTGCCCAAGGGCTTCGATCTGAAGGAAGGTGATTTGCAGAGGCAGGACAAACCGGTGATCCCGCAGCGGGTGATTCGGGAGGCGCTGGTCAATGCCCTGATGCACCGCAGCTACCGCAGCCACAGTCCGGTGCAGATCATCCGGTATGCCAACCGGCTGGAGATCCGCAATCCGGGCTTCTCGCTCAAGTCACCAGAGCACCTGGGTGAACCCGGCAGTGAGCCCCGTAACCCCCGCATCGCCGCCGTGTTGCATGAAACCCGGTTCGCCGAAACCAAGGGCAGTGGCATTCGGGTGATGCGCGAGACCATGGAGCTGGCCGGTCTGACACCCCCCCTTTTCGAGTCCGACCGGGGTCAGGACCAGTTCGTGGCGCGGTATTTCTTCCACCATTTTCTGGGCGCGGAGGATGTGGCGTGGCTGGCCAGGTTCAGGGATGCGCAGCTGAGCAGCGATGAAGCCAAAGCGCTCATCGTGGTGCGCGAGGCTGGGGCTATCGACAATGCCAGCTTCAGGGCGCTGACCAAGGTCGATACCTTGACTGCCAGTGCCTCTCTGAGGCGGCTGCGCGATGCCGGATTGCTGATTCAGAAAGGGCGCGGTTCTGCGACTTACTACGTGGCGTCCGACCGCCTGATTCCACAGGGCTTATCTGGTAACCCGGATCGCTTATCTGGTAACCCCGGTGACTTAACTAGCAACCCCGATGCCTTGCCCAGCAAGCTTCTGCCTGACGTAGCCAGTGCGGCAAGGGCGGCCTTGCTGGATGGATTGCCAGGGTCTCTGGCCGCGTCCCTTGGGGGTATCGGCCGTCGCCATCCTCCCCAGGAGATCCAGGATCTGGTGGTCGCCCTGTGCAGTCTTCGGCCATGGTCGGTTGATCAACTGGCACAGGTGCTGAGGCGTAACCCCGAGGTGGTTCGCCAGAGTTATCTGCGGCCCTTGATGCGTCAGGGGCGTCTGGTCATGACCCGCCCGGAGGAGCCCAACGATCCTCACCAGGCTTATCAGGCCGTGGGAGATCGTTCATGAAGGCGCCCGGAATCGAACCATTGAATTACCCGGTCAGCCCCCTCGGGGGGCAGCGACCCGCGCAGCGGTGGAGCGTGGGGGCCGTCATCATCGATCTCGATGGCACCATGGTCGACACCCTGGGCGATTTCGACGTCGCCCTCAACGCCACGCTGGGTGATCTGGGTCGCCCCGGCGTCACCCGGGCCGACATCGAGCGCATGGTCGGCAAGGGCTCGGCGCACCTGATCCGCTCGGCCCTGCGCCTCGGCGGGCTCGACGAGGCCGGTGCCGCCGCCCTGCAGGACGAGGCCTGGGCGCGTTACCAGGCGCACTACCGGGCCATCAACGGCGCGCACAGTGCGGTCTACCCGGGTGTGGAGGAGGGCCTGCGGTTGCTGCAGGCCCGGGGGCTGCCGCTGGCCTGCCTCACCAACAAGCCGCTGGCCTTTGCCCGCGACCTGCTGCAGGCCAAGGGGCTGCACCGTTACTTTGTCCAGGTGTTCGGCGGCGACAGCTTCGAGCGGGTCAAGCCCGATCCGCTGCCCCTGCTGAAGACCTGCGAGGCGCTGGGCACACAGCCGGCCGCCACGCTGATGGTGGGCGATTCACAGAACGATGCGCTGGCCGCCCGTGCGGCCGGCTGCCCGGTGGCGCTGGTGACCTACGGCTACAACCACGGCGAGCCGATTGTCAGCGCACCGCACGATGCGCTGGTGGACTCGCTGGCCTCAGTTCCGGCGCTGCTGGCCTGACTTCTGCTGCCCCAGCAGGGCGTCCTTGAGCAGGTTGTCGGCCGGCTTGGGGCCGAGCCAGATGCGCATGAGCGCCTGGTGGAATTCGGGCTCCTTGAAGGGCTCGCCCTCCACCTGGCCCTTGATGGTCAGCACCGTGCCGGTGCCGGGCACCCAGTCGATGTGGAAGGTGTCGCCGGCCACCAGCTTCTTGTGCTTGCTGAACACCTCGCTCATGCGCAGCACGCCGGGAATCAGGCGCGAGAAGGCGGCACGCTCCATGTTGTCTTCCATGCCGCGCGAGAACAGCTTGCCCAGTTCACCCGAGTCGATGTCGCGCAGCATGGTGATGGTCATGCGCTTGGGGCCGGGTGCGTTCAGCACCTCGTCCGGCGTGGTGGCCTTGCGCTCCAGGTACAGCCCGGCGGTGTAGACCTGGAACACCGCCTTGTAGCGCACCCCGGCGCCATTGAGCAGCAAGGGCGAACCGGCCAAGGTGATGCGGTCTTCCAGCTTGACGCCGGCCACGTCGATGGTGGCGGCCTGAGCACCGGTCAGGGCGCAGGCCAGGCCCAGGGCGATGAGGGGGCGCGCCAGCGGGCGCAGGTCGGTCAGCTTCATGGCAAAAAATCGAACGGTTGTGCTTTTTGAATTGTCCCCGGCGGGATGCCCGGGCGGCACCGGGTTGCGCCTTAAGACAAAAGCATGGCTGGGGTCTGCCGCCGTGGGGGTCGTGGCGGCGTTTGCTATAGTGTGCCGATCATGTCGACGCCCTCCGAGTTCCTCTGCAGCGAGCTGCCGTGCCGCCCCGGCCGGGGAGCCTGGCCCTGGCGCAAGCCAGCGTAAACGTCCTCCTCCCCTCGCGGGATGCCCGGCCCCGGCCCGGTATCCGCCGACCCGGCCTGATGGCCGGAACCCCCCGGACCCCGCACCGTCCCCCTCTGCCGGGCCGGTGCCGCAGAAGAACCCGACATGATCACCGAACTCGAATTCAAGAGCCTGACCCAGCAGGGCTACAACCGCATTCCTTTGATGGTCGAGGCCTTTGCCGACCTCGAAACCCCGCTCTCCCTCTACCTCAAGCTGGCCCATGGCCGGGGCGACGGTGCCCACAGCTTCCTGCTGGAATCGGTGGTGGGCGGTGAACGCTTCGGCCGCTACAGCTTCATCGGCCTGCCGGCCCGCACCCTGCTGCGGGCCAGCGGCTTCGGCGACCAGGCCCGGACCGAGGTGGTGCGTGACGGCGTGGTGGTGGAGACGAACCACGGCAACCCGCTGGATTTCATTGCCGCCTACCAGCAGCGCTTCAAGGTGGCCCTGCGCCCCGGCCTGCCGCGCTTCTGCGGCGGTCTGGCCGGCTACTTCGGCTACGACGCGGTGCGCTACATCGAGAAGAAGCTCGAAGCCACCTGCCCGCCCGACACCCTGGGCACGCCCGACATCCTGCTGCTGCAGTGCGAGGAGCTGGCGGTCATCGACAACCTCTCGGGCAAGCTCTACCTCATCGTCTATGCCGACCCGGCCCTGCCCGAGGCCTACGCCAACGGCAAGAAGCGGCTGCGCGAACTCAAGGACGCGCTGAAGTACTCGGTGGCCGCACCCGTGGTCAAGGCCAGCCAGGGGCATCCGGCCGAGCGCAGCTTTGCCAAGGCCGATTACCTGGCCGCCGTGGACCGCGCCAAGGAGCTGATCGCTGCCGGCGACTTCATGCAGGTGCAGGTGGGCCAGCGCATCAGCAAGCGCTACACCGAGAGCCCGCTCTCGCTCTACCGTGCGCTGCGTTCGCTCAACCCCTCGCCCTACATGTACTACTACCACTTCGGCGACTTCCATGTGGTGGGGGCCTCGCCGGAGATCCTGGTGCGCCAGGAGCACACCGACGAGGGCGAGAAGGTCACCATCCGCCCGCTGGCCGGCACCCGCCCGCGCGGCGCCACGCCCGAGAAGGACAAGGCCACCGAGGCCGAGCTGCTGGCCGACCCCAAGGAACGCGCCGAGCACGTCATGCTGATCGACCTGGCCCGCAACGACATCGGCCGCATTGCCCAGGTGGGCAGCGTGAAGGTGACCGAGGCCTTCGTGGTCGAGCGCTACAGCCACGTGATGCACATCGTGAGCAACGTCGAGGGCATCCTGAACGAGGGCATGACCAACATGGACGTGCTCAAGGCCACCTTCCCCGCCGGCACCCTGACCGGTGCCCCCAAGGTGCACGCCATGGAACTCATCGACCAGCTCGAGCCGGTCAAGCGCGGCATCTACGGCGGTGCCTGCGGCTACCTGAGTTATGCCGGCGACATGGACGTGGCCATTGCCATCCGCACCGCCGTCATCAAGGACCAGACCCTGCATGTGCAGGCGGCGGCCGGCGTGGTGGCCGACTCGGTGCCCGAGATGGAATGGCGCGAGACCGAACACAAGGCGCGTGCGCTGCTGCGCGCCGCCGAACTCGTCGAGGAGGGCCTGGAATGAGCACCCGCATGAAAGTCCTCATGGTGGACAACTACGACTCGTTCACCTTCAACATCGTCCAGTACCTGGGCGAGCTGGGTGCCGACGTGACCGTGGTGCGCAACGACGAGGTCACGGTGGACGATCTGCAGGCCCGGCTGGACGCCGGCCAGATGGACCGGCTGGTGATCTCCCCCGGCCCGTGCTCGCCGGCCGAGGCCGGCATCTCGGTGCCCGCCATCCGCCATTTCGCCGGCCGCCTGCCCATCCTGGGCGTGTGCCTGGGCCACCAGAGCATCGGCGCGGCCTTCGGCGGCACCATCGTGCGGGCGCAGGAGCTCATGCACGGCAAGACCAGCGACATCACCACCACGCAGCAGGGCGTGTTCGCCCACCTGCCGGCGCGCTTCACCGTCAACCGTTACCACTCGCTGGCGATCCGCCGCAGCGACTGCCCGGCCGAGCTGGAAGTGACCGCGTGGACCGATGACGGCGAGATCATGGGCGTGCGCCACAAGACCCTGCCCATCCAGGGCGTGCAGTTCCACCCCGAAAGCATCCTGACCGAGCACGGCCATGCCATGCTGAAGAACTTCCTGGAGCAGGCATGAAGACGGTCGACCTGCGCAGCGACACCGTCACCCAGCCCACGCCCGCCATGCGCGAGGCCATGATGGCCGCGCCCCTGGGCGACGACGTGTTCGGTGACGACCCCACCGTCAACGCCCTGCAGGAACAGCTGGCCGCACTCACCGGCAAGGAGGCCGCGCTGTTCATGGCCAGCGGCACCCAGAGCAACCTGTGCGGCATCATGGCCCACTGCGGCCGGGGCGACGAGTACATCGTCGGCCAGAACGCCCACACCTACCGCTACGAGGGCGGCGGTGCGGCGGTGCTGGGCAGCATCCAGCCGCAGCCGCTGGTGCAGGACGCGCAGGGCCGCATGCAGCTGGCCGACATCGCCGCGGCCATCAAGCCCGACGACCCGCACTTCGCCCGCACCCGCCTGCTGTGCCTGGAAAACACCTGGAACGGCCACCCCATGCCGCAGGACTACCTGCAGCAGGCCACCGATCTGGCGCGGCAGCACGGCCTGGCCACCCACCTGGACGGCGCCCGCGTGTTCAATGCCGCCGTGGCCGATGCCGGCCCGGGCGGTGACGTGACCGCCGCGCTGCGCCGCATCGTCGACCGTTTCGACAGCGTGTCGGTCTGCTTCAGCAAGGGCCTGGGTGCGCCGGTGGGCTCGGCCCTGTGCGGATCGCGCGAGCTGATCGACCGCGCGCGCCGCTGGCGCAAGATGGTCGGCGGCGGCCTGCGCCAGTCCGGCCTGCTGGCCGCCGCCGCCCGCCACGCGCTGGACCACCATGTACAGCGCCTGGCCGACGACCATGCGCTGGCGCAGCGGCTGGCCACGGGCCTGCAGGGCATCGCCGGCCTGCGTGTGCGGTCGGCCCGGACCAACATCGTGTTCGTCGATGTGGACGGTGGCCGGGGTCCCGACCTGCTGGCCCACCTGGCGCGCGACGGCGTGCTGGCCACCGGCCTGATCGGCCTGCGGTTCGTCACCCACCTCGATGTCGATGCCGACGGCATCGACCGGGCCGTGGCCAGCGTGCGGCGCTTCTTCGCCGCGCCTGCCTTGCCCACTTCCGGCAGTGCCAGCGCACCCGCCATCTACTGAACCGGACTCCGCCATGCCCGATCTGCCGCAGCTCCTGTTGTTCATCGCGGCCGGCTGGCTGCTCAACCTCACCCCGGGGCCGGACGTGCTCTACATCGTCAGCACCTCGCTGCGCCAGGGTGCGCGCGCCGGCATGGTGGCGGCGCTGGGCATCTTTGCCGGCTGCTTCGTGCACGTGGCGGTGGCCACGGTGGGACTGGGGGCCTTGCTGGCCGCGTCCGCCACCGCCTTCACCGTGGTCAAGGTGATCGGTGCGGCCTACCTGGTGTGGATGGGCTGGCGTCTGCTGCGCGCGGCCCCCGGCCAGTGGAACCCCGATGCCGCCACCGAGGCCGCGCCGCTGAAGCGCGTGTTCTGGCGCGGCTTCCTCACCAACGTGCTCAACCCCAAGGTGGCCCTGTTCTTCCTGGCCTTCCTGCCGCAGTTCATCGCCCTCGATGCGGCGAACAAGACCCTGGCTTTTCTGGCATTGGGTGTGCTGTTCAGCATCAATGCGCTGCCGGTCACGCTGGGCTACGCCTGGCTGTCGGCCTGGGCGGCGCGCCGGGTGGACCGCGTGCGCCGCGCCATGCACTGGATGGACCGCGCCAGCGGCGTGCTCTTCATCGGCTTCGGCGTGCGCCTGGCCCTGACCGATTCCCCTGCCTCATAAAAAACTCTCCGGAGACCGACCCATGCACAGCCACAAGATCACGCCGCAGGAGGCCCTGCAGCGCACCATCGAGCACCGCGAGATCTTCCACGACGAGATGCTGCACCTCATGCGCATGATCATGGGCGGCGAGATGTCCCCGGTCATGATGGCCGCGCTCATCACCGGCCTGCGCGTCAAGAAGGAAACCATCGGCGAGATCACGGCGGCCGCGCAGGTCATGCGCGAGTTCTCCACCAAGGTCCACGTGGCCGACAAGACCCACCTGGTCGACATCGTGGGCACCGGTGGCGACGGCTCGCACACCTTCAACATCAGCACCTGCAGCATGTTCGTGGCGGCCGCGGCCGGCGCCCGCGTCAGCAAGCACGGAGGTCGCAGTGTCTCCAGCAAGAGCGGCAGTGCCGACGTGCTGGAGAGCCTGGGCGTGAACATCAACCTTGCGCCCGACGCGATTGCCCGCTGCATCGCCGAGGTCGGCGTGGGCTTCATGTTCGCGCCCAACCACCACCCGGCCATGAAGAACGTGGCCCCGGTGCGCAAGGAACTGGGCATCAAGACCATCTTCAACATCCTGGGCCCGCTCACCAACCCGGCCAGCGCGCCCAACATCCTCATGGGCGTGTTCCACCCCGATCTGGTCGGCATCCAGGTGCGTGCCCTGCAGCGCCTGGGCGCCGAGCACGCGGTGGTGGTGTACGGCCGCGACGGCATGGACGAGGTATCGCTGGGGGCGGCCACGCTGGTGGGCGAGCTGCGCGACGGCGAGATCAGCGAGTACGAGATCCACCCCGAAGACTTCGGCCTGACCATGGCCAGCAACCGGGCGCTGCGCGTGGACACGCCCGAGGCCTCGCGCACCATGCTCATGGGCGTGCTGGAGCGCCGGGCCGACCCGGCGCTGAAGGCCGCCACCGATATCGTCTGTCTGAACGCCGGCGTGGCGTTGTACGCCGCCAATGTGGCTCCCGACATGAAGGCCGGCATCGCCCTGGCCCGCCAGACGCTCGACAGCGGTGCCGCGCTGGCCAAGCTCGAACAACTCAAGGCCTTTGCCGCCTGAACGGACCCGACATGAGCGACATCCTCAACCGCATCGTGGCGGTCAAGCACGAAGAGATCGCGGCCGCCCGCAAGAAGAAGCCGCTGGAGCTGGTGCGGGCCGACGCCGAGAGCCGGGTGCTGACCCGCGATTTCGAAGGTGCCCTGCGCCAGCGCATCGGGCGCGGCCAGGCCGCGGTGATCGCCGAGGTCAAGAAGGCCAGCCCCAGCAAGGGTGTGCTGCGCGAGGACTTCATCCCGGCCGACATCGCCCAGAGCTACGCCGAGGGCGACGGCAGCATCGGCGCGGCCTGCCTGTCGGTGCTGACCGACCGCCAGTTCTTCCAGGGCAGCCCGGACTACCTCAAGCAGGCCCGCGCCAGCTGCGACCTGCCGGTGCTGCGAAAGGACTTCATGGTCGACGCCTACCAGGTGTTCGAGGCCCGAGCCATGGGGGCCGATGCCATCCTGCTGATCGCGGCCTGTCTGGACGACGCGCAGATGGCCGATCTGGAGGCCATCGCCCGCAGCCTGCACATGGCGGTGCTGGTGGAGGTGCATGACCGCCCCGAGCTGGACCGTGCCCTGAAACTCAAGACCCCGCTGGTGGGCATCAACAACCGCAACCTGCGCACCTTCGAGGTGTCGCTGGACACCACGCTGTCGATGAAGGCCGACGTGCCGGCCGATCGCCTGCTCATCACCGAGTCCGGCATCCTCTCGCGCGCCGACGTGCAGACCCTGCGCGAAGCCGGCGTGCACGCCTTCCTGGTGGGCGAGGCCTTCATGCGCGCGCCCGAACCGGGCCTGGCACTGGCCGAGCTGTTCGCCTGAGCGCAGCCGTGTTTCACGACCGGCTGACCGATGCCGATCTGGCGGCGTGGCCGGTCCACCCCGGCTGGGCCGGCCTGCGCGATGCCTTTGCGGCTTCGCAGCCCGGTCGCGCCCTGGCCGGGCATCTGCGGCAGCGGCTGCAGGCCGGTGCCACCGTCTACCCGCCCCACCCGCTGAGGGCGCTGGCACTCACCCCGCCCGATGGCGTCCGCGTCGTCATCCTCGGGCAGGACCCGTACCACGGTGCCGGGCAGGCCGAGGGGCTGGCCTTCTCGGTCGCGCCGGGCATCAAGCCGCCGCCGAGCCTGCGCAACATCTTTCTGGAACTCCAGCGCGACCTGGGGCTGCCGCTGCCCGCCAACGGCTCGCTGGTGCGCTGGGCCGAGCAGGGCGTGCTCCTGCTCAACACCTGCCTCACGGTCGAGGACGGCCTGCCCGTCAGCCACGCCGGGCAGGGCTGGGAAGCGTTCACCGATGCGGTCATCCGCCACTGCAGCCAGACCGGGCCGGCCAAGGCCTTCCTGCTCTGGGGTGCGCACGCCCAGAAAAAACGCGCCGCCATCGACACCCGGCGCCATGCGGTCCGGGAGGCCAACCATCCCTCGCCCCTGTCGGCCCGACGCCCGCCCACGCCATTCCTGGGCTGCGGGCACTTTTCGGAAGTCAACCGCTGGCTGGTCGGGCAAGGCCAGAGCCCCGTCGTCTGGTGACTTGACCCCGCGATGCGCACGGGGGCTGCACGGCGTCAAAAAACCGTGGCATAATCAAAGGCTTCGCGACGGAGGGGTGCCCGAGTGGCTAAAGGGGGCAGACTGTAAATCTGTTGGCTTACGCCTACGCTGGTTCGAATCCAGCCTCCTCCACCAGCGACGAAGTGATTGAGCAGAGATTGTTAGCCAGCGGTTGGTGCAACTGACAGCGCGGCGGGAGTAGTTCAATGGTAGAACCCCAGCCTTCCAAGCTGATGACGCGGGTTCGATTCCCGTCTCCCGCTCCAGTTGGCCGAACGGGCTGGTGTTGATTTTCAGATGACGGCGGCGCAGCCGACGTCCTCGCCCATGTGGCTCAGTGGTAGAGCACTCCCTTGGTAAGGGAGAGGTCGCGGGTCCGATTCCCGCCATGGGCACCAAGTTTTCCTTTCCAGGTTCCTGTTTAGGTTTTGGTGTTTCGGCAAACTCGTTTTTGGAGCTGAAAG
>NZ_JBBHZN010000004.1:0-357043 GCF_049843595.1 Hydrogenophaga sp. R2
TTTCATCCCCTTGAGAGTCATCGCGCAGCGCTCCTGCTCCGGATTCCAGGTCACGTTACGGTGGCCCCGGTTGAATCTATTCATACGGCGTCTAAAAGCAAGTACCAGATCGGTCTGATACTTGGGCGCTAAGGCACGGGGGAAGGCCATGGATGACGACGTCGTTGAAAGCGCGAAATCCTTTGAGGCAATGCGCGCGCGGGCCAGAAATGCTCCAGGCTGGAGCTGCGATCACCAGGCAGCCATACAGGCCAAGCCGGGGCAAGCGCCCCAAATGTCTTGGGCGTACCGTATCGAGCATCCGGTGTTCGGCCAAACGATTCATGTGCTGTCGCGAGCGGAGTATGTATTGGTCTTCCTCGCGCTCTACAGCGACAAGCTTTTCTGGCTTCGGGACCAGTTTAAGTTTGACTTGTTTGCTGGGCCACACCCACTTCATGGTCATCCTGGACTTCTAGGTCAGCCGGTACGTCAACACAGTGGTACCTTGGAGATCGCCAGGTACCTTGAAGTATTCGATTCACACCCATGGACGATGAAGGTGCTGGAAGGGATTGAGCAAAGTAGCGTACCTGTCCCACTAGAAATGCTCGGCGACTTTCTACTGTTCTTGGTGGACAACAAGGGCCCTTACTGTGTCCACTTCGACATTAAGAGCAGTGCAGCCGCTCATGGCAAACCTGGGCCGCAGCGCTTCAATGCGGGAGTGGGGATCAAGCGCAATGAGAATGCAGCCAACAAGAACGCGATCAAAGCTCATTACATGGCTGAACTGGGGATCCGTCAGGTATTCCTGCATCCTGGTCTGCTTGATACGCAGGTAGCGTGCAACTTACGATTTCTGTTCCAGTGGACGGTTCGGTCAGTAGAGTTGGGCTTCATTGAGCAACAGGAACTCGCAGAACTCTTTCGGACAGCACTGCGGCTCGGTACTCCGCCTGCACTTGTTATCGCTCGGTGCGCATCACGGTGGGGTTGGTCGGCCACAGAATGTCGCCGACTCCTGTTTCAGTCTATCTGGAGACGAGAGCTGCGGGTGGATCTGTTTGACGCAATCCTGGTGGATCGCGCCTTGCAGCCGGAGCGGCGAGACGTTCTCTTGGTGTACGAGAACTGGTTCATGAGGTAACTGCCCATGTCGCCCAACCAGTACATCGCACCAAACGGCTACAGACAGCTCAAAAAGAGTGTTCGGTATCACAAGCTGGCCATCAGTGAGCCGAAGAGGATCGTCTTGCTCGTGAGCTTCCTTGCCGATCCCAAACCAAGCTATGAACTTGAAGTCATTGCACTGGCGGACTACACCAAGGGCCTCGGGTCAGGCCAGATTGTGCAGACCGATGACGTGATCTCTATGCCGCCGTGGCTTTCCTCGCTGGAAGGAAAGAACCTCGAGCGGCTCGACGCGATCAGGATCAACCAAAAGGTTCCTCATCGAGACCTTGTGATGAATCGGCACCAGCAGGTCGCCCACATTCTTGAATGCTGGCCTGCGATCTTGACGGCTCACGAGGTCGAAAAGGCCTTGAACAAGATCATTCGTAGCCTTGAACCTAAACAGAATGAAACGCGAGTCCGGCTCTGGTTTTTCACCTACCTCGCCTTTGGTCACAACATCTGGACTCTGCTTCCAGACTACTTCACATGGCCCGGAGATCAAAGTGAGCCGCTACCTAGTGGTGTGAAAAGGGGGCGACCGAGCAAGGACGGTAAGGATGTGGGCTTCAACTGCGATGCGCGTATGGCGCAGCTGTGCGTTGATGGGTACAAGCAGCACATGACACAAGGAGCGACGGTCCACGAGGTGTACGCCAAGACGATGGACAGCCACTTTGGTTGTATCGCAGTCTTCAGAACCAGTGGTGACTGCAAATTGCTCCACCCGCTTGGTGAGCCATTTCCAAGCATCGGGCAGTACTGGTACCACGTCAAGAAAGCAGTTGATCAGAACCAGTTATACATTGAACGCTACGGGAAAACTCGGGCTCGCGGAAAACACCAGGCCTCCAAGGGTTCCTACTGCGAAGAAGTCGCTTACTCGATGGAGAAAGTTGAAGCTGATGCGTATACGGTTGAGGTGCATCCAAGGTCGATCGTTACTGGAGCTGCCGCGCCGCGCTTGTACGTTGTTCGACTCAGGTGCAGTACGAGTGGGGCCTTCGTTGGAATTGGATTCGGCGCTGGTGCCGAGGATGCCGATGCGTACAAAGCAGCACTGTTCTGCGCTTGTGTTGACAAGGTCTACTTCTGTAGCCTCTTCGGAATCACCATCAAACCGGGGGAGTGGCCGACGGTAGGACTTGGCCTTGAGTATCTGCCTGACCGCGGCAGCGGATCGTGCAATGCAGTCGTCGAAAAGCTGCGCGGCCTGGTAGCTTCGGTTGGGATACCACCGACTAGCGAGCCGCAGTCTCACGGATCAATCGAGTCCAGCCACCCGAGGAACCCGA
This sequence comes from Hydrogenophaga sp. R2, assembly GCF_049843595.1. Lineage (NCBI taxonomy): Bacteria > Pseudomonadati > Pseudomonadota > Betaproteobacteria > Burkholderiales > Comamonadaceae > Hydrogenophaga > Hydrogenophaga sp. R2. Next base: position 2,451 of record NZ_JBBHZN010000004.1, read on the forward strand.
CCATCAAAGGTATCAAGCACTACCGGGTGGCCAAGGCCAATGTGATCGAGCTTGCCAGGGCTTGCGTTCTGGAAGTGCTCGAGTTCAATAGATCGGCTGATTGCACTGGTCGGTTGACGGTTGAGATGACACAGCAAGGTGTCACACCTACCCCGCTGGGATTGCTGAACTACTACGAAGGACTCGGCCGCAACGCTGCCCAGACCATTTCCCGAAACGATGCAATTCGTTTGTTCACAACGCCAGTGACTTTCATACTGCAGAGAGGCTGGCTAACTCTGGAATCCCAGCGCTATTCGTCACCAGAGCTCGAGAGTATGGGAATCCTGAGTCAAAGCCGGGACGCCAGTTGCGTCCGACTTGATGGATATGCACTGAGGATGTGTGCTCGCAAGGCTTGGGTGTTTATCGGACTGGATGTCGTTGAAGTTGAAATCCGACCTCGGGTTCGCGGCAGTGAGCAGGATAAGTATGTGACGCTGCAGGAGCTCGAAGAGCACGGGACGGCAATCAAGGATGGCCTGAACAAGCTTCAAAGCCGGAAGGCGGCCGCCACGCTATCCATGATTCATGGCTCAACGGCACAGATTGGGACGCATGTTTTGAAGGAGGAAACCAGAGCCGGCACACCGAAGGTTCGCTCTGCCTCCTTGGGAGCAGAGCGCAGGATCCTCAACCGCAAGCACAGTACCAAACCCGGGAGTTAATCGAATGTCTGTTCCCACCGCATGGAGCAAGTTCGCCCGGTTCTCTTCTTGGACCGATGCCAAGATCGCCGACCGTATTCGTCTGTACGGAACCTCAAGTCCCGGTCTTTCCAATTGCAGCCCTCTGTCTGCTCGTGCCGAGATAAGGGCAATCCTGGCCAGTATCTATATTCCGTCAACGCAGGTGCTGGTCACTATACGCAAGGCACTCGCCATGCTGGAGGCACACGCTCGAGTTCACTACAGCGACCAGCACGCCTATCGTTCGACCATCAATGCAGCACATCGGAAACCGGCAGTTGTCCGTCCTCTGTGCATCACCGGTTTGCCAGGTGTCGGGAAGACGGCTTTGTGTGAGAGCTTGATCAGGCTGATGGATGAAAAGCCTGTTATCGAAGTTGGTGCGGGGTACGAGCCTGTCCGCTTTCAGCTGGCGAGGCACGTGAAGGTGACTGCTGTCAACTCAATCGCTGATGTGTTGAAGCAGGTTGTCTTCGGTACTGATGAAGCATCCCGAAGTTACTCTCTCAAGGAACTGGGTCGTGTCGGGGTGAGGAGTGTTTACAGAGACGGTCTCCTCTTAGCAATGCTCGATGAAATGCAGATGGTTGCCAGAGGAGAGAACGCTAGCGTCAATGTTGTGAAGCTTCTGCTTGCCACTGTTGACCTGGGCATACCGGTGATTCACTCGTCAAACTTCATCAATGTTGCCAAGATCATGCGGAGTGGCATGGAGATCACGGATCGGCTGATGGTGAACTCTTCAGTGATGGTTCCTGAGCAAAGCGACGATCCTGCAGAGTTCGAACTGCGAAAAGCGTACGAGGTCGCCACTGGCGGTGCAGTGCCTGATGATGAAAGGCTGTGGTCTGTCATCAACGACATTACCTTGAGCATTCACCGAACTCGCATCGAACTCCTGTGTCTGGCATTTGAACTAGCCAGGCAGGTTGGTCGCTCGAAGATCTCGATTGACGATTTGACCCGCGCTGCTCTCTCGCCTGATTTTGCTCCTAGCAGAGCCAGCGTCGTCGCGCTTTCTTCGATGGCTATCAGCGGTCGGCCAGTTGTCGGAAGGAAAGACTTGGTCTGTCCTCTTGGGGTCCACTTTGCTTTTCGTCCTGGAGCGAAGCTGGAGCTTGAGCGAGCACAGAGCGCAGCAGTCGAAGAGGTCGCGGTTATGTCATCGCTCACGCCGCTTGAGCGCTCAGGGCTAGCCAGGATTCAGAAGGATCAGACTCCGAACCCCTCAACCAGGCCAAAGAAAAGGGCCCGGCCGCCGACCTTTGAGACATTGGTGGCAAACGCGCTGCGCTACGCCGAGTAGTGGGTGAATGTCCTCATCCGTATCTCTTTTCCAATTCGACCCTCTTTCGCGCCGGACTGAAAAGGGAAGGTTCACGCGTCCGTGGCTTTCAGCATCGCCAGCGCCTCTCTCTTTCCCAGAGCGAGTCGTTCGAGGATCTGGGGGACTCTGGATGCCCTCGGCGCGGCAGCGCCAGACTCCCACTTCCACAGTGATAACGCAGAAACGCCCAGTAGTTGAGCCATCTGCAGCTGGGTGAATCCCAGTCTGGCCCTGGCTGCTTTGAGCCTTTCAGCAGAAAAGATGACCTTGCGCCCCGGCTTCCCACGAGATTTCCCAGCCAACGCCTGTGGTCGAGGAACGGCCGACTCTTGAGCCCTTTGCCCGTGGTGTGCACGGCTGAGCAGCGCGACACGACCTTGAAGCTCCTTGATCTCCTTCTTGAGCACGGCAATTGCGCTTCTTTGTGCTGCCGAGGCTTTGCGCAGTGACGAGATCTCATCTCGCAGTTCTTTGCGAGCGACTCGAGCTATTTCGGTCTTCAGGGAGTTGGCAAAGGTTGTCATTCCTTTATGGTACGCGCTGACACCGTCTGCGGCTACACCAAGTGCCCAACAAATCTCTCGAATGATCCACCGAATGGATGTATTACGCCGTGCTGCGGCTAGGTTCAACCTCTATTCCCGAGGCGGTTGAGCTCAAAACAATCCGTCATGAGCATGAGGGTTAGAACGTCCGCGAGCCTTCGCATACCTCGAACTGGTAGCCCATAATCAAGTCAGAGATGGAAACGCTCGATCACATGAACGGTGGAGCGACCGGTGGTAGCGGGATATGCATGAGCAAAAAAGACCTGAGCGAGAGCGACATCTGCGACAAGTTCATCCGCCCTGCCATGGAGAAGTCTGGCTGGAACGGCATGGACCAGATCTATCGCGAGTTCCCGCTGCGCGCAGGTCGAGTAGTGGTCCGCGGCCAGAAGGCTCAGCGCGACAAGGGCACTGTTCTGCGCGCCGACTACGCCCTGTTCTACAAGGCGAACATCCCCCTGGCGGTCGTCGAGGCCAAAGACAACAAGCACGCGATGGGTGCTGGGATGGGTCAGGCCATCCAGTATGCGGAACTGCTGAACGTGCCCTTCAGCTTCGCCAGCAACGGTGACGGCTTTGTCTTTCGTGACGCCACCCTGGCCACGGGTGTGCTGGAGCAGAACCTTTCGCTTGACGAGTTCCCCTCGCCAGCGGAGCTGTGGCAGCGTTACTGCACCTGGAAAGGCTGGACACCCGAAGTCGAGCGGATTGCTGCGTTCGACTACTCGCCCAGCAAGACGCCCCGCTATTACCAGCTCAACGCCATCAACCGTACGGTGGAAGCCATCGCTGGTGGGCAGAACCGGGTGCTGCTGGTCATGGCCACTGGCACTGGCAAGACCTACACCGCCTTCCAGATCATCTGGCGCCTCTGGAAGAGTGGTGCAAAGAAGCGCATCCTGTTTCTGGCAGACCGCAACATCCTGATCGACCAGACCATGGTCAACGACTTTCGCCCGTTCAAGGGCGCCATGGCCAAGCTCAGTCCCAACGCTAAGGGGGTTGAAAGGGTCGATGCGAACGGCCAGTCAAACACGGAAGAAGTCACCCTCGCCGTCAACAAGACCACCAAGCAGGTCGACAAGAGCTACGAGATCTACTTGTCGCTGTACCAGGCTGTCACCGGCACAGAAGAAGAGAGCAACATCTACAAGCAGTTCTCGGCCGACTTTTTCGATCTCATCGTGGTGGACGAATGTCACCGTGGCAGTGCCGCCGAAGACTCGGCCTGGCGAGAGATCCTGACCTACTTCAGCAGCGCAACCCAGGTGGGCTTGACGGCCACACCCAAGGAAACCGAAGAGGTCTCCAACAGCCACTATTTCGGCGAGCCCATCTACACCTACAGCCTCAAGCAGGGCGTTGAGGACGGCTACCTCGCGCCTTACAAGGTGATTCGCATCGACCTGGACCGAGACACTTTCGGCTGGCGCCCGACCGAAGGCATGCGAGACAACGCTGGCAACCTGATCGAGGACCGCGTTTACACCGGCACCGACATGAATCGCAAGCTCGTCCTGCAGAAGCGCGATGAGGTGGTTGCCGGCAAGGTCACTGAGTACCTCAAGGCGACCGATCGATACGCCAAAACCATCGTGTTCTGCGAAGACATCGACCACGCAGCCCGCATGCGCCAAGCCCTGGCCAACGCCAATCCAGACATCTGCGCTACCAATCCCAAGTACGTCGTGCAGATCACCGGTGACAACCAGGAAGGCAAACGCGAACTTGACAACTTCATCGACCCTGAGAAGACCTATCCAGTGATCGCTACCACCTCCAAGCTCATGAGCACCGGGGTGGATGCGCAAACCTGCAAGCTCATCGTGCTGGACCAGAACATCAAGTCGATGACGCTGTTCAAGCAGATCATCGGCCGCGGCACCCGTCTACGGGAGGACCTGGGCAAGTCGTGGTTCACCATCATGGACTTCAAGCGCGCGACGGAGAATTTCGCTGATCCTGCCTTCGACGGTGAACCCGTACAGATCTACGTGCCCGCGGAAGGGGATGCCATTGACGCGCCCGTGGAAGTTGACCCGTTCAAGGAAACTCAACCAGGCGACGATCAACCGCACCTAAGTCCCGATGCCCCGGGATCCGGCGACGGTTCCAACACAGAGCTCAAGAAGTATGTCGTGGGGGGTACCGTCACGGTGTCTGTCGCGCGCGAGCGTGTGCAGTACCTCAACGCCGACGGCAAGCTGATCACCGAGAGTCTTCGCGACTACACCCGCATCAATCTCAAGCGCCAATACGACTCGCTCGACAAGTTTCTTCAGGCCTGGAACGACGCCGACCGCAAGGCTGCGCTGATCGATGAGCTTGAAAGGCAGGGTGTGCTCATCGAGGCCTTGGCTGATGAGGTCGGGAAAGACCTGGATCCATTCGACCTGCTGCTCCATGTGGCCTACGACCAGCCGCCACTCACCCGGCGTGAGCGCGCCAGCCGCGTGAAAAAGCGCAACGTCTTCACCCAGTACGGCCCCATGGCCAGGCAAGTCATCGAAGCCCTGCTCGACAAATACGCCGACGAAGGCATCACCACGCTGGAAGCCAGCAACGTGCTGACCCTACCCCCCGTCAACCAGCTGGGCCTTCCGGCCGAGCTCGTTCGGGCGTTTGGCGGTCGGCCGCAATACCTCACCGCCCTGCAGACGCTCGAACGGGAGCTCTATGCCGACACCCATCCAACAGCACCGGGTAGCGGCAGCAGTCCTTCTGCAGCACCTTTTTGAACCTGTACTTTCTGAATGTCCAACCTCTCCCCCGTTATCAAATCCATTCAGGACGTCATGCGCCAGGACTCTGGCGTGGACGGCGACGCCCAGCGCATCTCGCAACTGACTTGGCTGCTATTCCTCAAAGTATTCGACGCGCTGGAGGAAGAACTCGAACTCACCCGCGACGACTACAAAAGCCCCATGCCCGAGAGCATGCGCTGGCGCAACTGGGCCGCCGACCCAGAAGGCATCACCGGCGACGACCTGCTGGACTTCGTCAACACCGAGTTGTTCGTTACCCTCAAGAACCTGCCGGCCGACCCGGTACGCAACCCGCGCGGCTATGTGGTGCGCGGCGTATTTGAAGACGCCTTCAACTACATGAAGAGCGGTCAGCTGCTGCGGCAGGTGATCAACAAGCTCAACGCTATCGACTTCAACCGCCAGAGCGAGCGCCATCAGTTCAACGACCTCTACGAAAAGATCCTGCGTGACCTGCAAAGCGCGGGCAACGCCGGCGAGTTCTACACCCCGCGGGCGGTCACCCAGTTCATGGTGGACATGGTCAACCCGCAGCTGGGCGAAGTGGTCATGGACCCAGCCACTGGCACAGGCGGCTTCTTGGTCTGCGCCATTGAGCACCTGCGCAAGCAGGTCAAGAACGAAGCCGACGCGGCCCAGCTGCAGGCCAGCATCCGCGGTGTGGAAAAGAAGCAGTTGCCTCACATGCTTTGCATCACCAATCTGATGCTGCACGGCATCGAGGTGCCCAGTGCCATTCGCCACGACAACACCCTGGCCCGCCCGCTGCGCGACTACACCCCAGCCGACCGGGTGGACGCAGTGCTTACCAACCCTCCCTTCGGCGGCATTGAAGAGCCGGGCATTGAACAGGGCTTCCCGGCCGATGTGCGCACCAAGGAAACGGCCGACCTGTTCCTGGTTCTCATCAAACACATCCTCAAGGCCAACGGCCGCGCCGCCCTGGTGTTGCCCGACGGCACCCTGTTTGGCGAAGGTGTCAAAACCCGCATCAAGGAACAGCTGCTGACCGAGTGCAACCTGCACACCATCGTACGCCTGCCCAACGGGGTGTTCGCCCCTTACACCGGCATCAAGACCAACCTGCTGTTCTTCACCAAGGGCCAGCCCACGCAGCACATCTGGTATTACGAGCACCCCTACCCTGAGGGTGTGAAGAGCTACAACAAGACCAAGCCCATCCGCATCGAAGAGTTCGACGCCGAAAAAGCCTGGTGGGGCAACGAGGCCGACGGCTTTGCCGCACGGGTCGAGAACGAACGCGCCTGGAAGGTCGGTATCGACCAGATCAAGGCCGCCAACTACAACCTAGACCAGAAGAACCCTCACGCCCCCGAGCAGGAGAGCCACGATCCGGACGAGCTGCTGCGCCGCTACGCTAGCCTGCAGGCCGAGGCGCAAGGCCTGCGCGACCAGCTCAAAACTATCTTGGCCGAATCGCTGACTGGAGCCCGCGAATGAGTGCGGTGTTGGAAGCACGCGAGCCCATCGCGAAATACCTCAGCGCCCTGCAGCCGCCACTGGTGCAGCAGTTCGACCTGCTGGCCACAGCGCCCGGTGGCGTGACCAAGCTGCGTGAACTGATCTTGGCGCTGGCGGTGCAGGGCAAGCTGGTGCCGCAGGACCCCAATGACGAACCCGCAGGCGAACTGCTGAAGAAGATTCGGGAGGAGAAAGACCGACTGACTGCCGAAGGGAAGATAAAGCGGGACAAACCGCTTCCTGAGATAACTGCAGATGAAAAGGTGTTTGAGCTACCGGAGGGGTGGGAGCGTGCAAAGATTGGGTCCCTCACAAATATCTCAACAGGGAAACTAGATGCAAATGCCGCCTCTCCCGATGGACAGTATCCATTCTTTACTTGCTCTAACACCCCACTTGCTATAGATCGGTACTCATTTGACTGCAGTGCAGTTCTATTGGCTGGGAATGGCGACTTTAATCTCAAGCACTACAAAGGCAAGTTTGACGCGTACCAACGCACCTATGTAATTGAGCCAATTTTGCTTGATCTGAAATTTTTATATTTCAGTATTAGCCACTGCATTGGGGAGTTGACAAAGAACAAGCGCGGGTCGGCGATTCCATACCTAAAGATGGGAGATATTACCAATCCGCCAATTCCCGTTCCTCCCCTAGCGGAACAAGCCCGCATCGTCGCCCGTGTTGAAGAACTCATGCGCCTGTGCGATGCCCTCGAAGCCAAGGGCCAGCTCGAAGCCACACAACACGCCCAGCTTATGCAAACCCTGCTCGACGCGCTAACCGCGAGCACCTCACCACAAGAACTGGCCGACAACTGGCAACGCATCGCGACCCACTTCGACATCCTGCTCGACCGCCCTGAAGCCATCGCCGCCATGGAGCAGGTCATTCTGCAACTGGCGGTGCGCGGCTTGCTCGTGCCCCAGGACCCAAAGGACGAACCCGCCAGCGAACTTCTGAAGAAGATTCGTGCAGAGAAGGACCGCCTAATAGCGGAGGGCAAGATCAAGCGGGATAAACCTCTGCCATCAATAGCTCAGGATAAGAGACCGTTTGAACTGCCGGCAGGGTGGGAGTGGGTACCGCTTCAGCATATTGGCTACACGCAGACAGGCACGACGCCAGACAAGAAGAATCCAGATCTTTACGGATCGCACATCCCATTTATCAAGCCAGGAGACATACATCCTGGGGACGTTGACTATGGCAATGAGGGGTTGTCTGAACTTGGCCTGAAGGATTCCGGACGTACTGCTCCTTCAGGTTCAATATTGATGGTGTGTATCGGCACCATTGGAAAAACAAACATAATCGACAGAGATTGCTCGTTCAATCAGCAGATTAACTCAGTTACACCAATATTCTGCATCCCTGAGTTCATAAGTCTTTATTTAAGGTGTCCGTATTTCCAGTCGGAGGCATGGGCTCGCTCGTCGAGTACGACAATTTCCATCCTCAATAAGGGAAAGTGGGAGGAAATCCCGTTAGCACTGCCACCCCTCGCCGAACAATGCCGCATCGTCGCCCACGTCGAATCACTGCTCCGAATTTGCAGCGATCTGCGCGAGCGCCTCGCCGCCATCCAGACCACCCAAGCCCACCTAGCCGAAGCCTTGATCGACGAGGTGACCTGAGCATGTCGTTTGTCGGCGAAGCCAACGGGCTGGTCGGTCTGCTGGGCAAAACGTGGAACCTGCTGCACGACCGCCTGGACCCGGTACGCGCTCAAGCCAAGCGCCTCATCGAAGCCTTCGAGGCCTACGGCGTCGCCCGCCAGCAGATTCCCCGCCTCCTGCCCGCTGACCTGAAGCTGCCCAACGCCGCATTTTCGACCCCCGACAAACTGAAGGACAAGCTCACATCTGAGCTGCTGGACTGGGCGGCTGAGCACCTGGCCATCAGGCGATCGTGGCTCGATTTGGTTGATTCACACCCGCATCTGGTGCATGACCATTACAAGTCTCCGGCTCACTACCGCGAGTGGTTCTCCGGACGGCTCAAGCAGGCTCCTAACGTCCCACGCTGGCTTTCTATCTGGAAACCCGTTGGGCAAGAGATACCCAACGGCCAAGGCCCGCTATGTCTGGTCTATGAGGAAACCTCTCAATGCTTGGACGGTGCTGAGCTCACGCGCTATTGGCTGCTGTCGGACCACTGGAGCATTCATCACGCACCGTGCCTTGAGAACCTGCTTGCTGTAATGGCGATTGCGCGCTCATTGGGCATCTCTGTGCTGGGCAGTAACCTCCCCCTCTCTGAGCTTCAACAACTTGAGGCCGGATCAAAACTCTTGCCGGATGTTGCCAAACATCGCCGGGGCGCCTGGCACCCCGAGGACCTGATCGATCCCTTGCTGGGTAACGACCCTGAGTGGCGTCAGGCGCTTTGGTGTGGAGCCCTGAGCTATCTGGCCAAGGACGGTATGGATATCTCGGCTCTGGAAGCGGGAGCGTCTACAGAAGAGGGCCGAGCGAGCTCCTGAGGCCTACTAACCAGAGCAATCTTCAATAACGTCGTCAAGGAGGACACGATGCCCATTCAGCACGCGATCTGGCAGGTAGGCACTCAACCGCAGTTGCTGAATGCCGGCAAGTTGCCGAGCGAGCAGTTACTGGAAGAGATGATCGTGAGTGATCCGCGCATCTTGTCCAGCGAGTGGATGTTGATCGGGCAGCAAGAAGTCACGACCTTCGGAGGACGGATCGATCTGCTCGCGATCGCGCCCGATGGCTCTCTGGTTCTGATTGAACTGAAACGCGACCGTACGCCGCGCGAGATCGTGGCCCAGGCGCTGGACTACGCTTCATGGCTGCAAGGACTGACGGCGGACAAGTTGGTGCAGATCTACAGCCGGTTCTCAAACGGAGGTAGCCTTGAAAAGGCGTTTCAGGACCGCTTCGGCACGCCGCTCGACGAAGACTCTCTCAATCACACCCACCAGATCATCATTGCTGCGGCAGAGCTTGATCCTTCCACCGAACGGATCGTCGGCTACCTCAACGAGCGCGATATTCCGATCAACGTGATCTTCTTCCAGGTGTTCCAGCACGGTGAGCACCAGCTGCTCAGCCGCACATGGCTCATCGATCCGGGAGAGACCCAGGCCAACGCCGCGGTAGGCAAGAGCCAGGTTGGCGAGAAAGAGCCGTGGAACGGCGAGTACTACGTGTCCTTTGGCGACACCACCAGCCGCAGCTGGGAGGATGCGCGCAAGTACGGCTACATCAGCGCAGGTGGGGGAACCTGGTACAGCCAGACGCTGAAGATGTTGTCTCCTGGGGACCGCGTCTGGGTCAACATTCCCAAGAAAGGTTATGTGGGCGTAGGCACCGTCGAGCAGGCCGTTCAACCCGCGAGTGAGTTCACCGTGGCAACAGAAGATGGCGTCCAGTCGGTCATGGACGTGGTGCAGCACGGCGCCAAATACAAGGCCTTGGCCTCCACACCAGAGCTGAGCGAGTACTTCGTCAAGGTGAAGTGGACTGACACCCGGGAAGCCAACAAAGCCTTCAACGAGGTTGGCCTGTTCGGCAATCAGAACACGGTGTGCCAGCCCACCACGCCCAAGTGGCGCCACACGGTGGAGCGGCTCAAGCAGGTTTTCTCCGCAGAAACAGCCCAGAAATGAGGTGGTGCGTCCAGCCTTCGGCAGCAAGGTGTCGTTGCACTGCTTAGAGCCTGAATTGCTCCCAATCAGCTCGCGTGGACATAGGGGCCATTGAGCGAAGGGTTCACTGTTGTAGTGCGAGTGATCCTATGTTCAATCTCGCAAACGATGCAAACATCTCAACCTGCGGGTTAGCCGTGCACCTTCATTCCTGAGCACTGTTCGGACCGCAAACAAAGGCAGCCGGATCGGCCCTAAACGGCCGACCGCGAGGGCACCATCAATGTCGCCACTGTCGATGATCTTTCGTCATCAGATCCATCTTGAGAGCGTGAGTCAGAGCACCTTTCAACTCGCGGATGCTTCGACTTCCAAAAGCACACACCTTTGATTCAAAGCCCTTGAATACGCCTGAAGGAAGTCCCCATTCACCAGCCAAGTCCTCAAGCACATGGGGCACCGCTGCGGCTATGTGCTCCGGACTTGGCTCATTGAACATCACGACCTGACACCTGGAGAGAAGCGGCGTGGGCAGCCGTGACAACGAGTTGGCCGTCAGGATGAAGCTGACCATCGAGAGGTCACATTCGGTTTGCAGGAAGCTGTCGAACCACCGGCGTGCAGACTCTGCCTCCAGGAGGCCCAGCAGAGCGCTGGACACGGGTGCGCTGTTGACCGACCGGTCGCTCGCCTTATCCACCTCGTCAAGCAGCACCATAGCGGACGGGCTGTTTGCGTTGAGCAGCAGATCGAGCAAGGAAGAAGGCTGCCCGGTTGACCAACCGCGGCTGGTTCCCAGGAGAGCCCGGCTGTCGTCCATGCCCCCAATACTGATGGCTCGGAACGCCAGGTTCAGCTCTTCGGCCAGGCGGCGAGCAAACCGGGTTTTACCCACACCGGGTTGTCCAGCAATCAAGGTTGGCCGGACCTTGCAATTGAGCGCGCCGAGGTGTCGCTTCAAGCGCAGCTCGCCGAGGATGGCGTCGATGGCGCCAGAGGCCCAAGGGAACTCCCCGGTCAGGATCTCCTGAATGCCGTACAGCTGGTCGGGGGCGGGCAGTTGGACGACGGGCTGCACGGTCTGCAAAACCTTGAACCGCTGGATCTGCAGCTGATCGTTTGCATCGCTGGCCGGCGGGATGGAGCCCTGGATTACCGCCAGGCGTTTGACCGGTAGGACGACTTCACACGGTTGTCTCGACTCCTTTGCCGGGACGTCAGTCTTCGGGGTAGTGATTGTCAGCAAGGCATCGCTGGTATTGAGCCGGTGAGCCACCAGCTGAAGCGCCTCGTAGTCCAGACAATGGAGCAAGCTCTGGCTGGGATCGGTCGCCAGCAGCTCGGCCTCCCCTTCCTTGAGCAGTTCCCAGGTGGGATTACAAAACCGCTGCAGGTCCATCCGGCGCTCCCGGCATTCCCACTTGATTTGCTTGTTCACGCCATGCAGGAAGTACATCATCACAAGCTCAGCAGCTTGGTGGCGCTTCTGCAAGCTGAGGGCTCGAATGTTGACCTTGCTCAGTCCGGATATGTGGCGAAAGGCCGATTGGAGCAGCGGGCTCACGTACCTCAGAGTGGTTCCAGCCAGGATCGGCTCGCCGTTCTTGTAGAGGCCGAACACTTTGCGTCGCTCGCCCCTGGCGCAGCTCACTCGGGGCTCGTATCCCAGGAGCTGGTACTGCAGACGGGTGAGCAGGTGCAGCAGTTCGATCGAGTTGAGCCGATCTGCCAGCAGGAGCTGCACGTTCATCGCCAGCAGGCTGGGTGATTCGATGTCGTCGGGGAACCGAGCTACCTGGTTGTAGATGAGCCGCAGCGCGGTGAGTCGGTCCTGGTGATCAGCCTCCGGATCATGGAGCACCGCGAAGTGAAGGATGTTCCTGGCCAGAGACTCGTCCTCGACGGGCCACTGTGTCAGAAACGGGTGACTGGCGCCCGCGTCGCGGGCCGCTGCAACGAGTTCAGCCAGGCGCTCGTCGGTGTAGCGCCAGATCTGCTGACAGATATCTGCATTCATGCTGCTCTCCACAAACAAAGTTGCGGTTCAAGCTGCCGGCGCGGTGGCCGGGAGGCAGCTGTCGGAGAGCAACGAAAGGGTCAGGTGTGACCCGCCGAGCCGCAAGAATTCATCAGTCAATCGCAGCCGTCAAGCGCTCGGGAGAGGGCTGCCCAGAAACCGCTGTGTGAAGGATATACACCACACAGGCGCATGGTCTAGATCGTTGTTTTTGTTGAAGAAAGTGACAGTTTCCGTTCGTCGGAAAGAGGCCCTTCCGACCGTAAAAAACGGGCCGCCGCTTGCTGACGCCACAGTTCACAGCGCATGCGTCGATCGCATCTACTCTCCAGTAGACCGTCATCGGAGCGAGTGGTCGCAAGCCAGATGAACGTGGACAATTTTTGAGTGTTCGGGATACCGTCTCTATGGCTACCGAGAAGTCTCGGTGTTGAGATTTGTGCGGCAGTCGCGCCACCTCGGGTTATCGGTGGCTCAAATCGCCGAGCTCATCGGCCTGTGGAGTGATTCACAGCGCACGAGCCGCGAAGTCAAGGCCGTAGCGCAACGCCACCTGGCCGACCTTGAAGAAAAGCGCCGCGAAATCGAGCAGATGATGGACGGTCTCTCGGTGCTGGTGAAGGCCTGCCACGGCAATGACCAGCCTCACTGCGCCATCCTGGACAAACTCTCGCGCGGCAGCCTTGCCCAGCATCAGCCCCAGCAAAAGCCCCAGCTCAAGAAATCCCGGGTTCAGGCAGAAGTGACCAGCGCCAGCACTTCCAGCCCCATCGACCTCATGGCCTGGATGCGCGGCGTTCACGTTCACCATGACGCCCACTGAGGGGACAAGCCGTTACTGCCATGGCAGCGAGCCGGTGTGTTCGGTGACGAACCGACCGACGTAGCGCCCAGTCGCACACTGGATCGACTTGAGATCGTGTCTCGACCTGCTTTCTTGATCTGCGTCAAGGCTTCTCAAGCGTCCAGGGTTAGCCTTGGATCGTTGCCTCTGTTCACCTGACTGATATGCACCTGTATCGCCACTCGCTGCGCCATGCCACCTGGATGATCCTGGCGGTGTGGTTGTTTGCGTTGGGTGCAGGGGTGGCCAATGCATGCCTTTTGAACCAACCGAACAGCGGTAGTCACTCTTCTTTCGCGGCGATGTCACAGGATGTACCCGTCGCCCAAACCCATCACGGCGAGCAATCCGACCCCGACGATGCCGGATGCTTGAAGTTTTGCGATGAAGCCTCGCTGGCCATCACCAAGGTGGACCAGCCCATCGTCGATGGCAACCCAGGATTGATCGGCGTGCTGTACCGGTCATGGGGGCCAGCCAACACCTCGGCAGTCGCAGTTCAAGTCCAGGTGCATTCCACCAGACTTGCGCACCTGGGTTTGCCCATTGCTGAGCGACCCCATCGGTTGACGTTATAGGCCATATTGCAGCTTATCGCCAAGAGCGCTCCTGCGCTCTACCGGCCCGTATGGCCCCTTTCCATTTTGGCGTCCGCCACCTTGTAGCCGCCTGTAGCGGTACCCCTCTTCATTCAAAGAGCACAACCATGAAAACCTCCTGCACCATCCTTGCGATCTCCACCGCTTTGTTGCTGACGGCTTGCGCGAATCCGAGCGCACCAGTCACCGGCGCAACCTCGGTATCCAAAGCCGACGACCACAGCGCACATCAAGCCGCTGCAGCAGCGTCCACAGCGCCAACCGCCGTGCAAAGCCGCATGAAGGAGATGCAGGCCATGCGCGACAAGATGATGAATGTGAAGACACCAGCCGAGCGGCAAGCCTTGATGGACGAGCACATGAAAACCATGCACGAAGGCATGGAGATGATGAAGAGCATGAAGGCAATGGGCGGAATGCACGGCAAGGCGGGCACACCAGGCATGTCGGGCATGAAGGACATGCCCATGGACATGTCCAAGCACCATCAGATGATGGAGATGCGCATGGACATGATGCAGACCATGATGGAAATGATGATGCAGCGCATGCCGGGTGCAGTCACCACTCCCACCGGCAACTGACAAGCGATTGACGCTCAACCCGGGTGCGATTGAACTGCACATCGATCGCTCGGAGCGGCACCTTCTCCCAAGCCTTTCGCAGGCAACTCTGAAGGAGCAATGCAATGAACCTATCCAACAATGAATCCAACGAGCCATCGTTCTGGCGCCGCCCGGCAGGAATGGCACTGGTAACGGTCGCCCTGATCGCTGGCTTTTACCTCCTGCGAGAGCACTGGGGCCATGTTCTGGGTTACTGGCCTTACCTGCTGCTGCTCGCTTGTCCGCTGATGCACTTGATGCACGGGAACGGCCATGGGGGCCATGGCAGCCATCCGCAGGACTCCGGGCGTACCCACAACGACAGGAAATAGGCGGATCAACATGAATGCACACCAACATCACGGCAGCAGTGCGCTGTCCGAATCGGCCCCACCAACGGGCCTGAAGGATCCCGTGTGTGGCATGACCGTCACGGCGCAGTCTGGTCACATGCTGACCCACGAGGACCGCACCTTCTATTTTTGCAGTGCCAAGTGCCAAGGCAAGTTCGCTGCGAACCCGCTTCAATACCTCGCGCCCAAGCCACCCGCAGAGACCTCTTCAGCGGTGGCCGGTGCAATCTACACCTGTCCGATGCACCCTGAAATTCGCCAGGGCCATCCGGGGAACTGTCCCAAGTGCGGCATGACGCTCGAGCCCTTGCTGCCGGAGCTTGAGGACGATGACAACCCCGAGTTGGGCGATTTCCAGCGCCGCTTCTGGTGGACGCTGCCGCTGACCTTGTTAGTCACTGTCTTGGCCATGTTTGGTCATCGGCTGCAGTGGCTTGAATCCACGACCCAGACCTGGATCGAACTGGTGCTGTCGATTCCCATTGTTATGTGGGCGGGCTGGCCATTCTTTTCGCGCGGCTGGCAGTCTGTGGTCAACCGCAGTCCCAACATGTGGACCTTGATCGGTCTGGGCACCGGGGCGGCTTTTGTGTACAGCGTGGTGGCCACGGTCACGCCCCAGGTGTTCCCGGACTCGTTCATTTCCATGGGCCGTGTCGCGGTGTACTTCGAGGCCGCTGCCGTGATCATCTCGCTCACGCTGCTCGGGCAGGTGCTTGAACTCAAGGCCCGGTCACAGACCTCGGCGGCCATCAAGTCGTTGCTGCGTCTGGCGCCAAAAACCGCCCGGCGCATCCGGGAGGACGGCACCGAAGAGGACGTGCCACTGACCCATGTTCATGTTGGCGACTTGCTGCGCGTGCGCCCAGGAGAAAAGGTGCCGGTGGACGGCGAGGTCACGGAAGGCGGCAGCGCGATCGATGAATCCATGCTCACGGGCGAACCGATGCCCGTCACCAAACGCGTGGGCGACAAGGTGATTGGCGCCACGCTGAACACCAGTGGCGCGCTGGTGATGCGATCTGAGCGTGTCGGCGCGTCCACCATGCTGTCGCAGATCGTGCAGATGGTGGCCCAGGCACAGCGTTCCAAAGCGCCGATGCAACGCATGGCCGACGTGGTGGCGGGCTACTTTGTCCTCGCTGTTGTGGGCATTGCCTTGTTGACCCTCTTCGGCTGGGGTCTGTTCGGTCCCGAGCCGAGTTGGGTGTTTGGCCTGATCAACGCGGTGGCCGTGCTGATCATTGCCTGTCCCTGCGCGCTGGGCCTGGCCACGCCCATGTCCATCATGGTCGCCACGGGTCGGGGCGCCACACACGGTGTGCTGTTCCGAGACGCAGCAGCCATCGAGAACATGCGCAAGATCGACACCCTCATCATCGACAAGACCGGAACGCTCACTGAAGGCCGTCCGACGTTTGAGCGCGCCGTTCCTGCGCCTGGCTTTGATGCCGATGAGGTGCTGCGCCTGGCCGCCAGCCTGGACCAGGGCAGTGAACACCCACTGGCTGAGACCATCGTGCGCGCCGCCCGCGAGCGCGGCATGTCGTTGGATAAACCCGAGAACTTTGAATCCAGCTCGGGCATTGGCGTGCGTGGGCAGGTGGGCGGACGTGAGCTGGCTCTGGGAAACACCACGCTGATGGCGCAGATCGGGGTCTCGGTGGCCGCCTTGATACCGCAAGCCGAAGCATTGCGCTCGGAGGGCGCCAGCGTGATGCATCTGGCCGTTGATGGACAGCTGATGGGCCTGTTGGCGGTGTCCGATCCGGTCAAGGTCAGCACGCCGGAAGCGCTGGCGACGCTCAAGGCATCCGGTCTGCGCATCGTGATGGCGACCGGAGACGGACTGACCACGGCCAGAGCCGTTGCAGCACGCTTGGGCATCGACGAGGTGCACGGTGAGGTCAAGCCGGCCGACAAACTGCTTCTGGTGGAAAAACTGCAAAAGGAAGGCCGCGTGGTGGCCATGGCGGGTGACGGTATCAACGATGCCCCAGCACTGGCCAAGGCCGATGTGGGTGTGGCCATGGGTACCGGGACCGACGTGGCGATGAACAGTGCGCAAATCACGCTGATCAAGGGCGACCTGCGAGGGATTGCGGTTGCGCGCGCGTTGTCCGAAGCGACTGTGGACAACATGAAGCAGAACCTGGTGTTCGCCTTTTTGTACAACGCGCTGGGCATCCCTATTGCGGCCGGTGTGCTGTATCCACTGACGGGCTGGCTGCTGTCGCCGTTGATTGCCGCGCTGGCCATGAGCTTGAGCTCGGTGTCGGTGATTGGCAATGCGCTGCGTTTGCGGCGTGGCAAGCCATGAAGCGTTGGTTCTTCGTATGGCGCCCAGTTTCATTTGACCGGTTTTTGCTGCGGTCAAAGGCCTCAGCGATTGCGTGGCGTTTTTCTCAGACGAAGGGGGTGCTGTGCAATTTGTGTTCAGCTCGCTGACTCACAAAACAGCCCTCGCGCCTATCACGGCGGAGGGCTGTGTAGTCAGAGACCTTTCGATCGTCTCCGACTATAGAAACTGGCGGAAGGTCAGTTACCGTGTCCCTTGTTCAGCAGGACGTACAAACGGGCGACTTCGTTGCCCATTGTCGTGATGCTTTTACCGTCAGCGGTTTGAACGACTTCACCCTTGCCGAGGTGGCTCACGTTTCCGAACTTGCTTTCCTTCGCCATCAGGCCATCTTTGAAGATGTAGAGCGTCTCACCGTTCTGCAGTGCGATGACCTCCTTGGCCTCGGACCTTGCGGCGTCCATTGCGAAGGCCGGTGCCAGTGCGGCCAGGGAGAGGGCGAGAATGCTGAGCTTGCGAATCATGGAGGGTCTCCTTCAAGAACAAATCACACTGTTCGGCTGAATCAATGTGGTACGAGGTACAGGTTCAATGTAGCGAGGCACCCATGACCGGCAGCTTGCGAATGCATGACATTTCGGTCAGCGAAAAGTCAGGCAGGCTTGCCGCAGCCTGGCGATTTTCCTTGCTGAATCGGTGGACAAGGAACCGTTCCGTAGGAGCAAAAAACGCAGCAGTCACCCGACTCTGGTCGGATGACCGCGTGGCATTCTTCACACTCATAAAACCACTGACAAGCATCGGTGGGCATCGTCTCGGATTTGGCGTACCCGCATTGCGGACAGGTCAACACCGACGTCAGGAGCACCTCGGTCAAGGCCTGACTCCCGTGATAGTGGACGGAAAGCCGGCGTCCTTCGTTGCTCGGGTCAGGGCGTCCAATGAAGTCTGGGTGTCGTCGTACACAACCGTGGTCTCCCTTCTATCCAAGTTGGACTTCACTTCGACCACGCCGGCGAGTTTCGTCAGCGCCTTCTTGACCGTGATCGGGCAAGTAGCGCAGGACATGCCAGGGACGGAGAGGGTGGCAGTTTGCTGCGCAGCCCATGCAAACGGGCTCAGGACAAATCCGGCAGCAATCAGAATGCGTTTCACAGTCAGACCTTTCATCAATAGAACCAGTGTGCGATCAGCGGGAATGCCATCGCGGTGGCTAGAAGCAACACCACGACACCGAACAGCAGTTTGTAGATGCGGTTGATGCGGGGGATCGCGCACACCTGACCTGCTTCGCAGGCAGCCGCTGGCCTCCAGATGCTTCTTGCCGCAAAGAACAGCGCCGCCAGCGATACACCCATGAACAGCGGTTGATAGGGCTCCAAGGCCGTGAGATGGCTGATCCAGGCGCCCGAGATGCC
Organism: Hydrogenophaga sp. R2; assembly: GCF_049843595.1. Classification (NCBI taxonomy): domain Bacteria; kingdom Pseudomonadati; phylum Pseudomonadota; class Betaproteobacteria; order Burkholderiales; family Comamonadaceae; genus Hydrogenophaga; species Hydrogenophaga sp. R2. The sequence continues at coordinate 21,046 of NZ_JBBHZN010000004.1, forward strand.
CACCAGGATCAACACCAGTGGGCCCAGGCAGCAGGCCGATGCAATGAGGGCTGCCAGACCACCGGCAAGCAGGGCTGTGCCTCCGTGCTCGGTAGCGGGACTGAAGGCGGGTGAGTTCTGGGTGGTGGTGTGCGTTGACATGAGATAACCTTAGCTCCGTACCCAAGTACGGAGTCAAGCGATATGAGCGATATCCACACACCTTCCGAGTCCAACATGACGATAGGCGAATTGGCCAAGGCAGCCGACGTCAATGTGGAGACCGTCCGCTTCTACCAACGAAAGGGATTGATGCCTGAGCCGCTCCGCCCATCTGGCGGGATTCGACGCTACGCAGAAGCTGCCCGTTCTCGCCTTCATTTCATCAAGTCGGCGCAGCGCCTCGGATTCAGCTTGGACGAGATAGCCGAGCTGCTGCAACTCGACGATGGCGCCAGTTGTGTCCAAGCCCGAATCAAAGCTCAGACCAAGCTCGCGGATGTGAAGGGCAGGCTTGAGGACCTGCGCCGGATGGAAGCAATGCTTGAGGGATTGATTAGCCAGTGTGGCGCATCCAGGGGCACGGTGCGATGCCCGCTGATTGCAGCCTTGAAGAATGACGCTTCGTTGAGTGCCTGAGCCGGCGCCTATGCGTATGTCAGCAGCACCGCCGCTGTGCCCTTGCCATACAGATCACTTCTGCTTGGCAAGCCACTTGTCGAACTGAGCGATCTCTTTCTTTTGCGCCACGATAATCTGTTTTGCCATGGCCTTCATCTCGGGTGACTTGCCGGTCTTGAGCTGCATCTCGGCCATGTTCAATGCTTGCTGGTGATGAATCTTCATCATCATTGCGAAGTCCTTGTCGGTGTTACCCGACATCGTCATCTTCTGCATTTCGTCCATGCCCATCATCATGGAACCTTTCATGTCGTGTGCACCTGTGGCGCCTTTGTGCATATCGGCCATAGGCATCGTCGCCGGGCCTGCGGCTGGGGTGGACTGGGCATTCGCCGACAGCGACATGAGCACAGTCAGCGAGATGGCGCACAGCGCCTTAAAAGGGACAGTGGCAAACCTTTTGGGGGTAAATTGATGGTTCATGTGATTTCCTAGAAAGTACCTAGAGGCAGGTTCACCATCATCGACAACGATGCTTGGATTGCCTGTGCGCCAACCTACGCCTGCCCATGGGTTGCGAGACTGTGTCGGATCGGATTCGCAGAGCAGGAAAGGCGTCACCCATGCAAAAAAAGGATCGGTCATGACAACCGATCCCTTCACCCCAACCGACCCAGAGGGTCAGCAAAGTCAAATCACTTCATCGCTTTGATGTCGGTGACGACCATCTTGCCGGCGTCCTGAATGACGATGAACTGGATCTTCTCGCCCACCTGGACTTTGTCCAGCATGGCTTTGTCCTTGACGTTGAACACCATGGACATCGGAGGCATGTCCATGTGTTTGATCTCGCCATGCTTGATCGTGACTTTGCCGTTCTCTTTGTCGATCTTGCGAATTTCGCCGTCGGTCATGCCGGGTGTGGCTGTCATGGTCATCTTGCTGTGATCCATTCCCATTTTGCTGTGGTCTGCACCCGCTTGTGCCATCAAAGGCAAGGACAGGGAGAGTGCGGCAGCGGTGAGAAGTCGCGCGACAGTTTTCGTGTGTTTGTTCATGATGTTGATCCTGGGTTGAGATGTTCTGAGCAGTGATGTTTACTTGGCAACGACCTTGATCTTGCCGACCATACCGGCTTCGTAATGGCCCGGCAGCAGGCAGGCGAAGTCGAACTCACCGACCTTGTTGAAGTTCCAGACGATCTCGCCCTTTTTGCCAGCACCGACGTGTGCCATGTACGGCTCGTCGTGTTCCATACCAGGGAACTTCTTCATCGCTGCAGCGTGCTCATCGAGTTCTTTCTTGGTGCCCAGCACGAACTCGTGCATCACCTTGCCGTTGTTGACGTGCACGAACCGGATCGTCTCGCCTTGCTTGACCTCAACGAGATCGGGCGTGAAGCGCATGTTGTCGGTCATGCGGATTTCCACGGTGCGTTTGACGGCGTTCGAGTGGCCGCCGATGCCCCATTCTTTTTGCTCCATCTTCATAGGCGTGGCTCCTTTGGCGTGCTCCTTTTCGCCATGAGCAAATGAAGCAGTTGAGGCCGCCAGCATGGCGGACACGATCAAGGTTTTGGTGATGTGCATGTGAAGTTTCCTTGTTGACTGTGGTCTGGTTGAGTAGGATCGGCGTGAATGTCTGATCAGTGCTTCATGGCTGAGCCGGTGGGTTTGACTGCACTGGCGGCGGCGGGCGTCGTGTCTGCGCTGGCCTTGGGCCTCACGGCGGGCAACGGTGCGCCGGTCCATTCGTGCGCAACGGTGCCTTCGGGGAATTTGTAGGGGCCCGGGTCCTTGTAGTCGCCCGGCTTCTGGTCCTTGCGCACCTTGAACACCGTGAACATGCCACCCATCTCCAGTGGGCCGAACTGGCCCGTCCCTGTCATCATGGGTGCCGTGTTGTCGGGGATCGGCATCTGCATCTCGCCCATGTCGGCCATGCCGCGCTCGCCCATCAGCATGTAGTCGGGCACCACTTTCTGGATCTTGTTGACCAGGCCGCGGTGGTCCACGCCGATCATGGTGGGCACATCGTGCCCCATGGCGTTCATGGTGTGGTGGCTCTTGTGGCAGTGCATGGCCCAGTCGCCTTCCTCATCGGCGATCAGTTCGATCTGGCGCATCTGTCCCACGGCCACGTCGGTGGTCACCTCATACCAACGCGTGCTTGGGGGCGTTGGGCCGCCGTCGGTTCCGGTCACCAGAAACTCGTGCCCGTGCAGGTGAATCGGGTGGTTGGTCATGGTGAGGTTGCCCACGCGGATCCGCACCCGGTCGTTCAGACGCACGTTGAGTGTGTCGATGGCGGGGAAAACTCGGCTGTTCCAACACCAGATGTTGAAGTCGGTCATGGTCGCGATCTTGGGGGTCTTGCTGCCGGGCTCCACATCGAAGGCATTGAGCAAGAAGCAGAAGTCACGGTCCACCTCGCTGATGTGGGGATGCTTGCCCTTGGGATGGGTGACCCACATGCCCATCATGCCCATAGCCATCTGAACCATTTCGTCCGCGTGGGGGTGGTACATGAAGGTACCCGGGCGGCGCGCTTCAAATTCGTACACGAAGGTCTTGCCCACTGGGATCGCGGGCTGGTTGAGACCGCCCACACCGTCCATGCCGCTGGGCAGGCGCTGGCCGTGCCAGTGGATGGTGGTGTGCTCCGGCAGCTTGTTGGTGACGAAGATCCGCACACGGTCGCCTTCGACCACCTCGATGGTCGGCCCCGGGCTCTGGCCGTTGTAGCCCCACATGTTGACCTTGAAACCTGGGGAGACCTCGCGCACAACCGGCTCGGCCACCAAGTGGAACTCCTTGACGCCGTTGTTCATCCTCCAGGGCAGGGTCCAGCCGTTGAGTGTGACCACTGGGTTGTAGGGCCTGCCGGTAGTGGGCACCAAGGGAGGTGCTGTGTCCACAGACGTTTGGTAGACAGGCTCAGGCAGGGCGGCCATGGCAGAGCGCGCAACGGCCAGCCCAGCCACCGAAGCGGCAGCACCCGCAAAAAACTGACGGCGTGAATTGAGGAGACTCATGTTGGTTTTCTTTCTGTGCGTTCGATGTGATCAGTGACCCGCGGCGGCAGCGGGCTCACCGCCGCCCCCACCCAGGGAGACAAAACTGTCGGGAGCCCCGCCTTGCAGGACCCACTGCAGATCGGTCTCAGCGATCCAGAAGTCGCGCTGCGCTTCGATGGCACTGGCCACGGCTTGTGACTGGCTGGAAACCTCACCCAGCAAGTCCCAGACGCTCTTGAGCATGCCGTTGTAGTGAAGGACGGTTTCTTCGGTGATGAACTCTCGAACCTTCAGCACTTCTTCGCGCGCACTTACGGCCTGTGCGTAGCTGGCCAGGTAGGCCTGGCGCGCCAGGCGGACATTGGCGCCGTTACGCATGCCCTCAGCGCGCGCCAGTTGTGCCGCAATGGCCGCAGCGCGCCTATCCAGCACCTGTGGCGACATGGCCTGAGCGGGCAAGTCGGGCAAGCGATCCGGCAAGGCCACAGCGGTGTGCACACCGGTGAGGCCCAACGTTTTGATGAGCGAAGCTTCGGCCTGCGTGGCGGCGTTCTGTGCACGGCGCACGTTCATCTTGGCGGATGACTGAGCCAGTTGAACTTGGGCCTGCTGGAGCTTGCTCCAATTGCCCACACTCACCATGCGGCGACCCAGCTCGTTGCCGGCTTCAGCCGCATCCAGGGCATCACGGTGCTGCTTGAGCACCTGGCGGGCGGCAACAGCCTGAAACCACGACTTGCGAGCTTGCGCGGCGACTTCCATCAACTCGTCTAGATCGTCCACCTTGCGCTGCAGAATGGGATCCAGCTCGGCCCACTGTCCTTTGGCGATCAGATCCACGTTAGCCGCGCCGATCCGGTTCATGGGCTTCACCAGTTCAAGGTGTGCCCGCCAGGCCTGGCGAACAGCGTCTTCCGCCGTCATCAAGCTCAGACTGGGGGTGGCCTGCTCCTGAACGGACGCAGCGGGCGAGTTCTCTTTTTCCCACTTGAGAATGTCGGCGTGGCCGCGCTTGTACTGACCCACGGCGTCGTTGGCTTCGCGCCAGTTCTTCTCGGCGGGCGCCGGTGCGATCTGGGCAGACACCACCAAGGGGAGTGCCAGCACGCCCAATGCGAGGGTCCGCAGTGCTGTGGATGGATAACGTTGATGAATCACTGATTTGCTCCTGTTCAACTGTTTCAAGCTGAGGGCAGTGTGCAAAGGGCAACCCGTCATGAACCTGTCGGTTTCATTACAAAGTTGTCAGGTTCGGTTGCAGGAGGGCGCTGGCAGTGAAAATCTCGTCCAGGAGTGAATGTGAAAATCTTGATTGTTGAAGACGAGCGCAAGACGGGTGAGTACCTGTGCATGGGCCTGCGCGAGGCGGGCTACGCGGTTGAGTTGCTCAACAACGGCGTGGACGGGTTGCACCAGGCGCTGGAGGGCGACCACGACCTGGTCATCCTGGATGTGATGCTGCCCGGCCTGGACGGGTGGCAGGTGCTCAGAGGTCTGCGTGCCCAGGGCCGGGAGATGCCGGTGCTGTTCCTGACCGCCAAGGACCATGTGGACGATCGCGTCAAAGGTCTGGAACTCGGTGCGGACGACTACCTGGTCAAACCGTTTTCGTTTTCAGAGCTGCTGGCAAGAGTGCGCACCATCCTGCGCCGAGGGCGCTCAGGGATGGAGCCAACCACGCTACAGGTTGCGGATCTGGAGCTGGACCTACTGCGCCGGCGGGTTACCCGAGCTGGTAAGCGCATTGACCTGACCGCCAAGGAGTTTGGCTTGCTGGAATTGCTGATGCGCCGCAAGGGAGAGGTGTTGCCACGGTCGCTGATCGCCTCTCAGGTGTGGGACGTGAATTTCGACAGTGACACCAACGTGATCGAAGTAGCCATGCGTCGGCTGCGCGCCAAGGTGGATGACGGGTTTGAATGCCGCCTGCTACAGACAGTGCGAGGCATGGGCTACGTGCTGGAAGTGCCGGAGAAATCCTGATGATCCGGCGCTTGACACTCACAGCACGACTCACTTTTTTGTACACCTTGGTGTCGACCTTGGTGCTGCTGGGCCTAGGCATCCTGGTGGTATGGTCCACCCATCTGCACTTCATTGACCTTGATCGCGACTACCTGCTGGACAAAGTGCAGCTCATCCAGAAGATCGTCGATGAAACGCCAGAGCCGGCCGAACTGTCCGCCAAGCTGGATGAATCCCTCAACAGCCATCAAGGCCTGTTCATCTCACTCACGCGCGGTGACGATCTGCTGTTTGGCACCGGCGGCATCGCGTTTCCAACAGAACTGGCCGCGCGAAGCGCCCCAGATCAGCCTATGGATTGGGCTGATGGTGAGAGACAACTGCGAGGCATGAGCACTGAGCTGTTGGAAGCCCAAATTCCTTCTGTAACTACAGGTCCGGGGCAGCGCTTGCGGCTCACTCTCGCGCTGGACACGCATCACCATACCCATTTCATGCAGACACTGCGCCAGCAGTTGATCCTGTACGTGGCGCTGGCCTCGTTGCTCAGTGGGCTTTTGGGGTGGTGGGCGGCCCGCAGCGGTCTGGCCCCGCTGCGGGCCATGAAGGAGCGAGCGCTCAAGGTCACGGCCCACAAGCTCGACGAGCGAATGCCAATTGACGCCGTGCCGGTGGAGATGGCGGAGCTGGCCACCAGCCTCAACACCATGCTGGAGCGGCTGCAGCAGGATTTTGCGAAGCTCATGGAGTTCTCGAGCGACATCGCCCACGAACTGCGCACCCCCATCAGCAACCTGCTGACACAGACCCAGGTGTCGCTGTCGCAGCACCGTGATCCAGAAACCTACCGCGACATCCTTGCCTCCAACGCCGAGGAGTTCCAGCGCCTGGCGCGCATGGTGTCCGACATGCTGTTTCTCGCGAAGACGGATCACGGCATCCAGCTCCCGAATCGCGAAGATGTCACGCTGGAAGACGAGGTGAAGAGTCTTGTGGATTTTTACGATGCGGTCGCCGAAGACAAGGAGCTTCGTCTTCAGGTGGTGGGGGCGGGCAGCGTGGTGGGTGATCGCCTGATGATCCGGCGGGCCATCAGCAATTTGCTGTCCAACGCACTGCGGCACGCGCACCCGGACACCGATATTGAACTAACCATAGTCCCTGAGTTGGATGGCATCAACCTGTGTGTCACCAACACGGGCGACACAATTGAAGCTGCCGATCTGCCGCGTCTGTTTGACCGGTTCTATCGAGTGGACAAGGCACGCGCGCACCCGTCGTCCGATGGCGCGGGCTTGGGTCTGGCCATCACCAAAGCCATCATGCTGGCTCATGGCGGCAGCGCCTGTGTCACATCGGCAGCAGGAACAACGCGGTTTTGCTTGCATTTTCCGGGCCCTCAAATACCCCGGTCCCTTCGCGCCACCAGCAACCCGCCCCATACGATCGCGAGCGCAGCGTAGTGGGCGACCAGGAACCAAGACCTGCCCAGCAAGCGCGGTCGGCCAGCGCGCCCTAGAATCCGCCCATGCGTCGCCTGCTTGTTCTTGTCCTGTGTTTGCTGCTGCCCCTACAGGGTATCGCGGCGTGGCAGGTGCCTGCGTCACCATGCCCCATGCAGGACATGATGGCCACGGCGGAAGCAGCCGGCGAGACGGCAGACACCTCGGCCGAGGCCATGGACGATTGCTGCAACGACCTGGCCACCTTCGAGCGCACAGGCCAGCCTTGCAAGAGCGTGCAGAGTTGCGCCGCACCCGCCGCCGGCATGCCGGCTTTCCTATCCCTCGTGGCCCTGACGCCGGACACTCAGGACCCTCAAGCGCCCACTTGGCGCAGCCTGCCTCCGGGCTCGACCTCGCGTCTCTGGCGCCCACCCACTTCCGTCTGATTCCCTGCACAGCGCAGCCCACCCGCCGGTGGTGCTGCCGTCGCGCGCTGTTAGGGCTACTGCACCCGAGCGCGCCTGCTCCGGAGCTCAGACATGGAATACCTTTCGCTTTTTCTTGCTCGCGCCATGCTGGCCCTGGTTGGCCTGCTCGCGTTGATCACACCCGCCGCTGCAGATGAACCCTTGAGCCTGAGCGCTGCGATAAACGCAGCCCTGGCTCGTTCGCGCAGCCTCGAAGCCTCTGCCGCCGCCGCGCAAGGTGCGCGCGAGATGGCGGTGGCGGCAGCGCAGCGCCCCGACCCGGTGCTGCGCCTCTCGCTCGATAACCTGCCAGTGGACGGGCCAGAGCGCTTCAGCGTCACTCGTGACTTCATGACCATGCGCTCGGTCTCAATAACGCAGACATTACCGAATTCGTCAAAGCGCCAGGCGCGCAGGGAGCGCTTCGAGCGCGAGGCCGATGCGGCCTTGAGCGAGCGGGACCGGCGTATCGCCCTGCTGCGGGTCGAGGTGGCCCAGGCATGGCTGGAGCGGCACATGCAGGAGCAGCGCATCGGCTTGCTGCAAGCCCAGGTGGCTGAGGCACGCCTGCTGGTCCAGACCACCGAGTCGGCGGTCCGGGGTGGTAAGGCCACCCTCAACGATGCAGTGGGCGCACGCGAGCTGCTCGCGCAGCTGGAGCAAAGTGTGATCGGCGCGACCGCCGACCGGGCCGAGGCACGTCTGTGGCTGGCCCGCCTCATCGGGGGCGCGTCCGACCAGCCGCTGGCCGACCCGCCGCCGCTGCGGCAGCGTCCCGCAGCACTGAGCGAGCCGACGCTGGCCGAGCGCCTGCCCGACATTGCGGCGCTGCAGTCCAGGGAGCGGGCTGCCCGTGCAGAGGCCGAGTTGGCCCGCCAGGAACTCGATCCCGACTGGAGCGTGGAATTCATGTTCAGCCAGCGCGGCCGACAGTTCTCGAACATGGCTTCGGTGGCGGTGTCGGTGCCCCTGCAATGGGACAGGCCGCAACGCCAGGAGCGCGAGCTGGCCGCGCGTCTGTCGAGGGTGGACGAACTGCAGGCCGAACGCGAGGAGCAGACCCGCGAGCGTCTGCTGCAGGTGCAGCGGTGGCAGGAGCAATGGCGGTCCGGTCTGGATCGGCTGGACTTTCTGGATACCCGGCGAGTGCCCCTGTCCGCGCAGCGGGTCGATGCCGCGCTGGCCGCGTACCGGGGCGGGCGCGAGGGCCTGGGCCCGGTGCTTCAGGCACGCCGGGCGGTGCTGGATCTGGCGCTGGAACGCCTGCTGCTCGAGCGGCAGACCGCTGGCGCCTGGGCCCAGCTCGAATACCTCCTGACCGACAACCACACCGGGGTGAAGCCATGAGACATCAGCGTGCAACTACTGTGCTGGCCGGGCTGGCTGTGCTGGCTGTCCTGGCTGCAGTCGGCGGCGCCGGCTGGTGGCTGGGGATCCAGCAGGGCAAGGCCGGCACCCTGCTGGTGGCCGGAGCCTCGGCGCCTGCCCAGGCAGCGGCCGGTGCAGGGCCGGCGGACATCGACCCTTCGCAATGGACCATCCCCCAGGGGGAGGAAGCCACCCGCCGGCACATTCGCGACGGGCTCAAAGCGGGTGACCAGGACCCGGTGACCGGCCGACGCATCCTGAACTACCACGACCCCATGGTGCCGGGCAAAAACTTCGACGCACCGGCGAAATCGCCGTTCATGGACATGATGCTGGTGCCGCGTTATGCCGGCACCGACGCGGCCGACGCCAGCAGCATCACGGTGAGCCCGCGCATCCAGCAGAACCTGGGGTTGCGAACCGCCCCGGTGGTGGAAGGGACCCTGGCGTCCGAGGTGACGGCGGTTGGCAACGTGGCCTGGAACGAGCGCGAGCGGGTGGAGGTGTCCTCGCGGGCGATGGGCTTCGTCGAGAAGCTCCATGTGAAGGCCACCTTCGACCGGGTGGCCGCCGGCGCGCCCCTGGCCGACCTGTATGTGCCCGAGTGGGTGGCCGCGCAGGAGGAATACCTGGCGCTGGCCCGGCTTGCGGGTGAGGGCGTCGACCCCCTGAAGGACGCCGCGCGCCAGCGCATGCGCCAGGCCGGCATGACCCCGGCCCACATCCAGCGGGTGGCGAGTTCAGGTGTGGTGCAGCCGCGTCTGACTCTGACCGCACCGTTGGCGGGCATCGTGAGCGAGCTGATGGTCCGCGAGGGCGCCACCGTCGCCCCGGGCATGGCGCTCATGCGACTGCAGGGCACCCGCACGGTGTGGGCCGAAGGGGCGGTGCCGGAAAGCCAGGCCGCGCTGATCGGGCCGGGCACGCGCGTGCGCACCACCAGCCCGGGCGCGCCTGGGGAAAGCTTCGAAGGTCGGGTGCAGACCCTGTTGCCCGAGGTCGATGCGGTCACCCGCACGGTGCGCGCGCGTGTCGAACTGGCCAACCCGCAAGGACGGCTGGTGCCCGGCATGCAGGTCAGTATGCGGCTGGAACCCCGCGCCGGCCCGGCCACGCTGCTGGTACCCAGCGACGCCATCATCCGGACCGGGCGGCGCAGCGTCGTGATGCTGGCCGAGGATGGCGGTCGGTTTCGGCCGGTGGAGGTGGTGGCCGGCAACGAGGCGAATGGCCAGACCGAGGTGAAGGCGGGTCTGGAAGCGGGCCAGCGGGTGGTTCTGTCGGGACAGTTCCTGATCGACTCCGAGGCCAGCCTGCGGGGTCTGGAAGCACGCCTGAACCAGGAGCCGCCGGCCGGGGCCGCCCAGCCGCGCTACACCACCGATGCAGTGATCGATGCGCTCGCCGGCGACACGGTCACGCTGACGCATCCCCCGATCCCGGCGCTCAGGTGGCCCGAGATGCAGATGGACTTCCGGTTGCCGCCGAAAGAGCGCCAGCCCCGGCGGATGGAGGTGGGGGACCGGTTGCAGATCGAGTTCGAGATGCAGGACGGTGACGTGCCGCAGATCACCGGCCTGAAGGTGATGCCGCCGGAGAAGACCCGATGATCGCCGGCCTGATCCGCTGGAGCATTGCCAACCGCTTTCTGGTGTTGCTGGCCACCGCGCTGCTGAGCGCCTGGGGCGTGGTGGCCCTGCAGCGCACGCCGCTGGATGCCCTGCCCGATCTCTCCGACACGCAGGTCATCATCCGCACCACCTGGCCCGGGCAGGCACCTCAGATCGTGGAGAACCAGGTTACCTACCCGCTGACCACCACCATGCTCTCGGTGCCGGGCGCGCGCGCGGTGCGTGGCTTCTCGATGTTCGGCGACAGCTTCGTGTACGTGCTGTTTGAAGACGAGGTGGACCCGTACTGGGCACGCTCGCGCGTGCTCGAGTACCTCAACCAGGTGCAGGCGCGGCTGCCCCGCGGGGCGTCTTCCTCCATCGGGCCCGACGCGACTGGCGTGGGCTGGATCTACCAGTACGCCCTGATCGACCGCACCGGCGGGCAGGACGTGGCACAGCTGCGCGCCCTGCAGGACTGGTTCATTCGTTTCGAGCTCAAGACCGTTGCCGATGTGGCCGAGGTCGCCAGCGTGGGCGGCATGGTCAAGCAGTACCAGATCGTGCTCGACCCCGACAAGATGGCCGCCTACCGCGTGACGCAGGCCATGGTGGCCGAGGCGGTGGCGCGCGGCAATCAGGAGGCCGGGGGCTCGGTGCTGGAGCTGGGCGAGGCCGAGTACGCGGTGCGTGCCAGCGGTTACTTGAAGACGCTCGACGACTTCCGCGCCATCCCGCTCATCACCAGCGCCAGCGGTGTGTCGGTGCGCCTGGGCGACGTGGCGCGGGTGCAGACCGGGCCCGAGATGCGGCGCGGCATCGGTGAGCTCAACGGCGAGGGCGAAGCCGTGGGGGGTGTCGTGGTCATGCGCTCGGGCAAGAACGCGCTGCAAACCATCGAAGCGGTGAAGACACGGCTGGCCGAGCTGCAGCGCAGCCTGCCCGCCGGTGTGGAGATCGTGCCGGTGTACGACCGCTCGGGCCTGATCGAACGCGCGGTGAAGAACCTCGGTGAAAAGTTGCTGGAGGAATTCATCGTGGTGGCGCTGGTGTGCTTGGCCTTCCTGTTCCACCTGCGCAGCGCACTGGTGGCCAGCATCTCGCTGCCGCTGGGTGTGCTGATGGCGTTCATCGTGATGCAGCAGCAGGGCATCAACGCCAACGTGATGTCGCTAGGCGGCATTGCGATAGCCATCGGCGCCATGGTGGACGCGGCCATCGTGATGATCGAAAACGCCCACAAGCACCTGGAACGCTGGGCGCACCACCACCCCGGCGAAACGCTGCAGGGCGAGCCGCGCTGGCGCGTGATCGGTGACGCCGCCGCCGAGGTCGGACCCGCGCTGTTCTTCTCGCTGCTCATCATCACGCTGAGCTTCATCCCGGTGTTCACGCTGGAGGCGCAAGAAGGCCGGCTGTTCGCACCGCTGGCCTTCACCAAGACCTATGCCATGGCGGCCTCCGCCGGTCTGGCTGTGACGCTGATTCCGGTGCTCATGGGATACCTGATTCGCGGGCGCATCCCGGCCGAGACCGCCAACCCGTTGAACCGCGCGCTGATCGCGCTCTACCGCCCGGTGCTCGAAGCGGTGCTGAAGGCGCCGAAGCTCACGCTGGTGGTGGCGGCGCTGGTGCTGCTGGCCAGTCTGTGGCCACTGCGCCAGCTGGGTAGCGAATTCATGCCGCCGCTGGACGAAGGCGATCTGCTCTACATGCCCACCGCGCTGCCTGGCCTCTCGGCGGCGAAGGCGGCCGAGCTGCTGCAGCAGACCGACCGCCTCATCAAGACCATCCCCGAGGTGCAGAGCGTGTACGGCAAGGCCGGGCGCGCCGAGACCGCCACCGACCCGGCGCCGCTGGAGATGTTCGAGACCACGATCCAGTTCAAACCCAGAGGCGAATGGCGCGCCGGCCTCACGCCCGAAGCCCTCATCGAAGAGCTCGACCGCACCGTGCGCGTGCCGGGTCTTTCCAACATCTGGGTGCCGCCGATCCGCAACCGCATCGACATGCTGGCCACCGGCATCAAGAGCCCGGTGGGCGTGAAGGTGGCCGGACCCGACCTGGCCACCATCGACCGCCTCACCGGCGAGATCGAGCGCGCGGTGAAGAACGTGCCCGGTGTGAGCAGCGCGCTGGCCGAGCGGCTGACTGGCGGACGCTACATCGACGTGGACATCCGCCGCAGTGACGCCGCGCGCTACGGCCTGAACATCGCCGACGTGCAGGACATCGTGGCCGGCAGCGTGGGCGGCATGAACATCGGTGAGACGGTGGAGGGCCTGCAGCGTTTCCCGATCAACCTGCGCTACCCGCGCGAGCTGCGAGACTCGTTGCCCGAGCTGCGCGCACTGCCCATCGTGGCGCCCACCGGGCAACGCCTGGTGCTGTCCGACGTGGCCGACCTGCGCATTACCGAAGGCCCGCCCATGCTGCGCAGCGAAAACGCGCGCCTGACCGGCTTTGTGTACGTGGACATCCGCGGGCGCGATCTGCGCGGCGCGGTGCTCGACATGCAGCGCGCGGTAGCCGAGCAGGTGGCGCTGCCCGCGGGGTACTCCGTGTCGTGGTCGGGGCAGTTCGAATTCCTGGAGCGCGCCACCGCCAAGCTCAAGCTGGTGGTGCCGGTCACGTTGCTCATCATCTTCGTGCTGCTGTACCTGATCTTCCGCCGCTTCGACGAAGCCCTGCTGATCATGGCCACGCTGCCGTTCGCGCTGGTGGGTGGGGTGTGGTTCCTGTGGCTGCTCGGGCACAACCTGTCGGTGGCCAGCGTGGTGGGTTTCATTGCGCTGGCGGGTGTGGCGGCCGAGTTCGGCGTGATCATGCTGATCTACCTCAAGCAGGCGTGGCAGGAACGGCTGGACGCCGGGCGCACGGACGAGCTGTCGTTGCTGGAGGCGATCCGGGAGGGCGCAGTGCTGCGGGTGCGGCCCAAGGCCATGACGGTGGCCACCATCGTGGCTGGCTTGCTGCCGCTGTTCTGGGGCATGGGCACCGGCAGCGAGGTGATGCAGCGCATTGCAGCGCCCATGATCGGCGGGATGATCAGCGCGCCTTTGCTGTCGCTGCTGGTGGTGCCTGTGGTCTACCGGTTGATGCGGAGGCCGCGCTGAGTCAGGTGAGTGGCGAGCGAACGCTGATGACGGCCTTACAACACGTCCCACTGAGTCGAGCGGGTATTTTTCCGTTCGTTACCCACAGGGACTGTGCTCTAACCTGTGGATAACCAAGTGGACAACGCCCGCAGGCCACGGCCAGCATGATATGCGGGCTGCTGCTCAAAAGTTGGGCGTTGCTGATGCCTGAGTTCACCCCTGACACCAAGCCAGTCGGTGACGGCTGCAACTGCACGCCACAGCAGCCCACCAATTGCGCCAGGGTGGAGTGGGGGATGGCGAGGCCAGCTCGGCTGAAGATCGCTTCCGGGCGGTACAGCGGCAGGTGGTCGGCGTACTTGGCCACCAGAACCATGCACTGTGCAAGCACTGGCACGCGCGCACCAATGGCGCATGCCCCAATTGGCAAGCACCGGTCTGCGCTTCAGAGTCAGAGCACAGTGATGACACCTCGTGCAACTCACCCGGTTAGCATTTCGGGTTGATCAATGAAATCAACAACGGTCAGCAGGTACAGTTACGGCCTATGTACGGTATCTGACAGACCGTCATTTGATTCTGGCCGATCCTGCGAGATCTACAAATCTATCGGCGAGCCTCGTCCTGTGACAGTAGTCAACTTGGAGGTGAGCCACATGACTGAACCCGACGATCCTCGCAAGAATCAACTGCTTGCGTGTTTACCGGATGCAGAGTGGCAGCGTTGGAAGCCCATGCTCGAGTTGGTCCACTTGCCCCTTGGCAAGGTCCTTTACGAATCCGGGGAGCAGATGACATTCGTCTGCTTCCCCACGACCGGTATCGTTTCGCTCCTGTACGTGCTGGAGAACGGCTCTTCGGCCGAAATCGCAGTGGTTGGAAATGAAGGCGTGGTTGGCATCACCCGCAGCGCCTGCGGAGCACCGCAAACGTAATGGCTGCTATGCTGCCCACCTTCAGGTGACCGCTTCGGGCCCATACCGGCCATCGCCCAGATCCAAAGCCGCGCGTGGCGCCTTCTACGAAGCTGTCATCGCCGGCATGTAATGCGACCTGGTTGAGCTGTGAGTCGGTTCGCAATCGCTCCGTAGTCGCAGACACCACGTGCAATCACCCACAATCCGGCCCGTACGCACCCACGCTGCTTCTACAGGCGATAGCTCGCACCCTGCTAACAGGACTCCCATGACCAACACCGCCCGATTTGAGCTCTTCTCTTTTTGGCGCACCTCCGCGACCTACCGCGTCCGCGTCGCCTTCAACCTCAAGGGCGTGACGCCGCAGGAGCACACCATCAACCTCGATGCCGGCGAGCAGCGCAGCGAGGCTTTCCTCAAGATCAACCCGATGGGCGCGATTCCGGCGCTCGTGGACCACGGTCCGGGTCAGCCGCAGACGCCCCTGACGCAGTCGCTGGCCATCCTGGAATTCATCGAGGAGAGCTTTCCGACGCCCGCGCTGCTGCCGACCGATGCGCACGGCCGTGCCCGCGTGCGTTCCTTTGCGGCCATGCTGGCGGCAGACACTCACCCTTTGATCACCCCGCGGGTCAAGAAGTACCTCACCACCCAAAGCGGCTTCGATGATGCGGCCTGGCGTGCCTGGCAGATCCACTGGTTCATGACGGGCTTGCAGGCCTTGGAGCAACGCTTGACCACTGAGCCCGGCACCGGCACCTTCTGCCACGGCGACACGCCGACGATTGCCGACATTTGTCTGGCCAGCATCATCGCGGTGATGCGCGTCTTCAAGATCGACGTGCCGGGCATTCCGACCGTGATGCGGGTGATGGCCGCCTGCGAGCAGCTGGAGGCCTTCGCCGCGGCGGATCCAAGCCGGCAGGTGGGCGCACCGAAGGCCTGACGGACGCCTTGGGCGGCGTCTCGGAGCGCCGCCGACCCTTCAAAGGCCCCGGCGAGCCCGCGCCCCGGTGCTGAATTCCTGCCATTTCCAGACACCGCCTCGCCAGATCCAGACAAGCGATCCTGGGTGCTCGCCATAAATTTGTCTCCAGCCGATGCCACGGAATCGCGGCGCACCGGTCCCCAGCAGCAATCAAGGAGACACACCGTGACGAGTTCAAAGACAAAGGCCACGCTGGACAGCGTGCTCACCCAAACCACTCAACGCCATGGCGGCGCACCGGGCGTGGTGGCCATGGCGACGGATCGCAATGGCAACTTCTACGAGGGGGCCTCCGGGACGCGAGAGCTGGGACAGGATCGACAGATGACGACCGACAGCGTCTTTGCGATCTTCTCCACCACGAAGGCGCTGACCGGCACCTGCATCATGCAGCTGGTCGAGGAAGGTCGCATCTCGCTCACCGACGATGCCGGCAAATACGTGCCCGAGATTGACCAGCTCCAGGTGCTCGACGGTTTTGGTGCAGATGGTCAGCCCCGCACGCGTGCGCCCAAGCGCAAGATCACGATCAACGATCTGATGCTCCACACCTCGGGGCTGTGCTACGAGTTCTTCAGCGCCGATGACCTGAAGTACCGCACCGCCAAAAACATCCCGACGGTGGTGTCCAGCAGCTTCGATTCGATCCGCACGGTGCTGCTCCACGAGCCGGGCGCTGCGTGGACCTACGGCGTCAACATCGACTGGCTGGGGCGCATCGTCGAGCAGCAGCGCGGCAAGCGCCTAGGCGAGGTGATGAAGGAGCGCATCTTCGGGCCGCTGGGCATGAACGAGATCGGCTTCCAGATGAGCGAGGCGATGAAGGCCCGGCGCGTGACGATCCACGATCGCGCGGCCGACGGCAAGCTGACCCCGCTCCCCGACCTGGTGCTGCCCGATCCGCCGCCGATGGACATGGGCGGCCATGGCCTGTATGCCACGGTGGGCGAGTACATGAAGTTCATCCGCATGATCCTGAATGACGGCGCCGGCCCGAACGGCCGTGTGCTCAAGGCCGAGACCGTGCAGCAGATGTCGCAGGACGGCCTTGCCGCCCTCGGGCTGTCGGTCGGCGGGTGGACCACGTCGATCCCGTCGCTCAGCAACACCGGCGAGTTCTTCCCGGGCACCGCCAAGGGATGGGCCTACACCTTCATGACCAACCGCGAGCGCACGCCCTCGGGCCGTCCCGCCAACTCGCTGATGTGGGCCGGCCTGGCCAACTGCTTCTACTGGATCGACCGCAGCAGCGGCATCGGGGGCTACTGGGCGACCCAGATTCTGCCGTTCCAGGACACGGCGTCGTACCCGGGCTTTGTGGAGTTCGAGACGGCCGTCTACCATCACCGGTAAGCCGCTGACTTCTGCGGCGCACGCCGTGAGGAGTAAACCGGCATGGAAGCGATCCGCAACGTCCTGGTCACCGACGTCACCGGTGCCCCCAGCACCCGCCACCGTCTGGTGGCGTCGACGGACTGGGACGAAGTCCAACACTGGTGCAAGCAGGTCTACATGCCATATGACGCGGCACCGGTCGGGCTCGTGCGGCAGCCTGACTCGGTGCTCGACGCCATCCGCATCGGGCACTTCACGCTTAGCCGGTTCAGCTACGGGGTGCCGGTACACCTGACCGGGTTTGCTGCGGAGGCCGGCACTGGCATGGTCCTCACGACCCTGCGCGGTGCCATTCGGCATTGGTCGAGCGGGCGCGAGTATGCGGACACGGGTGTCGGCGAAGCCTTTCTCGTGGACAACTCGCGCACCCACTACTGGCTCGACGCCGATCCGCATCATCTGCAGGTCAATCTGACCTTCCAGCATGATGCAATGGCCGCGCTCCACGAACGCTGGTTCGGCGCGCCGGCCGACGAGCGGATGTGGGCTTGCAAGTTCCGCTTCGGCGGTGCGCAGTCCAGCTGGATCAGCCTGTTGTCCTATGTGTGCCGCTGCATCACCGAGATGCCGGACGCGGTGGAGCAGGGGCCACTGGGGCGGCACTTGGAGGAGATGATCGGCCTGCACCTGTTGACGTTGTGGCGACAGCAGCTGGAGAGCCCGCAGGAGCCGACGGTGCACCGATTGGTGCCCCGCCATGTGCTGCTGGCCGAACAGCACATGCGAGACCATGCTCCGGACGCGCCCACCTTGAGCGAACTGGCGAGAAGCGCCGGCGTCAGCGTGCGGACCCTCAATGCGGCGTTTCGGGAGTTCAGGGGCTGCACGCCGATGCAGTGCCTGCGCGACATCCGCCTGAACGGGGTGCGCGCCGAATTGCTGGTGGCCCCCCCGCAGAGCAAGGTTCGAGACGTTGCCGGGTCCTGGGGCTACGCTAACCTAGGCATGTTTGCCGCCAGCTACCGCAACAGGTTCGGCGAATCGCCCTCGGCGACGCTTTCTCGGCGCTGAACGCATTCGGGGCGATGTCTGTGAGACGGAGCAGTTCGGCGGTAGAAGGTCGGCGAGCCGACGGCAGGTCCCCGGGCAGGTAACTGCCGAGTGGCCGTTGTTCGGCAACCAGCCGGCCGTCCGCTCGTGGCCGAAGGCTGACATTCTCATCGCCAAACTAAGGTGATTCTGGCCCCTCTATATCTCCGGCATGGCCAGATGGCCAGTTGGGTGGGGCGAGACAGTCTTACGCGGCCTCATCAATAACAGGCACTCGCTGCAAGTCCATGCCGGGCAGTACCCGCTTCGCCCAGTCCGTTGCGAGTGCTTCCAGAGCGATGCGCGATCGCTCAAGAACAACCTCCTTGGGCTGTCGGAAGCGCCCATCGTCCCCCTGGAAGAGGCGGGACATCTGCAGCATCAATCGACCGTTTTTGGCCACGAGTCGGTGGCATGTCGCCATCTGGGGCAAAGGCGCCAATGCTCTCAGGAAGGCCAGCTTGGCCTCTTTGTCGAAAGCGATGCCGCTCAATGGCTCGTTGAAGCCGAAGTAGCCCTTGACCAGCCGTTCGAACAGCTCGGGCGAGTAGTTCTCAAGCTCGGTGACCGACATGGCTGCGGGCATCCTCGGCTCGATGTCGCCGGTGATTCCCGAGTGCAGTCGCACAGTGACATAAAAGTGCTCGATCCGAGTCTGATCAGCTCTTTCTGATTCCCAGGTCTGGAAATACAGATAGCCGGGCTCTTCATCGAACACGGTTTCAACGGATGAGAGGGAGCCTTGGACCGTGCCGAGCTCGCTGTTGCGCTTGGCTCGATCGAATCTCCCGAAGAACACCAATGACGTACCAGCGAGAACCAGTAACCCCAGAAAGCGGAGCCAGAGGTGCCGGCGCCAATCGGCGACATCTTCAGCGGTCAACATGTCGATGCCTCCGACGCGAAGCCCCAGGATCTTGCCGGCTTCGTCCACCTGGGCAACGGCGGTTGTGTGGGTTACCCGAGCCCACTTGTGGATGTTTTTGCAGCCGGGTATCTCGCAACGTCCTGAGTAGCCGTCACCGACAAAAGGCACCTCGGCTCCTCTTCGAGCCGCATGCCGCTCCGAAATCCCCGCGATTTCGCGAAGGTCACCCACCTGGCGTGTTTCGTACAGCTGGTAAGCAGTGACAAGTGCCCCGAGTGCTGCGGCAATGAAGAAGCCGAGAGAAACATCTCGGGAGTTGGCGTTGACGACTAGCATGCGGGCCCGTTGTGTGTATCGGATGTGTGAATCATGCTCAAACCTTGCCGCCAGACCTCCAGAGGAACGCCTCAGGTATCCGCCATGTCTGGAGCGGAAGCCCCCGAAGCGGAGGCCTCCCGGCGAATCAGGGGCTTTGTTTGTCGAGACAGGAGATGACGAAGCTACCCGTGCAGGAGGTGTCCTTGTTCTCGCTCAACTGCCTGGCCCGTTCCATGTAATGCAGGCTCGCCGCCTCGTGCCCCAGCCCTTTTGCAGCGAAGCTGAGGTAGTGGTAGCTGAGGTCGAGCTTGTGGTCCACATCCATCACGGCGGATGCCAGGTCTCGCCATTGCTGCTGCTGGTGAAACTCCCGCAACCTGCGTTGTTTCAGCATAAAGCCCGGCACGTTGTTCCCCTGAAGCTCCAGTCGGCCATTCGCAAACGCCTCCCACTGCGGCGAGTAGAGGGCGATCGCCCTGGACGCGTCGATGACGGGCCGGGTGTCCTTGGGGGCATGGAGCCAGTCGTGTGGATGACCGGAGCCCTCTGCCGAGGTCGGCGCCAGGGCCGTGATCTGCAGCTTGCGCATCGGTTCCTGCATGTCGGCAAGCGTCCTGGCGCGTTGGTCGCTGGAGGGGTGGGTGGACAGAAAGCTGGCGGGTCTGTTTCCACTGAGCTTGCCCATCTTTTCCCAGAGGGTCACCGCGGCTGCAGGGTCGTAACCGGCGCGGGCCGCCAGCTCAATGCCGATGCGGTCGGCCTCGTGTTCGGTCAGCCGGTCGTTGGGCCGGTTGACGAAGGCGAGCGCTCCCACCGTCATGGCGGCGTGCCGGTTCTGCATGTCCTGGGCGTTCTGGGCTGTAGCCGCTGCAATGACCAGCACGGCCAGGTTCGTGGTCATCTGCATCGACATCTTCTCCGCCCCATGCCCTGCCAGCGCATGGCCGATCTCATGGCCCATGACCTGGGCTATCTCGTCATCGGTGGCATCCAGCTTCTCGATGAAGCCGGTGTAGATGGCCATCAGGCCGCCCGGCATGCAGAACGCGTTGACCGTTTCCGGGTCGTCGATCACCGTCACACGCCAGTCCCATTGGGCAGCAGCAGGCCGGTAGAGAACCGCTTGTGCAATGAGCCGGTTCGTGATCTGCGTGATGCGGTCCTTGACCGGTCCTTTCTCGACCACCTTCTCCTTCTTGCGGTAATCGCCCACCATGGCGCTGTAGTAGCTCAGGCTTTGCCGGCTCACCTGTTCGTCGCTCACCAGGGTCATCTGTGTACGCCCGGTCATGCTGTTGGTGGCGCAGCCCGACAGCAGCGTGACCGCGCACAGCGTCGAGCAGAGCAAAGCCTTGAAGCCCAGTGGTAAAGACACGATGGATCCCTCCCGTTCAGTTCTCATGGCGATGGCAAGCCGCCGTTGGGTCAGCGTTTTTGGTGGTGAATGCTGACCGGAGTCTGTGGTTTGCGCTGTCACTTGTCCGTGCTTCAAGTGCCAGCTTTGCAACAAGAGGGTGTGCGTTTTTACACGGAGAGCCCGGCCATGCTGTTCGCATGTCCGTCTCCTGGCCGCGTGCCAGGGTCCGTCACGTGGTGAGGAGCCACAAGGCGATTACCCGAGAGTTGTATCCGGTGCCGACAGACCTCCGGTCTCACCTGTGAGACGTGATGCGCAGGTCAAGCTGCCCCGACAGGCGATCCGGGATTCTTCTTGCTGCAAGTCCCGTCTACAGACTTCGACAGACCTCATTTTTCGGGTTCACAGGAGCGTTCCACCCGCCCGAACACCAGCCACGCCCCCGCCAGATTGAAGCCGAGCACCGCACAGAAGCCGTCGTACACCGACAGCGGCAGCGCCGCCGCCACCGCAATCGACACCGCCGCGCACCCCATCTGCAGGAACCCCAGCAGGGCCGACGCTGCCCCCGCCTGATGCCCGAAGGGCTGCAGGGTCAGCGCGGTGCCCAGCGGGTTGATCAGGCCCATGCCGAGCAGGAACACCGTCATGGCGGCCGAGAAGAGGTACACGTTGTCGTGCCCGGCCCACAGCGCCAGGCCACCGGCCAGGGCAATGAGGATGCCGGCGCGTGCCACCGGCATCTGTCCGCTGCGGCGTGCCCAGCGGGGCGCCAGGAAACCGGCACCGAACACCACGAACACCGTGGATGCAAAGAACACCGACAGCTCCAGCGCCGAGAAGCCGAAGCCGGTCATGAGGATGGCTGGCGCCATCGAGAAGAACAGGTACAGCGAGCCGATGACCCAGCTCACCGACATGGCCGGCGCGATGAAGCGGCGGTTGCCCAGCAGCTGCAGGTAGGTGCCGGCGATGGCGGTGGGGGATATCGCCGAGCGCCGGTCGGCGGTGTGGGTCTCGCCCAGGCGCACCATGTAGAGGACAGCCAGCGCAACGGCCAGGACGGCCAGCAGCCAGAACGTGGCGCGCCATCCCATGAGGGCTTCCCAGGCGCCGCCCAGCAGGGGCGAGAACCCGGGTGCTGCGGCCATGGCCACCATGATCAGCGCCAGGGCACGTGCCAGCGCTTCACCCTCGAACAGGTCGCGGGCGATGGCCCGGG
Source organism: Hydrogenophaga sp. R2 (assembly GCF_049843595.1). Lineage (NCBI taxonomy): Bacteria > Pseudomonadati > Pseudomonadota > Betaproteobacteria > Burkholderiales > Comamonadaceae > Hydrogenophaga > Hydrogenophaga sp. R2. The sequence goes on from NZ_JBBHZN010000004.1 coordinate 42,709, forward strand.
ACAGCACCGAGGTGGCGCACACCCCCAGGGCCTGGATGGTGCGCCCCACGATGAGCTGGGGCAGGTTGCCGGCCACGGCGCAGATGACGCTGCCCGTCACGAACACGGCCAGCCCGCCCAGCACCAGCCACCGGCGCCCGAAACGGTCGGACAGCGGTCCCACCATCAGCTGGCCCAGCGCGAACGCCATGAAGAAGCTGGCCAGTGTGGCGCTGAGGTCCTTGACCGACGTGCCCAGGTCCTGCGCCATGTGGGGAAAGCTGGGCAGGATGATGTTGGTGGCCAGGGCGCCCAGCGCCGCGAGGCTGGCCAGCAACAGCAGCAGCAGGCCCTGCAGCCGGCCGTGCGCGTCAGCGCGGGGTGGCGGCGTCACGGCTGTCGTCCAGGAGGCCGATGCTGGCATCCAGCAGGTCGTGCAGGGCCGCCACCTGCGCCAGCCCCAGGCGCTGGTTGAGGGCGGTCTGTGCGGCCTTCCAGGCCCGCTGGGCCTCGGCGCGCAAGGCCACGCCAGCGGGGGTGGCTTCCACCCGGCGGCTGCGTGCATCGTCGCCCGCGCCCACCGACAGCCAGCCCTGCGCCACCATGGGTTGCAGGTTGCGCGACAGGGTGGACGCATCCATCTGCAGCTGGCGCGCCAGATCGCCCGGCCGCAAGGGCCCCAGCTTCACCACGCATGAGAGCAGGGCGTACTGCGTGCCCTTGAGGCCCACGGTCGACAGGTACTGGTCGTAATGCCGGTTCACCATGCGACCGAGCTGTCGCAGCTTGAGATTGGTGCAGCCTTGTGGAGCAACAGCGGTTTTCATGTGATAGATTGTAGATGCAACAGTTGCATATGCAATTAAAAGGAACATCGCATGAATCAACAGGACACCCTGGCGCAGTGGCAGCAGGACGAGCGATCGGTGCGCAGCCGCCTGGCCGGCGTGGGCGCGGTGCCCCGGCACAAGACCGCCGGCATGACCGGCATGCAGGTGTTCGAGGCGATCTTTGCCGGCGAACTGCCGGCCCCACCCATCGGCGACACCATGGACTTCATCCCGGTGCACACCGAGCACGGCATGGCCGTCTTTCAGGGGCAGCCCAAGCTGCGGCACTACAACCCGCTGGGCACGGTGCACGGTGGCTGGTACTGCACCCTGCTCGATTCGGCACTCGGCTGTGCGGTGCACACCACGCTGCCCGCCGGCAAGGGCTACACCACGCTGGAGCTCAAGGTCAACATGATCCGGGCACTGACCGACGCGGTGCCCCTGGTGCGGGCCGAGGGCCGGGTGATCCATGTGGGCCGTCAGGTGGCCACGGCCGAGGGCCGCATCGTGGGGCCGGACGGGAAGATCTACGCCCACGCCACCACCACCTGCATGGTGTTCGATGCGCCGGCTGCGGCCTGAGCATGGAGTCCGCATGCGCGCCTTCGTTCTGGAACGCTACGGCCGCCGGCAAGCCCTGACCCTGTCCGATGTGCCCGTGCCCCCGCTGCACGACGACGAGGTGCTGGTGGAGGTGCATGCCGCCAGCGTGAATGTGCTGGACGCCAAGATCCGCCACGGCGAGTTCAAGGCCATCCTGCCGTACCGGCTGCCCACCGCGCTGGGCCACGACGTGGCCGGTGTGGTGTGCCGTGTGGGTCCGGCAGCGCGGGGCTTTCGCGAGGGCGACGAGGTGTATGCGCGGGTCGACGACTTGCGCATCGGCACCTTTGCCGAGTTCGTGCCGGTCAAGGCGTCGTCCCTGGCGCTCAAGCCACGGGGCATCTCCATGGAGCGTGCCGCATCGGTCCCGCTGGTGGGGCTGACCGCCTGGCAGGCCCTGGTGGAGAAGGCCCGACTCCGGTCGGGCCAGAGCGTGTTCATCCAGGCGGGCTCCGGCGGGGTGGGCACCCTGGCCATCCAGCTCGCCCAGCAGCTGGGCGCCACCGTGGCCACCACGGCCAGTGCCGCCAGCACGGCGCTGCTGAAGGAGCTGGGGGCCGACACGGTCATCGACTACCGCAGCCAGGACTTCGAAGACCTGCTGCGCGACCAGGACGTGGTGCTGCACAGCCAGGATGCGACCGCGCTGGAGAAGTCGCTGCGCGTGCTCAGACCCGGGGGTCAGCTGATCTCCATCTCCGGGCCGCCCGACCCGGCGTTCGCCCGCGACATCGGTGCACCCTGGTTCATGCGCTGGGCCATGCGCGGCCTGAGCGCCGGTGTGCGCCGCCGGGCCAGGGCGCGCAGCGTGGACTACAGCTTCCTGTTCATGCGGCCCAGCGGAGAGCAGCTCAGGCACCTGGCCACGCTGATCGAGGCCGGGGCCATACGGCCCGTGGTGGACCGGGTCTTCGACTTCGAAGCCACCAACGAAGCCCTGGCCTACGTGGACGGCGGACGGGCCAAGGGCAAGGTGGTCATCAAGGTGCGGTGAGTTCTACTCAATCGTCGTCAAGCCCCAGGCTGCCTTGCATTGACAACGGCGGCCAGTGGGCAGCTGCCACCCGAGCTTCGTACCAGCGGTGCATGGCTGCATCCTCCACGGCGTACTCGCCTCTGGCCGACTTCCACACCAGGGCGGGTGTGCGCTGGCGCAGCGACTCGAGTGCCTTCTGCGCCTGCTGCGCGCTCATCGGGCGACCCAGCTTTTCGCGGTAGAAGCGAAGTGCTGCTGCGTCATAAGGTCGAAAACGGGGTCCCTGATCCAGCATGCGCCACAGCACCGCTTGCTCGGTCGGCTTGAGACCCAGGTAGTCCGACTCCATCTGCGCCTCGTCCTGCGCCTGCTGGTCCCGGGCAGCCTGCTGCAGTGCGGACTCGAAAGGTCCGGTGTGTCCTGACAGCGGACTGAGCACCGCCCCCATGGCCGCCATGAAGAACTGCGGCCGGTGGCCGAAAGCGGCAAACGCGGCCTGTAACGCGGCACGATCCACCGGCACCAGATCGGGCCGCTGCGCTTCCACCAGATGGGCTACGTGGGCAATGAAGTCGGTGTCCAGCAGTGGCAGCGGCTGAATCTGCGAGCCATAGAAGGGGGCCCCCGCGCTGACCACCAGTCGCAACAGCTTGTCGCGGTCAGAGCCCGACATCACCAGCATCAGGTTCACCGACCCAGGCTGGTTCATCTGGTCACGCGCCGATTTCAGCGCCGTCATGGCCACTTCACCGGCTTCGCTGGTCAGGGCGTGCTGGGCCTCGTCGATGATCAACGCCACTGGCCGGCCGGCTGCCTGCTGCAGGCTGCGCAAGGCGTCTACCAGCGTCAGACCATCGACCTGGCCGATCCTCGTGGTATCGATGTCCAGGGTGCCGGCCACCTTCACGCTCTTGACGCCAGCCTTCCTGGCGGCGCGGGCCACCATTCCCAGGTGTGACTGCAGGGCCTGGGCAATGGCTTCGGCGATCAGGTTGCCGGGATCGCGGCGGGTATCGGCCCACAGATCCACGTACACCACCTCCACACCGGCCTGCCGCAAAGCAGGGGCCAGATCACCCTGGAGGAACGTGCTTTTGCCCGTGCGGCGCGGCGCAGCCAGGAACAGGCCGTTGTGCGCATCGCCCAACAGGGCCTTCCCTTGCAGCGCCTGCACGATGTGCTGCGCCAGTGCGGTCCGGTGGTATGCGATCATGCGGATTATCTTGAATTATCCGAAAGCGGATATTTTATCCAATCACTGATAGTGGTGGATATTTTTCGATCTCTTGGTACCCCTGGCGGCGAGGCAAGTTACCGGTTTTTCGACACCTGACACCCCTTCCCCTGGCAACACTCCGCCGTGAGAAAACCCAGCAGCTGGTCCATGGCTTGAAACTCGGCGCGGTAGATCAGGTTCCTGCCGTCCCGCTCGGCGCTCACCAGGCCGGCGTGGCTGAGTTCCTTGAGGTGGAAGGACAGGCCGGTGGGGGCCACCTCCAGCCGTTCGGCCATCTGGCCCGGGTTCAGTCCGTCGGGGCCGGCCACCACCAGCAGGCGGAACAGCTTGAGCCGCGTTTCCTGCGCCAGGGCGCCCAGGGCCTTCACCACTTCGGGTTCGTTCATGTCGCCTCCTCGGGCAGTTTCAGGGTGGCCAGCCAGCACAGCGCCAGCATGGCCGCCGAGCCCAGCAGGGCATACAGCAGGCCGCCCCACTGGTAGAGCAGGCCGGAGAGCAGCGTGCCGGTGAAGCGGCCCAGCGCATTGGCCGCGTAGTAGAAGCCCACGTCTTCGGCCGCCTTCTCGCTGCCGGCATAGGCCAGCACCAGGTAGGAGTGCACCGACGAATTCACCGCAAAGGCCACGCCGAACAGGCCCAGCCCGGCCACCACCACCCACTCCAGGTGGGGCAGCTGCAGCAGCACGGCGCCGGCCAGGCCCAGCGGCACCAGCGCCAGCAGGGCCGACCACCAGCGGGCCGCCGGCACCTCGGTGCTCAGGCCGTCGGCGCTGCGGCGCACGATCTTCGGGGCCAGGGCCTGCACCAGCCCGTAGCCGATGGTCCAGGCCGCCAGAAAGCCCCCCACCATGGTGAAGGTCCAGCCCTGCGCATACAGGAACACCGGCACACCCACCACGAACCACACATCGCGCGCACCGAAGAGCACCACGCGGGCAGCGGCCAGCTGGTTGATGCCGGCACTCTTGGCAAACAGTTCGCGCGCCGACCTGGACGCCTTGCTCTGGCCCATGAGGGTGGGCAGCGAGGTGACCACGCCCAGCAGCACGGTGGCCAGCAGGCCCGCCATCAGCCACAGCGACCCCTGAAAACCCAGCGTCTGCAGCAGCAGCCCGCCCAGGAAGAAGCCCACGCCCTTCATGGCGTTCTTGCTGCCGGTGAACCAGGCCACCCACCGGAACAGCTGGCCGTTGTCCTGCGCCTGGGCCGCTGCCTGCGTCACCTTGATGGCCGATTTGCTGGCGGTCTTGGTCAGGTCCTTGGCCACACCACACACCCCTTGCGACAGCACCACCCAGGCCACCGACAGCGTGGCGGTCCAGCCCGGGTCGAGCATCGACAGCAGCCCGAAGCCCAGGATCTGCGTGCTCAGTCCCACGGTCAGCATGCGGGTGATGCCGTAGCGCGTGGCCAGCCACCCACCCACCAGGTTGGCCAGCACGCCGGCGGCCTCGTAGAGCAGGAACAGGAAGGCCAGCGTGAACGGCGAGTAGCCCAGCTGGTGAAAGTGCAGCAGCACCAGCATGCGCAGGGCGCCGTCGGTGAGCGTGAAGCCCCAGTAGGCGGCGGTGACGATGGCGTAGTGGCGGGTGGCGCTGTGCATGTCAGAGGCCGGACTGTTCCAGGTGGCAGGCCAGATCGACCATGCGGCAGGCGTAGCCCATCTCGTTGTCATACCAGGCATAGACCTTGAGCAGGGTGCCGTCGGTGACCAGGGTGGACAGGGCATCCACGATGGAGCTGCGCGTGTCGCGGGCGTAATCGGCGCTCACCAGCGGGCGTTCCTCGAAGCCCAGGATGCCGGCCAGGCAGGTTTCGGACGCTGCCTTGAACAGCGCATTGACCTCGTCGGCGGTGGTGGGCCGCTGCAGCTCGAACACGCAGTCGGTGAGCGAGGCATTGAGCACCGGGGCACGCACCGCATGCCCGTCGAGCCTGCCCTTGAGCTCGGGGTAGATGAGCGCAATGGCCGTGGCGCTGCCGGTGGTGGTGGGGGCCAGGCTAGTCATGGCGCTGCGGGCGCGGCGCAGGTCCTTGTGCGGCGCATCCACCACCCGGTTGGTGTTGGTCGGGTCGTGGATGGTGGTGATCTGGCCGTGGCGGATGCCCAGGTGCTCGTGCACCACCTTCACCACCGGGGCCAGGCAGTTGGTGGTGCAGCTGGCGGCGGTGACGATGCGGTGCCGCGCCGGGTCGTACTGCGTGTGGTTCACGCCCACCACCACGTTGAGCACGTCCCCCACCTTCACCGGTGCGGCCACGATCACCCGCTTCGCGCCCCGGTCCAGATGGCCTTGCAGCACCTCGGGCGTGAGGAACTTGCCGGTGCACTCCAGCACCACTTCCACGCCCAGGTCGCCCCAGGGAATGTCGGCCGGTTTCGGATGTTCGCTGAAGGCGATGCGGTGGCCATCGATGCACAGGGCGTCGGTGTCCTCGGCGTGGATGTCGGCGCGCCAGCGGCCCTGCACCGTATCGAAGGCCAGCAGGTGCGCGGTGGTGGCGGCGCCGCCCTGGATCTCGTTCACCGCCACCACGTCGAGCCGGTGACCGGCGCGCGGGTCGTCTGCCGGGCGTTCGGCCGCGCCCATGGCCGCCCGCAGTGCCAGACGCCCGATGCGTCCCATGCCGTTGATGCCGACCTTCATGCTGAAACCTCCAATAGTTCAATGAATGTTGAAGTGTCGGGCGGCATTGTGACGGTTTCTTGACGCCGGTCCCCGTCCTCTGCGGACCGCCTCAGCGGCCGACGCGCGCGCCGGCCATGATGATGGCCACGCCCACCAGGCACACCGCCAGCCCCAGCCAGTCGGTGGGGCTGGGGCGCACGCCGTCCACCAGCCACAGCCAGACGATGGCCACACCGATGTACACGCCACCGTAGGCGGCATACACCCGTCCGGCTGCCGTGGGGTGCAGGGTGAGCAGCCAGGCAAACAGCGCCAGGCTGGCCGCTGCCGGCACCAGCAGCCAGGCCGACCTGCCTTCCTTGAGCCACAGCCACGGCAGGTAGCAGCCCACGATCTCGGCCACGGCCGTGGCCATGAACAGGCCCAGGGTCTTGAGGAACTCCATGGGCCGATGCTAGCCGCAGTGCTTCAACCGCCGGAGCGCAGCAGCAGCGCCGGGCTCAGGCGCAGCCGGGCCGACAGGTAGCGGGCGCCGCTGAACAGGCTCGCGCCGCCCACCAGCAGCACGGTGAGCAGGCCGGTCCAGTACAGGCCGGTGGGCCGGGTGTCGAGCTGCCAGTGCAGCAGTGCCGTGGCCAGCAGGCTGCCGGCAAGCCAGGCAAAGCCGGCGGTCACCAGCGCCAGCACCCCGTATTCCCAGCGCAGCACCTGGCGCAGCAGGGCATGGCGGGCACCCAGGGCGTGCATGACGGTGGCCTCGAACACCTGCCGGCTGCGGCTGGCGGCCACCACGCTGGCCAGCACCAGCAGGCTGGCGGCCAGGCACACGCCGGCCACCAGGGCCAGCCCGGCGCCGGCCCGCCCCAGCAGGCGCCGGCTTTCCTGCAGCAGGGCTTCGGTGCGGGCGCTGGCGATGTTGGGCGCCACCCGGGCCAGTCGGTCCTGCGCGGCCACGGCCTGTTCGGGTGGCATCCAGGCCGCACCCACATGGCGGGTGATGAAGGGATCGAGCACACCATCGCTGAAGATGGCCTCCAGCCACAGGCGCGACTGCAGCCGCCGCTGGCTGTAGATGGCGCTGAGCGTGGCCTCCACCGGTGTGCCCATGATCTCGAAGCGCAGCCGGTCGCCCACCCGCAGGCCCAGACCGTCGGCCTCGCGGTCTTCCATGGCCACCAGCGCCTCGCCCCGGTGATCGGCAGGCCACCAGGCGCCCCGGTCGATGACCACGTCGTCGAAATTGCCGCTGCGGTCGCTGAGCTTGTGTTCGTCCAGCGACTCGCGCGCGCGGTCGGCGCCGTCCTGCCGCAGCTCGGTGCCATTGACGGCCACCAGGCGACCCAGCACCAGCGGCGCGGTGCGCACCGCCTGCGTGCCCGGCGTGCCGGCCAGGGTCTCGCGCAGCAGCGGCAGCTGCTCGGTCTGCACGTCGTGCATCACCAGCGCAGGCGCCTGCTGCGGCACCACCTCGTTCAGCGTGCGCAGCAGGCTGGCCACCACCAGCGTGCAGGCCACCAGCAGCGTGAGTGCCGAGCCCAGCGAGAGCAGGGCGGTGCGCAGCGGCGAGTGCGGCTGCTGCAGGCCGGCCAGCGCCAGCTGCAGCGGCAAGGGCAGGCCCGGCCGTTGTTCCAGCCGCTGGGCCAGGCGCCGCAGCACCCGGGTGAGCCCGTCGAGCAGCAGCAGCACGGCCGCGGTGGTGGCGGCAAAGGCCAGCCCGAAGCGCGGGTCGGGCAGGCTCGCCACCAGCAGCAGCACCAGCGCGGCGCCGGCCAGCAGCGTGAGGAGCCGGGTGCGCCGGGGCGTGGCCAGGGCGGCCGCCTGCACCCCCCGGAACAGCACGGCCGGCGACACCGACAGCGCCCGCCCCAGGGCCGGCAGCGCGAAGGTGAGTGCGGTCAGCACGCCGAAGGCCAGGGCCAGCAGGCCCGGCTGCCACAGGCTGCGCCACTGAATGCCCATCGCCCCCGATCCGGACGCCAGCGGCAGCGCCGACAGGTGCCCGGCCGAGGCGGCCAGGGCCAGACCGGTCAGGGCCCCACCGGCACTGGCCAGCGCCGCCAGCAGCGCGATCTGCAGCAGCACGAAACCCGCCAGCCGCGCATCGCGCAGGCCCACGGCGCGCAGCGTGGCCAGCACCGCCAGCCGGCCCTGCAGCCAGGTCTGCACGCTGTTGAACACCCCCAGGCCGCCAATGAACAAGGCGGTGAAGCCGATCAGCAGCAGGCCCGATCCGATCTGCCCCAGCACCTCGGCCATGCGGTCGCTGCGTTCGTCGAAGCTGCGCACCTCGGCCGCGATGCCGGGGTGGGCGGAGATGAAGGCATCGCGCCATGCCGCAGCGCCCGGCGCACTCCCGGGCGCGATGCGGACGCGGTAGAGGTGGTCGATGCGGCTGAGCGGCTGCACCAGGCCGGTGGCCTTCAGCGCTGCCTCCGACAGCAGCACCGGCGCGGCACCCCAGTCGGCCCGCAGGCTGCGGTCGGGCTGGCGCTGCACCAGCGCGGCCACCACCAGGTCGGCATCGCCCAGCAGCACGCGGTCGCCGGGCCGCAGGCCCAGCCGGGTGGCCAGGGCGGCGTCGAGCGCCACCGTGTGCTGCCCGCCCTGCAGGGCCAGGGCCTGCGCCAGATCGACCGACCGGTCCGCGGTGCCCGACAGCACCACCGATCCGTACAGCGGGTAGGCAGAGTCCGCACTCACCAGCTCCACCAGCTGCGAGCGGCCGGCCTCGGTGCGCAGCATGGTGCGCAGCTCCAGCACCCGCGAGACGGTGCCGCGCGACTGCATCCAGGCCAGGGCCGCCTCAGGCAGGGGTTCGGTCGCGGCCACCTCCACATCGCCACCGAACAGGGTGCGGGCGTCGTCGCGCAGGCCGTCGGCCACCTGGCGGTACAGGCCACCGCCAGCCGCCACCAGCGCCACGCCCAGCCACAGGCAGGCCACCAGCACCCGCAGCGGCTTGCCGCCGGCGCGCAGGTCGCGCCAGGCCAGCTCAAGCAGGAAGGGCATGGGCGGCATCCGGTGCGGTCTCGTGTGAACGGCCTTCGTGCAGTCGGCCTTCGTGCAGTCGGCCTTCGTGCAGGCGCAGCACCCGGTCGCACCGGGCCGCGAAATCCATGTCGTGGGTGACCAGCACCAGGGTGGTTCCCCGTTCGCGGTTCAGGTCGAACAGCAGTTCCCGCACCGCGGTGGCGGTGTCGCCGTCCAGGTTGCCGGTGGGCTCGTCGGCCAGCAGCAGGCGCGGGCGGTGCACCAGGGCCCGCGCAATGGCCACCCGTTGCTGCTCGCCGCCCGAGAGTTCGCTGGGCCGGTGCTGCAGCCGGTCGCCCAGTCCCACCCGCCGCAGCAGGGCGGCAGCCGCTTCGCGGGCATTCGGGTCGCCCGCCATGCGCAGCGGCAGGGCGGCGTTGTCCAGCGCGCTCAGGCTGGGCAGCAGGTGAAAGCTCTGGAACACGATGCCGATGCGCTCGCGGCGCAGATCGGCCAGGCCGTCGGCATCCAGGCTGCCCAGGTCGACGCCGTCGATGCGGATGCGGCCGGCCGCCGGGCGCTCCAGCCCGCTGAGCAGCAGCAGCAGCGAGGTCTTGCCCGAGCCGGACGGACCGGCGATGGCCACGCGGCTGCCCGCGTCGATGCGCAGGCTCACGTCGCGCAATACAGGGACGGTGCGGTCGCCGATCGGGTACTGCATGCGCAGTCCGTCGGCCTCGATGAGGGGGGTGGCGGTGGGTGACATGGCGGGTGTGAGGGTGGGTGGCCGACCGAGTTCCCGGTCCACAAAACATGAACAAAGGATGAATACGAAAGTGGAGATTCGGCAGGCAACGCCGGAACTTGAGCCTTTGCTCAACCGCTCAAGCCCCGACATCGACCGCTGGTTCAAAAAATCACGGCAACCCTTTGAATCGTGTGCGTTTTTTGGCACGGCAACCCTTGTCATCAATCCGTCAGACCCTACACTCGCAAATACCCCCACCCGTTCTGATTAATCCCAAAGAACTCAGAATTTCCCGACGTCGTTGAAAGGATCGTCCCCGTGAAGAACTCCCTGCTGCTCCAGACTGCCACCGTCCTGGCCCTGTCGGTTCCCATGGTGTCCATGGCCGAGTCCCAGCTGGTCGTGGGCAACACCGCCACCGCCACCGCACGGCTGGGTGTGAGCGTGGTCATTCCGCGCGTGCTTTTCCTGGGCGTGGGCACCGGCAGCACCGGCCTGACCAACGACACCACGGTGGATTCGGTCACCTTCAACTACACCAACAACCCGCAGGCCGTGGGCCAGGGCACGGCCGCCAACCAGATCACCGGCAACGTGGTGCCGGTGCGCGTGGTGGGCAACAACGGCAACATCACGCTCAGCGCCTCCACCACCGGCCCGCTGGCCAACGGCGCCGGCGACACGATCCCCTGGACCCAGATCACCGCCACCTCCAGCCAGGCCACCCTGCCGGCACCCGTGATTCCCGACACCGGCGCCGGCGCCACCGTCAACGTGACGCCCAGCACCGGCAAGGTCACCGACCGCAGCGCCAACTGGACCTTCTCGTACGCCAACACCGTCACGCCGCCGGCCGGTACCTACGGCGGAACGGCCAGCTCGCGCGTGATCTACACCGCCGCCATGCCCTGAGCGGCCGCCTGCGGCCCCGACGCGTTCATCCCCGCTTCGCATCACCCATGTTCATGAGGCAGCGGCATGCCATGCGCCGCCGTGCACCCGCGGTCCGGCCCTCCTGGCCCGGGCTGGTGCTCGGCCTGCTGGGTGTCTGCACCGCCCTGCCGGCTTCGGCCTGGAGCTTGGCGGTGGCCGCGGCCTCGTCGCGGGTGTTCCTGCATGTGGGCACCGGCTCCGCCAATGCCAACAACGGCACCATCGACCAGGTCACGGCCAACCTCACGCCGGCCGAGCTGCTGGCCCGCAACCCCAAGGTCATGACCAACAGCGGTCTGCAGTCCAACAGCCTGTCGGGCGACAACTACGCGACCTGTCCCACGCCCTCCACCCAGGTGCTGATCGGCGCGTCCTACCGCCGCAACGGCAACAGCCAGGGGCAGGCCGTCCTGAACGTGAGCGCACCGGCCAGCCTGGTGAGCGCTGCCGGCGACACCATTCCCATCAACGAGATCAGCTGGACCGTCTCGGCCCCCGGCAGCTCGGTGCCGGGCATCATCCCGGCCGGCACCTTCTCGGGCGGGCAGCAGCGGCTGGCCAGCGTGCCGCCCAACACCTTCATCGAGAACTGCCACACTTTCCGTTATGCCAACTCGGCCATCCGCGCCGCCGGCACCTACACCGGCGTGGTGACCTACACGCTGTCCACGCCATGAAGCGCTGGTGCTCCCTGATCGGCCTGGTGGCCGTCTGCACGACCGCTCTGGCCAGCCCGGTGCGGCTGGACGACTCGCTCACCCACACCGTGCCGCCCAACGTGCAGATGCAGTGGCGCCCCTTGCAGGGCGCCGCCGGTCCGGCCGGCTCCATGGAAGCCTGGGTGCGGGTGAATGTGCGGGTGGACACGGCGGCCTGGGCCGGCCAGTCCGGCCGGGTGTACATGGTGCTGGCCCGCGACAGCACCTCGGTGGTGGAGGCCAGCTGGACCACCCAGGGGCGGCTGCTGGCCGGGCGTGTGCTCTCGGGCGAGCGCACCCTGGTGTACGCCGGCTCGCTGCCCGCGGCGCTGAGCGACCAGCTGGCCGTGCGGCTGCGCGCCTCGCCCGACTGGGACAGCCCGGCGCGCCGCCTGAACTTCCATTTCGAACTCGAGACGCCCTGATGTCCCCGTGGCTTCCCGCCGGACTCCGGCCCCTGTCGTGCCTGCTGCTGTCGCTGGCCTCCCTGGCGGGGGCGCCCGCTGCGGCGCAGGGATTTTCGGCCTATGTCACCCCGCCCCGTTTCGAGCTGCAGATCCAGCCCGGCCAGCGCCTGCGCGAGGTGGTGGAGATCCAGCACGCCGGCAACCGCACCGGGCGCTTCCGCATCCACACCGCCGACTGGACCTTCCTGCCGGACAACTCGGTGATGTTCAACGACTCGCTGCTGCCGGGCAGCTGCCGCCCCTGGGTGGCCATCGAGCGGCGCGAGATCTCGGTGGAGCCCGGTGCCCGGTTCCGTTACCGCTTCGAGATCGAGGTGCCGCCGGACACCCCGCCCGGCGAATGCCGCTTCGCCCTGATGATCGAAGGCATCGAGCCCGCCCGGCTGGATGGCACGCTGAACTTCCCGGTCAGTGGCCGCATCGGCGTGATCGTGTATGCCGCCGTCGGTGGCGCCAAGCCACGCCTCAGCCTGACACCGGCGGGTGTGCGCCCGTTCAATGGCCAGCCGGTGCCGGTGATCACCGTGCGCAACGACGGCGCGGCCCACGGCCGCCTGCTGGGTTTTCTGGACGCGCGCGATGCCTCGGGCCGCCGCTTTGAACTCGCCCCGGCCGACATACCGGTGCTTCCCGGTGACAGCCGCACCGTGCCGCTGCTGCCGGTGGTCGAAGAGGGTGCAACGCCGCCCGCACTGACCTACCCGCTGCAGGTGACCGGCCAGCTGGAATCGGGCACCGAGCGGCTGCGCGTGGACCAGCGTTTCGCCCCATGACCGGCAGCCGCACGGGCGCTGCCGGGCTGTGCGCGCTGGGGCTGCTGGTCACGCTGGTGGCCCGGGCCGACCCGTCGCCCTACATCGACCGCGAGATCGAGGGGCTGCCGGCCGAACCGGTGGCCGCCGATCTGAACGAAGCCCCCTACAACGCCGAAGGCTGGCCGCGCTTCCTGCGCCTGGATGCCCGCCTGGGCACCCAGCCCTTCGATCCCGAGCGCCGGGCCCGGCTGGGCTACAGCGTGTTCGGCCTGATCGAGACACCCAACCACGGCAGCCTGTCGGTCGACGGCAGCATCACGCCCGGCTCCAGCCTGTCCACCCTGGCGCTGCGCCAGCGCAACCTGCCCCTGGACGGCGGCTGGCTGGTCAGCAACGAACTCGGGGTGATCGATCAACCGGCCCCGTCCATCCTGAACCTGCCGTCGCGGGTGTTCGTGCCGGCTTCGGTGATCCGGGGTGCCAGCACCGACTGGCGTCAGGCCGATGGCCGCTGGCTGCTGCAGGCCAGCACCGGCCAGCCCGGCTTTCTGGAAGTGCTGCCGGCCGAGGGATTCCGCCAGCTCCCCGGGCGCCGCACCCGGCTGGCTGGACAGTGGCGCCTGGGCGATGGGCCGGCCGATCCGCTGAGCCTGCGCCTGCCGGGCTTCACCCTGGCCTGGCAGCAGGAGTCGGCGCGGGGCGTGCAGCCGTTCCAGGGGTTCGGCTCGGGCCTCACCGCCGATGCCGACAGCCGACTGGCTGCCGTGCGCCATGAATCGCAGGACGGACGCCGCCGCGTGCAGGGACAGTGGCTCGACACCCGCAGCGCCGGCGGGGTGGCGCAGGGCTGGTGGGTGGACGGCGAACTCGACGAAGGCCCCTGGCGCCACGGCGGCGGTGCCTACCGCTTCGACCCGGGTCTGAGCTGGGCCGAGAAGCCGCTGGCCAGCAACCTGCAGGGCGTGTTCGCCCGCACCGCCTGGCGCTCCCGCCAGTGGAGCGCCGACGGCTCGCTGGACCTGCTGCAGGACATCGAAGGCAACCGTCGGCGCGGCTTCTACCTCACCGGCAACACCCGCTGGCGCCTGTCGGCCACCGACAACGTGGGGGTGGGCACCGCCTTGCGCAGCCTGGGCGGGCGCGACTGGTCGCATTACCTGGACTGGCGTTCCGTCAATGCCCTGGGTGTGGCCGGTGCCCGGCTGGAGCTGGCCGGCGGCGACAACCAGCCCGGGCGGCGGCAGGTCACGCTGGACCAGGAATGGCCGGTGCCCAAGGGCGCCCAGTTCGGCACGTCGCTGGGCGTGGGCCATCAGGCGGCCGATGCCCTGTCCGGTTCTGCGGCCGAGCGCTTCGTCTCGCTGGCCATGTCGGGCACCGTGCCGCTGACGCGCCTGGCCAGCCTGCGCGGCAATTTCCAGTCCGAGCATTCGTCCAGCGGCCAGGAGCGCTACGCCCTCAACCTCGGAGCAAGCTGGCGCCTGTCGGCGCGCTGGAGCGTGGAGGGCTACTACAACCGGCTGATCGGTCGCGCCCGCCAGGTGCTGATCCTGGACCCGCTGGCCCCGCCGCCGGACCCCATCACCACCGTGGCCGACCGCTCGTTCTTCATCCTGCTGCGCTTCGAGGACACCGCCGGCAGCCGCGATGTGCCCCTGGGCGGCAAGCCCAACGAAGGCGGCGGCACGGTGCGCGGCACCGTGTTCTTCGATGCCAACCGCAGCGGCGTGCAGGAGGCCAGCGAGAAGGGCGTGCCGGGCGTCACCGTGTTCCTGGACAACCGGTACTCGGTACGCACCGACGACCAGGGCCGCTTCGAGTTCCCGTTCGTCGGCCCCGGGCCGCGGGCCGTGACGGTGCGCAACGACACCCTGCCGCTGCCCTGGACGGTGGTCGGCGATGGCCAGATCCGCCTGGATGTGCGGGTGCGCGAAACCACCAGCCTGGGTTTTCCGGTTCAGCGAAGCGATTGACGCGATGGGTGGGGTCAAGTCGGCACAGGGGCTGCCGATACTGACCCATGACCCCCCCGATTGCGCTCCAACGCTGCCTGGCCGCTGTCCTGCTGACAGGCGGTTTGCTCATACCGGTATCCAGCCAGGCCGAGGCCGGATGGGCGCCGGCCGGACGCGGCGCCAGCGCGTCGCTCGACATCCGCATCGTCATTCCGCCGGTGCTGCAGGTGCTGGAGAACGCCCCCTCGCCGCAGCTGCAGCCCGATGGTGCCGGCGCCTGGCTGGGCCAGCAGCGGCTGGTGGTGGTGTCCAACCTCAAGCGGGGTTTCTGCGCCCACCTGCGTGCACCGGATGGCCGTGCCGAGGGCTGGACCCTGGACCTGCCCGCCGGCAGTGGCGTGCTGGCCGAGCGCGCGGCCGATGGCTGGCGCCTGTGCAGCCAGCGGGCCGGTCGGCACCAGCTGGACGTGCAACACCGCTTCCAGGCATCGGGATCGGTCCCGGCCTGGCCGGTGGCCACCGACATCACGGCGCTCTGAGGGCTCGCCGACCCCGCGCAGGGCGGGGTGTGGGGTGTGACCAACGCCGTGTGGGCCGCCCGCCGTCGCTGCCCATCGGCGCAGTCAGCATGTTCCGTGCCATGCGGTCCTGCCGGTCCCGACGGCCTTGTCAGGGCGGTGGCGCATGAACGGGACCGTCCGAGCACGACAACTTGTCGATGCGTCAAGGTCAGTTTGTCGCAAAGACCCCGTGTGCCTATATGAACTCGAGGGAATAGCGGTCGATTTCATAAGGGCTAGCCACGACACCGACAACGGGTCGGTCGTCCCAGAATCCAGTCCGCTCTGCCGTGACGCAGGCTTTCCCCTATGCGGATTCCCTGTCCGCAGGAGATCGATTCACATGGACATGAACCGGAGAAATTTCTTCCGGGTCAGTGGGGCCGGGCTGGTGGGATCCAGCCTTGTGGCGCTGGGCTTCTCGCCCACCGCCGCGCTGGCCGAGACGCGCAGCTTCAAGCTCGCGCGCACCACCGAGACCCGCAGCATCTGCCCCTACTGCTCCGTCAGTTGCGGCCTGGTGATGTACACCCTGGGCGACAAGGCCAAGAACGTCAAGGCCTCCATCGTCCACATCGAAGGTGACCCGGATCACCCGGTCAACCGCGGCACGCTCTGCCCCAAGGGCGCCGGCGTCATGGACATGATCCAGTCGCCCAACCGCGTGAAGGTGCCCCAGGTGCGCGAGCCCGGCAGCGCCGAGTGGAAGAACATTTCGTGGGACGAGGCACTGACCCGCGTGGCCAGGCACATGAAGGCCGACCGCGATGCCAACCTCGTCACCACCAACGACAAGGGCGTGACCGTCAACCGCTGGAACACCACCGGTTTCCTGGTCTCGTCCGCATCCTCCAACGAATCCGGTTATCTGAGCGTCAAGATCGCTCGCGGCCTGGGTCTGGTGACCCTGGACACGCAAGCACGCATCTGACACGCGCCGACGGTGTCCAGTCTGGGCCCGACTTTCGGTCGCGGAGCGATGACCAACTCGTGGACCGACATCAAGAACACGGACTTGGTGTTGATCATGGGCGGCAATGCCGCCGAAGCACACCCCTGCGGATTCAAGTGGGTGACCGAAGCGATGCAGCACCGCAAGGCCAAGCTGATCGTGGTCGATCCCCGCTTCACCCGCAGCGCGGCAGTGGCCGATTTCTACGCCCCCATCCGCGTGGGAACCGACATTGCCTTCCTGGCAGGTGTCATCAATTACCTGATGACGAACAACAAGGTGCACCTTGACTACGTCAAGCTCAACACCGACGCGGCGTTCCTGGTGAAGCCTGGCTTCAACTACGAGAACGGGTTCTTCTCGGGTTACAACGAGGAGAAGCGCAGCTACGACAAGTCCACCTGGGGTTACCAGATGGGCGAGGACGGCTTCGTCAGGACCGACGACACGCTGCAGGACCCGCAGTGCGTCTGGCAGCAGATGAAGAAGCACTACGCCCGGTACACGCCGGAGCTGGTCAGCCAGATCACCGGCACGCCCAAGGACGCGTTCCTCAAGGTGTGCGAGATGCTGGCGGCCACCTCGGCCACCGACAAGGTGATGACCATCTGCTACGCACTGGGCTGGACCCAGCACAGCGTGGGTTCGCAGAACATCCGCACCATGGCCATGATCCAGCTCATGCTGGGCAACATGGGCCGGCCGGGTGGCGGCATCAACGCGCTGCGGGGCCATGCCAACGTGCAGGGCATCACCGACATGTGTGCCTACACCGAGGTGCTCTCGGGCTACCTCAGCTCGCCCACCGAGGCGGATGTGGACCGTGCCACCTACCTGGCCACGCGCACCGGCAAGCCGCTGCGTCCGAACCAGATGGCGTTCACGCAGAACTTCCCCAAGTGGCACACCAGCCTGATGAAGGCCTACTACGGCAACGCCGCCACGGCGGAGAACAACTTTGCCTACGACTGGCTGCCCAAGCGCGACGGCGCCTACGACATCCTCGCGATGTTCGAGCGCATGCACCAGGGCAAGATGAACGGCTTCATCGTCCAGGGCTTCAACCCCCTGGCCGCCGTGCCGAACAAGAAGAAGCTGTCGCAAGGCCTGGCCAAGCTGAAGTACCTGGTGGTCATGGACCCGCTGGAGACCGAGACGGGCGAGTTCTGGAAGAACTTCGGACCGCTCAACGACGTCAACCCGGCCGACATCCAGACCGAGGTGTTCCGCTTCCCGACCAGCTGCTTCGCCGAGGAGACCGGCACCTTCACCAACTCCAGCCGGGTCATCAGCTGGAAGGAGAAGGCGGTGGATCCCCCGGGGCAGGCCAAGCCGGACAGCGAGATCATGTCGCGCCTGTTCATGAAGCTGCGCGAGATGTACGCCAAGGACGGCGGCAAGCTGCCCGAGCCGGTGGCGGCGCTCAACTGGCCCTACATCAACCCGTACGCACCCAGCCCGCAGGAAGTGCTGCGCGAGATCTCGGGCCGTGCGCTGGCCGATGTGCTGGACCCCAAGGACCCGACCAAGGTCCTGGTGAAGGCCGGCGAACAGCTGCCGGGTTTTGCCATGCTGCGCGACGACGGCAGCACCAGCTGCGGCAACTGGATCTACTCCGGCTGCTGGAGCCAGGCGGGCAACCTGACGGCACGGCGCGACAACAGCGACCCGACCGGCCTGGGCGTCTTCCCGAACTGGGGCTTTGCCTGGCCGGCCAACCGCCGCATCCTCTACAACCGCGCCAGCGCGGACAAGGACGGCAAGCCGTGGGACATGAGCCGCAAGTACCTGGCCTGGAACGGCAGCTCGTGGGCCGGCGGTGCCGACATCCCGGACATGCGCCCGGATGCCGCCCCCGACCAGGGCGTGGGCGCCTTCATCATGAACCCCGAGGGCGTGGCTCGTCTGCACGCGGTGGCCATGAACGAAGGTCCGTTCCCCGAGCACTACGAGCCGTTCGAGAACCCGGTGGGCGTGAACCTCATGTGCCCGAGCAACCCCAAGGCCGTCAGCAACCCGGCCGCCCGGGTCTACAAGGGCGACCTGGAGGCCTTCGGCACCAAGGAGGAGTTCCCCTACGCGGCCACCACCTACCGCCTGACCGAGCACCTGCACTACTGGACCAAGCACTCGCGCAGCAATGCCATCGTGCAGCCGGCCCCGTTCGTGGAGATCGGCGAGGAGCTGGCGCGCGAGAAGGGCATCAAGCAGGGTGACACGGTGCGGGTGCGCAGCAACCGCGGCGAGGTCGTGGCCGCCTGTGTGGTGACGAAACGCATCAAGGCGCTCGATGTGAATGGCAAGAAGGTCCACCACGTGGGCATTCCCATCCACTGGGGCTTCAAGGGTGTGACGCAGAACGGGTACCTGGCGAACGCGCTGACCCCCTTCGTGGGCGACGCGAACTCCCAGACGCCCGAGTTCAAGGCGTTCCTCGTCAACATTGAGAAGGTGTAACCATGGCCAGCCTGCAATCACTCGATGTGGTGGCCCGCTCGGCCACCACCACACCCACGCCCCAGGTGCGCACCGCCGTGCCCGAGGTCGCCAAGCTCATCGACGAGTCCAAGTGCATCGGCTGCAAGGCCTGCCAGGTGGCTTGCATGAACTGGAACGACCTGCGGGACGAGGTGGGCACCAACATCGGCGTCTACGACAACCCCAGCGACCTCACGCCGAGCAGCTGGACCGTGATGAAGTTCTTCGAGGTGGAGCCCGAGGCGGGCAGCCTGGAATGGCTGATCCGCAAGGACGGCTGCATGCATTGCGAGGACCCGGGCTGCCTGAAGGCCTGCCCGTCGCCCGGCGCGATCGTGAAGTACGCCAACGGCATCGTCGACTTCATCTCGGAAAACTGCATCGGCTGCGGCTACTGCGTCAAGGGCTGCCCGTTCGATGTGCCCCGCATCTCCCAGAAGGACAACAAGGCCTACAAGTGCACCTTGTGTTCCGACCGGGTGGGCGTGGGCCTGGAGCCGGCCTGCGTCAAGACCTGCCCCACCGGCGCCATCAGCTTCGGCACCAAGGACGACATGGTCGCCTACGGCGAGAAGCGCGCCGGCGAACTCCAGGAGCGCGGTTTCCAGAACGCCGGTCTGTACAACCCGCAAGGGGTGGGCGGCACGCACGTCATGTACGTGATGAAGCATGCCGACCGTCCCGAGCTGGTCGACCTGCCCAAGGACCCGAGCATCAGTCCGATGGTCTCGTTGTGGAAGGGCATTGCCAAGCCCCTGGCCGTGGCCGCCGTGGTGGGTACCGCCATCGCCGGCTTCTTCCACTACATGAAGGTCGGTCCGATCGAGGAAAAGGCCGAAGGCCCGTCCGACAAGGAGAACGCGTGATGGCCACGAAGTACCTGCAACGCTACCGCGACGGCGACCGCATGAACCACTGGTTCATCGCGATCATGTTCGTGATGGCCGGGCTCTCGGGCCTGGCGTTCTTCCACCCGAGCCTGTTCTTCTTCTCGAACCTGTTCGGCGGAGGGCAGTGGACGCGCATCCTGCACCCGTTCATGGGCGTGCTGATGGTGATCGGTTTCCTGGGGCTGTTCTTCAAGCTCTGGCGGGACAACGTCATCAACGCCAACGACTGGGCATGGGCGGCCAAGGCTGGCGACATGCTGCGTGGCGACAAGTCGGGCATGCCGCCGGTGGGCAAGTACAACTTCGGCCAGAAGGCCGTGTTCTGGGTGATGGCGGTCAGCCTGATCGTGCTGCTGGTCACCGGCGTCATGTTCTGGCGTCCGTGGTTCGCCCCGTACTTCCCCATCCCGGTGCTGCGCGCGGCGGTGCTGCTGCATTCGGTGGCGGCCCTGGCCCTGCTGTTTGCCACCATGGCGCACGTGTATGCAGCCATCTGGGTCAAGGGCACGGTGCGCGCCATGACGCGCGGCACCGTGACCGAGAACTGGGCGCGGCTGAACCACCCGCTGTGGCATGAAGAAGTGACCAAGGGTCGTTGAACCCTTGAACCCTGCCCGGGCGTGGCAACACGCCCGGGTTCTGTTTTTCAGGAGAGAGAGCATGGTTGCTGGCGCCAAGGTGCGCGTGATGTCGCCGGAGGAGATTGCCGCCATGGGTGGTGGTGAATCCCCGTTCCTGCACTGGCCGCAGCGCTCCACGCTGTTCGCCGAACGCGAGATGCGGCTGCGCCAGATCGCTGCCACCGGTCACGCCATGGGCGACTACCTGCGCTTCATGGCCGATCTGGCCCGCGAGCAGCAGAAGCGCCTGAATGATTTCCCGGCCGTGCCGCTGCCCGATGCCCAGGCCATCGACACCGCAGCCCGTCGGGGCCTGCCGCCGCTGCCCGCTGCCGACTGGCCGCGCGATCCGGTCTGGCACGGGGTGGTGCGCCAGCTGGCAGCGGCCCTGCGCCCGGCCGCCCCCGAAGCAGCCCATCCGGCGCTCGACCGCCTTGCCGAGGCAGACGACGTGTTTCTGGAGCGCCAGGCCGACGCCCTGCTCAACAACCTCAACACCGGGCTCGATCTGGCCACGGCCCCGGTGGTGGCAGCCGCCCTGCAGGTCTACTGGACCCACATGCTGCTGTCGGTGCAGCAGCACCACACCGCGCAGGGCCAGCCCATCGGGCGCATCGACGACGAAGGCATGTGCCCCTGCTGCGGCAGCCGCCCCACCGCCAGCATCACCCGCAGCAGCGGCGATGCCCCTGGCCAGCGCTACCTGCATTGCTCGTTGTGCGGCCTGCAATGGCACATGGTGCGCATCAAGTGCAGCCACTGCCTGGGCAGCGGCAAGCTGGCCTACCAGTCGCTGGACCGGGCCGACAGCCCCGAGCCGGCGGACGATGACGAGTCCGCCAGCGGATCGCGCGCGGCCACGGCGCCGGTGCAGGCCGAGACCTGCGACGACTGCGGCCACTACCTCAAGATCATGCACACCGACCGCGACCCCTTCGTGGAGCCGGTGGCCGACGACCTGGCCACCCTCACGCTGGACCTGCTGGTGTCGGACACCGGGCAGACGCGGCACGGCGTGAACTTCATGCTGCTGTTCGGCGAGCCGGACGAAGCCCCCCCGCCAGGAGGCCACTGATGGCCCGGCCCCACGAATCCGTCGTCGACGGTTCCGAGGCCCGAAGCCCGGTACACCCCAAAGACCTGCCCTCGGTCGACCGCCTGCTGCGCCTGCCCGCGGTGGCGGCTCTGCTGGCCGAGCACGGGCACAGCTGCGTGGCCGACCAGGCCCGCCAGCTCATCGACCGCCTGCGCGCCCAGGCCCTGGCGGGTGCCCTGACGGCGCAGGCCCTGGAGCCGGCCAGCCTGGAGGCCCGCATGGGCGAGGCGGTGCGCCAGCACCTGGCCCCGCGCATGCGCACCGTCATCAACCTCACCGGCACGGTCATCCACACCAACCTGGGCCGTGCGTTGCTGTCCGATGCCGCCCTGCAGCACCTGCTGGCCATGATGGCCCAGCCCAACAACCTGGAGTACGACCTGGCCAGCGGTGGCCGGGGCGACCGGGACACCGTGGTGGAGGAGCTGCTGTGCCAGCTCACCGGCGCCGAGGCCGCCACCGTGGTCAACAACAACGCCGCAGCCGTGCTGCTGACCATTGCAGCGCTGGCCCGTGGCCGCGAGGTGATCGTCTCGCGCGGCGAGCTGGTGGAGATCGGTGGCGCCTTCCGCATGCCCGATGTGATGGCCAGTGCCGGCGCCACGCTGGTGGAGGTGGGCACCACCAACCGCACCCACCCGCGCGACTACGAGCAGGCCATCACCGAACGCACCGGGCTGCTGATGAAGGTGCACACCAGCAACTACGCGGTGCAGGGCTTCACCACGGCGGTGGACGAGGCCGAGATCGCCCGCATCGCCCATGCCCGCGGCCTGCCCATGGCCACCGACCTGGGCAGCGGCGCGCTGGTGGACATGGGCCAGTGGGGCCTGCCCCACGAGCCCACGCCGCGCGAGAAGGTGGCCGCCGGCTGCGACGTGGTCACCTTCAGCGGCGACAAGCTGCTCGGCGGCCCGCAGGCCGGCCTGATCGTGGGCAGCCGCGAGGCGGTGGGGCGCATCCGCAAGTTCCCCATGAAGCGCGCCCTGCGCATGAGCAAGCTGCCGCTGGCCGCGCTGGAGGCCACCCTCATGCTGTACCTGCGGCCCGAGCGGCTGACACAGGACCTGCCCACCCTGCGCCTGCTCACGCGGCCGGCCGACCGGATACGTGCGCTGGCCGAGGCCTTGCAGCCGGCGGTGCAGCAGGCGGTGGCCCCCCGGTTCGACGTGGGCGTGTGCGACCTGCTGGGTCAGATCGGCTCCGGCTCGCTGCCGGTGGACCGCCTGCCTTCGGCCGGTCTGGCCCTGGCGCCGGTGCAGCGCAAGGGCGCCGGCCGCGCACTGGACGAACTGGCCACCGCCCTGCGCAGCCTGCCGCAGCCGGTGATCGGCCGCATCTCGGAAGACCGCCTGCTGCTGGACCTGCGCTGCCTCGAAGATGCACAGCCCTTCCTGGCCCAGCTGCCGCAGCTCAAGGAGGCGCTGGCGTGATCGTCGGCACCGCAGGCCACATCGACCACGGCAAGACCACGTTGGTGCGCGCGCTCACCGGCGTGGACACCGACCGCCTGCCCGAAGAGAAGGCGCGCGGCGTGTCCATCGAACTCGGATACGCCTTCCTGGATGCGCCGCAGGGCCGACGCATCGGCTTTGTGGATGTGCCCGGCCACGAACGCCTGGTGCACACCATGCTGGCCGGTGCCACCGGCATCGACCACGCCCTGCTGCTGGTGGCGGCCGACGATGGCGTCATGCCCCAGACCCGAGAACACCTGGCGGTGCTGTCGCTGCTGGGCATGTCCCAGGGCACGGTGGCCATCACCAAGAGCGACCGGGTGGAGCCGGCCCGGGTGCAGGAGGTGGCCGGGCAGGCGCGCGCCTTGCTGGCCGACACGCCGCTGGCCGACGCCCCGGTGCTGCCGCTGTCGGCCCACACCGGCAGCGGGCTGGAAGCCCTGCGCTCACGCCTGTTCGATGCCGCGGCCAGTGCGCCGCCTCACCCGCGTCTGGGGCAGGGATTCCGCCTGGCGGTGGACCGGGTGTTCAGCCTGGATGGTGCCGGGACGGTGGTCACCGGCACGGTGCACGCCGGGGTGGTGCGGGTGGGCGACGAGGTGATGCAGGTGCCCGGCCGCCGCGTGGCCCGGGTGCGCAGCCTGCATGCCCAGAACCGCGCGGTACCGGAGGCCCGGGCCGGCGAGCGTTGCGCCATGGCGCTGGTGGGCATGGACCGCGAGGCCCTGCAGCGCGGCCAGTGGCTGGTGGGGCAGGGCCTGTACAGCGCCAGCGACCGCATCGATGTGGAGCTGCAGCTCTGGCACGGCGAGGACCGGGTGCTGCGCTCCGGCACGCCGGTGCATGTGCACCTGGGGTCGGAGGCCGTCACCGGCACGGTGGCGCTGCTGGACCCGCCGGTGCTGGAGCCGGGGCAGCGGGCCCTGGCCCAGCTGGTGCTGCGTGCACCGGTCGGCGCCTGGCATGGCGACCGGGTGGTGCTGCGCGACGCCAGCGCCAGCCGCACGCTGGCCGGTGGTGCCGTGCTCGATGCCGCAGCGCCGGTGCGTTATCGGCGCACGCCCCAGCGGCTGGCCGAGCTGCAGGCCCTGGGTCATGCCGCACCCGCGGAACGCTTGAATGCCTTGCTGGCCAACGCGCCCCACGGCCTGGAACTGCGCCGGTGGGCCGCCACGCAAGGGCAAGGCCTGGAGGGCCTGACGGCCGACCTGCATGCCGATCTGCTGCGGCAGCGGGACGGCGAGCACGAGTGGCTGCTGCATCCCGCGCACAGGGCGCCGGCCGAGCAGCGGCTGGTGGAGGTGCTGGCGCAGTACCACCAGACCCATCCGCAGGAGCTGGGGCCCGACAGCGCGCGGCTGCGGCGCCTGGCCTTGCCGCGCCTGCCCGAGCCGCTGTGGCGGGCCGTGCTGGCACGCCTGCAGGCGCAGGCCCAGGTGGGTGTGCGTGGTGCCTTCGTGCACCTGCCCGATCACGGCATCCGCCTCTCGGCCACCGAAGAGCGCCTGGCGCAGACCGTGGCGCCCCTGCTGTCGGCGGCGGGCTTCGAAGGCGCCTGGGTGCGCGACCTGGCGCGCGACAGCGGCGAGCCCGAGTCGCTGCTGCGCGTGACGCTGGCGCGGCTGGCCCAGCGGGCCGAACTGCACCAGGTGGTCAAGGACCTCTACTACCCGCCGGCCACGGTGCACGAACTCGCCCGCCGGGTGCGCGAGGTGGCTGCGGCGCAAGGCGGCGCGGTCACCGCGGCGGCCTACCGCGATGCCACGCAGCTGGGGCGCAAGCGGGCCATCCAGATCCTCGAACACTTCGACCGCATCGGTCTGCTGCGCCGGGTGCACGACGTGCACTGGCTGCGGACCGACTGCCGCCTCTTCATGGACGCCGAGTGATGGATTCTCTCGATATGATGCGCAGCCTTTGCAACGACCTTCGGTGGTCGTGCCGATTTCAGGAAGGGACACGGCCCTGGTGGGCCGGCCGGGCTTCAAACCCGGTGGGTGACGCCATGCGTTGCCGGGTGGGTTCGACTCCCATTCCCTTCCGCCACCTTGCGCAGCCGGCCGGAGCCTGACATGGACCGAGCCGCTGCACACTTCCCCGCCGATCTGCTCTACCTCGTCGAGCACCAGGTCTGGGCCCGCCTGGAAGGCCCGCAGGAGGCCACGGTGGGCATCACCTCGCTGGGCATCCGGCTGGCCGGCGAGATCTACATGTGCCGCCCCAAGCCGGCGGGCACCGAGGTGGTCCAGGGCAAGTCCATCGGCGTGGTGGAGCTGGCCAAGTCCATCGTGTCGGTCAAGACGCCTTTCAGCGGCACGGTGGTGGCGGTCAATCCGCGCCTGGCCAGCGAGCCGGGCCTGGTGCACACCGATCCCTACGGCGAGGGCTGGCTGGCGCGGCTGAAGCTCTCGCTGCCCCAGTCGGAGTGCGCCGCGCTGGTGATGGGGGATGCCGTGCTGCCGGCCATGCAGGCGCATGCGCGCCTGTTCCGCATCGAACTCGAACCAGCCGCCGAGGGCAGCGCATGAGCCTGGGCACCTCCTTTGTCGAGCCGCCCTTCAGCCCGAAGGCCCAGGCTGCCGGCATCGCCATCCTGCTGTGGGCCAGCGAGCCCGAGGCGCCGCACCGGCTGGTCACGCCGTTCTTCCATGCCGCCGCCGCGGCTGCCATGGACACCCCGGTGGAGATCTACTTCACCGCGCGCAGCGTGCGGCTGCTGGTGCCGGGCGTGGCGGCAGGGTTGCGGGCCAGCCCCCGGCACGACAAGTCGGTCTACGACGCCCTGCAGGAGGCCGTGGGCCACGGCGCCCGGCTGTTCGCCTGCACCGATGCCCTGCATGCCCAGGGGGTTGACCCGCAGCATCTGATTCCCGAATGCCGCGATCGCGGCGGCGCGGTGCAGTTCATGGCGCGTGCCTCGGACCTGCGCTGGCGCACCCTGGTGTACTGACATGCAGATCGATACCGACCAGGGCGACCCGCTGCACCTGCTGCTGAGCCGCTGCTCCATCGGCACCCGGCAGCTGCAGGAGCCGGGGCCCGGCGACGCGGACCTTCAGCGCATGGTCGAGGCGGCCCTGCGCGCCCCTGACCATGCCGGCTTGGTGCCCTACCGGTTCCACGCCATCCGGGGCGATGCGCGCCATGCCCTGGCGGACCTGTTCGAGCAGGCCGCACTCGACGCCGGCAAGGACCCGGTCCAGGCCACCCGGGACCGTGACCGCGCGCTGGGCGCTCCGGTGCTGCTGGCGGTGGTGGCCCGCATCGACCAGGGTCACCCGGTGGCGGGTGTGCACGAGCAGTGGATGGCGGTGGGGGGCGCAGTGACCAACCTGCTCAATGCCGCCCATGCCCTGGGCTATGCCGGCAAGAT
Source organism: Hydrogenophaga sp. R2 (assembly GCF_049843595.1). Classification (NCBI taxonomy): domain Bacteria; kingdom Pseudomonadati; phylum Pseudomonadota; class Betaproteobacteria; order Burkholderiales; family Comamonadaceae; genus Hydrogenophaga; species Hydrogenophaga sp. R2. The sequence goes on from NZ_JBBHZN010000004.1 coordinate 68,919, forward strand.
GCTCTCGGGTTCCAAGGTGCGTGCTGCACCGGTGGTGTCGGCCTTCTGCGGTCCGGGTGAGAGCCTGGTGGGCTGGGTGGTGCTGGGCACGGCTGCGGTGCCCGGGCGCATCAAGTTCAGCAAGCCGGCGCCGCAACAGGTGCTGACCCGCTGGCCGGGTCACTGAGCATCGCGCCACGCCGGGTGCAGCAGCTCCGGCACCGCCGCACTGGCCAGGGTGCTGGCGCGGGTGCCGAAGGCCGCTTGCGGCAGTCGGCGGGCCACGTCGGCGGATGCCGCTTCCAGCAGCGACACCACGCTGCGCGCCTGCTCCAGCGGCAGATCGGCCCGGGCCAGGATCAGGTTGACCGAACCCACCGTGGGCAGCGGTGTGTCGATGCCGGCATAGGTGCCGGCCGGCACTTCCATGGCGCGCAGCAGCGGATGGCGCCGCAGGATGCCCTGGATCTGCGAGGGCTGCGGTCCCAGGAAGCGTGCGCCACCCGGCGCCCCCGCCAGCTGCATGAAGCCCGGCCAGCCCTCGCCGGCCCCCCACAGGGCCTCGGCCTGGCCCTCCAGCACCCGCCGGGGGGAATCGGCGGCCTGGTCCACGTAGATGGCCTGCACATCGCGGTCGATGTCCATGCCGATGCCGTCGAACACCTGCCGGCCCAGCGTCACCAGGCCGCTGGCCCGCACCCCGAACACCACCCGCCGCCCGCGCAGGTCTTCCAGCCGGCGGTGGGGGGATGCGGCCGGCACGGCCAGCATGCCGGGACTGGGGTACATGGCCCACAGGATGCGCAGCCCGCTGGCCGCGCCCTGGGCCAGCACCTCGCTGGCCACCGTGCCCTGCACCAGGCCGGCGTCGATCCCGCCGCTGCGCAGCAGGCCCAGGTTCTCGGCCGTGCCCCGGGTCGGCCGGGCCACCAGCAGGGTGCGGCCGGCGCGGGCATTCACCCGCTCGGCCAGCTGCTCGCCGTACTGCGCAAACCCGCCGCCCGGCGTGGAGGTGCCCAGGCGCAGCGGCGCCGGGTCGCTGCCCGCCCGCAGTCCGGGAGGCCACAACAGGGCGGCGGCGGTGGCCAGCCACAGCCGGCGCGTGCAGGCATTGCGGGGTGGGGTTGTCGGGTTCGGCATGGGTCGCAGGTTAGCGGCGGTGCGGCGTTCCTGCAGGCGGTCGGGCTCTTGTCACCCGGGCGGGGGACGGGCGCGGCCGCAGGCCGGCAGAAGACTGAAGCCAGACTGAAGTGGCTGCATGCAGGGTGCCTTATCCGGCCTTTCACCGGCCGGTGCGCGGCCTACGATGGCCGCACAAGACATTCCGTGTGGAGGGCTTCCCGTGTTCAAGAATCTCAAGATTTCCAGCCGCCTGGTGGCGGCATTCGCCCTGCTGCTCATGCTCATGCTGGGCATCGGCGCGCTCAGCGCCAGCCGTGCCCTGTCGGTGCGCGACCAGCTGCTCGACATCACCGAGCGGCGCATGAAGGTCGTCGCCGACCTGGAGGCCGTGCGCGACGAGGCCAACTTCCAGGCCCGCGCGGTGCGCAACATCGCGCTGTTCACCGACCCGGCCCAGATCGCCGGTGAGAAGCAGTCGCTGGTCGAATCGCGCAACAAGGTCAACACCCTGCTGGCCGAGCTGGACAAGCTCGTCGTCTCGGCGCGCGGTCGCGAACTGATGGCCGCATCGGCCAGCGCCCGCACCGCGTTCCGCGACAGCCTGGACCGCTATCTGGCGCTCATTGCCGAGGGCAAGCGCGACGATGCCGTGAAGCACCTGATGGAGTCGCTGCGCCCGCTGCAGCTGGCGTACTTCAAGACCATCGACGACGCGGTGGATTTCCAGGCCGATGGTGCCCATGCCGCCGGCCAGAAGGCCGAGGGCGATGTGAACGGGCTGCTCACCACGCTGGCGGTCTCGCTGCTGGCCGCGCTGGCGGTGGCCGTGGGCATGGCCAGCTGGATCATCCGTTCCATCACCCGCCCGCTCAACGAGGCCGTCGAGCTGGCCCGTGCCGTGGCCGCCGGCGACCTGACCCGCCAGGTGCGCGTGACCTCGCAGGACGAGGTGGGCGTGCTCATGCAGGCCCTCTCGGACATGCAGGGCGGTCTGGTCAAGGTGGTCAGCCAGGTGCGCACCGGTTCGGAGTCGGTGTCGAGCGCCAGCGTGCAGATCGCCCAGGGCAACCAGGACCTGAGCTCGCGCACCGAAAGCCAGGCCAGCGCGCTGGAAGAAACCGCTGCCTCCATGGAGGAGCTGTCGTCCACCGTGCGCCAGAACGCCGACAACGCGGCCCAGGCCAACCAGCTGGCCCAGACCGCATCGACCGTGGCCCAGCAGGGCGGTCAGGTGGTGTCGCAGGTGGTGCAGACCATGAAGGGCATCGAGACCAGTTCCCGCAAGATCGCCGACATCATCAGCGTGATCGACGGCATCGCCTTCCAGACCAACATCCTGGCGCTCAACGCCGCCGTGGAAGCTGCTCGTGCCGGTGAACAGGGCCGGGGCTTTGCGGTGGTGGCCGGCGAGGTGCGCAACCTGGCGCAGCGCAGTGCCGGTGCAGCCAAGGAGATCAAGGACCTCATCACCGAGAGCGTGGAGCGGGTGGCCAGCGGCACCGCCCTGGTGGACCAGGCCGGCAGCACCATGAACGAGGTGGTGGACAGCGTGCGCCGGGTCACGGACATCATGGCCGAGATCAGTGCGGCCAGCAAAGAACAGAGCGACGGCGTGGGCCAGATCGGCGAGGCCGTCACCCAGATGGACCAGGCCACGCAGCAGAACGCCGCGCTGGTGGAAGAGATGGCGGCCGCTGCCAGCAGCCTGCGCACCCAGGCCACCGAGCTGGTGCAGGCGGTGGCGGTGTTCCGGCTGTCGGGCGCCTGAGGTCCGTCGGGAGCCTGCTCAGAACTTCGGTGTGGTCCCCTGGCGGCTCACCTTGCGTCTGGCCTCGGCCGTGAGCTGCTCCACCCACTGGGCCGACTGGCGATCGGCCGCCACCATGCCGCCCTGATCGACCAGCCAGGCTTCGAAGTGACCGACCGGCTCGTTGAGCCATTCGTAGCGGAGCACGGTCCCGCAACGGACCGGGTCCCGCGACGGACCGAGCGCCTCGCGCAAGGCGTCCTGGCGGGCCAGCCGCTCCAGCACCTTCACGGCGCCGGGCGGCACCAGCATGCCCATGGCGTTCGGCGAAGGCTGCAGTGAGCCGTTCTTGCCCCTGACCGACGCGCATGCGGCCTTGCCCTCTTCATTCCAGTGCACCATGGCACCGCCCCCGCCCCGGGGAGCGGACCGGGCGCTGAAAGGGCCGTACCGCTCCTGCAGGCCGGCCAGCAGCTGATCGCTGCCGGGCGGTCGGGACAGACTGGCCCTGCGCACCACGGCGAACACCCGAGGTTCGGAGGGTGGGCTGGCAAACCACACGCCGAGCGTGCCGTCGGACATCCGGAACGACAGCTGATCGAGGAAGTCGGGCGTGCGGAGGTCATTGACGCCATCGAAATACGGAAAGTAGGCCACCGAGCGCGACGACAGCCGGGCGCTCGGGTCGAAGGCCTGGATGGCCTTCATGACCTCGGCTTCGGTCATGCCGATGCGCACGCCGCCCATCTCCATGCGGGTCCGAGGGGTGTCGGCCTGGGCCGGTGCCGGGTGGCTCCAGCCAAGGATCAGGCTGCACACCAGCCCGACGAGATTGAAATGACGCATACGCCTCCCTAGGATGTTCATGACCGCCCATGGTGGTGCTTCGCCGCTGGAAACTCGACCCCCAAATGGGGTAGAACGCGGCCATGGCCACCCCGACGATCCTGGATGCCCGGCTGTCGAGCCTGATCGACCATCTCTACGCTGCGGCGATGGATCCCTCGCTGTGGCCGGGAACCGCCACCCTGATCGCAGAGGCCATGCAGTCGACCAGTGCCGTGGTCAAGCTGCACACGGACGGTGGCGAGGTTTCCCTGCTGGAGTGCACCGGCAACCTGGTGGTCTCCGAGGCCGACCGGGCTTGGGCGGAGGACTGGCATCGCCGCGACCTGTGGGTCGAACGGTCGGTGCAGCACGGCATGGGTCGGGTCATCACCGATGCCGATCTGGTGACGGTCGAAGAACAGCGATGCAGCGGCTTCTACCAGGAGTGGCTGCGCCACCTCGACATCCACCACCTTCTGGGCGCTGTCTTTCCCGCTGGCCCGGGCACCGTGGCGGTGCTGGGCATCCACCGCCCCGCCGACGCCGGCGGGTACCGGCGCCATGAACGTCGTCGGGCTGCGTTCCTGTTGCCGCACCTGCAGCGTGCGCTGCGCTTGCGGCAGCAGCTGCAGGCGGTGTCGTTGCAGCAGGGTCAGGCCCTGGCCGCACTGGACCGGCTGGACACCGGGGTGTTCATGGTGGATGCGGCGCTGCGGGTTCGGTTCATGAACGGCGCGGCGCAACAGCTGTTGCGCCACAACACCGAACTGTCCGTGGTGCGGGATCGCCTGTGCCTGAGCAGTGCTTCCTTGCAGCAAAGGCTGCTCGTGCAGCTGCAGGCCGCCGTGAACGACGACGGGTCTGCAGCGCCGCTGGCGGGCTCGGTACTGCTGGTGCCGCGTGAAAACCGTGCGCCGCTGTCGGTGGAGGTGGTCCCGCTGGCGCCGGGCCATTCGGCACCGGCTCCGGATCAGCGCGCTGCCCTGGTGCAGGTCAGGGACCCGGTCGCATCCGTCCGGCTGGCGCAGTTGCAGGCGTTGTTCGGGCTCACGCCCACCGAGGCAGCGGTGGCGGCCTCGCTGGCGCAGGGCGTTTCCCTGGAAACCATGGCCGCACAGATGCAGATCAGCCTGGACACGGTGCGGACCCATCTCAAACGCATCCTGTCCAAGACCGGCACCCACCGTCAGGCCGAAGCGGCCGTCCTGCTGGCCCGCAGCGCGGGCCTGGAACCGTTCCCTTGATCCGTCGCGTCCCCATCCCCAGGAGATCTCATGGAACCCATCGATCACGACATGTGCGCCCTGTTCGCGCAGCTGGGCCTGCCCAGCCAGCCCGACGCGGTGCGAGACTTCATCCGCCGCCACCGGCCGCTGGCCAACGGCGTGCGGCTGCACGAGGCCAGCTTCTGGACACCGGCCCAGGCCACGCTGCTGCGCGATGCCCTGCAGCAGGACAGCGACTGGTCCGGCGTGGTGGACCGCCTGAACGCGGCCCTGCATCCCTGAGCTGCTCAGCCCAGCGAGCGTTCGAGCAGCAGCGCAGCACCCAGGGCCTGGGTGTCGTTCCAGCGCGGGCCGATCACCGTCACCCCCACCGGCAGGCCGTGGCTGCCCTGGCCCACCGGCACCTGCACGCACGGCGCACCCAGCAATGACCACAGGCGGCTGAACACCGGATCACCGGTGGAGTCCAGCCCGGCCGGTGCCTCGCCGCGCGCGCTCGGGGCGATCAGCACATCGGTCAGGCGGAACAGGGTTTCCAGCTCGGCGCGCAGGCGCACCGCCAGCGCCTGGGCCGCGAACAGGCGCTCGCGGTCCACCGCATCGCCGCCGGCCAGCACCTGGGCAAAGGCCGGGCTGAAGCCGCCGGCCTGTTCGCGCCGCTCGGCCGCGAACGACGAGCGCGCCTCGTAATTCATGATGTCCATCTGGGCCTGGGCCAGGCCGGCCCAGGACTCGGGCAGCTCCACCTCCACCAGTTCGGCACCGGCGTCCTTGAAGGCCTGGGCCGCATCGTTCCAGGCGCGGCGGGCGTCGGCATCGGCCAGCTCCCAGTGCGGCGTGCGGCACAGGCCCACACGCAGCTTTTCCGGTACCACCGGCGTGAGGTCCAGCCGGGCCAGCGCGCCGATGAACAGGGCCACGTCGTCCACGCTGCGGGCAAAGCCGCCCACCGTGTCCAGGCTGGGCGAGAGCGACTTGACCCCGGCCAGCGGCAGCAGGTTGTGGGTGGGCTTGTAGCCCACGATGCCGCAGAAGGCCGCCGGCCGCACGATGGAGGCGGCGGTCTGGGTGCCGAAGGCCAGCGGCACCATGTGGGCCGCCACCGCCGCGGCCGAGCCGCTGGACGAGCCGCCCGGGGTGTGGGGCGCCTGCGGCGTGCTGTGCGGGTTGCGGGTGGGACCGGGCTTGAAGGTGGCGAACTCGGTGGTCACCGTCTTGCCCAGGATGAGCGCGCCGGCGTCCCGGCAGCCGGCCACGCAGGCGGCGTCCACCTGGGGCCGGTGGTGGGCGTAGATGGGCGATCCGTAGCTGGTGGGCTGGTCGGCCGTGTCCAGCAGGTCCTTCACGCCCACCGGCACGCCGGCCAGCGGGCCGGCGGGGCCGCGCCGGTCGAGTTCGCGGGCCTGCTCCAGCGCCTGGCGGCTGTCCAGGAACTGCCAGGCATGCAGTTCGGGGTCGAGGGCGGCGATGCGTTCCAGGTGCGAACGGACCACGGCTTCGGCCGTGGTCTCGCGCCGGGCAACGGCTTGCGCGATCTGTCGCGCGCTCAGGGTGTGCAGTGGGCTCATGGGCCGGGAAGTTACCCCAGCGCCGTGAGCCCGGCAATCACATGTGTGAACCCTCGATGCGGAAGCTGCCCACCACCTCGGCCAGGCGGCGTGCCTGTTCCTTCAGGCTTTCGGCGGCCGCCGCGCTTTCTTCCACCAGGGCGGCGTTCTGCTGCGTCATCTGGTCGAGCTTGCTGACGGCGGTGTTGACCTCGGCAATGCCCTGGCTCTGTTCGTTGGCGGCCGAGCTGATCTCGCTGATGACCTGGTTGACGCGGCCCACCGAGTCGACGATCTCGGTCATGGTGCCGCCGGCCTCGCCCACCAGGCGGGAGCCGGCTTCCACCTTGTCCACGCTGGTGGCGATCAGCTGCTTGATCTCCTTGGCGGCCTCGGCGCTGCGCTGGGCCAGGTTGCGCACCTCGCCGGCCACCACCGCAAAGCCCCGGCCCTGTTCACCGGCGCGGGCGGCTTCCACGGCCGCGTTGAGCGCCAGGATGTTGGTCTGGAAGGCGATGCCGTCGATGACACCGATGATGTCGCCGATGCGCCGGCTGCTGTCGTTGATGGCGTCCATGGTCTGCACCACCTGCTGCACCACCTGGCCACCGCGGCGGGCCACGTCGGCGGCGGAGCTGGAGAGCTGGCGGGCCGAGCCGGCGGCCTGGGTGCTCTGGCTCACGGTGCCGGTGAGCTGCTCCATGCTGGCAGCGGTCTGCTGCAGGCTGCTGGCGGTCTGCTCGGTGCGGCTGGAGAGGTCCTGGGTGCCGGTGGCGATCTCGGCCGAGGCGGTGGCGATCGATTCGGACGACTGCTTCACGCCGGCGATCACGCGGGCCAGCGCCTGGTCGGCCTTGCGCAGGTCGGCCACCAGATCGGCGAACTCGTCCTTGCTGACGGCGGCCTGCACCGTGCCCAGCTGGCCGGCGGCAATCGCCTGCGCCGCCTTGGAGGCGTGGCGCATGCTCTCGGCCATGCTCAGGTAGATGCCCACATAGATGTAGACCGACAGCAGCACGCCGGCCAGCATGGCCAGCACGATCAGGTTGCGGTCGAGGGTGGCATCGGAAGCGCGCTCCTGCAGCAGCTGGTCGAGCACGGCGCGGTTGGCTTCCACCAGCGCCCAGGCGGCGTCCAGGGTGGCGGCCGAAGCCCGGGCCACATCGGCCTGGGTCACGGCCACGCTGTCGACCTTGGTGAAGTTGGTGCGGATGTAGCCCAGCATGTCCTTGGCGCTGGCCTTGAGGGTGTCGAAGCGCTGGCCCAGGGCCTGCTGCACCACCGGGTTGGCCTTCATGGACTGGCCCAGCATGGTCTCCACCGTGCCGAAGGTGTCGTTCAGGCGCGCGTCGGTCACTTCGTAGAACTGCTTGTCGGCGGCCGACACCGTGCCCCGGTTCACGTTCATGGTGGCGTAGGCGGCGATGCGCACCGCGATGCCGGCGGTGGACGGCGTGTTGTTGGCCAGCGGGTAGCCCAGGTAGAACAGGTCGGCTTCCGGGTCCTGCGCCAGGCCGGAGGCATTGCCCATGTCGCGCATGAAGCCGTAGAGGCGGCCGTACTCGGGCGCATGGGCCGCGAAGGCCTTGGCCGGGAATTCGGCGTCCATGGGCAGGGCGGCCACGTTGGCCTGCAGGTCGGTCCAGCCCTTGCGCAGACCGGCCAGGCCGGTGCTCATGTCGAAGTAGGGCTTGGCCTGCGCCACGCTGGCCTCGATGCGCTCGAGCTGCCGGTTGACGGCGGCCGACTGCTTCTTGAACGCCTCGAGTGCCGCCGGGTCGCCCGGGGTGCCGGTGATGGCCACGCGGCGGCTCTCGATCAGCACCTTGTTCCATTCCACCAGCTCGCCCATGAGGGCGGTGGCCACCCGCTTGGACTCCAGGGCCTGCACGCGCTCATTGAGGTCGCGCACGGCTGCAAAGCCCAGGGCCAGCAGCAGGATCAGGGTGGGAATGCCGGCCAGCAGGAATTTCGGGCCGAGTCGCAGGCGCGCCATGAGGGCGGCTGCCGGGGCAAAAAGGGTGTTCATGGTGGGCAGTGGCGTTGTGTGACAGAAGGGCGACGCTCTGCGGCGTCGTCCGTGCATTTCGACACAACTGCCCCGAACTGAAGCCCCGATCAGGGGCCGGGGTGTCCCCTTCCTGACGCTTTACCAGCTGCCCACGTTGGGCATGTCGACCCAGGGGGCCTTGGGCGGCAGCGGGTCGCCGCGCTGCAGCAGCTCGATGGAGATGTGGTCCGGCGAGCGCACGAAGGCCATGTAGCCGTCGCGCGGCGGGCGGTTGATGGTCACGCCATGGGCCTGCAGGCGCTCGCAGGTGGCGTAGATGTCGTCCACGGCGTAGGCCAGGTGGCCGAAGTTGCGGCCCCCGGTGTACTGCTCGGGGTCCCAGTTGTAGGTGAGCTCGACCTGGGCCTGGGTGTCGCCGGGGGCGGCCAGGAAGGCCAGGGTGAAGCGGCCCTGGGGCACCTCGCGCACGCGCAGCACCTCCAGGCCAAGGGCATCGCGGTAGAACTTGAGGGAGGTTTCCAGGTCGGTCACGCGGACCATGGTGTGCAGGTATTTCATGGCGGGAATGTTCAGGAGGCGGTGGCCAGCGGGGTGATGGTTTCCAGCAGATGGCTGGCGCGCGCAAAGTCTAGCGACTGCACCGCCTCGCGCAGGGCCGCCTCCGATTCGTCCCCGGCCAGTGCGCGGATTCCCCCGGCCAGCTCGGCATAGCGGTCCAGGGCGTCCAGGTCCTGCCGCTGCAGCAGGGCCGCCAGCGCCTGCAGTGCCGGCAGGGCCACCGGCGCGGCGGGCGGTGCCTGGGTCTGCTGGCCCTGGTGGTCGGCCAGCGCGCGCCCGGCCGCCACCGCCAGGCGGGCCAGCGCGTCGGCCAGCGCCTGGGCCAGATCGTCGGCCGGCAGGCCCTGGCGCAGGGCCTGTTCCAGCCGGTGGCCGATGCCGGCCGTTTCGGTGGCGCCCAGGGCACCGGCGGCACCCCGCAGCTTGTGCAGCCGCGCCAGCAGGGCCTCGCGCCGGGCCGGGTTGGTGTCGCGGCACCAGGCGGGCAGCTCGCCGGGCAGGCTGGCGGTGTCCTTCACGAAGCGCTCCAGCAGGCCGATGAACAGGCCGTGGTCGCCGCACAGCAGCTGGCGGGCGGCCGCCATGTCGATGCCGTTTACCGGTGTCCAGCCGGCCCCCGCCGGCGCCTGTGTCTGCGCCTGGGCGCTGACCACCTCCGGCACGCGCGCACCGGCCTCGGTCATCACCCGTCGCACCTCGACGATCAGCCGGGCCAGGTCCAGCGGCTTGCTCAGGAAGGCATTCATGCCGCTGGCCAGCGCCCGGCGGCGCTCCTCCAGCAGGGCGCCGGCGGTCAGGGCCACCACCGGCAGCTGCGCGAGGCCCGGGGTGGCACGGATCAGGCGGGTGGCCTGCAGGCCATCCATCACGGGCATCTGCACGTCCATCAACACCACATCGAAAGCGGTGGGGGCGGCCTGCAGCCGCTCCAGGGCCTCGCGGCCGTGGATGGCGGTCTGCACCACCGCGCCCTGCAGCTCCAGCAGGCGCTGGCCGATGTCGCGGCTGATCTCGCTGTCGTCCACCAGCAGCACCCGCACGCCCTGCAGCCAGCGGTCGGTGGTGTTGACCTGCGGCTCCAGCTGGTGGCTGCTGACCGCCTGGTTGACCGCGTCGAGCAGCACCGGGGGCTCCACCGGCGCCGACAGCACCTGATCGGCCCGCACGCCGGTGTGGGGCAGGGCGATGTGGCTGGTGGCATCCAGGCAGATCACCACCAGGGCCGGGCTGCCGGGCAGGGAACCGTCCAGGGCGCGCAGGGCGGCGGTGGTGGCGGCATCGCTGGAGCGCCACAGGGCGATCACCACCCCGCCGCTGCCCACCGGTGCCAGGTCGCCCTGGTGGGTCTGCTGGCCCAGCGCCATCAGGTCGGGCACCTCCACCGGCTTCCAGCCCAGGCTGCGGGCGGCCTCCACATACGGCTGCCGGTCGCCGGCCTGGCCACCGGTCACGAACACCGGCAGGCCCGGCACCTGCGGCACCCGCACATGCTCGGCGGGCTGCAGCGTGAGGGTGAACCAGAAGGTGCTGCCCCGGCCAGGCTCGCTGTCCATGCCGCAGGTGCCGCCCATGAGCTCGACCAGGTGGCGCACGATGGACAGGCCCAGGCCGGTGCCGCCGAAGCGCCGGGTGGTGGAGGCGTCGGCCTGGGTGAAGGGGCGGAACAGGCGCTCGCGCACCTCGGGCTCGATGCCGATGCCGCTGTCGGCCACTTCGCAGCGCAGGTGCACGCCCTGCGGGCCTTTCTCCAGCACCCGAAGGGACAGACGGATGTACCCGCGGTCGGTGAACTTGACCGCGTTGGACAGCAGGTTGTTGATCACCTGACCGATGCGCAGCGCATCGCCCACCAGCCAGGTGGGCAGGTCGTTGGGCAGGTCGGCCTCGAGCTGCACGCCCTTGGCCAGGGTCTGCGGCAGGAACAGCGTGGCCTTCTCGGTGACCAGCCGGCCCAGGCGCAGCGGCGCCAGGTCCAGGGTGAGCTCACCGGCCTCGATCTTGGCCAGGTCCAGCACATCGTTGACGATGCCCAGCAGCGACTGGCCGGCCAGCTGGGCCTTGCGCAGCAGCTGGGTCTGCTCGGCGTTCAGGGAGGACGCCGCCAGCAGGTTGTTCACGCCGATCACCGCATTGAGCGGCGTGCGGATCTCGTGGCTCATGTTGGCCAGGAACAGGCTCTTGGCCTCGTTGGCCGCCTCGGCATCCTGCTTGGCCTGGCGCAGCACCTCGGCCAGTTCGCGCCGCTCGGTCACGTCTTCCAGCGACCCCACCAGCCGCACCGCCCGGTCGCCTTCGTATTCGGCCAGCGAGGTCAGGCGCAGCCAGCGTTCGCGGCCGTAGGCGGTGACGAAGGGCAGTTCCAGGTCGCCCGGCACCCGCTCCACGATGGCGCGCCGGGCAGCGGCATTGATGGTGTCCAGCGTGGGCTGGCTGAAGTGGGCACCCAGCTCGTCCAGGGTGAGCTGGTGGCCGGCAGGCAGGCCGAAGATGGCCAGGGTCTGGGGCGTGACGGTGAGCGTGCGGGTGGCGATGTCCATCGCCCAGCCGCCCACCCCGGCGATGCGCGAGACGCGGTCCAGGAAGGATTCGCTCTGCATCAGCTGCCGGTTGAGGGTCTGCAGCGCCATGTCGCGCTCCTGCAGCGTGCCGGCCATGGCGTCGAAGCTCTCGGCCAGCTGGCCCAGTTCGTCGGGGTGCCGGTAGGCGGTGCGCGCGTCCAGGTCACCGGCCTTCATGCGCTCGGCGGTCTCGCCCAGCCGGCCGATGGGCCACAGCACCCGGCGCAGCAGCAGCCAGGCCATGGAGCCCACCAGGGCCAGCAGCACGGCCAGGGTGGCCAGGTCGATGACGCCGTGCCGCAGCTCGGCATGGCGGCGGCGTTCGTTGACCCGGTCGGACAGCTGGAAGGCGCCGTCGCTGATCAGCCGGGTCTCGTTGATCAGCTGGTCGGTCAGCAGCTCGCGCCGGGCCCAGCCGAGGGCATCGGAGCCGTCCAGCCGCTGCCGGGTGAGGCTGTCGAACAGCATCGGCAAGCCTTCGATCACGGTTTCCAGCTCGCGGGCGGATTCGTCGCCGCGCTCGCTGGCGGCGGCATAGCTGCGCAGGGCCGTGCGCAGTTCGCCGTGCAGCACCACCCACTGCCGCACCGACCGGGACGAGCCGTGCAGCATGTAGTCCTGCGTGAGCACCAGCAGGCCGGCGGCATCGCGGGCCAGTTTCTCGGCGGCGGCCTGCTGGGCGTCCAGGGTGCGTGCATCGCGCACGTCCTGGGCCAGCAGGACCAGGTTGAGCGCCGAGAGCACCAGCACGGTGCTCACCATGGCAATCAGCAGCGGGCGCAGGCGCACGGCGGGCTCACTTCACCATGGACACGGCGCGCGGCTCCAGCTGGCGCAGGGGGCGGGCACGGATCACGTCCAGGTAGTCGGGGGATTCGGTCAGCGCGGACTGACCCGAGCGCATGGCCCAGCGCGACTCGGTCTCCAGCGTGCCGATCAGGCTCTGGTCGAGCCGCAGCCGGAAGTCGAACTCGCGCAGCAGGACGGCCACCCGCTCCACCGGGATGCCCAGCACCCGCGAGGCCAGCGTGTAGGCCTGGGCCGGTTCGTTGCGCATCATGAGGGCCACCTGCTGCAGCCCGCGCAGCACCTTCACCAGCTGGGCATCGCTCAGGCCGGGCCGGGCCACCAGGTTCATGGTGAGGGTGTAGATGGGCGGAATCTCCAGCGCCTTGCCCCGGGGCCCGAGATCGTCCAGGGCCTGTCCGCCAAAGGGGTGGTAAAGACCGGCGGCATCCACCTCGCCCTTGAGCAGGGCGTCGATCGGCCGCACCGGATCGAGCTTGACCAGGGTCACGTCCTGGGGCGTGAGCCCGTGGTAGCTCAGGAAGGTCTCGGTGTAGAAGTGGCTGCTGGTGCCGGCCAGGTAGCCCACCCGCCGGCCCTTGAGGTCGCTGCCCCGCACGATGCCGCGGTCGGCCCGCGCCACCAGCTGGTTGCTGCGGCGCGAGCTGGCCACGGTGGCGATCAGCTCCAGCCTGTGGCCGGCATGCAGGCCCAGCACCAGGCTGGTGTCGGAGACGATGGTCACGTCGGCCTGGCCGGCGACGATGCGGGCGATGCAGTCCTTGCCGTTGATGCAGCCCACCACCTGGACCGGCTGGCCCTCGGCGTCGAAGTAGCCCTCGGCGGCCGCCAGCAGGCCGATGGACATGCTGGGCAGGCCCGCCGACGCCAGCCGCAGCGCTGGTGGCGACGGGGACTCGGCCTGCGCCGTGCCATGAAGCAGGCAGGCCAGCAGGGTCAGGCCCGAAAGGGCGGCTTGGAGGAGGTGTTTCAAGGGCGGCTCGGCATCGCGGAATGCAGCCTGCGTCGGACTGCCTATGCATTATTGGCCCTATGCCCGGCGGCGGGCCTCGGTGTTTTCCGGCATGCGGAGCCGCTTTTCACCCGGCCTGGGCGCAGCGCGCGGCCGCCAGGTCCCAGCCGGCCCAGCCGCAGCTCTTGAAGAACACCGGCCCGGCGGCGGGCCGCCGCACCCGGCCGGCCACCACGTCGGCCAGGGTGGGCAGGGCGGCCACATCGATGCCGGCCTGCAGCAGGTCGCCGGCTTCCAGGTCGGCGTCGCGCGTGTCCACCACCAGCGTTCCGCGCCGGGCCAGGTCGCGGCAGACCTCGGGCGCCCACTCCACCATGCGCGGGGTGAAGGCGCCCACGGCCGCCACGAAGGCGTCGTCGCGCGGCCGCCCGCGCAGGCAGACCGCCTGGGCCGGCGTGCAGCTGACCACCAGCGGGCAGTCGGCCAGGGCGGCGTCGGGGTCGTCCACGCGGGTGGCGGTCAGGCCGCGGTCGCGGGCGTGCTGCACCAGCGCGTCGGCGCTGGCGGCGCTGCGCGATGCCACCAGCACCTCGCTCAGGCCCAGGCCGTCGGCCAAGGCGTCCACATGGGATCGGCCCTGCACGCCGGCACCCACGATCAGCAGGGGGCCGTCGGTGCGGGGCGCCAGCCGTTGCGCGGCCAGCAGGCTCACCGCGGCCGTGCGCCGGGCCGTGACGGTGGGTCCGTCGAGCAGGCCGATGCGGCGGCCGTCGACCGCGTCGAAGACCACGATGTCGCCCTGGATGGCCGGCAGTCCGCGTGCGGCGTTGTCCGGCACGAAGGTGATGAGCTTGGTGATGGCCAGCTGCGCGTCGTGCGCCGGCATCACGAACAGGCTGCCGCCACCGGGCAGCGGCTGCACCAGGCGCGGGGGCACCTGCACCTGCGGGTCCTGCAGCAGGGCGGCCAGTGCAGCGGCCAGTCGGGGGTAGGGCAGGGCTTGTGCGGTGGTTTCGGGGCTCATGGGTGGCAAGTAAGGAATGGATGTAGGGGGCTACCTACGCGTGGTCGCCGCCGTGACGGCAACCTCTGGAAAACCCTTGGTCATCGTACTTGTTGGGGTATTCGACCGCCCCCAGAATGGGCCTCCCGACATCTTTCGGGACAGCCCAACAGAGAAGAGGAGACACATGAAGATCAACCGACTGCTCGCCGCCCTCATGATCGCCGGTGTGGCCACCGGCGCCCTGGCCCAGGCCGGCAAGGACAACCTGTCCACCCTGAAGCAGATGAAGGTGTCCGGCGTGGACCTGAACATCCCGCCCGTGCCGCAGGAAGGCAAGAACGCCGAAGCGATCAAGGCCAACCTCAAGAACATCAAGATGCCCCCGGGCTTCAAGATCGAGCTGTATGCCGTGGTGCCCGATGCCCGCCACATGGCGGTGGCACCCAGCACCAACATGCTGTTCGTGGGCACCCGCAAGACCCGCGTCTGGGCCGTGACCGACCGCAACGGCGACGGCACCGCCGACGAGGTCAAGCCCTTCGCCCCGTCGCTGAACTTCAAGGTGCCCAACGGCGTGTGCTGGACCAAGGACGGCTTCCTGATCGTGGCCGAGCACAACCGCGTGCTCAACTTCCCGGCCGCCGAGTTCTTCTATGAAGGTCCGGACGTGGCCGTGATCGAGGTGGTGCCCCAGGGCGGCCTGATCCCGGTGGAGGAGGAGTCGTTCAACCACGGCGCGCGCACCTGCCGCGTGGCCGACGACGGCACCCTCTACATCACGCTGGGCCAGCCCTACAACGTGCAGCCGGCCGGCAAGGTCGACCTGTACGACAAGATCGGCATCGGCGGCATCGTGCGCATGAACGCCTTCGACGGCTCCAAGCGCGAGGTGTTTGCCCGCGGCATGCGCAACTCGGTGGGCATGGACATCAACCCCAAGGACAAGACGGTGTGGTGGACCGACAACCAGACCGACGGTCTGGGTGACGACGTCCCGCCGGGCGAGCTCAACCGCAGCACCAAGGCCGGTCAGCACTTCGGCTATCCGTACTGGAACGGCAAGTTCAAGGTCGCCGGCACCGCTGCCGCGCCCGACCTCAAGGACATGAAGGAGCCGGCCAACGCGGTGTTCCCGCAGGTCGAGTTCCCGGCCCACCAGGCGCAGCTGGGCATGACCTTCTACAACGGCAAGCAGTTCCCGGCCAAGTACCAGGGCGGCATCTTCGTGGCCTCGCACGGCTCGTGGAACCGCAGCAAGGCCACCGGTGCGCTGATCAACTTCATCCCGCTCAATGCCGACGGCACCGCCGGCAAGTCCGAGGTGTTCGCCGAGGGCTGGCTGGACGCCAACGGCGTCTACAAGGGCCGCCCGGTGGATGTGGCGCCCATGAAGGACGGCTCGCTGCTGATCTCCGACGACTACGTCGGCGCGATCTACCGCGTGACCTACGTGGGCAACTGATCCTGCCCGTCCCGATCGCAGGAGGCCCTCCGGGGCCTTCTGCGTTTCTTCACCCCCACTTCCCGTTCTTCCCCATGCGCCACCTTCCCCTTCTTGCAGCCCTGACCCTGGCGTTCGGTTCGTCGGCCACGGCCCATGCCGCCGACGTCAAGGCCGGTCAGGTCCGCTCGGCCGCCTGTGCGGTGTGCCACGGCCCCCAGGGACTCTCCATGCAGCCGGCGGTGCCGCACCTGGCCGGCCAGCCCGAGATCTACCTGATCGAGCAGCTCAAGGCCTATCGCAGCGGCAAACGCGCCAACGAGGTCATGGGCGTGATCGCCAAGCCCCTGACCGATGCCGAGATCGAGAACCTGGCGGCCTGGTATTCGTCCATCACCCTGCGGGTCGAAATGCCCTGAGCCGGCGGCCGCGGGCCATCGGGCCGATCAGCGGTCGGCAGTGATGAGCAAACGATGACGAACGCATCGGATCGCCCGATAGCATTCGTCATTTACCCTGTCCGGTATTCCATCGAACGTGACCGACCGTACGCCCGCCGCCATGAAATCCCACCCGCTGCCCACCCCCGCCCTGCCGTCCCTGAACCGCCGCCGCTTCACCGCCCTGGTGGCCGGCACCGCCCTCACCGGGGCACCGCTGGTGCAGGCCCAGTCGGGCAACCGCATCGTGCTGGGCCAGTCGGCCGCGCTCACCGGCGCAGCCGCCCAGCTGGGCGTGCAGTTCCACGCCGGTGCCAAGCTGCATTTCGATGCCCTCAATGCCGCCGGTGGCGTCAACGGGCAGCGCATCGAGATCGTCAACCTGGACGACGGCTACGAGCCCGACCGCTGCGCCGAGAACACCCGCAAGCTGCTCAAGGACGACGTGTTCGCGCTGTTCGGCTACATCGGCACCCCCACCAGCCTGGCCGCGTTGCCGCTGGCCATCCAGGCCAACACCCCGTTCATTGCGCCCTTCACCGGTGCCATGGGCCTGCGCCAGCCCTTCAACAAGCTGGTGTTCCACCTGCGCGCGTCCTACAACGACGAGACGGCGCTCATCGTGCGCCAGCTCACCAACCTGGGTCTGAACAAGATCGCGGTGTTCCACCAGAACGACAGCTACGGCAAGGCCGGCCTGGACGGTGTGACCGCCGCCCTGGCCTCGCGCAACCTCAAGCCGGTGGCCACCGCCACGGTGGAGCGCAACTCGGTGGACGTGGCCCAGGCCGTGGCCACCATCAATGCGGCCAAGCCCGACGCGGTGGTGCAGATCAGCGCCTACAAGTCGTGCGCGGCCTACATCCGTGCGGCCAAGGCGGCCGGCTACGGCGGCACCTTCTACAACGTGTCCTTCGTGGGCACCCAGGCCCTGGCCGACGAGCTGGGCAAGGACGGTGCGGGGGTGGTGGTGTCCCAGGTGGTGCCCAACCCCTTCACCACCACCCGGCCCATCACCCGCGAGTTCCTCGACGTGATTGCCAAGGGCGGCAACAAGGTGCAGCCCAACTTCTCCAGCATGGAGGGCTACATGGCTGCCCGCATGGTGACCGAGGGCCTCAAGCGCTCCGGCGGCCGCGTCACACGCGACAGCCTCATCAGCGGCCTGGAGGCCATCGGCGACATGTCCATGGGCGGCTTCAACCTGTCGCTGTCTTCCAGCGACCATGTGGCCTCCAGCTTCGCCGAGCTGTCCATGCTGACCGGCGACGGCAAGGTCCGCACCTGACATGACAGCGCCCGAGGGCCTGCCGGCCCATGCCCGGGCGGTGCCGGCCGATCGCATCCATCGCCTGCTCAACCACGGACCCACCGTGCTGGTGGGGGCCCACCACGGCGGCCAGACCAATGCCATGGCGGCGGCCTGGGCCTGCGCGCTGGACTTCACCCCGCCCAAGCTCACCGTGGTGCTGGACAAGGCCACCTGCACCCGCGCGCTGATCGAGGCCGAGGGCGGGCAGGGCCGCTTCACCGTGGCCCTGCCGTGCGTGGCGCAGGCTGCGCTGGTCACCGCACTGGGCACCACCAGCGCGGTGGAGGTGCCCGACAAGATGGAGCGGCTGCAGAGCGAGGCGGGCCTGCGCTGGCAGTCGGTGCCCGGGCACGCCGGCCTGCCCCTGATCGAGGGCTGCGTGGCCTGGCTGGTGTGCCGTGTGCTGCCGCAGCCCGCCCTGCAGCAGGCGCACGACCTGTTCCTGGCCGAGGTCGAACAGGCCTGGGCCGACGAGCGCGTGTTCCATGGCGGGCGTTGGCATTTCGAGACGGCCGATCCGGCCCTGCGCACCCTGCACCATGTGGCCGGCGGTCACTACTACGCCATCGGCGAGCCGGTCGTGTCCCCCGACCGGGGCACAAGGGCCTGAACGGCCGGGGGATGCCGCTGTGGAGCGGTGAACTCCTGAGGTAACCTCGGCGCATGAGCGACATACCCCAACCCGTAGCGCTGCCGCATGCCCTGCAGACCGGCTGGCCGGACGTGCGGGCGGTGGCCTTGCTGCCTGGCTCGCTGCCCATGGGCGGCGTGGTGCCCGACACCCCGGTGCATGCCTTCGCACACACGCCGGACCTGCTGCGCCTGGACACCCGGGCGGCGCTGAACCCGCAGCGCCGCGACATCGATCTGGACGGTCTGCTGGCCTTCGAGATCAGCGATGTCATCTCCCCGGCCGAGGCCGATGCCCTGGTGGCAGCGTCGGAGCACATGGGTTTTCGGCCCGAGGCGCCGGGCATCGCCACGCCGCCGGGCATGCGCATGAACAAGTCGGTGCACTGGCTGGCCGATGCCGCGCTGCTCGGCCCGGTGATGGACCGCATCGCCCACCTGCTGCCTCCCCGCATCGATGGCCGTGCGCTGTTCCCGCAGTTCAGCCACCGGCTCAACATGTACCGCTACGACGACAACGATGTCTTCAACCGCCACACCGACGGCGACTGGCCGGGCTACAGCCTGGACCCGCAGCGCCGCACCATGCTGGAGTGGCGTGGACTGCGCTCGGCGCTCACCATGGTGCTCTACCTCAATGGCCCGCAGGACGGCGTGCAGGGCGGTCAGACCCGGCTGTTCACCCGCCAGGGGCGCGCGGTGGACGTGACGCCGGCCAAGGGCTCGGCGCTGTTCTTCCGCCACGGGTTCGGCCCGGCGTCGGTGGTGCACGAAGGGTGCCGCGTGAGCGGTCCGGTGCCCAAGTACGTGGCCCGCATCAATGTGATGTATCAGGAGGAATCTGCATGAACGCCGATGTGCTCGCCAGCGAGCCGCCCGTGGCCACCGCTCCCATCCGGGTGGGCATCGTCGAGGACGATCTGCGCGTCAACCAGGCCCTGGGCGCGGCGGTGAACATGGCCGCCGACATGCAGCTGGCCTGGTCGGAGACCACCCGTGCCGCGGCGCTGGCCGCGCTGGTGCGCTCGCCGGTGGATGTGCTGCTGGTCGACCTGGGCCTGCCCGACGGTTCGGGCATCGACGTGATCCGCGAAGCCCACGAGCGCCTGCCGCGCTGCGACGTGATGGTCTGCACCATCTTCGGCGACGAGGCCCATGTGCTGCAGTCCATCGAGGCCGGCGCCCACGGCTACCTGCTCAAGGACAGCCCGTCGGGCACCATCGCCGAAGAGATCCGCCTGCTGCGCGCCGGCGGCAGCCCGATCAGCCCGCTGATCGCCCGCCTGGTGCTGGGCCGCCTGCGCCCGGCGCTGCCGGCGGCGGGGCCTGCCGAGCCGCACGACGGCAAGCCGGGCGTGAGCATGTCGCGGCGCGAGACCGAGGTGCTCGAACTCATCACCAAGGGCTTCACCTACGAGGAAATCGCCCGCAAGCTGGGCGTGACCCGCCACACGGTGCAGACCTTCGTGCGGCGCATCTACGCCAAGCTGGAAGTGGGCTCCAAGATCGAGGCGATCAATGCCGCTCGCCAGCAGGGCCTGCTCGGGCCCTGAGCGCGGGCCCCGCCGGCCCTGGCTGGCGGCCTGCCTGCTGCTGTGGCTGCTGACCCTGGCGGCCGTGCCGGCCTGGGCCGGGCATGCGGCCATCCACCAGCACCGGGCCTGGCTGCTGGAGCAGGCCGGTGGCGACATGGAGGCCCCGCCGGCCGCCACCGTCGACCCCCGGACCCTGGGTCCGGCCTGGCGCGAAGTCGCGCTGCCCTTCATGGCGCCGCGCCCGCTGGACATCGATCCGCTGTCGGCGGGAGGCACCATCACCCGCTGGTTCAGAGTCGACCTGCCGGCCGGGCTGGAGGGCGAGGAAGTGCTGTACCTGCCGCGCTGGCAGACCATCGGGCGCATCACCATCTATGCCGATGGCCGGCTGGTCTACCACTCGCGGGGCGGGCCGGTGTGGAACGGCTTCAACCTGCCGCTGTGGCTGCCGCTCAACATCACCCAGGACGAACCGCCCCCGCAGCAGATCCTGGTGCGGCTGGTCAGCCCGGTGGACGCCGGAGCGGGCCTCTCGAGCCTGTGGGTGGGGCCCCGCGATGAGCTCATCTGGCAGCACCGCCTGCGCGAGGCCCTGCAGGCCAACATCCCGTTCATGGCCAGTGCGGCGTTCCTCGCCATCGGCCTGTTCTCGCTGGCGGTGTGGAGCCGGCGCCGGTCCGAGACCGCCTACCTGCTGTTCTTCGTGTCGTCGGCGCTGTTCTTCCTGCGCTGCATCCACTACTACAGCGGTGACCGCCGACCCCTGATGCCGGAGGACTGGTTCGGCTGGATCACCGTCAACAGCCTGGGCTGGCTGCTGGTGAGCGTGTACTTCTTCACCTTCCGGCTGCACCCGATGCGTTATGTGTGGCTGGAGCGCGGCGTGCTGGCCATCATGGGGCTCACCACCCTGGTCACGCTGCCACCGCTGCACTGGCTGGCCCCCGTGGCCGACCTGGCCCCGGCGGCCTACCTGCTGCAGCTGGTGGTGATGGTGGTGGTGACCGTGGTGGCGCTGTGGGCCGCCCGGCGCAGCGGCAACCGCGCTGCGCTGGTCATGGCGGGCTGGAACGTCACCAACATTCCCATCGGCGTGCACGACTGGATGCTGCAGAACATGCTCATCAGCGTGGAGAGCCTGTACCTGCTGCCCTACACCGGCATGGGGCTGTTCGTGCTGTTCATGAGCGTGGTGTTCCAGCGCTATGTGGGTGCGGTCACCGAGGCCGAGCAGGCGCGCCAGCAGCTGCAGCAGCGGCTGTTGCAGCGCGAGCAGGAACTCTCGCTGAGCTACCAGAAGCTGCGCAGCGCCGAGCAGGTGCAGATGCTGGCCCAGGAGCGCCAGCGCCTGATGCAGGACATGCACGACGGGCTGGGCTCATCGCTGATGAGTGCGCTGCACGCGGTCGAGTCGGGGCAGATGTCGGAGGCCGAGGTGGCCCAGGTGCTGCGCGAGTGCATCGACGACATGAAGCTGGCCATCGACTCGCTGGAGCCGGTGCAGACCGATCTGCTGCTGCTGCTGGCCACGCTGCGTTTCCGGCTGGCGCCGCGCCTGCAGGGCAGCGGGCTCACGCTGGACTGGGCGGTGGACGATGTGCCGCGCCTGCAATGGCTGGAGCCCCGCAGCGCGCTGCACATCCTGCGCATCTTCCAGGAGGTGCTCACCAACATCATCAAGCACGCCCGGGCCACGCGCATCACGGTGCGGACCGCGCACGACGACACCCACGTCACCGTGACGGTGGAGGACAACGGCGTGGGCTTCGACATGCCGGCCCCCGTGACCGATGTCACATCGCCGCCGCGCGGCAAGGGCCTGGGCAACCTGCTGCGGCGCACCGCGCAGCTGCAGGGAGAGGCCCGCTGGGAGCGGTTGCCGCAGGGCACGCGCTTCTCCTTGCGCCTGCCGCTGCAGCGGCAGCCGGGTTGATGTCCCCTGCTCTGGGGACTGCAGAGCGCCTTCGCGTTGCCGATATGCAGACAGAGGTGGCACGTCTGCCGCCACCGTCCTATATTGCCCCGACCCGAGTCCGCCACGACCGACCCGCTGCGCCCCATGAGTCCGTCAACCGCCCCTGTTTCCGATCCGGCCTTCGAGCACGCGCCTTGTGCCTTGATCGAGCTCGACCCCGCCGGTCTCGTGCGCCGAGCCAACCGTGCCGGCCGCCAGCTGCTGGCCTGGTCCGACGATGACGCCCTGAGCGGCCGGCCCCTGTCGGTGCTGCTGCGGCTGGAAGGCTCGCCCGGCGAGTCGCTGCTGCCGTCGCACCTGGCGCTGGTCAGGCCCGCCGCCGCCGTGCCGCCGCTGGAGTTGCGGGTGCGGCTGCCTTCCGGCGAGATCCATGTGCTGCAGCTCTCGCTCAGCGCAGTGCCCGATGCCGCGGGCCAGGTGCAGCACCTGCTGTGCTGGCTGCTCGATGTGGGTGAACGCCGGGTGCTGGAGCAGCGGCTGGCGGCGCAGGTGGAGTTCCTGAGCACCCTGACCGACCGCACCCCCTCGCGCCTGACCTACTTCGACCGCGACCTGATCTGCCGCTTCGCCAACCGCGCCCAGGCCGACCGCCACGGCCGCACGCCGCAGCAGATGGTGGGTGCCCACCTGAGCGAGCTGATCCCGCCGGCACAGCTGCCGCGTGTGATGGCCCGTGTGACGCGTGCACTGGCCGGCGAGGCCCAGACCTTCGAGGCCGACGGCACCGCCGCCGACGGACAGCCCAGCTACCACGAGGTGCACTACGTGCCCGACGTGCAGCAGGGCGAGGTGGTGGGCATCTTCATGGAGCTCAACGACATCACCGAGCGCCGCCGCACCGAAGACATCGTGCTGAGTGCCAACCTGGAGCTCGAAGAGCGGGTGCAGCAGCGCACCGCCGAGCTGCATGCCAGTGAACAGCGCTTCCGCCTCATGGTGGACGCGGTGCGCGACAGCTGCATCTACTTTGTCGATGCCGAAGGCTTCATCGTGGAGTGGAGCGAGAGCGCGCAGCGCCTGCACGGCTTCGACCGGGTGCAGGTGCTGGGCCGCCCGCTGGCCATGCTGCTGCCGCCCGACGACGGCGTCGACCTGGCCCTGGAGCCGGAACAGCCCGACCTGCTGGTGCACCAGGCGGTGGACCATGGCCATGCCGACACCCAGGGCTGGCGCCTGCGGGCCGACGGTTCGCGCTTCTTTGCGCATGTGAGCCTGACCGCGCTGCGCAACCCGGCCGGCGAGCTGCAGGGCATCTCGGTCATCGAGCGCGACATGACGGCGGCCAAGCAGCTGGAGGACGTGATGAACGACCTCAACAAGGAACTGGAGCGGCGCGTGGAAGAACGCACCCGCCAGCTGGTGGCCGCCAACAAGGACCTGGACGTGTTCTCGCACACCATCTCGCACGACCTGCGGGCCCCGCTGCGCCACATCGGCAGCTTTGCCGGCCTGATCCGCGAGCAGCTGGGCGAGCAGGGCGATGCCCAGCTGCTGCAGTACGAGAGCGCCATCTCGCGCTCGGCCCGGCGCATGGCCGGCATGGTCGAGGGGCTGCTGGAGTACGCACGCCTCGGTCGCATCACGGTGGAGTACCAGCCGGTGCCGCTGCTGCCCCTGGTGCAGGGCGTGGTGGCGCACCTCAAGGCCGAGCACCCGCTGCGCGACGTGGCGTGGGACATCGAGTCCGACCTGCCGGTGGCCCGGGGCGACCCCATGATGCTGGCCCAGCTCTTTGCCTACCTGCTGGAGAACGCGGTCAAGTTCACCGGCCGCACCGAGCACGCCCGCATCGAGATCGGCTGGACGGTGAGCGAGCAGGGCGTGCGCACCTTCCATGTGCGCGACAACGGCGTGGGCTTCGACCTGCAGAAGGCCGCCAACCTGTTCGTCATGTTCCAGCGCCAGCACCACTCCATGGACTACGACGGCCTGGGTACCGGCCTGGCGCTGGCGCAGCGCATCGTGGAGCGCCACGGTGGCCGCATCTGGTGCGAGACGGCGGTGGGCCAGGGCTGCAGCTTCCTGTTCACCCTGCCCTTCGAGGGCGAGGAAGCCGGCGACAGCCGCTTCGGCGCGGTCGACGACCTCTGAGCCCGCGCCGGGTCCGGCGGCTTCAGGCAGGGTCCGGCAGCACGGCCGTGACCTCGATCTCCACCTTGGCGCGCTCTTCCACCAGCGCGCTCACCTCCACGCAGGTCATGGCCGGGAAGTGCTTGCCCATGACGCTGCGGTAGGCCTCGCCCAGTTCACGCAGGCGGGCGTTGTATTCCACCCGGTCGACGATGTACCAGGTCATGCGCACCATGTGCTGCGGGCCGGCACCGGCGCAGGCCAGCACGTCGTGCACGTTCTGCAGCGCCTGCCGCGTCTGGTGGATGAAGTCGTCGCTCTCGAACTGCTGCTGCGCGTTCCAGCCGATCTGTCCGCCCACGAACACCAGCGTGCCGCGTGCGGCGATGCCGTTGGCATAGCCCTTGGGGGTGGCCCATCCGGGCGGTTGCAGGTGTTTCATGGGGCGGCTTTCGATGGATCGGTGCGGGATGGGGCGGTGGCCAGCTGGCGCAGAGCAAAACGCTGCAGCTTGCCGGTGCCGGTGCGCGGCAGCCGGTCGGTGAAGACCACGCGGCGCGGGTACTTGTAGGGGGCCAGGCTGTGCTTCACATGGTCCTGCAGGGCCTTGACCAGGGCGGCATCACCGGTGTGGCCCGGCTGCAGCACCACGAAGGCCAGCACGATCTGGCCCCGCTCCTCGTCGGGCTGGCCCACCACGCCGCACTCGGCCACGGCCGGGTGCTGCAGCAGGGCGGCTTCCACCTCGGGGCCGGCCACGTTGTAGCCGGCGGTGATGATCATGTCGTCGGTGCGGGCCTGGTAGAAGAAGTAGCCGTCGGCATCGCGCACGAAGGCGTCGCCGGGGAAGTTCCAGCCGTCCTGCACGTACTGGCCCTGGCGGGCGTCGTCCAGGTAACGGCAGCCGGTGGGGCCCACCACCGCCAGCCGGCCCACCTGGCCATCGGGCAGTTCGCGGCCCTGCTCGTCCACGATGCGCGCCGTGTAGCCCGGCACCACCCGGCCCACCGCGCCGCGCCGCACCTCGTGCGGGGCCGAGGAGATGAAGATGTGGAACATCTCGGTGGCACCGATGCCGTCCAGCATCTCCAGGCCGGTGGCTTCCTTCCAGAGCTGGCGGGTGGCATCGGGCAGGCCTTCGCCGGCACTCACGCTGATGCGCAGCCGGCCGATGCCCAGTGCCTTGGCCAACGGCGCCATCTGCCGGTAGAAGGTGGGGGCGGTGTAGCAGATGGTGGCGCCCTGCTGGACCATGAGCCTGACCATGGCCTCGGGCGTGTAGCCGATGGCGGGAAAGTACACCGAGCAGCCGGCCCACATGGGAAAGATCAGCAGCCCGCCCAGGCCGAAGGTGAAGGCCAGCGGCGGCGAGCCCATGACCACATCGTCCGGCGTGGCGCGCAGCACATGGCGCGGCCAGCATTCGCAGGCGGCCAGCACCTCGCGGTGGGTGTGCACCGCCGCCTTGGGCGTGCCGGTGGTGCCGGAGGTGAAGGCCAGCAGGGCCACGTCGTCGCCGTGGGTGGGGCAGGGGGCGGCGCGCTGCGTCTGCCGTGCCGCCATCGCTTCCAGGCCATCGGTGTCCGGGGTGTTGAAGCGCAGCATGGGCAGCGTGCCGCGCACCGGCTCCAGCTCGGCCACCAGCGCGGCGTCGCACAGCAGCAGCGCGGGCTGCGCCTTGTCGATGATGGCGCCCAGCTCCTGCGCGCGCAGCAGCGGCATGGTGGCCACTGCCACCAGACCGGCATGCACCACGGCCAGCCAGGCCAGCGCCATGGCCACCGAGTTGCCGCCGCGCAGCAGCACCCGTTGTCCTGGCACCAGACCATGCGCCTGCACCAGCGCCGCCGCCAGGCGCTGCACCTCGTCCTGCGCCTGGGCGTAGGTCAGGGTGCGCGCATCGCTGCGCAGGAAGGGGCGGTCGGCATGGCCGTTGGCACGGGCCCGGTCGAACAGCGCGGCCACCAGATTCACCTGCGAAGGCAGGGCCTGCAGCTCGGGCGTGTCGTGGCGCATCTGCGGCCACGCATCGCGGGGTGGCAGGCGGTCGTGCACGAAGCGGTCGACCTGAGCCGAGGTCGTGGCGGGGGAGTGGGCGGAGTTCATCGCAGCGCCGCCTTTCCCAGGATGAGCAGTTGCACCTCGCTCGCGCCTTCGTAGATGCGCAGCGAGCGGATGTCGCGGTAGAGGTGCTCCACCGGGTTGCCCACTTCCACGCCGCGCCCGCCGAACATCTGCAGCGCCATGTCGATCACCTGCTGCGCGTTCTCGGTGGCGGTCAGCTTGGCCGAGGCGGCCGCCGCCGTGTAGGCCGGCGTGCCGGCACCCCGGGTGGCGCTGCAGTCGCGCTGCCACGCCGCGCGGCAGGTAAGGAGGGTGGCGGCGTCCAGCAGGGCGCTCATCTCGCCCAGCTTCACCTGTGTGAGCTGGAAGTCGGCCAGCGTCTGGCCGAACATGCGGCGGGTCTTGGCATGGGCCACGGCCTCGGCCATGGCGCGGCGGGCCATGCCCAGGGCGGCAGCGGCCACCGAGGGGCGGAAGATGTCGAGCGTCTGCATGGCCAGCTTGAAGCCACCGTCCACCTCGCCCAGCAGGGCATCGCCGGGCAGCTGGCAGCCATCGAACCGCAGCGTGGCCAGCGGGTGCGGGGCCATCACATGGATGTGTTCGCTGGCGTCCAGGCCGGGCCGGTCGGCATCGACGATGAAGGCGCTGATGCCGCGCGCCCCGCCATCGGCCCGGGTGCGGGCGAAGGTGACATAGAAGTCGGCCATGCCGCCGTTGCTGATCCAGGTCTTGGCGCCATCGAGCTGCCAGGCACCGGCGCGCGCGGTGGCGCGGGTGCCCATGGCCGCCACATCCGACCCGGCCTCGGGCTCGCTCAGGGCAAAGGCGGCAATCTTGTGGCCCCGCGCCACGGCGCCCAGGTAGGCCGCCTGCTGCGCCGGCGTGCCGGCCAGCGTGATGGCGCCGCTGCCCAGCCCCTGCATGGCGAAGGCAAAGTCGGCCAGCGGCGAATGGAAGGCCAGGGTCTCGCGCAGGATGACCAGGGCGCGCGAATCGAGCCTGGCCAGCGCGCCGCCGTGCGCGGCCGGTACGCAATAACGCAGCCAGCCGGCCTCGCCCAGACGGCGCACCCATTCGCGGCAGGCGGCGCGGTCGTCGCTCTCGTCCACCTGCTGGGCGGCGGCCCAGTCCTGCAGCTCGGCGGCCAGGGTGCGGTGGTGGTCCTCGAAGAAGGGCAGGTCGAGGTGGTCCCGGGCGGGGCTGAGTGGGGTCGTGCTCATCAGTCGCCCTCGAAGACCGGACGCTGCTTGGCGGCAAACGCCTCGTAGGCGCGGCGGAAGTCCTGCGTCTGCATGCAGATGGCCTGGGCCTGGGCCTCGGCCTCGATGGCCTGGTCCAGCGTCATGGCCCATTCCTGGTGCAGCATGGTCTTGGTCATGCCGTGGGCGAAGGTGGGGCCCTGCGCCAGCGAGGCGGCCAGCTTCTGCGCAGCGGCCAGCAGGTTCTCGCTGTCGTGCAGGGCATTGAAGAAGCCCCAGGCGTGGCCTTCCTGCGCGGTCATGCTGCGGCCGGTCAGCAGCAGCTCGCTGGCGCGGCCCTGGCCGATCATGCGCGGCAGCAGGGCGCAGGCGCCCATGTCGGCACCGGCCAGGCCCACGCGGGTGAACAGGAAGGCGGTGCTGGTGGTGGGCGTGCCCAGGCGCAGGTCGCTGGCCAGGGCCATCATGGCGCCCGCCCCGGCGCACACGCCGTCGATGGCGGCCACCACCGGCTGCGGGCAGGCCCGCATGGCCGCCACCAGGGCACCGGTCATGCGCGTGAAGGCCAGCAGCTCGGGCATGGTCATGCGGGTGAGCGGGCCGATGATCTCGTGCACGTCGCCGCCCGAGCAGAAGTTGCCGCCGGCCCCGGTGAGCACCACGGCGCGCACGTCGGTGGACTTCTGCAGCGCGAGGAACCAGTCGCGCAGCTCGGCGTACGAGTCGAAGGTGAGCGGGTTCTTGCGCTCGGGCCGGTTCAGCGTGAGGGTGGCCACGCCGTCCTGCACGCTCAGGGCAAAGTGCTGCGGCTGCGCCGGTGCCGGGCCGTACTGGCCGCGCATGGGGTTGTGGTCGGGGATGGGGTGCTTCATGGTCATTCCAGTTCGTCGGCCTGCAGCCGGCGGTTGATGTCGAGCTGGCTCTGCTTGAGCCGGCCCAGCAGGCGGTGCAGCTGGTCCACGTCGCGGGCGGACAGGTCGGCAAAGGCCTCCACGATCCACTGCTCGTGCTGCTCGGCCATGGCGGCAAAGGCGGCCTGGCCCTCGGGCGTGAGGCGCACGCGGAAGGCGCGCCGGTCGCCGTCCACGCCCACGCGTTCCACCAGGCCCTCGGCCACCAGCTGGTCGGTGATGCCGGTGACGTTGCCGCCGGTGACCATGAGCCGGTGCGACAGCTCCTTCATCTTCAGGCCCTCGGGGTGGCGTTCGAGCTGGGCCATGAGGTCGAAGCGCGGCAGGGTGGTGTCGAACTGTTCGCGCAGGCCGGCGCGCACCCGTTTCTCGATCAGCTGCGAGCAGGCCAGCAGGCGCAGCCACAACCGCAGTTCGCGGGCGTGCTCGCTGTGGGCGCGGGCTTCGAGGTCGAGCACGGCGGGTTCGGGGCGTGCGGCGCTCACGCGGCCTCCTCGGGCGGCACCGCCGGGGCACCGGCCAGGGATTGCTGGCGGGCCACCTCGCGGTAGAGCTGGTCGCGCCCGCTCTCGTAGGGGCGCGGCCAGGTGATGGCGCGGGTCTGCAGCTTCGCGGCCTCGTGCAGCGTCCAGGCCGGGTCGGCCAGGTGCGGGCGTGCCACGGCGCACAGGTCGGCGCGGCCGGCGGCAATGATGCTGTTGGCATGGTCGGCCTCGCTGATGGCGCCCACCGCCATGGTCAGGATGCCGGCCTCGTTGCGCACCCGGTCGGCAAACGGCGTCTGGTACATGCGGCCGTACACCGGCTTGGCCGCGCGGGTGGTCTGGCCGGAGGACACGTCGATCACGTCGCAGCCGGCGGCCTTGAACAGCCGCGCCATGGCCACCGCGTCGTCGGGCGTGTTGCCGCCGGGCGCCCAGTCGTGGGCCGAGATGCGCACGCTCATGGGCAGGTGGGCCGGCCACGCGGCGCGCATGGCGGCAAACACCTCCAGCGGCCAGCGGCAGCGGTTCTCCAGCGAGCCGCCGTACTCGTCGGTGCGCTGGTTGGTGAGCGGGCAGATGAAGGCCGAGAGCAGGTAGCCGTGGGCGCAGTGCAGCTCCAGCCAGTCGAAGCCGGCCTCGGCGGCGCGGTGGGTGGCGGCCACGAAGGCGGCGGTGAGCTGGTCCATGTCTGCCCGGGTCAGGGCGCGCGGGGTCTGGTTCTGTTCGCCATAGGGCACGGCGCTGGCCGAGAGCAGCGGCCAGTTGCCTTGCGCCAGCGGCTCGTCGGTGCCTTCCCAGCCCACGCGGGTGGAACCCTTGGGGCCGCTGTGGCCGATCTGGATGCCGATGTGCGTCTGCCCATGGGTGTGGGCAAAGTCCACCACGCGCTTCAAGGCATCGCGCTGCGCGTCGTTCCACAGGCCGGGGCAGCCGGGGGTGATGCGGCCTTCGGGCGTGGGGCTGGTCATCTCCACCATCACCAGGCCGGCACCGCCGGTGGCGCGGGCACCCAGGTGCACCAGGTGCCAGTCGCCCACCACGCCGTCCTGGGCCATGTACTGCGCCATGGGCGAGACCACGATGCGGTTCTTCAGCGTCACACCCCGCACCGTGAGCGGCAGCAGCATGGGTGGCGTGGGGCGCGAGCGTGGCTTGTCGTGCGGCTTGACCTTCTGTTCCAGGTAACGCTCGTAGCCCTCCAGCCAGGCGGCGTCGCGCAGGCGCAGGTTCTCGTGGCTGATGCGCTGGCTGCGGGTGAGCAGCGAATAGGCGAACTGCTCGATCTCCATGCCGGTGTAGCGGTCCACATGCTCGAACCATTCGGTGGAGTTGCGCGCGGCGTTCTGGATCTTGAGCACCTCCACGCTGCGCCGCGCCTGGTAGGCCTGCAGGGCGGTGGCCAGGTCGCGCCCGGCCTCGGTGTCGAAGGTGTCGGCCAGGTCGATGGCGTCTTCCAGCGCCAGCTTGGTGCCGCTGCCGATCGAGAAGTGGGCGGTGTGGGCGGCGTCGCCCATGAGCACGATGGGGGCCTGCACGCCCTCGCTGTGGATCCAGTTCCCACATATGACGCGGGGGAAGCGGATCCAGATGGCCGAGCCCCGCAGGTGCGAGGCATTGCTCAGCAGCGCATGGCCGTCCAGGTGGCGGGCGAACAGCTGCTGGCAGAAGGCAATCGCCTCGGCCTGCTCCATGCGGTCCAGTCCGTGGGCCTTCCAGACCGCTTCCGGCGTCTCGACGATGAAGGTGGAGGTGTCGGCGTCGAACTTGTAGGCATGGGCCTGGAACCAGCCGTGCTCGGTTTCTTCGAAGGCGAAGGTGAAGGCGTCGAAGGTCTTTTTGGTGCCCAGCCACACGAAGCGGCACTGGCGGGTGTCGATGTCGGGCTGGAAGGTGTCGGCGTAGCGGGTGCGGATGCGGCTGTTCAGGCCGTCGCTGGCGATCACCAGGTCGGCCCGGTACTGGGCGGCCAGGGCCTGGTCGTCGGTCACGTCGGTCTCGAACACCAGGTTCACGCCGAGCGCCAGACAGCGGTCCTGCAGGATGTTGAGCAGCCGCTTGCGGCCGATGCCGCAGAAGCCATGGCCGCCGCTGCGCACGCTGCGGCCCTTGAAGAACACCTCGATGTCGTCCCAGTGGTTGAAGGCGTCGCCGATCAGCTGGGCGCTCTCGGGGTCGGCGCGCTTCAGGTTGGCCAGGGTGGCGTCCGAGAACACCACGCCCCAGCCGAAGGTGTCGAACGGCCGGTTGCGTTCCACCACCGTGACCTCCAGCGCCGGGTGGCGGCGTTTCATGAGCAGCGCGAAGTACAGGCCGGCGGGGCCGCCGCCGATGCACAGGATGCGCTGCAGTCCGGCCGGGGAGGGGGTGCGGGTGTTCATGGTCATTTAGTTTAGACCTGAATAATTCAGATCCAATCGGGTATTCCCTGATGCCGTCCGGTGTCAGAATCCCGGTCTGGAACGCATACCCCCCATGGCTCTGTACCGCTTCAAATCCCGCGAGACCGGTGACCTGGTCATGACGTCCACCCATGGGCAGCGCCTGCTGGAGATCCTGGGCAAGGACCCGTCGGCCCCCGGCATCGTGCTGCCCGAGCAGATGCCCGGCGCCATCGATGCCATCCGGCAGGCGATCGCCGCCGAGGAAGCCGAGCAGCAGCGCCTGCGCGAGGAAGCGGCCGCCCGGGGCGAGGCGCCCCCCGGCTTCGATCCGGTGAGCCTGCGCATGCGTTCCCTGCCCTTCATCGACATGCTGCAGCGCTGCCAGAAGGCGGGCGTGGAGATCGTGTGGGGCGTCTGACCCGCACCGGCCTGCGCCGGCTCACCGGGTCGGTGCTGGGCAGCTTCGTGCTGTCGCTGGTGCTGTCCCTGCTGGGGGCCATCGTGCACCCGGCCAGTGCCACGCTGGTCTGCTCGCCCTCCGGTCAGCTGCGTTATGTGTCGCTGGACGACTCGCCCGGCACGCCGACACCCATGTCCATGGGCGAATGCGCCCTGTGCGTGGCCCTGTTGCCGCCGCCCCCGGCAGCCGTGGTGCCGCCGCTGCCGGTGGCCCGCCGCAGCGCCACCGTCCCCACCGAAGATCCGAGGGCGACCCAGCACGCGGCCGCCCCGCCACCGGCGCGCGGACCCCCCCTCTCCGTCTGACGACCGCTCCCGCCCGGGAGCCCTTGCGTCCGCTGCGTGACCCACGCCGGCGGGCGCGTCCCCATTCGTCCGTCAGGAGACATCCATGTCCGTTCCCTTCCGGCGCGCCGCCATTGCGGCCGCCTGCTCGCTCGCGTCTGCCGCCGCCCAGGCCCAGACCGAAGCCCCCCAGCGCGAGCTGGGCACCGTCACCATCACCGGTGGCCAACCCACGTCGCTGCCCACGCAGATCCCCACCACCATCGAAGGCATGACTGCCGAGCAGATCGGTCGCAGCATCAACGCCACCGACAGCCAGGACGCGCTGAAATACCTGCCCAGCCTGCTGGTGCGCAAGCGCTACATCGGCGACTACAACCACGCGGTGCTGTCCACCCGCGCCTCGGGCACCGGCAATCCGGCCCGCTCCATGGTCTATGCCGACGGCATCCTGTTGTCCAACTACCTGGGCAACGGCCCCACCAATGCCCCGCGCTGGATGCTGGTGGCACCCGAGGAGATCGACCGCGTGGACGTGCTCTACGGCCCGTTCTCGGCCGCCTACCCCGGCAATTCGGTGGGGGCGGTGGTGGACTATGTGACCCGCATGCCGCAGACCTTCGAGGCGCACGGCAAGGTCAGCTTCCAGCACCAGCCGTACCGGCTGTACGCCACCGACGAGTCCTACAACGGCCACCAGATCTCGGCCTCTGCCGGCAACAAGGCCGGCGACTGGTCGTGGTTCTTCAGCCTCACCCACACCCGCAGCGAGGGCCAGCCGCTGACCTTTGCCACCCGCACCCTGGCCCAGGGCACACCCGGCAATGCCGGCACGCCGGTCAGCGGTGCGGTGCTTGACCTGGACCGCACCAACCAGCCCTGGTACCTGCTGGGCACCGGCACCCAGTACACCACCACCCAGAACGTCTTCAAGCTCAAGCTGGCCTACGACATCAGCAGCACGCTCAAGGCGCAGTACACCCTGGGCCTGTGGAACAACCGGGCCGATGGCAAGGCCGCCACCTACCTGCGTGACGCGGCGGGCAACCCGGTGTACAGCGGCACGGTCAACATCGCCGGACGCAGCTACAACCTCAACGGTGCTGCCCCGCTGTTCGGCCAGACCCGCGAGGACATCACCCATGTGATGCACGGCTTCACGCTCAAGACCCAGACCCGGGGCACCTGGGACTGGGCGGCCTCGGTCAGCCAGTACGACTACGCCACCGACGAGCTGCGCCGCAACGGCACCGTGCTGCCCGGCGCCTTCAACGGCGGTGCCGGCACCATCGTCGATGGCGACGGCACCGGCTGGACCACCCTGGACCTGCGCGGCACCTGGCGCCCCCAGGGCATCGGCGGCACGCACATCGTCGATCTGGGCGTGCAGCGCGACCACTACACCCTGCGCACCCGCGACAACGCCACCCCGAACTGGATCACCGGCGCACCCGGCGCGCTCACCGCCGCCTTCGGTGGCGACAGCACCCTGACCAGCCTGTGGGCCCAGGACACCTGGCGTCTGGCCAAGGACTGGAAGGCCGTGCTGGGCGGGCGCCTGGAGCACTGGCAGACCGACAAGGGTTACCGCAGCAACGGCACCGCCTCGGTGGCCTATGCCGAACGTTCGGAGAGCTGGTTCTCGCCCAAGGCGGCGCTGTCGTGGCAGGCGACGCCGCAGTGGGTGCTCAAGGCCTCCACCGGCCGCGCCATCCGGGTGCCCACGGTGAGCGAGCTTTACCAGGGCGGCGTGAACAACCTGGGCCAGACCACGTTGAACGACCCGAACCTGCGGCCGGAAAAATCCTGGACCACCGAGCTGACCGCCGAGCGCGACCTGGGCAACGGCCTGCTGCGCTTCACCGGCTTCTTCGAGCGCACCCGCGACGCCCTGTACTCGCAGACCAATGTCTTCACCAACGTGACCAACATCCAGAACGTGGACCGCATCCGCACCCACGGCCTGGAGGTGGCGTACCAGGCCAGCGATATGTTCACGCGCGGCATCGACCTGCTGGGCAGCGTCACCTGGGCCGATTCCAAGGTCACCCGCAACGACCGATTCCCGGCCAGCGTGGGCAAGCGCCAGATCCGGGTGCCCGAGTGGCGGGCCAGCGGTGCGGTCACCTGGCGACCGGACGACCGATGGAGCACCACCTTCGGCGTGCGCTACAGCGGCGAACAGTTCAGCACCCTCGACAACACCGACATCAACGGCTTTGCCTACACCGCCGCCAGCCGCTACTTCACCACCGACCTGCGCGTGACCTACCAGCTCTCGCCCAAGAGCACGCTGGCCTTCGGCATCGACAACCTCAACAACGACAAGTACTGGGCTTTCCACCCCTATCCGCAACGCACCTTCCACCTCGAATTCAAGACCCGCCTCTGAGGACCCACCCATGAACATGCCCATGAACATCCGCCGTCTTTCCCTCTGCGCAGCCCTGGCCGTGGCCAGCAGCGGCGCGCTGGCCCATGTCACGCTGGAGCAGCCGCAGGCCGCACCCGGAGCCCGCTACAAGGCGGTGCTCAAGGTGACCCACGGCTGCAGCGGCTCGCCCACCGTGGTGGTGGACGTGACCCTGCCGCCCGGCGTGCGCAGCGCCCGCCCCATGCCCAAGGCGGGCTGGAAGCTCGAGGTGCTGCGTGAACCCCTGGCCCAGCCCTACCAGAGCCACGGCCGCACCATCACCGAGGACGCCACCCGCATCCGCTGGACCGCGCGCACGCCGGACGATGCCCTGGCATCGGCCCATTACGACGAGTTCGTGCTGGTGGCCTCGCTGCCCGAACAGCCCGGCACCCTGTACTGGCCGGTCACCCAGCTGTGCGAGCGCGGCCGCCTGGACTGGACCGAGGTGCCCGGTCCGGGCCGCCCGTTCGATGTGCTCACCGCGCCGGCGGCGGTGCTGGAGGTGCGCTGAGGAACGAACAGGAATCGGTGAAGACTTCCCACAGGTGGCGCACCACAATCCGCTCCGCCTGACCGATGGAAGCCGGTGGCCCGGGTGGCAACAACCGGGTCACCGGCCCCGTCGGGCAGGGGGTCAAGTCCCGGAGCGGATCGGCGGACCGCTCCATTGAACAGGGTGATGCAGCCGGCGGCGTGCCGGTCGCATCACCCTCTTTTTATGGGCGCCATCCCGGGGTGTGACGTCAGTCCACCCGGGCGCCGGACACCTTCACCACCGCGGCCCACTTGGTGATCTCGGCGTCGATCAGGCTGGCGAACTCCGCCGGCGTGTTGCCACCCGGAATGGCGCCCTGGGCCAGCAGGCGCTCCTTCACCGCCGGGCTGCTGAGCGCCTTGGCGGTTTCCTGCTGGATGCGGTTCACGATGTCGGCCGGCGTGCCGGCGGGTGCCAGCAGACCGAACCACGAGCTCGCCTCGAAGCCCGGCAGGTTGCCGGCTTCGGCCACGGTGGGCACGTCGGGCAGGGCGGCCGAGCGCACCGCACTGGTCACCGCAAAGGCCTTCAGGTTGCCGGCCTGGATGTGCGGCATGGCCGAGGGCAGGTTGTCGAACATCACGTCCACGGCGCCGGCCAGCATGTCGGTCATGGCCGGGCCCGATCCCCGGTAGGGAATGTGGGTCATGAAGATGCGGTTGCGCGACTTGAACAGCTCGCCAGCCAGGTGGATGGAGGTGCCGTTGCCGCTGGAGGCCATGTTGAGCTTGCCCGGGTTGGCCCGGGCGTAGCGCACGAAGTCGGCCACGGTGTTGATGCCCAGGGCCTTGGCGCGCTGGGTGTTCATGACCATCACGTTGGGCACGCCGGCCACCAGCGTGACCGGCACGAAATCCTTCTGCGGGTCGTAGGGCAGCCTGGCGTACAGCGCCTTGTTGATGCCGTGGGTGCCCACGGTGCCCATGAGCAGGGTGTAGCCGTCGCCGGGCGACTTGGCCACGATCTCGGCGCCGATGTTGCCGCCGGCACCGGCCCGGTTGTCCACCACGAAGCTCTGGCCGAACACCTTGCTGAGTTCGGGGGCGATCACCCGGGCCAGGATGTCGGTGGTGCCGCCCGGGGCGAACGGCACCACGATGCGCACCGGCTTGCCGGCGGGCCAGGCGCCCTGGGCCAGGGCGGTCAGCGGCAGGGCGGCCGAGAGGCCGAGGGCGCCCAGGGCACCGAGGGCGCGGCGGCGGGAGGGGGAACGGGTCATGGCTTGTCTCCTGTTGTTGTGACGAAAAAAAGGCCGCCCCGAGGGGGCGGCCTGTGCGGTCTTCAGCGCGGGGCGCAGAGACGGTGCGGCATGGTGCCGGTCAGTCGGCGAACTGGCCAGCGGCCTCGATGACCGACTTGAGCTTCTTCACCTGCTCACCCACGAAGGCCTTGTGGCCTTCCGGCGTGACGCGGTTGTCGGTCACCACCAGGGCGCCCAGGTCTTCCTGCTTCTTGATGAAGTCGGGGTCCTTCAGGGCCACCTTGAGGGCGTCGTTGAGCTTCTTGGTGACTTCCGGCGGGGTGCCCTTGGGCGCGTACAGGCCGTGCCAGATGGTCAGGTTGAAGTCCTTCAGACCCATTTCCTGCAGGGTGGGGTAGTCCTTGAGCAGCTTGTGCTTGGACAGCGGCTTGGCGGTGGTCACCGCAAACGCCTTGACGCGGCCACCCTCGATCTGGGCGGTGGTGTTGGTGGTCTGGTCGCACATCACGTCGACCTGGCCGCCGATGAGGTCGTTCATGGCCGGGCCGGTGCCCCGGTAGGCGATGGTGGTCATGGACTTGTCCAGCTTGACGGCCGACTGCCACATCAGGCCGCACAGGTGCGATGCCGAACCCAGGCCGGCGTGGGCCAGGTTGAGCTTGCCGCCGTTGGCGCGGATGTAGGCCTCGAAGTCACGGTAGGTGTTGGCCGGCAGCTGCGGCTTGCCCAGCAGGGTCATGGGCACGTCGTTGATCATGCCCAGGAACTCGAAGTCCTCCATGGGCTTGAACTGCTGCTTGCGGTACAGGCTGGTGGTGGCGGCAAAGCCGATGTGCCAGACCAGCAGGGTGTAGCCGTCCGGGGTGGCGCGGGCCACCTTGGTGCCGGCGATGGTGCCACCGGCACCGGCCGCGTTTTCCACCACGATGTTGGCGCCGCCCAGGGGCTTGCGCATGGCTTCGGCCAGCTGGCGGGCCACCAGGTCGGTCGGGCCGCCGGCGGCGAACGGCACCACGAACGTGATGGGCTTGTTCGGGAAGGCCTGGGCCTGGGCGCCGACCGAGACGGCGGCCGTCAGGGCCAGGGCGAGGAGTTTTTTCATGTGCTGTCTCCGCAGGATGGGGGTGAGGAGCGCGGATGGTAGTCCGGCCCGACCGCCGCCCGTATCGCGGGAAACACGTAGCGTGGGGTCTTTCAGGGCATGTCTGCTGGAAAACCCCGACGCCCCGGGCCGGGCGCCGGCCTCACTGGTAGCTGCGGGCGTCCTCGATCACCTTGCCGTCGTTGGGCAGGCTGCCCGGCGCGACCAGCTCCACGTCGGCGCGCAGTTTGGTCACGTCGCGCACGGCGGCCTCGATGGCGCTGCGCAGGCCCTCGTCACCGCCCGCCGTCTCCACCCGCAGGCACATGCGGTCGTTGGCCATCTCGCCGCTGACCACCAGCCGGGCGCGGCCCACGCCGGGGAAGCGGCGGGCCACATCGGCCACCTGACCGGGGTGCACGAACATGCCGCGCACCTTGGTGGTCTGGTCGGCCCGGCCCATCCAGCCCTTGATGCGGGGGGCGGTGCGGCCGGTGGGGCAGTGCCCGGGCAGCACGGCCGAGAGGTCGCCGGTGCCGAAGCGGATCAGCGGGTAGTCGGGGTTGAGGGTGGTGACCACCAGCTCACCCACCTCGCCTTCGGGCACCGGGTCGCCGGTGCCGGGGCGCACGATCTCCACGATCACGCCTTCGTCCAGCACCAGGCCCTGGCGCGAAGCCGTCTCGTAAGCCACCAGGCCCAGGTCGGCCGTGGCGTAGGTCTGGAACACCTCCACGCCCTGTTCGCGGAACCAGGCGGTCAGGCTGGGCGGGCAGGCTTCGCCGCCCACCGAGGCGCGCTGCAGGCTGCGGATGTCGGCGCCGGTCTCCACCGCCTTCTCCAGCAGGATGCGCAGGAAGCTGGGTGTGCCGGTGTATGCGTCCGGGCGCAGCTCGGCCATGGCCTGCAGCTGCTGCTCGGTCTGGCCGGTGCCGGCCGGGAACACGGTGCAGCCCACGGCCAGCGCGCCGGCTTCCAGGATGAAGGCGCCCGGCGTCATGTGGTAGCTGAAGGCGTTGTGCACCAGGTGCCCGCTGCGGAAACCCGCAGCGAACAGGGCGCGGCCGGTGCGCCAGTAATCGCGCGCCGTGCCCTCGGGTTCGTAGATGGGGCCGGGCGAGGCAAAGATGCGCTGCATCTTCGGGCCGCGCACCACGGCGGCAAAGCCGCCGAAGGCGTCGGTGGCACGGTGGGCCTTCTGGCGCTCCAGCAGCTCGCTCTTGCGGGTGACCGGCAGACGGGCCAGGGCAGAGCGGCTGGTGACGGACGCCGCGTCCACCCCGCGCAGGATCTCGCCGAAGGCGGCGCTGCTGGCCTGCGCATGCGCCACCTGGCGCGCCAGCGCGGCCATCTGCTGTGCCTCGCGCTGGTCGGCACTGCGGGTTTCCAGGCCGTCGAAGAATTCGCTCATGGGTCGCTTCCGGTGGGTGTGGGGTGGTGGGTCAGGCCAGCCAGCGCTTGCGGCGCTTGTAGCTCTTCACGTCCTTGAACGACTTGCGTTCACCCCCGCCCATGCCGAGGTAGAACTCCTTGACGTCCTCGTTGTTGCGCAGGTCGGCGGCGGCACCGTCCATGACGATGCGGCCGCTCTCCATGATGTAGCCGTAGTCGGCGTACTTGAGCGCCATGTTGGTGTTCTGCTCGGCCAGCAGGAAGGTCACGCCTTCCTTCTGGTTGAGGTCCTTCACGATCTCGAACACCTCTTCCACGATCTGCGGCGCCAGGCCCATGGAGGGCTCGTCCAGCAGCACCACGCTGGGGTTGGCCATGAGGGCGCGGCCGATGGCGCACATCTGCTGCTCGCCACCCGAGGTGTAGGCCGCCTGGCTGGTGCGGCGCGTCTTCAGGCGAGGGAAGTAGGTGTAGACCTTCTCCAGGTTGCGCGCCACCTCGGCCTTGTCCTTGCGGGTGTAGCTGCCGGTCATGAGGTTTTCCTCGATGCTCAGGTGGGCAAAGCAGTGCCGGCCTTCCATGACCTGCACCACGCCGCGCTGCACCAGATCGGCCGGGGTGAGGTGCTCGATGCGTTCACCGCGCAGCTCCACGCTGCCCTTGGTGACCTCGCCCCGCTCGGCCTTGAGCAGGTTGGAGATGGCGCGCAGCGTGGTCGTCTTGCCGGCGCCGTTGCCGCCCAGGATGGCCGCGATCTGGCCCTGCGCCACCGTGAGCGAGACGCCCTTGAGCACCAGGATCACATGGTTGTAGATGACCTCGATGCCGTTGACGTGGATGACGGGTTGCGTTGTGCTCATGAATGGTCCTAAAGGGGATGCGACCCCAGTGCTGCCACGGATCCGGCTCAGCCGGTCCGTCGGCAGCGCCCCCTCGAGGGGGCAAGCGAAGCGCGCGGGGGTGGATCAGCTCTGGCAGTCCTGCGGCGTGCGGCGGGTGATCTTCTTCTCGGCCGCGTACTTGTCGGCAGCGGCCTTGACCATGGGCTTGATGATCTGGTCATCGGCCTGCAGCCAGTCGCTGCTGAAGACCCACTTGCTGCCGTCCCAGGTGTGGATGCGGGCCCAGTTGGCGCCCACATGGTCCTGGCAGCTGGTGGACACCGGACGCAGCACGTTCTTGAAGCCCAGCGCATCCAGCTTGGCCTGCGTCAGGTTGAGGTTCTCGTAACCCCAGCGGGCCTGTTCGCCGGTCATGACCTTGCCCTTGCCGAAGCGTTCCTGGGCGGCACGCACGCCTTCCACGGCGAACATGGCGCTGATCAGGCCGCGCATGTAGAGCACTTCACCCACTTCGTCCTTGGGGCCGGTGCCCTGGCCCTTGGCGTGCAGCTTGTCCAGGATTTCCTTGGCAATGGCCGAGCCCTTCTCGGTGCCGTGCTGCATGGTGATGGCGTTGTAGCCCTTGGCGCCCTGGCCGATGTCCTTGACATCGGGTTCGGCACCGGCCCACCACACGCCATAGATCTTCTCGCGCGGGTAGCCGGTGGCCTGGGCTTCCTTGAGCAGGGTGGAGTTCATGACGCCCCAGCCCCAGTTGATGACGTAGTCGGGGCGGTCGCGGCGGATCTGCAGCCAGGTGGCCTTCTGCTCCACGCCGGGGTGCGGCACCGGCAGCAGGCTCAGCTGGAAGCCGTGCATGGCGGCACGCTCCTGCAGCGGCGGAATGGCTTCCTTGCCGAACGGGCTGTCGTGGTAGACCAGGGCGATCTTCTTGCCCTTGAGGTTGTTCACGCCGCCTTCCTTCTTGCCGATGTGCTGGATGATCACGTCGGCCGCCTGCCAGTAGGTGCCGGCAATCGGGAAGTTCCACTTGAACACGCCGCCGTCGGCCGATTCGCTGCGGCCATAGCCGGCGGTGATCAGGGGGATCTTGTCGATCGGGGCCTTCTCGGTCAGGGCGAAGGTGATGCCGGTGGACAGCGGCTGGAACACGGTGGCGCCGCCGTTCTTGCCCTTCAGGCGCTCATAGCATTCCACACCCCGGTCGGTGGCGTAGCCGGTCTCGCACTCTTCCCAGCTGACCTTCACGCCGTTGATGCCGCCGCGCGCATTGGTGAGCTTGAGGTAGTCCACATAGCCGTTGGCAAACGGCACGCCGTTGGGCGCATACGGGCCGGTGCGGTACACCAGCGCGGGGAAGAACTGCTCCTTGGCCTGGGCCGCAGCCGTGGCAGGGATCAGGGTGGCCGACAAGGCGGCGCAAGCCACCGAGACGGACAGAACCAGGTTGTGCACTTTCATCGCTTGTCTCCTTTAGGAAGGGTTGTCACTCACACGGAAAACGGGGGCTCAATGCGGGAAGGGCCAGAGGCGCAGCTTCTGTTTCGCGGTGCTCCACAGCTTGGCCAGGCCGTGCGGCTCCACGATCAGGAACCACACGATGAGCGCACCGAAGATCATGAATTCGGTGTGCGACACCGCAGCGGTGGAGATGGTCACGCCCACCAGGTCGCCCAGGGCCGGCAGGAACTGGTTCAGGAAGATGGGCAGCACCACGATGAAGGCCGCGCCGAAGAAGCTGCCCATGATGGAACCCATGCCGCCGATGATCACCATGAACAGCAGCTGGAAGGAACGGTCGATGGAGAAGGCCGCCGGCTCCCACGAACCCAGGTGCACGAAGCCCCACAGGCCGCCGGCCACGCCGATGATGAAGCTGCTGACCGCAAAGGCGCTGAGCTTGGCGTACATGGGGCGGATGCCGATGACCGAGGCCGCCACGTCCATGTCGCGGATGGCCATCCACTCGCGGCCGATGGCCGAGCGCACCAGGTTCTTGGCCAGCAGCGCGAACACCACCACGAAGCCCAGGCAGAACAGGTACTTCTCGTGCGGGGTGTTGATGGTCCAGCCCAGTACCGACAGGTTGGACACCGACACCGAACCCGAGGACGCGTTGTTGGTGAACCAGCCGATGCGCAGGAAGGCCCAGTCGCAGAAGAACTGCGCGGCCAGCGTGGCCACCGCCAGGTACAGGCCCTTCACCCGCAGGCTGGGAATGCCGAAGAACATGCCCACCAGCGTGGCGAAGAAGCCGCCCGACAGCAGCGCCACGATCAGCGGCATGCCCTCGATGCGCACATAGGTGTTGTAGGCCATGTAGGCGCCCACCGCCATGAAGGCGCCCGAGCCCAGCGAGATCTGGCCGCAGTAGCCCACCAGGATGTTCACCCCGATGGCCGCCAGCGACAGGATCAGGAAGGGGATCAGGATGGCCCGGAACATGTATTCGTCCACCAGCATCGGCACGCCGATGAAGGCAAACGCGATCAGGGCCAGGATGACCCAGCGGTCCTGGGCGATCGGGAAGATCTGCTGGTCGGTGCGGTAGGAGGTCTTGAACTGACCGTTTTCGCGATAGAACATGTGTCAGCTCCTCAGACGCGATCGATGATCTTCTCGCCGAACAGACCTTGCGGGCGGAAGAGAAGGAAAACCAGGGCGAGCACGTAGGCGAACCAGATCTCGATGCCGCCGCCCACAAAGGGGCCGAGGTAGACCTCGGAGAGCTTCTCGCCCACGCCGATGATCAGGCCGCCGATGATGGCGCCGGGCACCGAGGTGAGGCCGCCCAGGATGATGACGGGCAGGGCGCGCAGGGCCACGGTGGTCAGCGAGAACTGCACGCCCAGCTTGGAGCCCCAGATGATGCCGGCCACCAGCGCGGTGATGCCGGCCACGAACCACACGATCACCCAGATGCGGTTGAGCGGGATGCCGATGCTTTGTGCGGCCTGGTGGTCGTCGGCCACGGCGCGCAGGGCCCGGCCGGTGGCGGTCTTCTGGAAGAACAGCGAGAGCACGGCCACCAGCAGGGCGGCCACGCAGGCGGCGTACACGTCTTCCAGGTTGATCAGGATGCCGCCTTCGAACACCGAGTCGAACAGGAAGACCGGGTCCTTGGGCATGCCCACGTCGATCTGGTAGATGTCCGAGCCGAAGATGGTCTGGCCCAGACCATCCAGGAAGTAGGTGATGCCCAGCGTGGCCATGAGCAGGGTCACGCCTTCCTGGTTGACCAGGTGGCGCAGCACGAAACGCTCGATGCACCAGGCCAGCACCGCCATCAGGGCCGCAGCCAGCATGAAGGCGATCACGTTGCCCAGCAGCTTGCTCTCCAGCCCCAGCCAGCCGGGCACCCATTCGGCAAAGCGCGCCATGGCCAGCGCTGCAAACAGCACCATGGCGCCCTGCGCGAAGTTGAACACCCCCGAGGCCTTGAAGATGAGCACGAAGCCCAGGGCCACCAGGGAATACAGCATGCCGGCCATCAGGCCGCCGATGAGTGCTTCAAGAAAGAACGCCATGTGGGGTCTCCGGCCTCAGTGGGAAGTGCCGAGGTAGGCGCTGATCACCTCCTCGTTGTTGCGCACCTCGTCGGGGGTGCCGTCGCCGATCTTCTTGCCGTAGTCCAGCACCACGACGCGGTCGGAGATGT
Source organism: Hydrogenophaga sp. R2 (assembly GCF_049843595.1). Lineage (NCBI taxonomy): Bacteria > Pseudomonadati > Pseudomonadota > Betaproteobacteria > Burkholderiales > Comamonadaceae > Hydrogenophaga > Hydrogenophaga sp. R2. Next base: position 111,575 of record NZ_JBBHZN010000004.1, read on the forward strand.
CCATGACCACGCCCATGTCGTGCTCGATCAGCACGATGGTGGTGCCGAACTCGTCGTTCACGTCCAGGATGAAGCGGCTCATGTCCTGCTTCTCCTCCAGGTTCATGCCGGCCATGGGTTCGTCCAGCAGCAGCATCTGCGGCTCCATGGCCAGGGCACGGCCCAGGTCGACCCGCTTCTGCAGGCCGTAGGGCAGGGTGCCCACGGGGGTCTTGCGGTAGGCCTGGATCTCCAGGAAGTCGATGATGCGTTCCACGAAGGCGCGGTGCTCTTCCTCTTCCTTCTGCGCACCACCGATGCCGAACGGGTTGCGGAAGGCCTGGGCGAGCAGGCCGCTCCTGATGCGCAGGTTGCGCCCGCTCATGAGGTTGTCGATCACGCTCATGCCCTTGAACAGCGCCAGGTTCTGGAAGGTGCGGGCGATGCCCATCTCGGCCACCTGCCGGCTGTTCATGTGCTTGAAGGTCTGGCCCCGGAAGGTCACCGAGCCTTCCTGCGGCGTGTACACCCCGTTGATGCAGTTGAGCATGGAGCTCTTGCCGGCACCGTTGGGGCCGATGATGGCCCGCACCTCGTGCTCGCGCACATTGAAGCTGATGTCGGTGAGCGCCTTGACGCCGCCGAACCGCAGGCTGATGTTCCTGACGTCGAGGATGACGTCGCCGATCTTTTTCTGGGTCATGGGGCTTCTCAGGCGGCGGCCTTGACGGGGGCGAAGGTCTTGGCGTCGGCCAGCTGGAGCGTGGCGCTCACGCTGCCGGTGCGGCCGTCCTCGAACTTCACCTGGGTTTCGATGTACTGCTCGGTCTTGCCGCCGTACAGGGCGTCCACCAGCACGCCGTAGCGCTCGCCGATGAAGCCGCGGCGGACCTTGTTGGTGCGGGTGAGCTCGCCGTCGTCGGCATCCAGTTCCTTGTGCAGCACCAGGAAGCGGCTGATCTGGCTGCCGGCCAGCAGCTCGTCGCGCGACAGGTCGGCATTCACCTTCTCCACGCAGTCGCGGATGAGTTCGTACACCTCGGGCTTCTGGGCCAGGTCGGTGTAGCCGGCGTAGCTCAGGTTGCGGCGCTCGGCCCAGTTGCCCACCGCGTCGAAGTCGATGTTGACCATGACGCAGACCTTCTCGCGCTTGTCGCCGAAGGCCACGGCTTCCTTGATGAACGAGAAGAACTTGAGCTTGTTCTCCACGTACTTGGGCGCGAACATGGCGCCGTCGAAGGGGCCGCCCATGAGCCGGCCCACGTCCTTGACGCGGTCGATGATCTTCAGATGGCCCGACGCATCGATGAAGCCGGCGTCGCTGGTGTGGTACCAACCGTCGGCGGTGAGCACCTCTTCGGTGGCCTTCGGGTTCTTGTAGTAGCCCTTGAGCAGGCCGGGCGACTTGACCAGGATCTCGCCGGTCTCCGACAGCTTGATCTCCACGCCCTCGCAGGGCACGCCCACGGTGTCGGCGCGGGCCTCGTGGTCGGGCTGCAGGCAGACGAACACGGCGGTCTCGGTGGAGCCGTAGAGCTGCTTGAGGTTGATGCCGATGGAGCGGTAGAAGCTGAACAGGTCCGGCCCGATGGCCTCGCCGGCGGTGTAGGCCACGCGCACCCGGCTCATGCCCAGGTTGTTGCGCAGCGGGCCGTACACCAGCCAGTCGCCCAGCCGGTAGCTCAGCCGGTCGGCCAGGCCGACCGGCTTGCCGTCCATGAGGGCAGGGCCCACGCGCCGGGCCACGTCCATGAAGTGGTGGAACATGCGGCGCTTGAGGGCGCCGGCATCTTCCATGCGGATCATCACGCTGGTGAGCAGGCCTTCAAACACCCGCGGTGGCGCGAAGTAGTAGGTGGGACCCACTTCCTTCATGTCGATGGTGACCGTGCCGCCCGACTCCGGGCAGTTCACCACGTAACCGGCCACCAGCCACTGGGCATAGCTGAAGATGTTCTGGCCGATCCAGGCCGGCGGCATGTAGGCCAGCACCTCGTCGGCCGGGGTCAGGCGGTCGAAACGGGCGCCCACGTCGGCGCGGTCGATGAGGGTGCGGTGGGTGTGCACCACGCCCTTGGGCTGGCCGGTGGTGCCGCTGGTGAAGAACATGGCGGCCACGTCGTCCGGGCGGCCCTGCTCCAGTTCCTGTGCAAAGCGCTGCGGGTGTTCGGCGGCATGGGCCTGGCCGGCGGCCACCAGCGCGTCCAGGCTCTGCAGGCCGGGCTCGTCGTAGTTGCGCAGGCCGCGCGGGTCGTCGAAGAAGATCTGGCCGAGTTGCGGGCACTGCTCGCGGATCTCCAGCATCTTGTCGACCTGTTCCTGGTCTTCCACCACCACGAAGCGCACCTCGGCGTTGTTGATGGGGAACACGCATTCGGCGGCCACCGCGTCCTGGTACAGCGGCACCGGAATGGCACCCAGCGACTGCGCCGCCAGCATGGAGGCGTACAGGCGCGGCCGGTTGGCACCGATCACCACCATGTGCTCCCCGCGCCGCAGGCCGGCCTGGTGCAGACCGCAGGCCAGCGCCTCGACCAGCCGGGCCAGTTCGGCCCAGGTGGTGGTCTGCCAGATGCCGTAGGCCTTCTCGCGCAGGGCCGGGGCGTCGGGGCGCTGCCGGGCATGTTCCAGCATGAGCCGGGGGAAGGTGGTTTCCATCGAACGTCTCCTCTGGCCGGCGGACACCGGCTTTTGTCCCTTGTGGGACATGGGGGCGGATGGTAGGCGGGTGTTTGACGTCATGTTGTCGGTCCGACGACAATCTCGGGTCTACCCTTACTGGGACTTTCCCTAGAACGCACGACATGACCGCCTTCACCGCCCGCCGATCTGCCGCCGTGCTGCGCGACTCCGCCCGCCCGCCCACGCCCGAGGAACTGCACGAGATTCCCTGGCTGCAGCGCCTGACCGAGGCCGAACGCGAACGCGCCCTGGACGCGCTGAAGGTGGGCGAAGCGGAGCCGGGCGACTACATCTGCCGCATCGGCCGGCCGGTGACCTACTGGTTCGGTCTGGTGGACGGCCTGCTCAAGATGAGCAACGACGAATCCCAGGGGCCGGCCATCACCTTCACCGGCGTGGCCCCCGGCGGCTGGTTCGGCGAGGGCACGGTGCTCAAGCACGAGCAGTACCGCTACAACATCCAGGCCCTGCGCCGCAGCCGCGTGGCCGGCCTGCCGGTGGCCACCTTCGACTGGCTCATCGACCATTCGCTGGGCTTCAACCGCTTCGTCATGCTGCAACTCAACGAGCGCCTGGGGCAGTTCATTGCCGCGCGCGAGATCGACCGCCTCAACAACCCCGACCTGCGCGTGGCGCGCAACCTGGCCGCGCTGTTCCACCCGCTGCTCTCGCCCAGCGTGGGGGGCTCGCTGCGCATCACCCAGCAGGAGCTGGCCTACCTGGTGGGGCTGTCGCGCCAGCGGGTGAACGAGGCGCTGTCCACGCTGGAGCGCCTGGGCTGGATCCGGGTGGAATACGGCGGCGTGAAGGTGCTGGACCTGCAGGCCCTGCGCAGCGGGCAGATCGATCCGCCTTCTCTGGGATGATCGGCGCATGAACCGCCGACCCCCGCCTTCCCGACCTTCTGCGCCACCCGCGCCGCCCGCAGCACCCCGTGCCGACGGCCTGATGCGCCTGAACAAGCTGCTGGCCGAGCGCGGCCTGTGTTCGCGCCGCGAGGCCGATGCCTGGATCGAGCAGGGCTGGGTCAGCGTGGACGGCGCGCCCGCCGTCATCGGCCAGCCGGTGCGGCCCGATGCGGTGATTGCCATCGACCCGCGTGCCCGCCAGCAGCAGGGCAGCCAGGTGACGGTGATCCTGCACAAGCCGGTGGGTTATGTGAGCGGCCAGCCCGAAGACGGCCACGAGGCCGCCGTGACCCTGGTGCAGGCCCGCAACCGCTGGCGCGAGGACGGCAGCCCGCGCCGCTTCGACGTGGCCCAGCTGCGTGGCCTGGCCCCGGCCGGCCGCCTGGACATCGACTCCACCGGCATCCTGGTGCTCACCCAGGACGGCCGCGTGGCCCGGCAGCTGATCGGCGAGGACAGCGGCATCCAGAAGGAATACCTGGTGCGCGTGCAGTGGGCGCCCAACGGTCCGCAGGGCGCCGGTCTGGTGTCGCAGGACGTGCAGTCGGTGCTGCCGCGTGAACGCCTGGCCCTGCTGCGCCACGGCCTGAGCCTGGACGGGCAGCGCCTCAAGCCCGCCGAGGTGAGCTGGCAGAACCCCGAGCAGCTGCGCTTTGTGCTGACCGAGGGCAAGAAGCGCCAGATCCGCCGCATGTGCGAGGCGGTGGGCCTGCATGTGGTGGGCCTCAAGCGGGTGCGCATCGGCCGCGTGGTGCTGGGCCGGCTGCCGGTGGGGCAGTGGCGCTACCTGGGCCCGGACGAGCAGTTCTGACCCGGTTCCGGGCCCCCTTGAAACCCCGACCGGCCGGCCCCATCTCCCGGCCGGTTTCCTTTTTCTCATCCCCTTCCGACCATGAGCAAACAGACCCATTCCTTCCAGGCCGAAGTGGCCCGGCTGCTGCACCTCGTCACCCACTCGCTCTACTCCAACCCGGACATCTTCCTGCGCGAGCTGGTGTCCAACGCGTCGGACGCCTGCGACAAGCTGCGCTTCGAGTCGCTGGCCAACGCCGCCCTGCTCGAAGAAGACCCGGAGCTGCAGGTGAAGGTGGCCTTCGACCGCGAGGCCCGCACCATCACCATCACCGACAACGGCATCGGCATGAGCGAACAGGAGGCCATCGACCACCTGGGCACCATCGCCAAGAGCGGCACCCGCGACTTCATGAGCAAGCTCTCGGGCGACCAGAAGTCCCAGGCCTCGGAGACCGGCCAGCTCATCGGCCAGTTCGGCGTGGGCTTTTATTCGGGCTTCATCGTGGCCGACCGCATCGTGGTGGAAACCCGCCGCGCCGGCCTGAGCCCGGCCCAGGGCGTGCGCTGGACCAGCGGCGGCAGCGGCGACTTCGAGGTGGAGACCATCGAGCGCGCCGCACGCGGCACCAGCGTCATCCTGCACCTGCGCGAGGACAAGACCGAATACCTCAACCACTGGAAGCTGCAGTCCATCATTGCGAAGTACTCCGACCACATCAGCCTGCCGGTGCGCATGCAGAAGGAGGAGTGGGACAGCGAGAAGAGCGAGTACGTGCTCAAGGACGAATGGGAAACGGTGAACTCGGCCAATGCCCTGTGGAGCCGGCCCAAGAAGGACGTGAGCGACGAGCAGTACACCGAGTTCTACAAGGCCATCAGCCACGACACCGAGGCCCCGCTGGCCTGGAGCCACAACCGGGTGGAGGGCAGCACCGAATACACCCAGCTGCTCTACATCCCGGCCAAGGCCCCGCAGGACCTGTGGAACCGCGACCGCAAGGCCGGCATCAAGCTGTATGTGAAGCGCGTCTTCATCATGGACGAGGCCGAGAGCCTCATGCCGGCCTACCTGCGCTGGGTCAAGGGCGTGGTGGATTCGAGCGACCTGCCGCTCAACGTCAGCCGCGAGCTGCTGCAGGAAAGCCGCGACGTCAAGGCCATCCGCGAAGGCAACACCCGCCGCGTGCTGTCCATGCTGGACGACCTGGCCAAGGACGCCGACAAGTACAACGGCTTCCACCGTGAATTCGGTGCCGTGCTCAAGGAAGGCCTGGGCGAGGACTTTGCCAACCGCGAGAAGATCGCGAAGCTGCTGCGCTTTGCCAGCAGCAACCAGGACGGCATCACCTCGCTGGCCGACTACAAGGCCCGCATGAAGGACGGCCAGAAGGCCATCTACTACATCACGGCCGACAGCGAGGCCGCCGCCCGCCACAGCCCGCAGCTCGAGGTCTTCCGCCAGAAGGGCATCGAGGTGCTGCTCATGACCGACCGGGTGGACGAGTGGGCCCTGTCCTTCCTGCCCGAGTTCGACGGCACCCCGCTGCAGAGCGTGGCCAAGGGCGCGGTCGATCTGGGCGACCTGCAGGACGAGGCCGAGAAGAAGGCGGCCGAGGAAGCCGCCGAGCACTTCAAGCCGGTGCTGGAGAAGCTGCGCGAGAGCCTTAAGGACAAGGCCCGCGACGTGCGCGTGACCTCGCGCCTGGTCGACTCACCCGCCTGCCTGGTGGTGGAAGACGGCGAGTACTCCACCCAGCTCGCCCGCCTGCTCAAGCAGGCCGGCCAGAAGGCGCCCGAGATCAAGCCCATTCTGGAAGTGAACGCCGGCCACGCGCTGGTGAAGAAGCTCGATGGCTCGGCCCACTTCGACGATCTGGCCCACATCCTGTTCGACCAGGCGCTGCTGGCCGAAGGCGGCCTGCCGGAAGATCCGGCAGGCTATGTGCGGCGGGTGAATGCCTTGCTGGTGTGAGCCACCCAGCCCTCACCCGGTGACCGTTCAGGCCCGTTCGTCCATGGCCCGGATGTCCCGAGGGAAGCCGCTGGCGAACGCGGTCTGAAGGTCTTGCCGGACCGCCTTCAGTGCAGAGGTGTCCAGCCCGTTCTTCCTGAAGGCATGGACCAGAAGAGTGACCTGCCGGATGAGGGCCTCGGCCTGGGCTTGAAGCTCGCGCGAATTGACCGCGTCAAGGCCCCGCTCGGTCCAGGCAAGGACCGCTTTCTGCGGCCGGGGTGCACGAAGCCGGTCCAGCAGACGGGGCTTGCGCGGAGCGGGGAGCACCTCCAGCACCCGGGCTTGTGATTCGTTCATCAGGGTTTCCAGCCGCCGGGCCTGCGTCTTGATCGCTTCGAACCGTCGGCTCAGCTCAGGGCCCCCGCCTTTCATCTGGTGGAGGACCAGTTCATCCACCACCTCGGCCTCGGCATCGTCGCTGAACGGCGTGCACAGCCGTCTGACGGCGTTGAACCTTTCGCTCGGGCTCAAGGTGTCGACATCCACCTTCACCCCCAGCCGCGGGCTGGGGGGCCGGCTGTTCTTCTTCGCCTGTTTGTTCTGCAGCGCGGGAGAGCGGAATGCAGCTGGGGGGTGCCGGTATTCGATCGGGCCGGTCGGCTCGATGTGGGGCTCGGTGCTCGGTGGGCCTTGCCGGTCTTTCCATGCCTCCCAGCACTGAGCCTCTTTCTCGTCCCCTTCCTGTTGCTCGATGGTCCTCAGAAGCTTCAGCGCCATCTCCATCAACACATCCGACGGAGCCCTCGTCTCGTCCCCTTCGCCGAGCATGAAGGGCGTGGCACCCGTGGCCTCGACCGATTGCCTGGCCAGCCGACGCTCCGGTGTGATCGGGCTGGCGTTCTGCCGACCCGGCCGGCGGGCGGTTGGGCCGGGCGGCGGCGTCCGCTGGAGGGGGCTGCGTTCCGGGCGGGGGGATGCATGAGGGGTCATGAGAAACAACGGTGGGTTGGTGATGTGATGTTCGTCACCAAATCACCACCAAGATCTCACCAAACATGGGCCGTTGGTCATGTCCGGGTCACCAGGGCATTGCCCCGGTGCACAGCTTTCAGCAGCTGTCGTCCCGTGCTGCCAGGAGCCAGGGACCGGCGTCGGTACTGGAGCGTGTACTCGGGACTTCAACGACGCATACACTCCGCAACCGGACCACGCCCCTGAACAGCCAACCAGCAGACGCCCACCGTGTACCTACAGCGCCCCTTCGACTCCGTTGTCACATTCAGAAACAGTCAGGGCGAGAGCGCACGGGGCTCGCTGACCAGTCTGCAGCGGCGCGGGCTGGTGATGGAGATCTACAACCCGTACTCCATCGTTCAGGTCAGCGAGGTGCTCAACGAGCTCACCATCCGATCGGGTGACCGCACCATCTACAAGGGCAAGGCCGTGGTGGTCAGCCTGCTCAACACCGGCCTGATGGCGGTGATCTCGGTGGCGCTCATCGACGAGTGGTCCGACCTCAATGCCATCAAGGGCAACATCGGGCAGGTCAAGGACGAAGCGGCGCGCTTCGTGTCCGACTGGGAGTCGCGTTTCAAGATCCGCGAGAGCTACCAGGTGACCATCAGCGAGTTCCGGGCCTTCCTCTCCGAGACTGCCCGCTGGATCGACCAGGCCGATCTGGCCGACGCGCTGCCCCGCGACGCCGAGGGGCGGCTGTCGGACGAGGTGTTCCACGCCATTGCCGAGCCGCTCATGGTCAAGGGCAAGCAGTTCCTGATCCGCCTGGAAGGCGAGGCCTCTCAGCTCGATCCGGAAGAGGCGCCCCTGCACCGGGCCTACGCGCAGAACGCCCTGCATCCGCTGGTGCTGCGGGCCCCCTTCGTGTACCGGACATTTGCCAAACCGCTGGGTTACGCAGGCGATTACGAGATGGTCAACCAGATCATCGGAGACCCCCGCCAGGGCGGCAGCACCTACATCCAGCTGGTCAACGCCATGTTCCTGAAGGCGGCAGTGGCAGAGGCCCACCGCAACCGGATCGACATCCTGGTGGAGTTCCTGCGCAAGGCAGCGGTGCAGGCCCGCACCCAGGGGCGATCCATCCGCATCCTCAACATCGGCTGTGGTCCGGGCATCGAGATCCAGCGCCTGATCGCCACCGGTGAAGACCTGTCCGGGTTGCGTTTCACGCTGGTCGATTTCAGCCGCGAGACGCTGGATTACACCCAGCAGCGCATCGCCGATGCCCGTCAACGGCATGGCTCCGGCGTGGAGGTCGAGTACGTCCAGGAATCGGTCCACGAACTGCTCAAACGTGCCGTGCGCGACACGGCGCCGGCCGAAGGTCAGGGCTACGACTTCATTTACTGCGCCGGCCTGTTCGACTACCTGTCCGACAAGGTGTGTTCGCGCCTGATCCGGTATTTCCTGACGCGCAGCAATCCGGGCGCCCAGCTGCTGGTCACGAACGTGCATGCCGACAACCCGGAGCGCTTTGGCATGGAGCACTTGCTGGAGTGGCACCTGATCTACCGCGACGAGGCCCAGATGCAGCTGGTGCTCGAAGAGGTGAACGCGCCGGTCAAGCTCTACACCGATGCCACGGGTGTCAACATCTTCGCGGAGGTCACGGTGAGCGCCAACCTTCGTGCCATGGCCTTGTCCCATGACTGATCAGCTCAACGCCGTGTATCAGCGGCAGTTGTCGGACTTCCGCCTGACCTACAGCAAGGCCGGCAATGTCACGTCGGTCGTCCTGGTGCTGGCGGGCGTGGGGCTGGATCACTTCACGTATCCGGACCGTCAGGTCGAGTTCTTCCTGATCCGCCTGCTGGTGGTGCTGCTGACCCTGGGCATCCTGTGGGTGCTCTACACCGAGTTCGGTCGCCGCAACGTGCGCCAGCTCACCGTGCTGTGGCTGCTGCTGCCGCAGGTGATGATCGCCTACATGATCCAGACCACCGACGGCGCGCAGTCCATCTACTTCGTCGGTCTCCATCTGGCCTTGTATGCCGTGGGCATCATACTGCCCATCAGCTTTCTGGAGGGCGTGGGCTTCGGGGTGCTGACGGTCATCCTGTACGTGGGCGCCTGTCTGCTGCATCCGGATGGCCCCTCCAACCTGCCGCGCCTCATGACCAACACCTTGTTCATCGTGTTCTCGGCGGCTGCCAGTGCCGTGTGCACCTGGTTCAACGAGCGCGCGCGCATCCGGCTGTTCCGCCTGCAGCAGGAGGTGGCCGAGATCAACGCCAACCTGCGCGAGACGAATGCCACCCTGGCCGAAGTCAAGGGCCAGCTCCTGCAGCGCGAGAAGATGGCCGCCATCGGCACCCTTTCGGCCGGTCTCATGCACGAGGTCAACAACCCGGTGAACTACAGCCTCATGGCCATCAACATGGGCCTGTCGCTGCCGGCGGCCAACCAGGATCCCCTGCTCAAGGAGAGCCTGATGGATGCCCGGGAAGGCATGCAGCGGGTGCAGAACATCGTCACCGACCTCAAGACCTTCGCCTACCAGAAGCCCGGCACCGACAGCCAGCGCACCTTCCTGCTGGAGAACGCCATCCGTTCGGCCCAGCGGCTGGCCGGTTTCGAGCTCAAGGGCATCGAGGTGGTGGTGGACCTGCCGGCCGACACCCATGTGCTGGGTGACGAGCCGGCGCTCATCGGTGTGCTCATCAACCTGTTCAGCAACGCCGCCAAGGCGGTGCATGCGGCCGGGCGTGCGGCCCCACGCATCGAGGTGCAGGCCGGGCACCGGGGCGATCGCCTGTGGCTGCGGGTGCGGGACAACGGGCAGGGGATTGCTCCGGAGAACATCGACCGGGTGTTCGAGCCTTTCTTCACCACCCGCGATGTGGGCTCCGGCCTTGGGCTGGGTCTGAGCATCAGCTACGGCATCGTCCAGCGGCACGGTGGTGTGCTGGCGGTGGCCAGCGAGTTCGGTGCCTGGACCGAGTTCAGCTTCGACCTGCCGAGGCCCGCATGAACGCACGCCCTCGCTCTGTGCCTGCTCGACCCATGGTACTCATGGTGGACGACGAGCCCCAGGCCTGCAAGTGGTTCCAGCGGGCCTATGCCGACGAGTTCGAGGTGCTGACCGCGCACGGCGTGGACGAGGCGCTGGACTGTCTGGCCGGTCCGGGCGCCGCCACGGTCGTCCTGCTCACCGACTACCGCATGCCCGGGCGCAATGGCATCGATCTGCTGCGCGAGGCCAGCCGCCGGCATCCGGGCGTGATCCGGGTGCTGGTCTCGGCCTATGCCGACAAGGAAGTGGCCATGCAGGCCGTCAACCACGGGCATGTGGAGTTCATGCTGGACAAGCCGCTGGACGAGGCCCTGGCCCGCCAGGTGATCCGGGAGGCCGTGGCCCAGGCCGCGCAGCGCCGTCAGGAGCGCGACCAGCTCGATCAGCGCGCGGCCATGCTGCGTGACACCCTGGGTTTTCTGGCGCACGAGGTGACCACCCCGCTGGCCACGGTGCAGGGTTATCTCTCGGCCCTGCAGGACCGGCATGCCGAGAGCCCCGACCCCGGTGTCGGCGAGGCCCGCATCGCCCAGGGACGGCCCGGCGACGTGCGCGCCATGCTGGACGCCGCCCGGCGCCGCACCGAGTACGCCCAGTCGCTGGTGAGCAGCTTCGTGCAGTCGGCCGGCGATGCCCACGCGGTGCAGCCGGCGCAGCGGCCGGCGGCGGCTGCCCTGGTGCGTTCGGTGTGCGGGCACTACCCCTACCCCGCGGACGAGGCGCAGTGGGTGCAGATCGACGATGCCCACGACTTTGCCTTGCCCGGTCGGCACGATCTGGTCTTCCTGGTGCTGTCGACCCTGCTCAAGAACGCCCTGCAGGCGCTGCGCGAGGCCGGCACACCGTCGCCCCGGGTCCGCATCCGCCTGCTGCCCATTCCCGCCCCCGAGGGCGGCCAGGCCTGGGAGGCCATCCAGGTGGCCGACAACGGCCCCGGCATTGCGCCCGACATCCTGCAGCGGCTCACCCACGAGCCGCTCACCACCCGTGCCGACCGCGGCGGCCACGGCATGGGCCTGGTGTTCTGCCGCCGTGTCATGACCTCGCTGGGGGGCGCCATCACGGTGTCATCCGCCCCGGGCGACGGCACGGTGGTCACCCTTTGTTTTCCGTTGACTGGTTCCCGCGCATAGGAGGCGCCTTGCTGCCATGAAAATTCTGTATGTCGATGACGAGGCGATGGCGCTGAAGTACTTCGAGCGGCTGGTCAGTCCGCTGGCCCCGGTGATCACCGCCACCTCGGTCGAGGAGGGTCGCGAGATGCTGCGCCAGCATGGCGACGAGATCGGCGTGCTGGTGAGCGACCAGCGCATGCCGGGCGAACGCGGCAACGAGCTGCTGCGCTATGCGCGCGAACACCACCCGGGCATCGTGCGCATGCTGACCACGGCCTACTCCGAGCTGGGCGAGGCCATCGAGGCCATCAACTCCGGCGAGATCTACCGCTACATCAGCAAGCCCTGGGCGCTGGAGAGCCTGCGCGCCGACCTCAAGAACGCGCTGGAGCTGGCCGAGCTGCGGCGCGAGCGCGATGGCCTGGTGCGCGAGAAGATGCTGGCCCACCAGGGGCAGCTCATGGGCAGCCGCCTGTGCCAGCTGCTGGGCGTGGCCGCGGTCATCCGGTTCGACCAGGCCGAAGCCGCCCTGCATGCCTGGGCCGTCGGTGCCATGGCGGTCCAGGCGTCCGCACCCGAGGTGGACTGGCGCCGCTGGGACCATGCCGACCTGCTGCAGGCCGAAGCCCGCCGCGTGGTCCAGGCGGCCCAGGGCATCCAGCACTGGCTGAGCACCTGGCGCGATGCCGGCGCCGAGCCGCTGGCCGCCCTGGCGGCGGCCTGGCAGGTGCCGCTGTCGGGCGATGCCATCGTGCTGGACCGGGCCGATCCCGTCAGCCGGCTGATGCATGGCCCGGCGGGCAGCGAGGTGTCCCTGCAGGACGCCGCCTGGCTGGCCTGGTTGCTGTGGCAGGGGGGTGCAGCGCGCGTGCAGGCCGACGGCAGCGGCTGGCGCATCGTGCGGGCCGAGCCGGCTGCCCGGCCGGCCGACTGGCTGGCAGCCTCCATCGAACGTTTCGGCCCGCTGCCGGGCTGAAGGCAACGGGGAACCCGGCCTGCCCCATGCCGGTCACAATGGGCATGTCCGCCTGAGCGGCGGACGCCACCGGAGAACACCATGACCTTGCCGACCCCTACCTTCGCCCGCCAGGCCGCCCTTCGTCGCATGGCGGCTGCCACGGCCGCTGGCGCCGGCCTGCTGCTGGCGGGCTGCAGTTCGGTGGGTGTGGGGGTGGGCGTGCCCATCGGCCCCGTCACCATCGGCGTGGGCGCCAGCAACAACGGCGTCAGCCTGGGCGTGGGCACCGGCGTCGGGCCGGTCGGTGTGGGGGTGGGTGTGAACCAGCGCGGCCAGGTGAGTGCCGGCGCCGGTGTGGGCGTGAGTGCCCCGGTGGGCGACAGCAAGGCCCGGGTGGGCGTGGGGGTCGGGACCAGCACCGTGATCCACGACCCCGACGCGCCGTCGCGCTGATCAGGCCTCGATCAAGCCCTGATCAGGCGATGTTCAGCGTCACCGGGATGTTGCCCCGGGTGGCGTTGGAGTAGGGGCAGACCTGGTGCGCGGTGTCCACCAGATCCTGGGCCACGGCACGGTCCATGCCCGGCAGGCTGATGGTCATGCGCACCGCGATGCCGAAGCCCTGCGGGATGGGGCCGATGTCGACCTCGGCGGTGATGGTGGCATCGGCCGGCACGGCGATCTTCTTCATGCCGGCCACATGCTTCATGGCCCCCATGAAACAGGCGGAGTAGCCGGACGCGAACAGCTGCTCCGGGTTGGTGGCGTTGCCGGCGCCGCCCATGGCCTTGGGCGGGCTGAGCTTGACGTCGAGCAGGCCGTCGTCGCTGCGCGAGGTGCCTTCCCGGCCGCCGGTGGTGGTGGCGCGGGCGGTGTAGATGACTTTGTCGAGCTGGGTGGGCATGGGCTTCTCCTGGTGGGTGCCTGCGGACAGGCGGGGGTTGAATCGGTGGGTGGGGCCGGTCAGCCGGCTGGCGCGCTCAGGGCCTTTTGCAGCCGGTTGCGCAGCGACTGGATCTCGCGGGTGAGGGCCAGCACCTCGTCCACGCTGCACTGGCTGGCGTCGAGCACGCAGCCCGGCACGGCGGTGGCCTGGCGGCGCAGGGCCCGGCCGGCATCGGTGAGGTGCACCAGCACCCGGCGCTCGTCCTGCGCATCGCGTTCGCGCTGCACCAGGCCGGCCGACTCCAGCCGCTTGAGCAGCGGGGTGACGGTGCCCGAATCCAGGAACAGGCGTTCGCCCAGTTCGCTCACCGTCAGGCCGTCGTCCTCCCACAGGGCCAGCATGGCCAGGTACTGCGGATAGGTCAGGCCCAGCGGCTCCAGCAGGGGCTTGTAGAGCTTGGTCATGGCCAGCGACGAGGAATACAGCGCAAAGCACAGCTGGTGGTCCAGGCGCAGGGCGTCGGCGGATGTACGAGCGGTGGATCGGTGAGCGGCGGGCATGGGCTGGATTATGACGAACAATTCAATTGTGTGCAACTGAATCAACGCAACGGAACGGCGGCCGGAACATCTCCGACCCTCAGACGTTCAGGGGCGGCTCCTGCATGGCCTCGATCTGTTCCACCAGCATGTCCACCTGGCCCTGCCAGTAATCGCGGCTGCCGAACCAGGGGAAGTTGATGGGAAAGGCCGGGTCGTCCCAGCGGCGGGCGATCCAGGCGCTGTAGTGGATCAGGCGCAGGGTGCGCAGCGGCTCGATCAGGGCCAGCTCGCGCCGGTCGAAGGGGCAGAACTGTTCGTAGCCCTCCAGCAGGGCCGAGAGCTGGTGCGTCTGCTGGCGCCGGTCGCCGCTGAGCAGCATCCACAGGTCCTGCACCGCCGGGCCGCTGCGGGCGTCGTCCAGATCCACGAAGTGCGGTCCCGCACCCGGCTCGCCCTCGGGTGTCCACAGCACATTGCCCGGATGGCAGTCGCCGTGCAGCCGCACGGTGGCCAGGGCAGGCGCGTCACCGGTGGCGGGGCGCAGCACAGCGTGGCCCTCGATGATCTGCAGGGCTTCGCCCAGCGCCTGCGACCAGGCGGTGCGCACCTCGGGTGCCACCGCATCGTGCTGCAGCAGCCAGTCGCGGGGCTCATGGGCGAAGGTGGCGGCATTCAAGGCCGGGCGGTACACGAAGGGCCGCGCCGCGCCCACGGTGTGGATGCGGGCCAGAAAGCGGCCGATCCATTCCAGCACCTCGAAGTCGTCCAGCTCGGGCCGGCGGCCGCCGCGCCGTGGACTGACCGAAAAATGGAAGTCGCCGTGGCGGTGCAGCGTGGCGCCCTGCAGTGACAGCGGTGGCACCACCGGCACCTCGGCCTCGGTCAGCTCCTGCGCAAAGCCGTGCTCCTCCAGCAGTTGCGCTTCGGTCCAACGCTCGGGCCGGTAGAACTTGACCACCACCTGACGGTGGCCCTGCACCGGTTCGTCCAGGTGGGCCTGGTACACCCGGTTCTCGAAGCTGTTGAGGCTCTGCAGCCGGCCATCGGGCTGCAGGCCCACGGCCCACAGCGCGTCCATGACGGCATCGGGCGTGAGGGCGTTGTACGGGTGATCGGGGGTTGCGCGGTCCATGGCGGATTGTCGCCGGGGGCGTGGGCTACCATCGCCCGATGCCCCGCCGAGACCGATCCAGCACCCGCCCCTCCACGCCTGCCTCGCCCGCCGCATCGCCCGAAGCGCAGCTGCGCCAGCAGCTGCCGGAGCTGCGGCCGGGCCAGTCCATCGGCCTGTTGCAGGAGTTGCACATCCTCACGCGCGACGGCCGCCTCAACCAGGACACCCGCCGCAAGCTCAAGCAGGTCTACCACCTGGTGCAGTTCATCGAACCGCTGCTGCAGCAGGTGCACGCCGCCCAGGGCCGCGTGACCATGGCCGACTTCGGGGCCGGCAAGTCCTACCTCGGCTTCATCCTGTACGACCTGGTGCTGCAGGCGCTGCCCGATGCGCGGGTGATCGGTGTGGAGGTGCGCGCCGAGCTGGTGGAACGTTCGCGGGCGCTGGCACAGCGCCTGGGATTCGAGCGCATGGACTTCGTGGCCACCACGGTGCAGGAGGCTTTTGCCCACCCCGACCTGCCCGAGCGCATCGATGTGGTCACCGCGCTGCACGCCTGCGACACTGCCACCGACGATGCGATTGCCTTCGGCCTGGCGCGGCACGCGCAGGCCATGGTGCTGGTGCCCTGCTGTCAGGCCGAGGTGGCGGCCACCATGCGGCAGAACAAGGCGCTGAACCTGCGGCGCACCGCCCTGGCCGAGCTGTGGCGCCACCCGCTGCACACGCGCGAGTTCGGCAGCCAGATCACCAACGTGCTGCGCTGCCTGCAGCTCGAAGCCCATGGCTTCGAAGTGACGGTGACCGAACTCGTGGGCTGGGAACATTCCATGAAGAACGAACTCATCCTGGCACGTAGAATGACCGACGACCGAGCCGGCGGCCGCGAACGCGCCCGCCAGCGGTTGCTGCAGGTGCTCGACGAGTTCGGCCTGCAAGCCCTCCAGGGCCGTTTCGCGGCCTGAACGCGCGGTGGCCCCAGCGGCCGCCTGTCTGTCGAATCGCCGGCTCCCACAGGGGCCGACCCGCCCCGTGATCCATGCCTCGGCCTTGCCGGGACGGCATGGCCCGCGAGGCACTCACAGGAGCCCCGCCGTGGTGACCAACATCGCCTTTCTTCTGCAATCGATTGCCTGGCCGCTGGTGCTGCTGGCCGCCTGGTTCCTGGGCGAGCTGGCGCACGAGCGCTGGCGCATCCCCCGGGTGAGCACCTATGTGGCGGTGGGTCTGCTGGGGGGGCTGGTGAACCTGCCGGGCCTGACCACCGACATCCAGGGCCTGCCGTTCCTGGCCAACGTGGCGCTGTCCCTGGTGCTGTTCGAGCTGGGCTACCGCATCAACCTGCGCTGGTTCCGCCACAACCCCTGGGTGCTGGCGCTCGGTGTGGTGGAGTCGGTCATCACCTTCGGTGCCATCTACTTCGTCACCGGCTTCTTTGCCCTGCCGGAAGACCAGCGCCTGATCATCGCGGCGCTGTCGGTGTCGGCCTCGCCGGCCGGTGTGGTGCGCGTGGCCAACGAGCTGCGCAGCGCAGGCCAGGTGACCGAGCGGGTGCTGCACCTGTGTGCCATCAACTGCTTCATGGCGGTGGCCGCGCTCAAGCTGGTGATCGGCTACTGGTACCTCAGCACCTCGGGCGACCTGGTGCTGGCGGCCTTCGGCAGCATCCATGTGCTGGTCACCTCGGTGGCGGTGGGTGGCCTGCTGGGTGTGGCGGTGCCCTGGCTGCTGCGGCTGCGCAGCACGCCCGAGCGCGGCGTGACGGTGGTGTTTGCGCTGTCGGTGCTGCTGCTCACCACGGCGGCCTTCGGCTTCCGGCTCTCGCCGCTGCTGGCGGCGCTGAGCTTCGGCATCGTGGCGCGCGAGCGCCGGGTGCACCTGACCAATGCCCAGCGCGACTTCGGCACCGCCGGCGACCTGCTCTCGGTGTTCCTGTTCGTCTACATCGCCTCGCTGCTGGAATGGGCCACGGTGGGCACCGGCATGCTGCTGGGCCTGGTGCTGATCGGCGTGCGGGGCGCCTCCAAGGTGGTGTGCAACGTGGCGGCCGCGCGCCTGTCCGGCATCACCGAGCGCAAGGGGCTGCTGACCGGGCTGGCGCTCACGCCCATGTCCGCCTTTGCCATCCTGCTGCTGGACCAGTCGCGCCTGTACGGCTTCGAGCCGGCGGTGCAGGTGCTGGCCGCCATTGCCGCCATGATGCTGCTGCAGGAGCTGCTGGGTCCGGTGGTGACCCAGCGCGCCCTGATGGCGGCCCAGGAAACCCACGTGACCAAGGAGTGACGCATGCCGCTGGAAACCTTCAAGGCCTCCGATTCGCTGACCCTGGGCGTGGAGCTGGAACTGCAGCTGGTCAACAGCTACGACTACGACCTCTCCAGCAGCGCCAACGACCTGCTCGAACTGCTGCGCCGCAAGCCTTTCCCGGGCACGGTCACGCCCGAGATGACGCAGAGCATGATCGAGATCGCCACCGACGTGCAGCGCGAGCACGGCCCGCTGCTGGCCCAGCTGCAGGCGATCCGCGACACGCTGGAGCAGGCCGGTGACCGCCTCAACATCGAGCTGGCCGGTGGCGGCACGCACCCGTTCCAGCGCTGGTTCGAGCAGCGCATCTTCTCCAAGCCGCGCTTCCAGGAGCTCTCGGGCCTGTACGGGTACCTGGCCAAGCAGTTCACCGTGTTCGGCCAGCATGTGCACGTGGGCTGCAGCTCGCCGGACGAGGCGCTGTTCCTGCTGCATTCGCTCAACCGCTATGTGCCGCACTTCATTGCGCTCTCGGCCTCGTCGCCGTTCTCGCAGGGGGTGGACACGCTGTTCGACTCGGCCCGCCTGAACTCGGTGTTTGCCTTCCCGCTCTCCGGCCGTGCGCCCTTCGTGCTGAAGTGGGACGAGTTCGCCAACGTGTACTTCACCAAGATGGAGAGCACCGGCGTGGTGAAGTCCATGAAGGACTTCTACTGGGACATCCGGCCCAAGCCGGAGTACGGGACCATCGAGCTGCGCGTGTGCGACACGCCGCTCACGGTGGAGCGTGCGGCCGCGCTGGCCTGCTACCTGCAGGCCCTGTGCCGGCACCTGCTGGAGCGCAACGAGCCGCCGCCGGAAGAAGACGATTACCTCGTCTACACCTACAACCGTTTCCAGGCCTGCCGCTTCGGCCTGGACGGGATGATGGTCAACCCCAAGACGCGCGAGCAGATCAGCATCCGCGAGGACGTGCTGGCCACGCTGCGCAAGATCGCGCCGCACGCGCAGAGCCTGGGGTCGATGGCCGCCATCGACGAGATCGAGCGCACCGCGGCGCGGGCCGGCAACCACGCCAGCTTCCTGCGCCAGCGCTACCAGCAGAGCGGCAGCGTGCAGTCGGTGGTGCGTTCGGCGGTGGAGGCCCTGCGGCACGGTGCCGGCCTGTCGTGACGGACGTCACGCCGGGTGTGTAGGCGGACCGGAAGGGTTGTCAGGCAACTTCCTACACGGTGAATGGCAAGGCGCCGACTTAACCGTTTGAAACAGGCTCGATACAGTTTGTTTCATCGACAACGGACTTGTCACCATGCCAAACACACCGGAACACGCCATGAAATCCACCGCCACCCGCCTCAATCCCTTCGTGCTCATGCTCGACCCGGAAACCGTCATCAGCGCCATGGAGTCCAGCGTGGACCTGCGCCAGCTGCGCGGCCGGATCTGCCGCCCGCTGGACAAGCCGCTGATCCCCAAGCTGTTCGACAGCGCCCGCGACTTCGACGCCCAGATCGACAGCGAAGCCTTCATGGACAGCGGCATCGAGCTCTACGCCGACGCCCAGCCCGCCGTCCAGCAGCGCATGCACTGAGCCCGGCGGCTCAGCGGGCGAAGCGTCTGCGGGTCAGCGCCAGCGCGATCCAGAACGCCAGCACCGCATAGCCGACCAGCACCGCCAGGTGCAGCCAGGGGCGATCGGGCCACTGGTTCATGAACAGGGGCCGCACCAGGTCCACCGCATGCGACAGCGGCAGCCACTGGGCGATCCACTGTACGAAACCCGGCAGCTGTTCCCGGGGAAAGAAGACGCCGGAGAGGAACATCATCGGCGTCAGGAACAGCGTGAAGTAGTAGGTGAAGAAGTCATAGCCCTTGGCCAGGGCATTGAACACCAGGGCAATGCACGAAAACGTGATGCCCACCAGCCACAGCACCGGCCAGGCCAGCAGCAACAGCGGCGAGTGCGAGATGCCGAGCGCGAGCATCACGCCCAGGATGGCGGTCACGGTGAACAGCGACTTGAAGGATGCCCACAGCATCTCGGCCAGCACCACATCGTCCAGCGCCACCGGCGCATTCATGATGCCGTCCCAGGTCTTCTGCACATGCATGCGCGAGAAGGCCGAGTACAGCGCCTCGAAGGTGGCCGCGTTCATGGCGCTCATGCAGATGCTGCCGCTGGCCAGGAACAGGATGTAGGGCACGGCGGTGCTGCCCTGCGGCGTGGCGATCTGAACCTCGCCCACCAGGGCGCCCATGCCGTAGCCGAAGGCCACCAGCCACATCAGCGGCTCGGCGATGTTGCCCACCAGGCTGGGCACGGCCAGCTTGCGCCACACCAGCAGGTTGCGCTGGAACACCGGCCACCAGCGCAAGGACAGGCGAGGGCGGGACCAGTGGGACGGCGTGTTCGGCGGGTTCAGGGTGCGGGTGTTCATGCGTCTTCCCGGATCTGGCGGCCGGTGAGCTTGAGGAAAAGGTCTTCCAGGTTGGCCGGACGGTGCAGGGTGCGCAGCGCCGGGTGAGCGCCCAGGGCCTGCAGCAGCGGGGCGGCCTGCTGGGTGTAGAAGAACACGGTCTCGCCGCTCACCTCCACCCGGGCGGCCAGGGCACGCAGCGCGGCATGGGCATCGCCCTGGGCCAGATCCAGCGCACCGGGGCCGTACACCTCCACCACGTCGGGCTCCAGGTGCTGCGCAATGAGTTCGCGCGGCCGGCCCTCGGCGATCTTGCGGCCATGGTCCAGCACCAGCAGGCGGCTGCACAGGCGCTCGGCCTCGTCCATGAAGTGGGTGGTCAGCAGGATGCTCTTGCCCTGCTGCAACAGCAGCTGCAGGCGTTCCCACATCAGGTGGCGGGCCTGCGGGTCCAGGCCGGTGGTGGGTTCGTCCAGCAACAGGAGCTGCGGGTCGTTGACCAGGGCGCGGGCCAGCGACAGGCGCCGCTTCATGCCGCCGGACAGTTCACCCGGCTTGGCGCCGGCCTTGTGCGAGAGGGCGGCAAACTCCAGCAGCTGCGGCACGCGGGCGCGGATGTCGCGGTCCTTCAGGCCGAAGTAGCGGCCGTACACCAGCAGGTTCTCGGCGCAGCTGAAGTCCGGGTCCAGCGTGTCCATCTGGCTGACCACGCCCAGCCGGGCCTTGATGGCCAGGGCGTCGCGCGGCATGTCCAGGCCGAAGGCGTCGATGCGGCCGCCGTCGGGTGCGGTCTGGCCCAGGCACATGCGGATGGTGGTGGTCTTGCCGGCGCCGTTCGGGCCGATCACGCCCAGGCATTCGCCGGGCTGGATGTCGAAACTCAGGTCGTTCACCACCGTGGCGTCGCCGTAGCGCTTGACCAGGTGCTGGACCGAAAACAGGGGTTGGGGCATGCCGGGATTGTGCCCCGCCACCCTCCCCCGTACGGGGTGCCACCTACAATGCGCCCCGTGTCCACACCCCTATCCGTCACCCTGCAGCACTGGCTGCCCCAGCGCGCCCTGACCGAACTGGCCGGGCGCATCGCCCGTGCCCAGGCCGGCGGCATCACCCACGCCATGATCCGCCGCTTCGTGCGGCGTTATCAGGTCAACATGACTGAGGCGGCCAACCCGGACATCACGTCCTATGCCAGCTTCAACGATTTCTTCACCCGCGCCCTCAAGCCCGGTGCCCGGCCGCTGGCCGATGCCGCCTTCGTGTGCCCGGTGGACGGCGCCATCAGCCAGTTCGGGCCGATCGCGGGCGACCAGATCTTCCAGGCCAAGGGCCACCTCTACAGCACCCGCGCCCTGGTGGGCGGTGACGCCGAACTGGCCGCACCCTTCGACAACGGGTCGTTCGCCACCATCTACCTCAGCCCGCGCGACTACCACCGCATCCACATGCCGGCCGCCGGGCGCCTGCGCCGCATGATCCATGTGCCGGGCGACCTGTATTCGGTCAACCCGGCCACCGCGCGCGGCGTGCCTGGCCTGTTCGCCCGCAACGAGCGGGTGGTCTGCGTGTTCGACATGCCGCACCAGGGCGGCACCGTGCCCTTCGTGCTGGTGCTGGTGGGTGCCACCATCGTCGGCAGCATGGCCACCACCTGGCACGGCGTGGTCAACTCGCCGCGCCCCGGTGCCGTGCGCGAATGGCGCTACGACGACCAGGACATCCGCTTCGACCGGGGTGACGAAATGGGCCGCTTCCTGCTCGGCTCCACGGTGGTCATGCTCTGGCCGCACGACGTGATCGCCTTCAACCCGCACTGGGCGCCCGGCGCGCCGGTGCGCCTGGGCGAGGCCATGGGCCAGACCAGCGGCCACACGGTCTGACCCTCCGACTGTTTCCAACGCCTTCAAGGATTCCGCCATGACCACGCTCGGCACGCCCCTGTCTCCCTCCGCCACCAAGGTGATGCTGCTCGGCTCCGGCGAGCTGGGCAAGGAAGTGCTGATCGCGCTGCAGCGCCTGGGCGTGGAGACGATTGCAGTCGACCGCTACGAGAACGCGCCGGGCCAGCAGGTGGCGCACCGGGCCCACACCATCGTCATGAGCGACCCGGCCCAGCTCAAGGCCCTGATCGAGGCCGAGCGCCCGCACCTGGTGGTGCCCGAGATCGAGGCCATTGCCACCCCGGCCCTGCAGGAGCTCGAAGCCGCTGGCGTGGTCACGGTCATCCCCACCGCCCGCGCCGCCCGCCTCACCATGGACCGCGAAGGCATTCGCCGCCTGGCCGCCGAGACCCTGGGCCTGCCGACCAGCCCGTACAAATTCTGCGACTCGCTGGCCGAGCTGCAGGCCGCCATCGACAGCGGCATCGGTTACCCCTGCATCGTCAAGCCGGTCATGAGCAGCTCGGGCAAGGGCCAGAGCAAGATCGACGGCCCGGCCGACGTGCAGAAGGCCTGGGACTACGCCATGGCCGGTGGCCGCGTGAGCCACGGCCGTGTCATTGTTGAAGGTTTCATCGACTTCGACTACGAGATCACCCAGCTCACCGTGCGCGCCAAGGGGGCCGACGGCCGCATCGAAACCCATTTCTGCGACCCCATCGGCCATGTGCAGGTGAGCGGCGACTATGTGGAGAGCTGGCAGCCGCATCCCATGACACCGGCTGCGCTGCAGAAAAGCCGCGACAT
This sequence comes from Hydrogenophaga sp. R2, assembly GCF_049843595.1. Lineage (NCBI taxonomy): Bacteria > Pseudomonadati > Pseudomonadota > Betaproteobacteria > Burkholderiales > Comamonadaceae > Hydrogenophaga > Hydrogenophaga sp. R2. The sequence continues at coordinate 133,892 of NZ_JBBHZN010000004.1, forward strand.
CGCCCGCGCCGTCACCGAGAACCTGGGCGGCCAGGGCCTGTTCGGCGTGGAGCTGTTCGTCAAGGGCGATCAGGTCTGGTTCAGCGAGGTCAGCCCGCGCCCGCACGACACCGGCATGGTGACCCTGATCACCCAGTGGCAGAACGAGTTCGAGCTGCACGCCCGCGCCATCCTGGGCCTGCCGGTGAACACCGCGCTCAAGAGCCCGGGAGCCAGTGCCGTGATCTATGGCGGCATGGACGCCACCGGCATCGTGTTCGACGGGGTGGACGAAGCCCTGCGCGAGCCCAACACCGACATCCGCCTGTTCGGCAAGCCCGAGAGCTTTGCCAAGCGCCGCATGGGCGTGGCCCTGGCCTTCGATGCCGACGTGGAGCAGGCCCGTGTGGTGGCCAAGCGGGCGGCGGCCAAGGTGCGTCCGCGCCGGGCTTGAACGACCCAGAAACATTTTTTTGCATCCGGAGTGCCTCCGGCTGCATCCATCCGGCCTCCTGGCGGGTAGTAGGAGCAGTGGCGCTGATCTTTGCGCCGCTGCCATCCCACCCGAACCTCACAGGAGTTCCACGATGTTCTTCAAGTCCGCTCTGGCCGTTGCCGCCGCCCTGTCCCTGGCCGCCTGCGCCACCCAGGCCCCCGCTCCGATGTTCTCGCAGGCCAGCCTGCCCGACGCCGTGAAGGTGCCGGCCGGCCACAAGGTCGTTCTGGAAACCGTGGGCGTGGGCGACATCACCTACGAGTGCCGCGACAAGAAGGACGCCGCCGGCCAGACCGAGTGGGTGTTCGTCGGCCCCGACGCCAAGCTGCTGGACCGCAGCGGCAAGCAGATCGGCAAGTACTACGGCCCGCCCGCCACCTGGGAAAGCGCCGATGGCTCCAAGGTGACCGGCGCCCAGCTGGCCATCGCCCCGGGCGGCACCGGCAACATTCCGCTGCAGCTGGTCAAGGCCAACCCGGCCACCGGCATGGGCGCCATGACCGGCATCACCTACATCCAGCGCGTGGCCACCGCCGGCGGCGTGGCTCCGGCCGCACCCTGCACCCCGGCCACCAAGGGCCAGAAGCAGGTCGTGCAGTACAAGTCCGACTACATCTTCTACAAGGCCATGTGATGACTGGCGGCGGTCGTCATGGGCTCGGTTAACATGAGCGCCGCCGGGGTACTGCCCGGTGTGTTCCTCCACCGCTCCGTGACCTCAAGACCGCCGCAGCCCTGTGACCACAACGCCGACCTGGCCGCCTGCGCACGCGGTGACCAGGCGGCCTTGCACCGGCTCTACCAGCAGGAGAGCCGGTTCCTGCTGGGCGTGGCCCTGCGCATCGTGCGCGACCGCGCCCTGGCCGAAGACGTGCTGCACGATGCCTTCGTGTCCATCTGGACCAAGGCCGGCAGCTTCGACCCCGCCCGGGGCGACGGCCGCGGCTGGATGTGCAGCATCGTGCGCCACGGCGCCCTGGACCTGATGCGATCGCGTCAGCGCCATGTGGACGTGGACGACGACACCCTCGAACAACTGCAGGACGCCGAAGCCGGCGCTGCCCCCGACATGACGGATGCCTTCGCCCTGCGCGCCTCGCTGGGTCGCCTGGACGAATGCCTGGCCCGCCTGGACGTGGCCAAACGCAACTGCGTGCTGTTCGCCTACCTGGACGGCTGCACGCATGTGGAGATCGCGGAACGCCTGCAGGCCCCGCTGGGTTCGGTGAAGGCCTGGATCCGGCGCGGCGTGGCCTCGCTCAAGGAGTGCCTGGCATGAGCACCCCCATGACGCCCGAAGCCCTGCAGCAGCTCGCGGCCGACTATGTGCTGGGCACCCTGAGTGCCAGCCGCCGGGCCGAGGTGCAGCAGCGCCTGCCGCACGACGCCGCGCTGCGCGACGCGGTGCAGTTCTGGGAGCAGCGCCTGCAACCCCTCACCAAGCTGGTGGAGCCGGTGCAGCCTTCGCCCGCGCTGTGGTCGCGCATCGAGGCCAGCGTGGCGCCGCGCCGCGCCGCCGTGCCCGCCGACCCGCCGGCCCGGGGCTGGCGTGCCCTGTGGAACAACCTGGCGCTGTGGCGCGGTGTGGCGGCGGCCGGTGTGGCGGCGGCTGCGTTCCTGGCCGCCGTGCCCATGAACACCGCGGCGCCCCGCAACCAGTTTCTGGTGGTGCTGGTGGCGCCCAACAACACCGCCCCGGGCTGGGTGGTGCAGACCAGCGGCAAGCGCACGCTCAAGCTCCAGCCGCTGGCCAGCACCGAGGTGCCGCAGGAGCGTTCGCTGCAGTTCTGGACCAAGGCCGACGGCTGGACCGCGCCGCTCTCGCTGGGCCTGGTGCAGCCGGGGCAGCCGCTGGAAGTGCCGCTGGACCAGCTGCCGCCGCTGCAGCCCAACCAGCTGTTCGAGATCACGCTGGAGCCCTACAACGGCTCGCCCACCGGCAAGCCCACCGGCCCCATCCTCTACATCGGGCGCTCGGTCAAGCTCAACACCTGAGGCCGGCCCTCAGGCCAGGCGCAGCGGCAGGCTGCGCAGCCGCTGCCCGGTGAGCGCGAACAGCGCATTGGCCACGGCCGGCGCCAGCGGCGGCAGACCCGGTTCGCCCACGCCCTCGGGCGCATGGTGGCTGGGGATGACCAGCACCTCCACCACCGGCATGTCGGGCAGGCGCAGCACCGGCTGCTCGTGAAAGTTGCCCGGCTGCACCTGGCCCTTGCGCACGTCCACCTGGCCGTACAGGGCGGCGCTCAGGCCGAAGACGATGGCGCTTTCCATCTGCTGCTTCACGCCGGCCGGGTTGACCGCAAAGCCGCAGTCGATGGCACACACCACGCGGTGCACCCGGATGCTGCGGTCCGGCCCCAGCGACACCTCGGCCACCTGGGCCACGGTCGAGCCGAACGAGCGGTGCAGGGCCAGGCCCCGCGCCACCGGCGCACCATCGGGCGCAGCGGGCGTCGGCGTGCCCCAGCCGGCGGCCCGGGCAGCGGTCTGCAGCACCTCGCGCTCGCGCGGATGGTCCTGCAGCAGCGATTCGCGCAGGGCCAGCGGGTCGGTGCCGGCGGCGTGGGCCACTTCGTCCAGAAAACATTCCTTGAAGAAGGCCTGGTGCGAATGCCCCACGGCGCGCCAGAAACCCACCGGCAGCGGCAGGTCGGCGTTCACATGGGCGATGCGGGTGGCCGGCCATTCGTAGGGCTGGTCGAAGGCGCCCTCGGACGTGGTCTTGTCCGGCCCGCCGCCGGGCAGGCCGAACACGCGTTGCAGCACCTGCGGCACGATGGCCTGGCCGGCGCTGGTGTTTTTCCAGGCCACGAGCTTGCCCGAGGCATCGAGCCCGGCGGTGAAGCGGGCCACGCAGGCCGGGCGGTAGAAGTCGTGCCGCATGTCCTGCTCGCGGGTCCAGAGGGTGCGCACCGGGCGGCCCGGCACCGCCTTGGCCACGGCGGCGGCCTGGGCCACGAAGTCCACATCCAGCCGGCGGCCGAAGCCGCCGCCCAGCAGGGTCACATGCACCGTGACGGCCTCGCTGTCCAGCCCGAGCGCCTGCGCGGCCACGCGGCGGGCCAGACCGGGCACCTGGGTGGGCGCCCACACCGTGGCGCTGCGGCCATCGGCGGCCAGCTGCACGGTGCAGTTCATGGGTTCGAGCGTGCTGTGGGCCAGCCAGGGTGCGCGGTACTCGGCCTCGATGCGCCGGGTGGCACCGGCCAGGGCGGCGTCCACATCGCCCTCGCGGTGGAAGGCAAAACCGTCGTCCTGGTCGAGCAGCGTCGAGAGACCGGCGAGTGCGGCGTCGCTGTCGAAAGTGGCCAGCGGCCCGTGGTCCCACTGCACCTGCAGGGCCTCGGCCGCCTGACGGGCCTGCCACCAGTGGCTGGCCACCACCGCCATGCCGCCGCTGCCGCCGGCCATGGGGTCCAGCCGCACCACCGCCTGCACGCCGGGCAGGGCGCGGGCCGGGGCTTCGTCGCAGGCCTGCACCCGGCCCAGCCGGGTGGGGCAGAACTGGATGGCGGCATGCAGCAGGCCGGGCGGCTGCACATCGATGCCGAAGCGGGCGCTGCCGTCGGTCTTGGCGGCGGCGTCCAGGCGGGGCGTGGGCTTGCCGATCAGGCGGAACTGCTCGGGTGTCTTCAGGCGCGGGCGGCTGGGCACCGAGCGGGTGGCGGCCTCGGCGGCCAGGGCGCCATAACGCAGCGTGCGGCCGTCCGGGGCCACCACGGTGCCGACCTGGGCGCGGCAGTCGGCAGGGGCCACACCCCAGCGTGCGGCGGCGGTTTCCAACAGCATCTGGCGCGCAGCCGCACCGGCCTGGCGCATGGGCAGCCACAGGTCCTTCACGCTGGAGGAGCCGCCGGTCATCATCACGCCGATCTCGCGCATGGTCTTGGCGGTGAGCCAGCGGGCGGCATCGACCAGCACGCCGGCGGCCTCGGGGTGGAAGGGCAGGCCGTCGACCACCGTGGCCAGGTTGTTGTAGATGCCGTCGATGGGCGAGGCCTCCACCCGCACCTGCGCCCAGTCGGCGTCCAGCTCGTCGGCCAGCAGCAGGGCCAGCGAGGTGCTCACGCCCTGGCCCATCTCGCTGCGCGCCAGCACCACGGTGATGCGGTCGTCCTCACCCACCTTCACCCAGCCGTTGAAGGCGTGTTCGCCCTGGGCAGCGGGCAGGGGCGTGGCGGTCTGCTGGCGCTGGCGCGGCGGCAGGGCGCTCCAGCCCAGCACCAGCGCACCGCTGGCGGCGAGGGTTCCCAGAATGAAGCGGCGGCGGGTGGTCATGGGGTGTGTCGGCAAGGGGTTACTGGAAGGCCACTTCGGCAAAGCTGCGCAGCTTGCGGCTGTGCAGCTGGTCCACACCGCCGCTGCGCAGGCGCTCCATGGCGCGGATGCCGATGCGCAGGTGCTGGTCGACCCGCTCGCGGTAGAAGTGGTTGGCCATGCCGGGCAGCTTGATCTCGCCGTGCAGCGGCTTGTCGCTCACGCACAGCAGGGTGCCGTAGGGCACGCGGAAACGGAAGCCGTTGGCGGCGATGGTGGCGCTCTCCATGTCGAGCGCCACCGCGCGGCTCTGGCTGAAGCGGCGCTGCGGCGTGTTGTCGGGCAACAGCTCCCAGTTGCGGTTGTCGGTGCTGGCCACGGTGCCGGTGCGCATGATGCGTTTGAGCTCGTGCGGCGGCACGCCGGTCACGTCGGCCACCGCGGCCTCCAGCGCCAGCTGGATTTCGGCCAGCGCCGGGATGGGCACCCACAGCGGCAGTTCTTCATCGAGCACATGGTCTTCGCGCACATAGGCATGGGCCAGCACATAGTCGCCCAGCTGCTGGGTGGTGCGCAGGCCGGCGCAGTGGCCCAGCATCAGCCAGGCGTGCGGGCGCAGCACGGCGATGTGGTCGGTGATGGTCTTGGCATTGGCCGGGCCCACGCCGATGTTGACCATGGTGATGCCGCTGCGGTCGCGCCGGATCAGGTGGTAGGCCGGCATCTGCGGCAGGCGTGGGGGGGCCTGGCCGGCGGCATCGTCGGCCTCGGGCGGCAGGCCCACCCGGCGTGTGACCACGTTGCCGGGTTCGATGAAGGCCTCGTAGGGGCTGTCGGGGTCGGCCATCTCGGCATGGCCGAGCTTGATGAACTCGTCGATGTAGAACTGGTAGTTGGTGAACAGCACGAAGTTCTGGAACCAGGTCGGCGAGGTGCCGGTGTAGTGGCGCAGGCGCTGCAGGGAATAGTCCACCCGGGGCGCGGTGAACAGCGACAGCGGATGCGGCTCGCCCGGGGCCGGCACATGGGTGCCGTTGGCGATGCCGTCGTCCATGACGGTGAGGTCGGGCAGGTCGAACACGTCGCGCATCTGCGCGCGGCGGGTGGCGTCCATCTGGCCCTCGATGTGGTCGTTCTCGGCGAACGAGAAATGGATCGGGATGGGCTGGGTGCTGGTGCCCACCTCCAGTTCGCCGCCGTGGTTGGCCAGCAGCAGGCGGAACTGCTCCAGGTAGTAGTCGCTGTACAGGTCGGGGCGGGTGAGGGTGGTCTCGAACTTGCCCGGGCCGGCCACGAAGCCGTAGCTCAGCCGGGAAGGCCCGCCCTGGCGCAGCACGCTGGGGTTGTGCAGCCGCACGAAGGGGTAGCAGGCCCGCACATGCGTGTGCTGGAAATCGCCGCCGGCCACGAAGTCGTGCATGGCCTGGCGCAGGAAGCCGATGCTGTTCTGGTAGATGCGCTCGACCTGCTGCAGTGCGGCGGCCGGGTCGGTGAAGAAGAGCGGGGCGGTAAAGTCGGGCGATCGTTGCATGGGCTTATTGTGGCCCGTGCGGTGCCTGCTTCACCACCATGACCAGCCCCCTCGATCCCGACCTGCTGCGTGCCGCCACCGTGCTGAGCGCCGCCCTGGGCTGCGGGCTGCTGGTGGGCATCGAACGCGAGCGCCGCAAGGGCCATGGCCCGACCCGTGCGCTGGCCGGGCTGCGCACCTTCACGCTGACCTGCGTCATGGGCGCAGCGGCCGCGCTCAGCGGCATGACCGGGCTGGTGGTGGTGGGTGCGGCCTTCGTGGCGGCGCTGGGCGTGGTGGCCTATGCCCGCGACCGGTCCGACGACCCTGGCGTGACCACCGAGGTGGCCCTGCTGCTGACCTACCTGATCGGTGTGCTGTGCACCTGGCGGCTGCTGCCGGCCGCTGCGCTGGCCGTGGGCCTCACGGCCCTGCTGGCCGCCCGCGAGCGCCTGCATGGCTTTGCGCTGCACTGGCTGCGCCCGGCCGAGGTGCGAGACGGCATCCTGCTGGCGGCGCTGCTGCTGGTGGTGCTGCCCCTGCTGCCCGACCAGCCCCTGCTGGACGGGGCGCTGAACCCGCAGCGCCTGGGGCAGTTGCTCTCGCTGCTGCTGCTGGTGCAGTCGGGCGCGCACCTGGCGCGCCGGCTGCTGCAGGCGCGGCACGCGGTGGTGCTGTCGTCGCTGGCCTCGGGTCTGGCGTCGAGCACCGCCACCATCGCCACGCTGGGCCTGTCGGCGCGCGAGCCCGGTGCCGTGCCGCGGGTGCTGGCCGGCGGGGGGCTGCTGAGCTGCGTGGCCACGCAGGCGCAGATGGTCATGGTGGCGGCAGCGGTCATGCCGGCCTGGCTGCCGTATGTGGGACTGTCGGCCGTGGTGGCGGCCGGGCTGGCGCTGGCCGCGGGGCTGTGGCTGGTGCATGGTGCGGCCGAGCCGGGTCCGGCCGAGGGGCCGCTGGCCACACCACGCATCGAAGGCCTGGCGGCATCGGCCTCCGACCGCATGTTCAGCCTGCGCGGTGCGCTGGCGGTGGCCGCCTTGCTGGCCGGCGTGCAGCTGGTGGTGCACCTGCTGCAGCGCTGGCTGGGCGATGCCGGGCTGCTGGCCGGCGTGGTGCTGGGTTCGCTGGCCGACCTGCACGCCGCACTGGCGGCGGTGTTCAGCGGCGGGCCGCCGGCGCCGGTGGCCGAGCGCGCCGTGGTGCTGGCCCTGCTGGTGCACGCCGGCAGCAAGACGGTCACGGCCCTGGTCTCGGGCGGCTGGGCCTACGCGCGCTGGCTGGCCCCCGGGCTGTGGCTGCACACCCTGGTGGGCGTGGCCGTGCTGCTGGTCTGAAGCCGGTCCGCGCGGTCCTTCAGCGCCGCACCGGTTCGCGCATGGTCACGAACTCTTCGGCCGCCGTGGGGTGGATGCCGATGGTGCTGTCGAACACCGTCTTGGTGGCCCCGGCCTTCATGGCCACCGCAAAGCCCTGCACGATCTCGCCGGCCTCGGCGCCCACCATGTGCAGGCCCACCACGCGGTCGGTGGCGGTGTCGACCACCAGCTTCATGAGCGTGCGCTCGGTGCTGCCCGAGAGCGTGTGGCGCAGTGCCTTGAATTCGCTGCGGAAGATGGTGACGTCGCCATACCGTTCGCGGGCGGCCTGCTCGCTCAGGCCCACGGTGCCGATGGAGGGGTGGGTGAACACAGCGGTGGGGATGTACTCGTAGCTCATGCTGCGCGGTGCCTTGCCCGGCGCGGCGCCCAGGATCTGGTCCACCACCACCATGGCCTCGCCCAGCGCCACCGGCGTGAGCTGCACCCGGTTGGTCACGTCGCCCACGGCAAAGATGTGCGGCACGCTGGTGCGGTACTGCTCGTTGACCAGCACCTCGCCCTGCGCGCCCTGGGCCACGCCCACGGCATCCAGCCCGAGGTCCTTCACCAGCGGCACGCGGCCGGTGGCGTACAGCACGGCATCGGCCACCAGGGTCTGGCCGTCTTCCAGCGCCACGTGCAGGCCGTCGGCTTGCTTGCGGATGGCCACCACGCCGGCGCCCAGGCGCAGGTCGACACCGTGCTTGACCATCTCGCCGGCCACGAAGTGCCGGATCTCGTCGTCGAACCCGCGCAGCACCTGCTCGCCCCGGTAGAGCTGGGTCACCTGGGCGCCCAGGTCATTGAAGATGGAGGCGAACTCGCAGGCGATGTAGCCGCCGCCCACCACCACCAGCCGCTGCGGGAAGGGGTCGATGTCGAAGATCTCGTTCGAGGTGATGACGTGTTCGCGCCCCTGGAAGTGCGGCACGAAGGGCGTGCCGCCGGTGGCGATCAGGATGTGCGCCGCCGTGAACTCGCGGTGCGTGGCCGAGCCGTCGGCCTGCAGCGTGGCCACGCTGACCGAATGGGCGCCGGTCAGTCGCGCAAAACCGTCGATGCGCGTCACCCCCGAACCCGACAGCAGGTTGCCGTAGATGCCGTTGAGGCGGGTGATTTCAGCCGCGCGGCGCTGTTTCAGGCGCGCCCAGTCGAGCGTACCGCCGGCGGTGTCCCAGCCGAAGCCGGCCGACTCGGCAAAGGCCTCGGCGTAGTGGGCGGCGTAGCTGTAGAGCTTTTTCGGAATGCAGCCCACGTTCACGCAGGTGCCGCCCAGGCCGTCGGTGCCCAGCACCTCGGCCAGGGCCACGCGGGCGCCGCGTTGCGCGGCCATGCGGGCGGCGCGCACGCCACCGCTGCCACCACCGATCACGAAGAGGTCGAAGTCATGTTGTTGCATGGCCGGGATGGTAGCGCCGGGGTCGGGTCCGGCGGGGTCGGCGGCGGCCAAGGCCCCGGGTGGGCTGCGGCCTTCAGAGCCGATGCCGGCGCCGGGCCCGCGCCGTTCCTATCATCGACCGCCATGAATCCCACCGACGAATCCCCAGGTCTTGCCGTGGTGCTCGGCGGCACCGGCGGCATCGGCACCGCGCTCGCCGAAGGCCTGCGCCAGCAAGGGCACACCGTGCTGGCCATCGGCCGCCGCACCACCCCTGCCATGGACTACGCCGACGAGGCCAGCGTGGCCCGCGTGGCGCAGCACATCGGCGCCGAACTGGAGCGCACCGGCCTGCCGCTGCGCCGCCTGGTGGTGGCCACCGGCATCCTGCACGAAGGCGCGGTGCAGCCCGAACGCAGCTGGACCCATCTGGATGCGGCAGCGCTGCAGCGGCTGTTCCTCGTCAACACCATCGGGCCGGCGCTGGTCATGCGCCACCTGCTGCCGCTGCTGCCGCGCAAAGGCCGCAGCGTGGCGGCGTTCATCTCGGCGCGGGTCGGCAGCATCGGCGACAACCGTCTGGGCGGCTGGTACGGCTACCGCGCCTCCAAGGCCGCGCTCAACCAGCTGGTGCACACGGCCGCCATCGAACTCGCCCGCCGCTCTCCGCAGGCCCTGTGCGTGGCCCTGCACCCCGGCACGGTGGACACCGCCCTGTCACAGCCCTTCGCCAAGACCGGGCTGGAGGTGCGCCCGCCTGCGGTGGCCGCACAGGAACTGCTGCAGGTGATGGACAGCCTGCCGGAGGGCAGCAATGGCGGGTTCTTCGACCACCACGGAACGGTAGTGCCCTGGTGATCCGGAGGGCAGCGTTTCAGTAGTGGTAACGAAGCTGTGCCAGCAGCAGCGCATCGGTCTCCACGCGGTACACCATGCGATGCTCGTCGGTGATTCGGCGTGACCAGAAGCCGGCCAGCGCATGGCGCAGTGGTTCGGGTTTTCCGATGCCGGCAAACGGGTCGCGCCGCGTGGCGGCAATCAGTTCGTGGATGCGCTTGACCATGCGCTTGTCCTGCTGCTGCCAGTAGAGGTAGTCCTCCCAGGCTTCGTCCGCAAAGACCAGCTTCACTTGACCAGCTGCCGGGTCTTGCCCTTGCCGGCACCCAGGGCTTCGACCGCCGACAGCAGTCGCCGGGCGTTCTCGGGGTTGCGCAGCAGGTAGGCCGTTTCCTCCAGCGACTGGAAGTCTTCCATCGACAACATCACCACCGACGGTTGCCCGTTGCGCGTGATGATGAGCGGCTCATGGTCTTCGCACACCCGGTCCATGGTGTGGGCCAGGTTGGCCCGGGCAGTGGTGTAGCTGATGGCGTTCATGGTGGGGTCCGGACAAAAAGTACAGAAAATTGTACAGGTCTGATCGAACCCCAGGATGACCGATGGTCAGATCCCCGTCCAGGGTGCGGTGGATCCGACGCAGGGGGAATCAATACGTGTACACGCCGCGCCCGGTCTTGCGGCCCAGCCAGCCGGCGGCCACCATTTCCTTGAGCAGCGGGGCCGGGCGGTACTTGCTGTCGTTGAACTCGGCCATGTAGACGTTCATGACCGCCAGGCACACATCGAGGCCGATCATGTCGGCCAGGGCCAGCGGGCCGATGGGCTGGTTGGTGCCGAGCTTCATGCCGGCGTCGATGTCTTCCGGCGTGGCCAGGCCTTCGGCCAGCACGAAGAAGGCCTCGTTGATCATGGGCACCAGGATGCGGTTGACGACGAAGCCGGGCGCGTTCTTCACGGTGATGGGGCTCTTGCCCAGGCGCTCGGCCAGCGCCTTGACCGCGTCGTGCGTGGCGTCGCTGGTCTGCAGGCCGCGGATGATCTCCACCAGCGCCATCAGCGGCACCGGGTTGAAGAAGTGCATGCCGATGAAGCGGTCGGCGCGCTGCGTGGCCGCGGCCAGCTTGGTGATGCTGATGGAGCTGGTGTTGGTGGCCACGATCACCTCGGGGGCCAGCAGGCCGTCGAGCTGTTGCAGGATCTTGACCTTGAGCGCCTCGTTCTCGGTGGCGGCCTCGATGACCAGGTCGGTGCCCTTGAGGTCGTCGTAACTGGTCGAGCCCTTGATGAGCGAGAGCGCCTGGGCCTTGCCTTCGGCGGTCAGCTTTTCCTTCTTGATCAGGCGGTCCAGGCTGCCGGCGATGGTGGCCAGGCCCTTGTCCACCGCTGCCTGGGCGATGTCGACCATGACCACGCGGATGCCGCTGGTGGCGCAGGCCTGCGCGATGCCGTTGCCCATGGTGCCCGAGCCGATGATGCCCACGGTCTGGATGCTGCTCATTGAATAAACCTCGTGTCTGTGTTGGGGGAAACCCGGCGTTCTGCACCACGGCGGTCGCAGGGGCGTCATTCCTAGGCGGTGCTGCCTAAAGGGCGCGCAGGCCCTGTGCTAACTTGCCCGGCGATTGTCGCGCACCACCCTGGGTGTGCGGCTCACCATGGAGACAGGCATGTACGACTACATCATCGTGGGCGGTGGATCGGCCGGCTGTGTGCTGGCCGGCCGGCTCAGCGAGGATCCTGCGGTGCGGGTGGCCCTGGTCGAGGCCGGCCCGCCCGACACCAGCGTGCTCATCCACTGCCCGGCCGGGCTGGCCCTGATGGCCCGCAACGGCCAGGCCAACTGGTGCTTCGACACCGTGCCCCAGCCCGGCCTGAACGGCCGCCGGGGCTACCAGCCGCGCGGCAAGGTGCTGGGGGGCTCCAGCTCCATCAACGCCATGATCTACGCCCGCGGCCACCGGCAGGACTACGACGCCTGGGCCGCCCAGGGCAACCCCGGCTGGTCGTTCGACGAGGTGCTGCCGTACTTCAAGCGGGCCGAACACAACGAGCGTGGCGCCGATGCCCTGCATGGCCAGGGCGGTCCGCTCAACGTGATGGACCTGCGCAGCCCGAACAGCTTCCTGCCCTCGTTCGTGGAGGCGGGGCAGCAGGCCGGCCACCCGGTCAACCCCGACTTCAACGGTCCCGAGCAGGAAGGCGTGGGCGTCTACCAGGTCACGCACAAGAACGGCGAACGCTTCAGCGCCGCCAAGGCCTACCTCACGCCGCACCTGGGCCGGCCCAACCTGACGGTGATCACCGCAGCCCTGGTGTGCCGCGTGCTGACCACGCCCGGTCAGGGCGGCCGTCTGCGGGCCACCGGCATCGAATACCGCAGCGACGGTGGGCGCGGCCCGCTGCAGCAGCTGAGCTGCAAGCCCGGTGGCGAGGTGGTGTTGAGCGCCGGTGCCTTCGGTTCACCGCAGCTGCTCATGCTCTCGGGCATCGGACCGGCCGATCACCTGCGCGAGGTGGGCGTCGAGCCGCTGCACCCGCTGTCGGGCGTGGGCGCCAACCTGCACGACCATGTGGACGTGGTGCTGGTGATGAACGCGCCGGGGGTGAAGGACCTGCTGGGCATCTCGCCGCGCGGCATCTGGGCGGCCTTGCGCGGCATCGTCGAGTGGCGCCGTCATCGCCGGGGCATGCTCACCACCAACTTCGCCGAGGCCGGCGGCTTCATCCGCAGCCAGCCCTCGGAGGCCATCCCCGACCTGCAGCTGCACTTCGTCATCGGCAAGCTGGTGGACCATGGCCGCAAGACGGTGCTGGGACACGGCTACTCCTGCCACGTGTGTCTGCTGCGGCCCAGGAGCCGGGGCAGCCTCAAGCTGGCCAGCGCCGACCCGCAGGTCGCACCCCTGATCGACCCGGCCTTCCTGCAGGATCCGGACGATGTGTCGCGCCTGGTGCGGGGTTTTCGCGAGGTGCGGCGCATCCTGGGCCAGCCGGCGCTGGCGCGGCATGGCGGGCGTGAATCGGCCGCCAGTGCCGATGCGCAGACCGATGCCCAGATCGAGCAGTTCGTGCGGCGCCACGCCGACACCATCTACCACCCGGTGGGCACCTGCCGCATGGGGCCCGACGCGGCAACCGGTGCGGTGGTGGACGCGCAGCTGCGCGTGCACGGCATGGACGGCCTGCGGGTGGTCGATGCCTCGGTCATGCCCGAGGTGGTGGGGGGCAACACCAATGCCCCGGTGATCATGATGGCCGAGAAGGCCGTGGACCTCATGCGCGCGGCGCGCGCTGCCGCATGAGGGTGGACTTGCCGAACAGGCTCTCGATCAGGTCGACCGCGACCAGGGCCGTGCGGTTGCGCTCGTCGAGCGCCGGGTTGAGCTCCATCACGTCCAGCGAGGCCAGGCGCCCGGTGTCGGCAATCATTTCCATGCAGAGCTGGGCCTCGCGGTAGGTGGGGCCGCCGGGCACGGTGGTGCCCACGCCGGGGGCGATGGCGGGGTCGAGGAAGTCCACATCGAAGCTCACATGCAGGTGGGTGTCGTCGTCCAGGCCCATCAGCGCCTGCTCCATGGTGTGGCGCATGCCCATCTCGTCGATGTAGCGCATGTCGAACACCTCCAGCCCGTGTTCGTGCACCAGCCGCTTCTCGCCCGCGTCCACGCTGCGGATGCCGATCTGCCGCACCACCGACGGGTGAATGGCCGGCGTGGTGCCGCCGATGCCGGTGAGTGCCGCCGGCCCCATGCCGCACAGCAGCGCCACCGGCATGCCGTGCAGGTTGCCGCTGGGGGTGAGCTCGGCGGTGTTGAAGTCGGCATGCGCGTCCAGCCAGAGCACCCGCAACCTCTTGCCGGTCTCGCGGCAGTGGCGGGCCACGGCGCTGATCGATCCCAGCCCCAGGCAATGGTCACCGCCCAGCACGATGGGCATGCGCCCGCCGTTCAGCTCGGCATGCACCGCGTCGTGCAGGGTGCGGTTCCAGGCCACCACCTCGTCGATGTGGCGGTAGCCCTCCACCGGCGGCTGCCAGGGGTTGGGCGGGCCGCTCAGGTTGCCCCGGTCCAGCACGTCCAGGCCATGGCTGGCCAGCACGCCGGCCAGGTTGGCCACGCGCAGGGCTTCCGGCCCCATGGAGGCGCCGCGCGCGCCGGCGCCGATGTCGGTGGGAACGCCAATCAGGCTCACGGAGGTGTTCATGGCCGGTATTGTCGCCAGCGACCGCGTGGGGACAAGGCCACTGCCGCACAATCCCGGGGTTCCACGCGGCTGCGGCCGCCCGCCCCCCCATCCCCGTGCGCCTGTGACCACCTCCCCCGATCCTTCACCCTCTGTCGTCTGGCCCGGCTGCGGCCTGTCCACCCTGGGCCGCGATGCGAAGAACCGCTGCGTGCCCACGCCCGACTACTGGCGGGTCTGGTTGCAGCGCCCCGAGCTGGCGCTGGTGGAAGAGTCGTGTGTGGCCGAGCAGGGCCTGCACGAGGCCTTGCTGCTGGACCCGCTGCGCAGCGTGCTGCCGGGCCAGATCGAGGCCATGCGCGACCCCGACGTGCGCGACAACTACCGGCTCTTTCTGGCCCTGCGCGACGCGGTGCAGCGCGCCGGCACGCTGGAAGCCGCCTGGTGCGGCTTCTTCCGCAGCGGAGCCATCCAGCTGCCGCCGCTGTTCCTGGACCTGCTGGTGCAGGCCATTGCCGGCCGTGCGCTGGAAGCCACCGACGACGCCTGGCCGTGGCGTGCGGCCGAGTTGCTGTTCCGCCGCCAGCGCGTGCGGGTGCAGGACGGCCGCGTGCTGCTGGGCGACGCCGACACGCTGGACCGGCTGAACGAGACCGGCGGCCTGGGCAGCATCGGCAGCCTGCTGCGGCAGGCCGGCGCCAGCGTGCCGCAGGCCCAGGTGCGGGTGCTGGACGACAGCAACGCCGCGGCCTACCTGGCCAGCCGCGCCGTCAGCGACCACCACCCCTTCGTGCTCGACGCCACCCACGAGGTGCAGCAGCACCTCCCGCATGGGCTCACGCTCACCATGACGCGCAGCCAGTCCGGCCTGAAGGCCCTGGCCCGGGTGCTGGAACGCTGGCTGGCCCATGTGCACGGGCTGCAGGCCACCGTGGTGCCCGAAGCCCGGGTGGACGACCCGGCCTGGCGCTGGCACCTGGGGCTGGACGCCGAATCCACCGCGCTGCTCAACGACCTGTACGAAGGCCGTGTGGTGGAGGAAGCCCGCCAGCAGCGGCTCATCAGCCTGTTCCGTCTGCAGCTGGGTGCCGATGCCCCGCTGCGCGACGACCTGGCCGAAGGCCTGCGGGGCCGACCCATCTACCTGGGTCTGGCGATGAACGCGGACGGCCTGCTCAAGCTCAAGCCGCAGAACCTGCTGCTGAACCTGCCGATCGACCCGGACCGCCTGGTGCCGGCCTGATTCAGCCGTGGTGCACGGCCCGCAGGGCGGCGGGCTGCACCGCCACCTGCAACGCGCGGGTGACGCCCAGCCACTCGCCATCGGCTGCCACCGGCACCGGGGTGGGGCAGGTGATGGACAGCTCGCGGTAGGCCAGCAGCCGCACCCGGGCGTGGCCCCGGTGGGTGCCGGTCAGCAGCCTTGGCAGCATGACCAGGGCGCCCAGCCGTCCGAAGCGGCCGGCCAGCAGCAGGTCGAGCTGGCCGTCGTCGATGCGCGCCTCGGGCGCGGCCGGCATGCCGGCGCCGAAGGTCGGGGTGTTCAGGCTGGACGCCATGAGCGCCGCGCCCTGGTGGACCGTGGCACCGTCGGCCACCACCGTCAGCGGCCAGTTGCTCAGGTGCACCAGCTCACCCAGGGTGGCCCACAGGTAGCGGGGCAGGCCGCGCAGGCTGGAGGGCACATCCAGCGTGCGGCGCACCACCGCCGAATCGAAGCCCACCGTCAGGCTGGAAATGAAGGGCCGCGTCTGCGTCTGCCCGTCGGCGTCGGTCCATTCCACCCGGCCCAGGTCGATGGAGCGGGCCGGCGCCCGCAGGGCATGGGCCAGGCGCCGCACCAGTGTGTCGGTGGAGCCGCTGACCCACTCCTGCGTGCGCAGCGGCACCAGGCCCAGGGCACGACCCACATCGTTGCCGTTGCCCATGGGCACCACGGCCAGCTCGGCCTGTGCCGCCAGCAGCGCCGGCAGCCAGCGGTGCAGGGTGCCGTCGCCGCCCACCGCCACCACCCGGGTGCCGGGGGGCAGGGCGCCGATCACACGGGCCGCTTCGGCCGGTGTGTCCAGCGAGCGCAGGCTGGCCTGCGGGTCCAGGGCCGGCAGCACCCGCTGCAGCACCGGCCACAGGCGCGCCACCCGCCCACCCTGGGCGTGCGGGTTGAGCAGCACACAGGGCGGCGGGCCGGCCGGCTTCACATGTTGCGGCGGTACTGGCCGCCCACCTCGAACAGGGCGCTGGTGATCTGGCCGAGCGAGCACACGCGCACCGCGTCCATCAGCACCTCGAACACGTTGGTGTTGTCGATCACGGCCTGCTTCAGGCGCTGCAGCATGGCCGGCGCCTCGGCGGCGTGGCGGGCATGGAAGTCGGCCAGGCGCTGCAGCTGGCTCTGCTTTTCTTCCTCGGTGGAGCGGGCGAGCTCCAGCTTCTCGGGAATGGCGTCGCCGTGCGGGTTGCGGAAGGTGTTGACGCCGATGATGGGCAGCTCGCCGGTGTGCTTGAGCATCTCGTAGTGCATCGACTCGTCCTGGATGCGGCCGCGCTGGTAGCCGGTCTCCATGGCGCCCAGCACGCCGCCGCGTTCGGCGATCTTCTCGAACTCGGCCAGCACGGCTTCTTCCACCAGTTCGGTCAGCTCGTCGATGATGAAGGCGCCCTGGTTCGGGTTCTCGTTCTTGGCCAGGCCCCACTCGCGGTTGATGATGAGCTGGATGGCCATGGCGCGGCGCACCGAGTCTTCGGTCGGGGTGGTGATGGCCTCGTCGAACGCGTTGGTGTGCAGGCTGTTGCAGTTGTCGTAGATGGCGATCAGCGCCTGCAGCGTGGTGCGGATGTCGTTGAACTGGATCTCCTGCGCGTGCAGGCTGCGGCCGCTGGTCTGGATGTGGTATTTCAGCTTCTGGCTGCGCTCGTTGGCGCCGTACTTCTCGCGCATGGCCACGGCCCAGATGCGGCGCGCCACGCGGCCCATCACGGTGTACTCCGGGTCCATGCCGTTGCTGAAGAAGAAGCTCAGGTTGGGCGCGAAGTCGTCGATGTGCATGCCGCGCGCCAGGTACGCCTCCACGAAGGTGAAGCCGTTGGACAGCGTGAAGGCCAGCTGGCTGATCGGGTTGGCGCCGGCCTCGGCGATGTGGTAGCCGCTGATGGAGACCGAGTAGAAGTTGCGCACGTCGTGGTGCACGAAGTACTCGGCGATGTCGCCCATCACCTTCAGGCTGAACTCGGTGCTGAAGATGCAGGTGTTCTGACCCTGGTCTTCCTTGAGGATGTCGGCCTGCACCGTGCCGCGCACGTTGGCCAGCACCCATTCGCGGATCTTGGCGGCCTCGGTGTCGGTGGGTTCACGGCCGTTCTCGGCCTTGAACTTCTCCAGGTTCTGGTCGATGGCGGTGTTCATGAACATCGCCAGGATGCTGGGCGCCGGGCCGTTGATGGTCATGGACACCGAGGTGGCCGGGTGGCACAGGTCGAAGCCGCCGTAGAGCACCTTCATGTCGTCCAGCGTGGCGATGCTCACGCCGGAGTTGCCGATCTTGCCGTAGATGTCCGGACGCAGGTCGGGGTCGTTGCCGTAGAGCGTGACCGAGTCGAAGGCGGTGGACAGGCGCTTGGCCGGCATGCCTTCGGACAGCAGCTTGAAGCGGCGGTTGGTGCGGAAGGGGTCGCCCTCGCCCGCGAACATGCGGGTCGGGTCCTCGCCTTCGCGCTTGAAGGCGAAGGTGCCGGCGGTGTAGGGGAAGCTGCCGGGCACGTTCTCCAGCATCAGCCACTTGAGCAGCTCGCCATGGTCTTCATAGGTCGGCAGGGCCACCTTGCGGATGGTGGTGCCCGAGAGCGACTTGGTGGTGAGCGCGGTGCGGATTTCCTTGTCGCGGATCTTCACCACGTACTCGTCGCCGGCATAGGCCTTCTGCATGTCGGGCCACTGCTGCAGCAGCTTGCGGGCGGCCGGGTCCTGGTCGAGTTCGCGCACCTGGGCCAGGTCGATGGTGGCTTCGGCCGCGCGCGAACGCTCGGGCTTTTCCACCCGCAGCATCTCGGCGGCGGCGCGCAGTTGCTGGATCTCGCGGGCCAGCTTGGCCTGCTGGCGGGCGCGCTGCTTGTAGCCGCGCACCGTGTCGGCAATTTCGGCCAGGTATCGGGTGCGGGCACCGGGCACGATGGGGGTCTGGTTGGTGCTGTGGCGCACGCCCACCGGGCGCAGCCGGCCTTCGGTCAGCGGCAGGCCGAGCTCGGCCAGGCGGCCGCGCAGGGCCTGGTAGAGGGCGGTCACGCCGTCGTCGTTGAAGCGGGCGGCCATGGTGCCGAACACCGGCATCTGCTCGGTCGGGGTGGTCCAGGCCTCGCGGTTGCGCTGCACCTGCTTGGCCACGTCGCGCAGCGCATCGGCCGCGCCCTTGCGGTCGAACTTGTTGATGGCCACGAACTGGGCGAAGTCGAGCATGTCGATCTTCTCCAGCTGGCTGGCCGCGCCGAACTCGGGCGTCATGACGTACATGGGCACGTCCACGTGCGGCACGATGGCGGCGTCGCCCTGGCCGATGCCCGAGGTCTCGACGATCACAAGATCGAAGCCGGCGGCCTTGCAGGCGGCCACCACGTCGGGCAGGGCGGCGCTGATCTCGCTGCCGAAGTCGCGCGTGGCCAGGCTGCGCATGAACACGCGTGGGCCCTGCTGCCACGGGTTGATGGCGTTCATGCGGATGCGGTCGCCCAGCAGGGCGCCGCCGCTCTTGCGGCGCGAGGGGTCGATGCTGATCACGGCCACGCGCAGGGCGTCGTTCTGGTCCAGGCGCAGGCGGCGGATGAGCTCGTCGGTCAGGCTGGACTTGCCGGCGCCCCCGGTACCGGTGATGCCCAGCACCGGCACCTGGCGGGCCGCAGCGGCCTGGCGCACCGAGGCCACCAGGGCGCTGTCGGCGCTGCCGTTCTCCAGCGCGGTGATGAGCTGCGCCAGGGCGCGCCAGTTCATCTCGCCGTGGCCGGTGATGGCGCTGAGGTCCTTGGGGGCGTGCGGCGTGAGGTCCTGGTCGCAGCGCATGACCATCTCGCCGATCATGCCGGCCAGGCCCATGCGCTGGCCGTCTTCGGGGCTGTAGATGCGGGCCACGCCGTAGTCCTGCAGCTCCTTGATCTCGGCCGGCACGATCACGCCGCCGCCGCCGCCGAACACCTGGATGTGTGATCCGCCGCGCTGGCGCAGCAGGTCGACCATGTACTTGAAGTACTCCACATGGCCGCCCTGGTAGGAGCTGATGGCGATGCCCTGCACGTCTTCCTGCAGGGCGGCGGTCACCACCTCGTCCACGCTGCGGTTGTGGCCCAGGTGGATCACCTCGGCGCCCATGCCCTGCAGGATCCGCCGCATGATGTTGATGGCCGCGTCGTGCCCGTCGAACAGGCTGGCGGCGGTGACGAAACGCACCTTGTGGTTGGGGCGGTAGTTGGCCAGGGCCTGGTAGTCGGCGGAAAGCTGGGTCATGGTGTCTCTCTCTTCTCGGGGAACGGATCGGGCGGGTCGGTGTTCAGGTCACGCGCAGGCCCTGCAGCGTGGGGTCTTCGGGCGGAAAGCGCAAGTCCAGCGCGCGCAGGCAGTCGCGCACCAGGGTGGCGATCATCAGGTTGCGGTGGGTCTTGGAGTTGGCGGGCACCACGGTCCAGGGTGCCCAGGGGGTGCTGGTGGCGGCCAGCAGTTCGCCATAGGCCTTCTGGTACCGGTCCCACTTGAGGCGGGCGTCCAGGTCGCCACGGCTGAACTTCCAGTGTTTCTGCGGGTCGTCGATGCGGTCCTGCAGGCGCTGGCGCTGCTCGTCGCGGTCGATGTGCAGCATGAACTTCAGGATGACGGTGCCGGTCTCGGCCAGCAGGCGTTCGAAATCGTTGATGTGCTGCAGGCGACGGCGCTGCATGTCGGCGTCGATCCAGCCTTCCACCACCGGCACCAGCACGTCCTCGTAGTGGCTGCGGTTGAACACCATGATCTCGCCGTTGCCGGGCATGCGCTGGTGGATGCGCCAGAGGTAGTCGTGGGCCCGCTCGACCTCGGTGGGGGCCTGCCAGCCCACGGTGTGCACGCCCAGCGGGCTGGTGCGGGCGAACACGCTGCGCACCGTGCCGTCCTTGCCCGAGGTGTCGGTGCCCTGCAGCACCACCAGCAGGCGGTGGCGGCGGTCGGCGTGGAACAGGTTCTGCAGCGCGTCGATCTGGCTGGCCAGCTCCTCCACCGCGGTCTTGTCGGCGGCCTTGTCGCCGCTGGAAAACGGCTTGGCCGACGGATCCAGGGTGGTCAGGTCGACCGGCTTGCGCAGGCCGGTGTCGATCTGCCATGCGGCCCATGCGCTGCCCTTGGCCGCTGCGATGGCGGCCGGCGGGAAGGGCAGACGGACATCGGTGGCGCTGGGCATGGACGTTGGCAGGTTGATTGACGTTAACGTAAACGTCAATGGTAACCCCATTCGTCCGATCCGACCATCCGGACCGACCATGAAAAAGGGGCGCCTGCGCGCCCCTCGGGTAGTGCGGAAGGTGTCCGCTTACTTGTACAGCACCTCGGGCAGCCACAGGCCGATGCCGGGGAACATGTAGAGCAGCACGATGGCCACGATCTGGATCCCCATGAACGGCAGCATGCCGGCGAAGATCTGGTTCAGCGTCACGTGCTTCGGTGCCACGCCCTTCAGGTAGAACGCGCTCATGGCCACCGGCGGGCTCAGGAAGGCGGTCTGCAGGTTCAGGGCCACCAGCAGGCCGAAGAACAGCGGGTCGACCCCGAAGTTGTCCAGCAGCGGGATGAAGATGGGCATGAAGATCACGATGATCTCGGTCCACTCCAGCGGCCAACCCAGGATGAAGATGAGCACCTGCGACATGATCAGGAACTCGGTCTTCGACAGGTTCATCGACAGCACCCACCGCTCCACCAGCTCCTGGCCGCCCAGCAGCGCGAACGCTGCCGAGAAGATGGCCGAGCCGACGAACAGCCAGCACACCATGGCGCTGGTCTTGGCGGTCAGGAACACGCTTTCCTTGACCACGTTGAAGGTCAGCTGGCGGTAGGCCGCTGCCAGGATGAAGCCGCCGAAGGCTCCCACGGCGGCTGCCTCGGTGGGCGTGGCCAGACCGAACACGATCGAGCCGAGCACGGCCAGGATGAGCACCAGCAGCGGGAAGAAGCTGGACAGCAGCATCTTGAAGACTTCCAGGCGCGCGTAGCTCAGGATGCCGTAGAACACAGCCAGTGCCAGGGCGCCCACGCCGAAGCCGATCCAGAAACCGGTGGATGCGGGCTTGGTGGTCGCGCCGGGGGTGGCACCTTCAGCCGGAGCGCCGCCCGCACCCGGGGGCAGGGCGACCGCATCGGCTGCGGCCGGTGCAGCGACTTCCTCGGCCTTGTCGGTTTCCGCGCCCGGGGGCAGGGCCACGCCCTCATCGGCACCTTCCGGTTCGGACACGCCTTCAGGCTCGGCCAGGCCGCCTTCGTCCTCGCTGCCAGCGTCGGCGTTCGAGCCCGAACCCATGGCCTGCAGTTCGGTGTAGGTCTCTTCGACCACCACGGTGGTGGCGTTCAGGTAGCTGGCGTAGGACACGGCAGCGAACAGCACGGCCGGAGCCAGCACGATGGCCAGCTGGCCCAGCAGGTACTTGGTCGACACGCCCTGGTTGTTGCGGCCTTTCAGCGCCTTGATCAGGCTGCCCAGCGCCCAGCCGTCGCTGGTGGCGCCAATGGCCTTGAGCTGCGGCGGCAGCGGCACCATGCGCTGCTCGGCGGTCAGCGCCGGCGCCCAGGCCGGCTTGATCTTGGCCATGATGATGAAGTAGGAGATGTACAGACCCGCCAGCATCAGACCCGGGAAGAAGGCACCCGCGTACAGCTGCACCACCGACACGCCGGCGGTGGCACCGTACACGATCAGCAGCACCGAGGGCGGGATCAGGATGCCCAGACAGCCGCCGGCGGTGATGGCACCGGCCGACAGGCGCACGTCGTAGCCGTTCTTGAGCATCTGCGGGAAGGCCAGCAGACCCATCAGCGTCACCACGGCGCCCACGATGCCGGTGGCGGTGGCGAACACCGCGCAGGTCACCAGGGTGGCCACACCCAGCGAACCCGGCAGGCGGGCCAGCGACAGGTGCAGGCTGTGGAACAGCTTCTCGATCAGGTTGGCGCGTTCGACCAGATAACCCATGAACACGAACAGCGGGATCGAGATGAGCACGTCGTTGCCCATCACCGAGAAGGCGCGCTGCACCATCAGGTCCAGCGTCTGCTGCATGGCGCCGGCCGCGGTCTGGTCACCCGAGTGGTAGGCGAAGAACGCGAACATCATGCCCATGCCCATGAGGGTGAAGGCAGTGGGGAAGCCCAGCATGATGGCCACGACCACCAGCGAGAGCATCAGCAGGCCGTAGTGGCCGTTGGTCATGGTCTCCACGCTGAAGACCATGGTCAGGGCGGCTGCAATGATCAGCCCCATCAGCGAGAAGCCGAACCAGAGTTCCTTGCGGATCTTCATCACTGGCCACCTTTCTGGGCGGGAGCCAGCTGGTCCAGCGCTTCAATGTCGGCGTCTTTCACGTTCACCATCTGTTTGAGTTTGTCCACGTCGACCTCTTCCACATCCTCCTCGCGCGAGGGCCACTCGCCGGTCTTGATGCAGATGACGCAACGGATGATTTCCACGATGCCCTGCAGCAGCAGGAAAGCCCCTGCGATGGGCACCACGAACTTGAAGGGGTAGACCGGCAGCGGGTCGGCGTTGAAGGTCTGTTCCTTGATGGCCAGGGAGTCCTGGAAGAAGAACCAGCCAGCGTAGGTCAGGGCGATGATGCCGGGCAGGAAAAAGAGGATGTACAGGATCAGATCGATCCAGGCCTGGGTGCGCGGCTGGAAGAAACCATACAGCACGTCGCCGCGCACGTGGCCGCTCTTGGCCAGGGTGTAGGCGCCCGCCGTCATGAACAGCACGCCGTACAGCATGATCTGGGCGTCCAGCACCCAGGCGTGCGGCTTGTTCAGCACGTAGCGGGAAAAGACTTCCCAGGAAATCAGCAGGGTCAGACCAACGACGGTCCACGCGCAGATCTTGCCGAACCAGGTGGACAGCCGATCTACAGTCAGTAAGAGTTTTTGCATGGGAACTTCCGAAACAGAAAAGGGCGCCCGCAGGCGCCCTTCGTGATCAACGACCTATCAGCTCTTCTTGGCGTTGCGGCCGAAGTAGTGGTTGTAGGCCATCTTGAAGTCGACGGTGTAGTCGTTCTGCCACTGGCCAGCGCGCTGGGCGAAGGCGCGCTGGGAGTCCAGCACCTTCTTGAACAGCGGGTTCTCGCCGGCCTTCTTCGCGATGGTCTTGTCCCAGGCAGCCAGCTGGGCGCGCAGGATGGCGTCCGGGGTCTTGTAGAACTTCACGCCCTGCTTCTTCAGCTCGATGTAGTCCTGCGAGTTGCGCTGGATGGCCTTCCACGACATGTCGGCGCTGGCGGCCTGCACGGCGTAGTCGATGATGGCCTTGAGCTCGGGGTTCAGGGCGTTGTACTTCGGACCGTTGAACAGGATCTCGAACTGCTCGCCGGACTGGTGGAAGCTCTGCAGCATGCAGTTCTTCACCACGTCGGGGAAGCCCAGCAGGCGGTCGGACGAAGCGTTGTTGAACTCGGCGGCGTCGATCAGGCCACGGTCCAGGGCGGGAACGATCTCGCCACCGGGCAGCGGGTTCACGGCGGTGCCCATTTCGGTGAACACGTCAACGGCCAGACCCACGGTGCGGAACTTCAGGCCCTTCATGTCCTCGACCTTGGCCACCGGCTTCTTGAACCAGCCCAGCGGCTGGGTGGGCATGGGGCCGTACAGGAAGGACACCACGTCCATGTTCAGGGCCTTGTAGATCTCGGCCACGAGTTCCTTGCCGCCACCGTAGTTGTGCCAGGCCAGGACCATGTTGGGGTCCATGCCGAAGGCCGGGCCGGAGCCCCACAGGGCCAGGGCGGAGTTCTTGCCGTAGTGGTAGGCGATCACGCCGTGACCACCGTCCAGGGTGCCCTTGGACACGGCTTCCAGCAGCTGGAAGGCCGGCACCACGGAACCGGAAGGCAGCACTTCGATCTTCAGACGGCCACCGGCCATGTCGTTCACCTTCTTGGCGAAGTCGTTGGCGTACTCGTGGAAGATGTCCTTGGCCGGCCAGGTGGACTGGAAGCGCAGGGTGGTGGTCTGTGCGCTGGCCACCATGGGCACCGACATGGCGCCGGCTGCAACGGCGGCGCCCTTGAGCATGCCACGGCGGGACGTGACGGTCTTCTTCTCTGTCATGTATGTCTCCAAAGGGGTGAACAAAATGGAACGGGCGTCGAATGATGGCTCCATCCCGGACTGCCGACGGCAGGGTTTCTACGCACACAGGGGGCCAAGATGTCGCCATCCGGACCCCCGTTGCCAGAAAACTGTCAGCATTTGAAGCCATCTTGAAAAATCTTGCTGAGGCTGTTGAATTAATTTTGTCGACAGGCCCGCTGCACCAGAATGAAGCCCCCGATCCATCGCGTCCGACCCATGAAGCCCCTGCAGCTGTTCGACCCCGCTTCCAGCACCTACACCTACATCCTGTTCGACCCGGCCACGCGTGAGGCGCTCATCATCGATCCGGTGGACGAGCAGCTCGACCGCGATCTGGCGGTGCTGCGCGACCACGGGCTGCGCCTGGTCTGGGCGGTGGAGACCCATGCCCACGCCGACCACATCACCAGCGCCGGCCGGCTGGCCGAACTCGCTGGCGCCCGGCTGGCCGCACCGGCCGGTTGCGGCATCGGCACCGCCGCCACCCAGCTGCAGCAGGGCGACACCCTCGCGTTCGGCCAGGAGTCGCTGCGCTCCCTGCGCACCCCGGGGCACACCGCCGGCAGCATGAGCTTCGTCTGGCGCGACCATGTCTTCACCGGCGACACCCTGCTGATTGGCGGGTGCGGCCGCACCGACTTCCAGTCCGGCAGCGCCACCGACCTCTACCGCAGCATCACCGAGGTGCTGTTCAAGCTGCCGGACGACACCACCGTCTGGCCCGGACACGACTACCAGGGCCGCACCCACTCCACCATCGGCCACGAAAAGCGGCACAACGCCCGCATCGCCGGTCGCAGCGAAACCGAATTCGTCGACCTCATGAACAGCCTGCAGCTGCCCCGGCCCCGTCGCATCGACGAGGCCGTGCCGGCCAACCTCACGTCCGGTCTGCGGCACGACGTGGATGGCGCCGCCCTCATGCAGCCGCGCGAGGTGGCCGATGCCAGCTACGCCGGCGACGTGTCGCCCCAGCTCGCCTGGGCCTGGGTGCAGGCGGGCGAGGCGGTGCTGGTCGATGTGCGCACCGATGCCGAGCGGGAATGGGTCGGCTTTGTCCCCGGCGCGGTGGCGGTGGCCTGGAAACAATGGCCCGGCATGGCGCTCAATCCCGGCTTCGACGAGCAGATCCGCGCCGCCGCCCAGGGCCGCAAGGTGGTGCTGCTGTGCCGCAGCGGCGTCCGCTCGGTGGCGGCCGCCCGGCGTGCCACGCAGCTGGGCATCGAGGCCTACAACATCCTGGACGGCTTTGAAGGCGATCCCGACGGGCAGGCCCACCGGGGCCAGCGGGGCGGCTGGCGCTTTGTCGGCCTGCCCTGGCGCCAGAACTGACGGAATTTGTGTCCGGGGCTGTCAGATCTGACAGGATGGCATCGGCGAGAAGCCTGCCGTTTTTTCCAATGGGTACCTTTTCATTCATTGGAGTACCCCATGGAAACCGGTCTGTGCACCAACCCCCTGTTCCAGCAACGCCCCGCGCTGTCCGCCGGCCTGCGACAGCGCATCGAGCGCGACTTCCAGCCCCGCTGGGCGCGGGACTGGGGCGGGCGATCGATGCTGGCGGTGCAGCCGCCGCGGGCTGATGCGGTCCGGCTGGACGGCAACGACTATCTGGCGGTCACCGGGCACCCGGACATCGTCAAGGCGCAGGTGGCATCGCTGCTCCACGACAACCAGTCGGTGGTGCAGTCGGGAGTGTTCCAGCGCGAGGACCAGCCGGCCCGCGCGCTGGAGCGCGAGCTGGCTCGCTGGACCGGTCATGAGGACGCGCTCCTGTGCCAGTCCGGCTACGCTGCCAATCTCGCAGCCCTGCAGTGCTTTGCCGGGGCCGACACCCCGGTCTACATCGACGGCATGGCACACCCGTCCCTGTGGGAGGGCATCCGGGCCGCCCGTGCCCTGGCCCATCCGTTCCGCCACAACGATCCGGAGCATCTGGACCGGTTGATGGGACAGCATGGTCCTGGCCTGGTGGTGGTGGACTCGGTCTACAGCACCAGCGGCACCGTGTGCCCCCTGCAGGCCGTGGTGGAGGTCGTGGAACGCCATGGCAGCATGCTGCTGGTGGATGAATCCCACTCGCTGGGTACCCATGGGCCTGCTGGAGCCGGCCTGTGCGTGGCGCTCGGCCTGACCCACCGGGTGCATTTCATTTCGGCGAGTCTGGCCAAGGCGGTGGCCGGCAGGGCAGGCTTCTTCACCTTCCCGGCCCATCTCCGGGAGTACGTGATCACCACCAGCTTTCCCACCATCTTCAGCTCTTGCCTGCTGAGCCACGAGGTGGCGGGCTTGATGGCGACAGTGGAGCACCTGAAGGGCGCAGACGAGGCCCGCCACCGGCTGCGTCGGGTGACACACAGGATCAGGACCCACCTGACCGCGCTCGGTTATGTGCTGCCCGGCAGCGAACAGATCATCTCGCTGGAGATCGGCAGCGAGGCCGCTGCACGCGACCTGCGTGACGCCATGTGCGTCCGGGGTGTATTGGGATCCATCTTCTTTGCGCCTGCCACCAGCCGCAATCGCGCCATGGTGCGGCTTACCCTCAACGCTGGACTGGCCGAGTGTGAACTGACTCTCCTGGAGCGCGTCATGGCCGAGCTGGTGCCGCAGTTCCGGCCCGACACCTGGGCCGTGGCGCGCCGGCTGCGCAAGGTGCGCGCCGGCTGACCGGACCGGCTCAGGTGTCGTCCACCGAGCGGTGCTCTGCGGCCCGCAGCACCGCCCGGTAGGTCGGCAGGGGCGGATGCTCCCCGGCCTGCAGCGCGAACAGGGCGCTGGTCAGCAGACCGTCTTCGTCCAGGGGCCTTGCGGGAGCAACCCGGATGGGGCCCCGCAGGCCCAGCTGCTGGTGCAGCTCCACCGCCGCCAGCTGTTCGCCGGCCCGGACAGCCCGCACCGTCTCGAAGTCCATGCCGGCCGAGCCGGCCAGCTCGGCCAGGCCCGGCAAGCCGGACACGGGTTCGAGCTGCAGCCACTCGCAGCCACCATCGATGGTGACCCCCAGCATGCCGAAGGGTGCTCCCAGCACCACGTGCTCGACCCAGCGGCCATGGCTGAGCTGCTGAAGTGCCTCGACCACCGCCGGAATCTGCAGCAGCGACTGCTGCTCGGCCGTGAGCACGCTGCGCCACAAGGTGTTGAGCCGCACATGCGGCGTATTGGCCAGCTTGCGCAGCACGCCCAGCAGATGCCGTGTGATGTCTTGCGTCTGTTTGGGCACGAACTGGTCGATCAGGCCGCTGTTGAAGGCCTTGACCGCGATCTGCTCGTCGGCCTGGCCGGTCAGCAGCACCCGCGAGCCAGGCCAGTCGAGCAGGGTGTTGAGCACGGACAGGCCATCGGTGCCGGGCATGGCGTAGTCGACCACGCAGCTCTGCACCAGCCGGTACCGTTCCGGCTGGGTGGACCAGTACCGCAGGATCTGCGGCAGCAGGGGCACACCGTTGCGCCAGCGGTCGATGATCTGCAGCTGCAGCGTGGCATCGGCTTCCCAGCGGGCCGTTTCGGCCTCCATGCGCCGCCCGAAACCGGCCGGCCGCGAGAACAGCTCGATCTGGATGTGGCCCGGTATCACCATGCCGAGCATCTCCAGGTAGTCGACGTCGTCGTCCAGGAAGAGGATGCTGCCAGGGCGGTGGATGAGCGGAAGGGTCAGTGGCATGGATCGGGCGAGAGCGGTGCAGACGGACGGAACGGGGTCTCGGAACGGTCCAGGGGCAGTTCGATGGTGAACACCGCACCCTTTCCCGATTGTGAATGGACTGTGAGCTTGCCGTGTGCGTCTTCCACCACGTTCTTGCAGAAACTCAGGCCCAGCCCGTTGCCGGCACCGGCCTGCGTTGAATAGAAAGGTTCGAAGATACGCGATTGCAGCTCGTTGGGGATACCCACGCCACCGTCGGCCACCACGATGCGCCCGCGGCGGTGGCGAACGCTCACGGTCAGGCGCAGATCGCCCGGACACAGGGCCGTGCTGGCCGACACCAGGGCATGCAAGGCGTTCTTGATGAGGTTGGCCAGCACCTGGGCGAACAGGGGATAGGCACCCAGAAAGCGGAAATCGTGTTCCACCTGCACGATCACGCAGTGGCGTTCGCGCGAGGTGCGGTAGGGGTAGTTGTTGACCACAGTGGTCACCAGGTCGCCCGCCCGGATGCTGGTGTGCTGTCGGGGCAGCCGCATGAGCTGCGCATTGGCGATCTGCATGTCGATGTGCCTGTGCATGCCGCGCACCAGGTTCTGCAGCCGGTGGCCCAGATCGTCCAGCTTGCGCCGGCGGGCTTCGGCCTGGTCGAGCTGGGCCATGTTGCGCAGCACGTCGCCCATGAGGTGGACCGTGGCCAGGGGCGTTCGCAGTTCGTGGGCCATCACGCCCATGGTGCTCAGGGTGTTGACCAGCCGCACCCGCCGCAGGTTGGCGCTGGACATGCCCAGCAGCAGGCCTACTGCGGCAGCGAACACGATGATGAGCAGATGTTCAGGCATCGGTGCCTGAAGTGAGTGTGTGTTGACCACCCATGCGGTGGAAATGCCGACCAGGCTGCCCGTGATGAGGCCCACGACCGCCAGACGCCAGTCGGTGAAGTGAAAGTAGATCAGGATCATGGCGGCCAGGCTGGCCAGCCAGATGCTGCTGCCGTCGTTCATCATGTACATCCAGCTGAAGAACCATGGCAGCTGGAGCCACGTGGCGAAGCTGAACCAGCGGCCGCTGAAATAGCTGGCAAAGTCACGCCGCCAGCCGATGGAGAAGTACACCGCGGACGACATCACCATCAGCGCCCGAGCCCATGCGCTTTCATACGGCTGGGGGAGCCAGAAGGTCCATATGCAATAGAACGCCAGGTGCCCCACGCAGGTGAACAGACCAATGCCCATCAGACGCAACCGGGATGGGTGCAAAATAGGCTCGAGAGGTGCATTCAGCACGTCATCGCGCCACCAGCGCCGCATCCTCGCCCTGGCGTTGTGCCACCACAAACGGTCGATTGCCAACATGATCTCCTGTGAAATTGACTTCATCGGATGCACCCCCCGCCCGGGACGGTCGGGCATTGTCGGCTTGGCCCAACGCGGACACCCATGACCCTACCTGTCAACTTTGACAACATGGGGGTCGATGCCATCCTGAACGACTGGCTGACCGCTCTGTCCGAGCACGGCGTCGAGGCGCTGATGGTGCTGGGGCCGGCACCCACGGGCACCCCCAACGACCGCGAGGTGCTGGCGATCCATCCGCCCCGTTTCGTGGGAGCGGCGCTGTCGCTGGCCGAGAGCGGCGATTTCGGTGCCGGCTGGCGGGAAAGCGATGCCCCCCTGGTGGCCTGGCAGGACATCTCCAAGGCGGCAGGCGAACAGACCAGCCGCTGGCGGCGGCTGTGGCTGGCCCATGGTCAGCAGTCCCTGGTGTGGGTGTCGTTTCCGCTGCCGGCGGGACGCGCCTTCGAATGCTTCATGTTCAGCCCGCGCACCTTCAACCATCGCAGCGATGCGGCCAACCTCGCGTGGTCGGCCTTCAATGTGTGGCCGATGCTGCGCCGCATGATCGCCGAGCAGCGCGTCTCGCTCACCCCGCGTGAACTGGAGAGCCTCAACCTGGCCTTCCAGGGACTCACCGCCCGCGAGACCGCGGTCCGCATGGACTGCACCGAGCGCACGGTGAACTACCACCTGGCCAATGCCATGGCCAAGCTGCAGACCGACAACAAGCTGGCGGCGGTGCAGCGGGCCTGCTGGATCGGCCTGATCTGACGGCTTGCTGCAGGGCAGCACGGCAGGGCGCGGCGCTTGGTGATAATCCGCCCATGAGTTTTCTGGCCCTTGATGTCGGCAACACCCGCCTGAAATGGGCCGTGTACGACGCCCCCCGCCCCGGTGCCCGGTTGCTGGCCCATGGTGCGCAGTTCCTGGAAAACATCGAATCCCTGGAAGAGGGCGACTGGAGCCGCCTGACCTGCCCGAGCTGGGTGCTGGGTTGCGTGGTGGCCGGCGATGCGGTCAAGCGCCGGGTGGAAGAGCAGCTGGAGATGTGGGACGTGACCCCGCGCTGGGTGGTGTCCTCCACGGCCGAGGCGGGGCTGGTCAACGGTTACGACCATCCGGCCCGTCTGGGGTCGGACCGCTGGGTGGCCATGATCGGTGCCCGCCACCGCCTGCTGTCGCAGGGCCGCGCCCGCCCTTGCGTGGTGGTGATGGTGGGCACGGCGGTCACGGTGGAGTGCATCGACACCGAGGGGCGCTTCCTGGGCGGCATCATCCTGCCGGGCCACGGCATCATGCTGCGGGCCCTCGAATCCGGCACCGCCGGCCTGCACGTGCCCACCGGCGAGGTGCGCGATTTCCCCACCAACACCAGCGATGCCCTCACCAGTGGCGGCAACTTCGCCATTGCCGGCGCGGTGCAGCGCATGGTGGAGAACCTGCGCCGCCATTGCGGCGAGGACCCGGTCTGCTACATGACCGGGGGGGCGGGCTGGAAGGTGGCCCCCAGCATGTCGACCGAGGTCGAGCTGGTGGAGAGCCTCATCTTCGACGGGCTGCTGGAGATCGCCAGCCGGCGGCTGGTGGCGGCCTGATCAGCCCGTCTCGCCCCAGGGCAGCATCAGCGTGAGCGTGAGCAGGCGCTCGAACTCCGGCGTGAAGCGGTCCACCACCTGCTGAGGGTCGGGGCACAGGCCGCTGTCGGCGATGCAGCCGAACTGCACCCCGCCGCCGTAGCTCAGGATGGACACGCCCAGGCCCACGGTGCCGGTCTGCGGCACCCAGAACATGGTCTGCTCCAGCGTGCTGCCGCACACCTTGAGCTTGTGCGCCGGCCCGGGCACATTGGTCATCACCGCCGTGGTCTTGCGGCCGAACAGGCTGAGCATGGCTTCCTGCGCCGGCTTGACCAGCAGCCCGGCCACCGACAGCAGGCCGAAGGTCAGCAGCGGCTGCAGGCTGCCCTTGAGGTCGGCCATGCGCCGCTTCACCGCGAACAGCCGCTCCAGCGGATGCTCGGTGCCGATGGGCAGCAGCAGCGGCACCAGGCCGAAGCGGTTGCCCAGCTTCCAGGCGTCTTCCATGGGGCGCAGGTTCACCGGCACCATGGCGCGGATTTCCTGGCCGGCCGGGTCGTCGCCCAGGTCGCGCAGGTAGTTGCCGATGGCGCCGGCCACGCAGGCCAGCAGCACATCGTTCACCGAACAGCCGAAGGCCCGGCCGATGGCCTTGACCTGGTCCAGCGGCACCGGCTCGCACCAGGCCACGCGCTTGGTGTGGCCGGGCTGGCCCTTGAGGCGGGTGGGCGAGTCGTCGGGCATCAGGGCCAGGGCCGCCAGATCGCTGGCCAGCTGTCCGCCCAGGCGGGCCATTTCCATGGCCTGGTCCACCGTGTGGCCGATGCCTTTCTGCGGCTCGGCCAGCAGGGCCATGGATTTCGCGGCGCCGCCGCCGGCGGCTTCCAGCGCACGCGCCGTGATGTCGCCCAGCGGCCGGATCAACGAATCGGCCACCCAGTCCTCGGCGCCTTCGCGCAGCGCTTTCTTGCGGCCCCTGGCGGGCTTGTCGCGTTGCGGGGGCAGGGCGCCGCCGTCCACCAGGCTCATCATCACGCTGATGAGGGCAATGCCGTCGGCAATGCAGTGGTGGATGCGGGCGATCAGCGCCGAGCCGCCGTCGTGCTGCTCGATGAGCTCGAAGTGCCACAGCGGATGGTCCGGGTCCAGCGGCTGCATGGCCAGCGTGGCCACGCGCTCCTGCAGCGCCTGCTGCGCGGTCTGGCCCTTGCGGCGGCGCAGCGGGCGGCTCTGCAGATGCCGCTCCAGCCGGAAGTCGGGGTCGTCGCTCCAGTGGGCGCCGGCGGCATCCTCGCGGGCCACCTGCACGAAGCGCCGGTAGGGCAGCAGCCGCTCGCGCACACGCTGCAGCAGGGCTTCGCGGTCGATGGCGGGGCGCAGCATCCACACGCCGACGATCATCATCAGGTTGGACGGCGAATCCATGCGCAGCCAGGCCGTGTCGACCTTGCTCATGCGTTCTCCGCTCAGGCCGAGCGTGCTGGTCAGGGCCTGTCGGACGGCGGCCACGCGTTGCTCCATGGGGGCTCCCGGATCTGGATGGGGTTCTCTAGGTTGGCGCCGATTGTGCAAGCGGGCGGGACCGTAAGATAGCGGGACACACCCTTACCCGCAGGAGACCCCATGTCCGATCTGACCGCCCGCTTCAACGCCGCCGTGGCGAATTCCAAGAACCTGAGCGAGCGCCCCGACAACGCCACGCTGCTCAAGATCTACGCGCTCTACAAGCAGGCCACGGCCGGCGACAACGCCGAGAAGAAGCCCGGTTTCGGCGACATGGTGGGCCGCGCCAAGTGGGACGCCTGGAACGGCCTGAAGGGCACCTCAGCCGATGACGCCATGCAGCAGTACATCGACCTGATCGAGAGCCTGAGCTGATCGACCGGCCGGGCTTCAGCCCTTCTTCTTGCGGCCAGCCGGCTTGCTGCCGGCGGCCAGCAGTTCGTCCAGGTTCTTGACGATCTCGCTCTCGATCCGGTCCTTGAAGGCCCCCAGCAGGAAGCCCAGCTTGGCGTCCAGCTCGAAGCGGTTGCCGGTCACCTTCAGGCAGCCGCTCACCCCGGAGCGGGTGAACTGCACCTCGTCCGCATCGTCACCCTCTTCGTAGGTGCAGCTCATGTCGAACTCGGCTTCGGCCTGTTCGGCCCATTTCCAGGCCAGCTTGCGTGCGGCGCTCAGGCCCAGCTGGTGGTCTCGTTCGATGCGGATGTCGGCCATGGTCTAGCGTTCAGTGGTTGGCGGGGTCAGGCCGCGCAGGGCGGCGTGGCGGTCGGCCTTGGGCTGGCGGGCCAGCTGGCGAACCGCATCATAAAACCGGCCCCAGTCGCCGCCATGGCGCTGGTGCAGCGCCAGAAAGGCCGGCACCCATTCGTCGTAGGCGCCCTGGCTGGCCAGGCTGGCGTTGTTGGCCTGGGCGACCCAGGCGTCGTACCCGGCCCAGCCACCCCACCGTGCCCGCAGCGATGCGTAGCGTTCGCGCAGCTGGTTCATGACCTCGGTCTTGCGGACCTGGCGCTGCCCATCGTCCAGCGCTGCGTCGGCATAGACCTGCTGCAGCTGCCGGCGGATGTCGCGGGTGAGCGCCCGGAATTCGCGCCGCCGTGCGTCGAAGGCGGCGTATTCGGCGCGCACGGCCGGGCTGGCCCGTTGCGCCATCCAGCGCTCGCCGCCCAGCCGTTCGACCGCGGTGGCGAACGACTCGTTGAAGGGCGTGTCGTCGGCCGCGTACACCACCTGGTGGGCCAGCTCGTGGAACAGCAGCCGGGCGACCTCGCCTTCGGGGTAGTGGATGAAGGTGTTGAGCACCGGATCGCCGCCGATCCAGTTGGTCCAGCCCAGGGTGGAATAGGCCGGCACCGGCTGCACCTGCACCTCCAGATCGGCCGGCAGGCTGGCCGCAAAGGCCCGGGCCGCGGCCTCGTCGAAGTAGCCCCGGTAGGTCACGCAGCCGGCCACCGGAAAGCACCACTGCTGCGGCGTGAGCGAAAAACGCGGTGCCGCCACCACATTGAACACGGCGGCACGCCGGCCCAGATCGGCATAGCGGTGGTAGCTGGCGTTGTCGGGCAGGCCCAGTTCGGCGACCGCAAAGGCGCGCATCTCGCGCACGCGCTCCAGCTTGGGCCGCAGCGCGGCGGGTGTGGCCGGGTCGGCCAGCCAGTCGTCGATGGGGCGGGCCGCCGCCATGAGCCGCAGGTGGCCGGTGACCGATTGCCAGTAATAGCCCGGCCCTGGCGTGTGGCTGGCGCAACCACCCGCCAGGAGGGCCGCCAGCAGGGCCGCGCCCACGGCAGCCTGCCGGCCCCGCATCAGGCCGCCTCGCCGGCGCGGGCCACCTCGACCAGGCAGTCGTAGAAGGTGGGGCCACGGCCCAGGTCGGTCAGGCGCTGGCTGGTGACCTCGTTCACGTTGGTGCCGTCCGGCCCCAGCTTGCGCCACCAGATGCCCAGGCCGTTGACCACGCCACGGCGCGCCCGCGCGCCCACCTTGACGCGGCAGCGGTATTCGCCCCGGTCGTTGAACACGCGGACCATGTCGCCATCGCCGATGCCGCGCGAGCTGGCATCGGCCGGGTGCATCTCCAGCACCGGCTCGCCCTCGATGTCGCGCAGGCTCTGCACGTTCACGAAGCTGGAGTTCAGGAAGTTGCGCGCCGGTGGCGAGATCATGGCCAGCGGGTAGGCCGCCGACGAGCCGGCTGGCTCGTGGTTGGGCAGGTGGTCGGGCAGGCCGTCCAGGCCCTGGGCCTGCAGCCGGGCGCTGAAGAATTCGCAGCGGCCCGAGGGTGTGGGGAAGCCGCCGTTCGCATAAGGTGCGTCCGGCATCTTCAGCGTGGCGAAGCCCTGGTCGAGCAGCTGCTGGAAGTCGATCACATCAGGCCGGAAGGCCTGGCGGCACAGGGTTTCGTCGTCGTCGTCGAAGCAGGGCTCGGTGAAGCCCATGCGCCGCGCCAGCGCCCGGAACACGTCGGTGTTGGTGCGGGACTGGCCCACCGGCGCAATGGCCGGGCGGTTGAGCAGCACATCGGTGTGGCCGTAGCTGGTGTGGATGTCCCAGTGCTCGAGCTGGGTGGTGGCCGGCAGCAGGATGTCGGCATGGTCGGCGGTGTCGGTGCGGAAATGCTCCAGCACCACGGTGAACAGGTCGTCGCGCGCAAAGCCGCGCACCACCTTGCCGGATTCCGGGGCCACCGCCACCGGGTTGCTGTTGTAGACCACCACCGCCTCGATCTTGGGGCCGAAGGCGGGTGAGGCCTCGCGCAGCAGGTCGTCGCCGATGGTGCTCATGTTGATGGTGCGGGGCTGCCGGCCGGCCAGCAGGTCGGGCCGTTGCAGCGCCGCACGCTCCACCGGGAACTGCCCCGAGCTGGACAGCAGCACGCCGCCGGCCGCATGGCGCCAGGCCCCCACCAGGGCCGGCAGGCAGGCCACGGCCCGCACCGCATTGCCGCCGCCGCGCACCCGCTGCATG
Source organism: Hydrogenophaga sp. R2 (assembly GCF_049843595.1). Lineage (NCBI taxonomy): Bacteria > Pseudomonadati > Pseudomonadota > Betaproteobacteria > Burkholderiales > Comamonadaceae > Hydrogenophaga > Hydrogenophaga sp. R2. The sequence goes on from NZ_JBBHZN010000004.1 coordinate 169,264, forward strand.
CCGTAGTTCAGGCGGATGGCGGCGGGCTTGGTGGTGCCATAGGCACGGGCCAGGTCGATGATCTGCTGCACCGGCACGTCGCACACGGCGGCGGCGCGCTCGGGCGGCCACTGCAGGGCGCGTTCGCGCAGCGCCTCGAAGCCCAGGGTGTGGTCGCGGATGTAGTCGTGGTCCAGCCAGCCGTTCGTGATGAGCTGGTGCATGAGCGCCAGGGCCAGCGCGGCGTCGGTGCCGGGGCGCAGGGCGATGTGCTCGTGGCACTTCTCGGCGGTCTCGGTGCGGCGTGGGTCGATGCACACCAGCCGGGCGCCGTCGCGCTTGGCCTGCTGGGCCAGCTTCCAGAAGTGCAGGTTGCTGCCGATGGAGTTGCTGCCCCAGATGACGATCAGCTTCGCCCGGGCGAAGTGCTCCACCTTCATGCCCACCTTGGCGCCCAGGGTCTGCACCAGGCCCTCGCCCCCGGCAGCGGCGCAGATGGTGCGGTCCAGCAGCGAGGCACCCAGGCGGTGGAAGAAGCGCGCCGCCATCGACTCCCCCTGCACCAGGCCCATGGTGCCGGCGTAGCTGTAGGGCAGGACGGCCTGGGGGTCGCGCGATGCGATCCCGCCCAGCCGCGTGGCAATGGTGTCCAGCGCTTCGTCCCACGAAATGGGTTCAAACCGCCCGCTGCCCTTGGGGCCGGTGCGGCGCATGGGCGTGAGCAGCCGCTCGGCGTGGTGGGTGCGCTCGGCGTAGCGCGAGACCTTGGTGCACAGCACGCCGTCGGTGTGGCGGTGCTCGGGATTGCCGTGCACCTTGATGGCCACGCCGTTGTCCACGGTGGTGATCAGGGCACAGGTGTCGGGGCAGTCGTGCGGGCAGGCGCCACGCACGGTGAGGGTTTCGGCGGTCATGGAAAAGAGGGCACTGTGGCAGGTCTGCTGCGGTCCGGGTCAGGATATCAGGACAAACCGGGTGGGGTATCACGTTGAGCCTGTACATTCGTGTCACCGGGCGCAGATCCGGTCACGTGAACCCCCGCAGCAGGCACACCGGCTGAAGGGGCCTCATGTCTTGAGGCCCGGCAGCCTTTCATGGAGACCCTACATGCATTTGCCGTCGCTTCCCTCCCTTGTACTGGCCCTGGCGACTGCGCTGTCGGTCGCGGCACCGTCGGCCATGGCGCAGGCGCCTGCTGCACCGGCGGCGCAGCCCATCCGGCTCGGGCTGATCCTGCCGCTGACCGGTGGCTCGTCCGACATGGGCAACAGCGCCCGTGTGGGTGCCCAGGTGGCGGTGGACGAGATCAATGCCGTGGGTGGCTACCTGGGCCGCAAGCTGGAGCTGGTGATCCGCGACGACCAGGCCAACAACGACCAGGGCCTGGCCCACGCCGAGGAGCTGGTGCTCAAGGAAAAGGTCACGGCCACCATCGGCTTCTGCAACACCGGCGTGGCCATGAAGGCGCTGGACGTGTTCCAGAACAACCAGCACCTGCTCATCGTGCCGTGTGCCACCGGCACCGCCATCACCGCCAAGTACCCGGCGGCCGAGAGCTTCATCTTCCGCACCTCGGCGCGCGACCAGCTGCAGTCGCAGTTCCTGGTGGCCGACATCGTCAAGCGCGGCCTCAAGAAGGTGGCCCTGCTGGTGGACTCCACCGGCTACGGCGACGGCGGCCTGCGCGACCTGGAAGCGGCCCTCAAGGCCGAGGGCCTGACGCCGCACATCGTGGTGCGATTCAAGGTGGGCGTGAAGTCGCTGACCGAGGAGATGAAGCAGCTCAAGGACTCGGGTGCCGACGCCCTGATCGGCTGGACCGTGGGGCCCGAGCAGGGTGTGATTGCTGCCGCCCGCGCCGCTGCGGGCTGGAACGTGCCGCAGTACGGCCCCTGGGGCCTGTCGCATGCCTCGGCCTTCGAAGGCTCCAAGGGCGCGGTCGAGGGGGCGCTGATGGTGCAGACGGTGCTGCCCAACCCCTTCATGGAGCGCAACAGCGCCTTCCTGCGCGGCTATGCCCGCCTGTCCAAGGAGCGGCCCATCGGCTCCATGATGTCGGCCGCCCAGACCTACGATTCGGTGCAGCTGCTGCTGCGCGCCATGTTCGTGGCCCGTGGCGACTTCAGCGGCAAGGGCCTGAAGAACGGGCTGGAGAACCTGCGCGAGCCCTACCGGGGCGTGGTCACCACCTACGACAAGCCTTTCAGCAACGCCGACCACGACGCCATTTCGGCCAACATGCTGTGGCTGGGAACCTGGAAGGGCGGTGAGCGCACTTATGCCTACAAGGAAGACGCGTCCCGCGCCACCGTGATCCGCCGCAAGGAATGACCGCTGCGCCATGAAACTGATCGACTCCATCGTCACGCAGGCCGCGTCCATCGCGGCCGTTCGCCGCGACCTGCATGCCCACCCCGAGCTGTGTTTCCAGGAAGTGCGCACCGCCGACGTGGTGGCCCGCTGCCTGACCGACTGGGGCATCGAGATCCACCGGGGCATGGGCACCACCGGCGTGGTGGGCATCGTGCACGGCCGTGACGGGGGCGCCTGCGGCCGGGCCATCGGCCTGCGCGCCGACATGGACGCCCTGCCCATGCAGGAGCACAACACCTTTGCCCACGCCAGCCGCCATCCCGGCCGCATGCACGCCTGCGGGCACGATGGCCACACCGCCATGCTGCTGGCCACGGCCCAGCACCTGGCGCGCCACCGCGACTTCGACGGCACCGTCTACCTCATCTTCCAGCCGGCTGAAGAGGGCGGCGGCGGCGCCCGCGAAATGATCAAGGACGGCCTGTTCGAGCGCTTCCCCATGCAGGCGGTGTTCGGCATGCACAACTGGCCGGGCATGCCGGCCGGCAGCTTTGCGGCCAGCCCGGGCCCGGTCATGGCGTCGAGCAACGAGTTCCACATCACCATCCGCGGCAAGGGCTCGCACGCGGCGCTGCCCCACAACGGCATCGACCCGGTGCCGGTGGCCTGCCAGATGGTGCAGGCCTTCCAGACCATCATCACGCGCAACAAGAAGCCGGTGGACGCGGGCGTCATCTCGGTCACCATGATCCACACCGGCGAGGCCACCAACGTGGTGCCCGACAGCTGCGTCATCCAGGGCACCGTGCGCACCTTCACCTTCGAGGTGCTGGACATGATCGAGGCGCGCATGAAGCTGATCGCCGAGCACACGGCATCGGCCTTCGGTGCCACGGTGGAATTCCAGTTCCGCCGCAACTACCCGCCCACCATCAACCACAAGGCCGAGACCGCCTTCATCCGCGAGGTCATGACCGACATCGTGGGCGAGGCCGGCGTGCTCGACCAGGAGCCCACCATGGGCGCCGAAGATTTCGCCTACATGCTGCAGCACACGCCGGGGGCCTATGTGTTCATCGGCAACGGCGACGGCCTGCACCGCGAGATGGGCCACGGCGGCGGCCCCTGCACCCTGCACAACCCGAGCTACGATTTCAACGACGACCTGATCCCGCTGGGTGCCACCTTGTGGGCGCGGCTGGTCGAGCGCTGGCTCAACGCTGGTACGCCTCCATCAGCGTGATCAGGTGCCGGCGCTGCTCCGGCTCCAGGTACGGGGCCAGCAGGTGCAGCACATGCCCGGCACCGCGCAGCAGCGACTGCTGGGCATGGTCCGGCTCCAGCGCGTGGCGCGGGTCGCGCACATATTCAAAGCTCAGCCAGTAGGTCAGCACCACCACCATGCTGGTGGCCGTGGGTTCGACCTCCCGGGTGTCGATCTGCACCGCCCCGTGCCGGCTCAGGCTGGCGAGCATCTGGCGCACCGCACGGGTCTTGTCCTGCAGCACGCTCTGGAAGCGGGTTTCCAGCACCCGGTTCTTGGACAGCAGGTCGTTGAGGTCGCGGTACAGGAAGCGGTACTGCCAGATGATCTCGAACAGCGAGTGCAGGAAGAACCAGGCGTCCTCCACGTGGCGCACGCCGTCCGCCGCGCCCAGCAGTTCGGCCAGCGCACGCTCGTGGCGTTCGCACAGCGAGTTGATCAGCTCGTCCTTGGCCGGGTAGTGGTAGTACAGGTTGCCCGGGCTGATGCCCAGTTCGGCCGAGATCAGCGTGGTGGAGACGTTGGGCTCGCCGAAGCGGTTGAACAGCGCCAGCGTGGTTTCCAGGATGCGCTCGGCGGTGCGGCGCCGGGGCTTGCGTTCGGTCATGGCGCCGGGTGGGCCGGTGCGGCCGGCAAGGCGGCCTGCAGTCGGTCGAGCACCAGGTGCAGGCGGGTCACGGGATCGGGGGCCACAGGTCTGCGCGGGGCCAGGGGCGGCAGCAGGCGCAGGTCGGGGTCGGTCATGGCGTCGCGGTTCAGGCCGACGCCATGCCGTGCCAGCCGGGGCGCCAGGGTGGCCGCGTGCTGGCGCAGCCACTGGCGGGTCTGCTGGAAGGCATGCTCGGCCATCTCGCGGCGCTGGCTGTAGCTGAAGGTGTTGGCGAAGAACAGCTCGGCGTCGCGCTGGTCGGGTTCGATCAGCACGATGTCGGTGTCCGGCCAGGCCCGCTCGTACTGCTTGAAGCCCAGCGCCAGCCGCGAATGGATCATGGAGCGGAAGGTCTGGCTCATCACCGCCGGCAGGCCGCCCTCGACCAGCGCCGGAATGCCGCGCTGGCGCGGTGCGTCGGGCGCGGCGCGGAACGGCACCAGCGGGTTCAGGCAGATCAGCAGGTCGATGCCTTCTTCCAGCGCCACCGAGGCGTGCACCGTCTTCTTCAGCGCGCCGTCCACATAGTGCTGGCCGTCGATGCACACCGGCGGGAACAGGCCGGGCAGGGCCGCGCTGGCCTGGATGGCCCGCGAGATCGGCACATGGTCCCAGCCGGGGCGGCCGAAGGGCGCTGCCTCGCCGCTGTCGAGCTGGGTGGCCACCAGCGTGAGCCGGGTGGCGAGTTGCCGGAAGTCGTTGGTGCGGCCGGGCTGGTTGAACAGGCGTTCGATCTGGCGGTGGATGGCCTCGTTGTCGAGCACCCCGGTGGGCAGGGCCGCGCCCAGGCGCTCGAACGCGCTGGTGAACGACTTGCCCTGCAGCAGCCAGGCCTGCAGGGCGCTGGCGGTGAGCCCGGGCACCCGGGCGGCGCGGCCGGCCAGCTCGCCCCAGGCCGGCTTCAGCAGCCACGAGGGGTCGAAACTGTCGGGTCCGGGCCGGTCGTCGATGAAGGCATCGCACAGCTCGCGCGGGGTCAGGCCGTTGGCCAGACCGGCCGCGATGAAGCCGCCGGCGGACACACCGATGTAGTGGTCGAAGCGGTTGAAGTCCAGGCCATCGAGGCAGGCATCGAGGGCGCACAGCGCGCCGATCTCGTAGATGGCCCCGAGCGGTCCGCCGCCCGCCAGCGCCAGGGCCAGACGGGGCGGGACCGGGCGGGCAGTACTGCGTCGGGGGGTATTCATGCGGCCGAGTGTAGGCCGGCGGGCGGCGGTGGCGTGCTGCGCTGCAGCAGCATCCGGGGGTCAGCCCCGCCGCCGGGCCGCTCAGGCCGCCGGGGTGGCCTTGGCGGCGGACTTGGCCGCAGCGCGTTTGCGGGCCGGGGCCTTCGCAGCGGGCTTCGCAGCGGCTTTGGCAGCAGGCTTGGCAGCGGCTTTCGGGGCTGCCTTGGCCGGAGCGCGCTTGCGGGCCGGGCTGGTGCCGGTGAGCTGGGCCACGTGGGCATTGAGCTCGTCGATGCGGGCCATCAGGGCCTCGATGTCGCGGGCGGTCGGCACACCCAGGGTGCCCAGGGCCTTGGCCACGCGCTCTTCGAACAGCGACTCCAGCTTGTCCCACTTGCCGGCGGCCTTGGACGAGATGTCGTTGGCCATGCTGCTGACGCGGCTGGTGGCTTCCGAGATGCGCTCCTCGGCCACGGCCTGGGTCTTGCGCTGGATCGACAGGCCTTCCTTGACCAGCACCTCGAAGGCCTTGCCGCCTTCGGCCTGGGCCTTGGAGAAGGCGCCCAGACCAGCCAGCCAGATCTGCTGGGCCGAGTCCTTGATGGCGCCGGACAGGGCCGACTGGCTCGATGCCTTGGCGGCGGTGGACGATGCGTTGCTGCTCTTGCTGACCTTCTTGACCATGGTGCTCTCCTGAGTCGAGGGTGGGGGCGTGGCCGGGCCACGGCGGAAAGCCGCATGGTGGCCGGCACGGCGGGGGCTGTGTAGGGAAGGCTGACTAAAACCGCCGCTGTGGCGCCCTGCCACGGGTTTGTTCGGAATCGCAAGCCGATGCCCGCACGACAGAATCGGCGGCGTTCCCGCCACACGAAACCCGACACAGGAGATTCCCCATGCATTACTTCGTCACCGGTGCCACCGGCTTCATCGGCAAACGGCTGGTTGCCCGGTTGTTGCAGCGCAAGGGCGCGGTGGTGCATTTCCTGATCCGGCGCGAGAGCGAGGGCAAGGTGGCCCAGCTGCGCGAGTTCTGGGGCGTGGGGCCCAGCCGCGCGGTGCCGGTGTTCGGCGACCTGACCGAGAAGAAGCTGGGCGTGTCGGCGGACGACATCCGCGCGCTCAAGGGCCAGATCGACCACCTCTACCACCTGGCCGCGGTGTACGACCTGGAGGCCGATGAAGAGAGCCAGGTCAAGGTCAACATCGACGGCACCCGAAACATGGTGGAGTTCGCCCGCGCCATCACGGCCGGGTATGTGCACCACGTGTCGTCGATCGCGGCGGCCGGCCTGTACGAGGGCGTGTTCCGCGAGGACATGTTCGAGGAGGCCGAGAACATCGACCACCCGTACTTCATGACCAAGCACGAGAGCGAGAAGATCGTGCGCAAGGAGTGCAAACAGCCCTGGACGGTGTACCGCCCCGCCGCCGTGGTGGGCGACAGCCGCACCGGCGAGATGGACAAGATCGACGGGCCCTACTACTTCTTCAAGCTGATCCAGCGCATCCGCCAGATCCTGCCGCCGTGGATGCCCAGCGTGGGCCTGGAGGGCGGGCGCATCAACATCGTGCCGGTGGACTTCGTGGTGGCCGCGCTCGACCACATCAGCCACGGCCAGCGCGCCGGTGGCGAATGTTTCCACCTGGTCGACCCGGTGGGTTACCGCGTGGGCGACGTGCTGGACATCCTGAGCCGGGCCGCGCACGCGCCCAAGATGAACCTGTTCGTCAATGCGGCGCTGCTGGGCTTCATCCCCAAGAGCGTGAAGAAGGGCCTGATGGCCCTGGCCCCGGTGCGCCGGGTCTACCGCGCCGTCATGCAGGACCTCGGGCTGCCCGAGGACATGATGACCTTCGTGAACTACCCGACCCGCTTCGACTGCCGCCAGACGCTGGCCGCGCTCAAGGGCAGCGGCATCGAATGCCCCAACCTGCGCGACTACGCCTGGCGCCTGTGGGACTACTGGGAACGCCACCTCGACCCCGACCTGCACATCGACCGCAGCCTGCGCGGCACGGTGGCCGGCAAGGTGGTGCTGGTGACCGGTGGCAGCTCGGGCATCGGCCTGGCGGCGGCGCACAAGTTTGCCGAGGCCGGCGCCACCACCATCATCTGCGGCCGCGACCAGGACAAGCTCGATGAAGCCTGTGCCGAGGCCAAGGCCAAGGGCTACGCCTTCGTGGCCTACCCGGCCGACATCGCCGACATGGCCGACTGCGACCGCTTCGTGCAGCTGCTGATCCAGAACCACGGCGGCGTGGACTACCTGATCAACAACGCTGGCCGCTCCATCCGCCGCGCCATCGAAAGCAGCTACGACCGCTTTCACGACTTCGAGCGCACCATGCAGCTCAACTACTTCGGCTGCCTGCGGGTGACCATGGGCCTGCTCCCGGGCATGGTGGCCAAGAAGCGCGGCCACATCGTCAACATCAGCTCCATCGGCGTGCTGACCAATGCCCCGCGCTTCTCGGCCTATGTGGCCAGCAAGGCCGCACTCGACGCCTGGACCCGCTGCGCCTCCAGCGAGTTCGCCGACCAGGGCGTGACCTTCACCACCATCAACATGCCGCTGGTGCGCACGCCCATGATCGCGCCGACCCAGATCTACAAGAACGTGCCCACGCTGGCCCCGGAAGAAGCGGCCGACATGATCGCCCAGGCCTGCATCTTCCGGCCGGTGCGCATCGCCACCCGCCTGGGCATCACCGGGCAGGTCATGCATGCGCTGGTGCCGCGTGTGGCGCAGATCGTCATGAACACCAGCTTCCGCATGTTCCCGGACTCGTCGGCCGCCAAGGGCGACAAGGGCGCCAAGCCCCAGCTCTCGCCCGAGGCGATTGCCATGCAGCAGATGATGCGCGGCATCCATTTCTGAGCCCCGCGCCGGACCTGCGGCGGGGCAGGGTGGGGAGGCGTCCCTAAAATCGGGGGCTGCTTCAACCCATCCCCCCCGCCCGCCCATGTCCGACACCACCGCCCAACCCCTGTCCCCGCTCGACCGTGCGGGCGTGCTCGCCCAGGCCCTGCCGTACATCCGCAAGTACCACGGCCGCACCATGGTCATCAAGTACGGCGGCAATGCCATGACCGATCCGGCCCTGCAGGCCGCGTTCGCCGAAGACGTGGTGCTGCTCAAGCTGGTGGGCATCAACCCGGTGGTGGTGCACGGCGGCGGTCCGCAGATCGAGACCCTGCTGCAGCGCCTGGGCAAGAAGGGCGAGTTCATCCAGGGCATGCGCGTGACCGACCCCGAGACCATGGAAGTGGTCGAGTGGGTGCTGGCCGGCGAAGTGCAGCAGGACATCGTGGGCCTGATCAACCAGGCCGGCGGCAAGGCGGTCGGCCTGACCGGCAGGGATGGCGCCATGATCCATGCCCGCAAGCTGCGCCTGACCGACACCAGGGACCCCTCGCGCGAACACGACGTGGGCCAGGTGGGCGACATCGTCGGCATCGACCCGGCGGTGGTGAAGGCGCTGCAGGACGACCAGTTCATCCCGGTGGTCAGCCCCATCGGCTTCGGCGACCAGAACGAGAGCTACAACATCAACGCCGACGTGGTGGCGGCCAAGCTGGCCACCGTGCTGCAGGCCGAAAAGCTGCTCATGCTCACCAACATCCGCGGCGTGCTCGACAAGGACGGCCAGCTGCTGTCCGAACTCACCCCGCGCCGCATCGACGAGCTGGTGGACGACGGCACCATCTCCGGCGGCATGATCCCCAAGATCGCCGGCGCGCTGGATGCCGCCAAGAGCGGCGTGAATGCGGTGCACATCATCGACGGCCGTGTGCCCCACGCGCTCCTGCTGGAAGTGCTGGGCAACGAGCCCTTCGGCACCATGATCAAGCGATGAGACTGCTGCTGGTCGAAGACGATGTGATGGTCGCCAGCGGCATGAAGCTGGGGCTGTGCGACGCCGGCTATTCGGTGGACTGGGTGGGCAGTGCCGAACGCGCCGAGCAGGCCCTGGAATCGGAGAGTTTCGATGCCGCCATCGTCGACATCGGCCTGCCCGGCATGGACGGGCTGGAGCTCACCCGCCGCATCCGCAGCCAGGGCCAGGCCATGCCGGTGCTCATCCTCACGGCCCGCGACGCGCTGCACGACCGGGTGCAGGGCCTGGACATCGGGGCCGACGACTACATGGTCAAGCCCTTCGAGCTGCCCGAACTGCTGGCCCGCCTGCGGGCCTTGCTGCGGCGCTCCCAGGCCGCCACCTCGGCGGTGCTGAGCTTCGGCCCGCTGGAGATGGACACCGCACACCGGCGCCTGCTGCTGGCCGGCCAGACGCTCGACGTCGGCCCGCGCGAGTGGTCGGTGCTGGAGTACCTGCTGCTGCAGGCGCCCAAGCCTGCCGCCAAGGACAAGCTGCTGCTGGCGCTCACCGGCTGGGACAAGGAGATCACCCCCAACGCCATCGAGGTGTATGTGTCCCGGCTGCGCGCCAAGCTGGAGCCGGCCGGCATTGCGCTGCGGGCCATCCGGGGCTTCGGCTACCGGCTTGAAATCAAGGCCGCCGGCGATGGCGCTGAAAGTGCCCCGGCTGCTTGAGTCGGTCTTCTCCAGCGGCGTGATCGGCGGCCTGCAGCGCCGTCTGCTGGTGCTGCTGCTGGCCACCATCGCGCTGATCGCGGGCATCAGCGTGGCCATCAACTACCAGGCCGCCGGCACCGCGGCCCTGCAGCAGGACCTGCGCCTGCAGCGCCTGGTGCCGCTGCTGGCCGATTCGGTGGTCAAGGCACAGATCGTCGGCCCCCGGGCAGCCGCCGCGCCCCTGGTGGTGCCCGATGCCGATGACCTGATCCAGCAGCCGGGTCTGTCGCTGCTGCTGGCGCCGTCGCTGCTGGAGTTCCTGCAGGACAGCCAGGGTGCCGCCACGCTGGGCGTGCTGGATGCGCAGGGGGCCTTGCTGCTGGGCGAACGCTGGCTCCCCACCGTGCTGCCCACCACCGACAACGCCGAATTCCTCAGCGTGGTCGAGGGCGGCGTCACCTACCGCCTGGTGGCCCAGCGGGTGCAGACCGATGCCGGGGAACTGGTGGTCATGCTGGCCGACGGCACCGACCCGCGCCAGCACTGGCTGCGCGACGTGCTCACCCGCGTGCTGCTGCCCAACCTGCTGCTGTTCCTGGTGGCGGCGGCGGCCGTCGTCTGGGGGGTGGCCCGGGCGCTGCAGCCCCTGATCGATCTCAAACGCGAGGTGGAGAGCCGTTCCCCCGGTGATCTTCGGCCTTTCGACGCCGGTGCCTCGCCGGCCGAAGTCCGCCCGCTGGTGGATTCGCTCAACCGCCTGCTGGCGCTGGTGGATGCACAGACCGATGCCCAGCGGCGCTTCGTCGCCGATGCCGCCCACCAGTTGCGCACGCCGCTGGCCGGCCTGCAGGCCCAGGTGGAGGCCTGGGCCCAGGGCGCCCGCAGCCTGGGCAACGGCGATCTGCTCACCCTGCGGGCCGAGCAGGTGCTGCGGCTGCGCGCGGCCACCCGGCGCACCTCGCAGCTGGCCAACCAGTTGCTGGCCCTGTCGCGCGCCGACACCCTGGCCGGCGAGAGCCATGCCCGGCAGCAGGTCGATCTGGTCGAGCTGTGCGAGACCGCGCTGGACGTGCACCTGGACGCCGCCACCGAACGCGGCCTCGACCTGGGCCTGGAGGTGCAGCCCGCCCGCACCCTGGGACATGCCTGGCTGCTGCGCGAACTGCTCATGAACCTGGTGGACAACGCGGTCAAGTACACGCCTTCGGGCGGTCGCGTCACCCTGCGCTGCGGCCACGACGCGGGTCCGCCGGCCTTCACCTGGGTCGAGGTGGAGGACGACGGCCCGGGCATTCCGCCCCAGGAGCACGAGCGGGTGCTGCAGCGCTTCTACCGGGTGCCGGGCACGGTGGGCGAGGGCAACGGCCTGGGCCTGGCCATTGCCGACAGCATTGCCCGCGTGCACCAGACCCGGCTGGAGTTCGGCACCGGTGCCCAGGGGCGCGGACTGCGCATCCGCATCCTGCTGAATGCGGCCACCCACTAGCCCCGGGCGCCGCAGCCACGCTGGTGTCCGGGGGTAAGCGGATGTATCGGGCTGTGCGAGAATCCGCGCACCGGCCCAGGCCTCCACGGATCTCCTGCCATGACATCCCTGCCGTCCGAGTCTCCAGCTCCCGTCGATGCCGAGGCCGATGCCCCGCCGGCCGGCCGCAAGCGGCCCCGCCCCGGTGAGCGCCGGGTGCAGATCCTGCAGGCCCTGGCCACCATGCTCGAACAGCCGGGTGCCGAACGGGTCACCACCGCCGCGCTGGCGGCCCGCCTGGACGTGAGCGAGGCCGCGCTCTACCGCCACTTCGCCAGCAAGGCCCAGATGTTCGAGGGCCTGATCGAATTCATCGAGCAGTCGGTCTTCGGCCTCATCGGCCAGCTGGCCGAGCGCGAATCCGACCCCCGCACCCGCTGCCGCAAGCTGGTGGCCCTGCTGCTGCAGTTCGGCGAGAAGAACCCGGGCATGACCCGCGTCATGGTGGGCGACGCCCTGGTGTTCGAGAACGAACGTCTGCAGCAGCGCATGAACCTGTTCTTCGACAAGATCGAATCCGCTCTCAAGCAGGACCTGCGCGAGGCCGCGGCCGCCAGCGGCGCGGTGTCGCCCACGGCGGACGCCCAGGGCGATGCCTCGGTCATCACCGCCTTCTGTGTGGGGCGCCTGCAGCGCTTTGCCCGCAGCGGTTTCCGCCGCAGCCCGGGCGAAGGTCTGGACCACGCCCTGGCCCTGCTGCTGCCGGGCCCACGGTCCTGACGGCCACCATGCCCTGGCGGCCGGTCACGCTGGCCCCGGGGTTGCGGCTGGCGCTGCATCCCTCGGGTGCGGCCTGGCTGCCCGACGAGGCAGCCCTGCTGGTGGCCGACCTGCACTTCGGCAAGGCGGCCAGTTTTCGCCGGCTCGGTGTACCGGTGCCCGAAGCGACCACCGGCGCCACGCTGAAACAACTGGACGATCTGCTGGCCGACGTGGTCCGTCTGCCATCTGGTCTGCAGGTCCCCGGCCCGGTCCGCCTGGTGGTGCTGGGCGACCTGCTGCACGCCGCGCGCGGGCGCAGCCCGGTCATGCTCGATGCGGTGCAGGCTGCGCTGCAGGCCATGCGCTCGCATGCCGCCGTGCCGGGCCTGAGCGTCCACCTGGTGCGGGGCAACCACGATGCCGCCGCCGGCGATCCGCCGGCCCACTGGGGCGTGGTGCTGCACGACGAGCCCTGGCGGGTCGGCCCCTGGGCCCTGTGCCACGAGCCGCAGCCGGTGCCTGGCGCCTACACCCTGGCCGGTCACTGGCATCCCTGCACCGTGCTGCGCGGGCCGGCCCGGCAGCGGTTGCGGCTGCCGTGTTTCTGGTTGGGCGATGCGGCATCCCGCCCGGTCGGTGTGCTGCCGGCCTTCGGCGACTTCACCGGCATGCACCCCATCGATGCCCGGGCGGGCGACCGCATCTGGGCCATCGCTGGCGAGGCGGTGCGTGAGGTGCCAGCCCTGGCCGAAGAGCGTTCGGGTTAACCCTCGGTTTAGAGCCGCCCGCCTAAACAATCCCGGGCAAATGGCCCGGGTGTCGGTGCACCGTCACCGAATTGCGGTAAAAATAGAACGACCGTTCGATTTCTACGCCGCACCATGTCCACCACCCCTTCGTCCCGCACCCGCCGTCCGCGCGATGCCGCCGTGGAAGGGTCGCGTCCGCTGCAGAAAGGCCTGCAGACCAAGGCCGCCATCGTCGATGCGGCGCTCGGCCTGGCCACGCAGATCGGCCTGGAAGGCCTGTCCATCGGCGCCCTGGCCGAGGTGATGCAGATGAGCAAGTCGGGCGTGTTCGCCCACTTCGGCTCGCGCGAGGAGCTGCAGATCTCTGTGATCCGCGAGTACCACACCCGCTTTGAAGACGAGGTGTTCTACCCCGCCATGGCGCAGCCGCGCGGCCTGCCGCGCCTGCGCGCCCTGTTCGCCAACTGGATGAAGCGCACCTCGGTCGAGATCGACTCGGGCTGCATCTACATCAGCGGCGCGGTCGAGTTCCACGACCGGACCGGCCCGGTGCGCGATGCCCTGGCCGGCTCGGTCAACACCTGGCTGGCCGCCATGCGGCGCGCCATCGACATCGCCGTGGCCGAAGGCCATCTGGCCCCGGGCACCGACGCCGGGCAGGTGGCGTTCGAGGTGCATGCGCTGATCCTGGCCCTGCACTACGAAGCCCGTTTCCTGCACAGCCCGGAGTCCCTCACCCGCGCGGTCACCGCCTTCGAGAGCATCCTGGCCCGCAACCAGTCCGCAGCGCCTGCCGTGGCCCCCGCCCGCCCGCGCTGATCCCTTTTCCGTTTCACAAACCCCAGCAAGGAGTCCCCCATGCCCGTCTACAACCCGCCTCTGCGCGACATGCAGTTTGTGATGCACGAAGTGCTCAAGGTCACCGACACCTTCCGCGAGATGCCGGCCCATGCCGAGATCGACGTGGACACCATCAACGCCGTGCTCGAAGAGGCCGGCAAGTTCGCCAGCCAGGTCATCTTCCCGCTCAACATCAGCGGCGACACCGAAGGCTGCAAGCTCGATCCCAAGACCCACGAGGTCACCACCCCCAAGGGCTTCAAGGAGGCGTACAAGCAGTACGTCGAGGGCGGCTGGGCTGCACTCAGCTCCGACCCCGAGTACGGCGGCCAGGGCCTGCCGCTGGCGGTCAACCAGTGCCTGTACGAGATGATGAACTCGGCCAACCAGGCCTGGACCATGTACCCCGGCCTGACCCACGGCGCCTATGCCTCGCTGCACACCCACGGCACCGACGAGCAGAAGGCCACGTACCTGGCCAAGATGGTCAGCGGCGAATGGACCGGCACCATGTGCCTGACCGAACCCCACTGCGGCACCGACCTGGGCCTGATGCGCACCAAGGCCGAGCCGCAACCCGACGGCACGTACAAGCTCACCGGCAACAAGATCTTCATCAGCGCCGGTGAACACGACATGGCCGAGAACATCGTCCACCTGGTGCTGGCCCGCCTGCCCGACGCGCCTCCCGGCATCAAGGGCATCAGCCTGTTCGTGGTGCCCAAGTTCCTGGTCAACCAGGACGGCAGCCTGGGCGCGCGCAACGGCATCTACTGCGGCGGCCTGGAGCACAAGATGGGCATCCACGGCAACGCCACCTGCCAGATGGTGCTCGATGGCGCTGTGGGCACCATGGTCGGCCAGCCCAACAAGGGCATGCAGGGCATGTTCGTGATGATGAACGCGGCCCGCCTGGGCGTGGGCAACCAGTCGCTGGGCCTGACCGAGGTGGCCTACCAGAACGCCCTGGCCTATGCCAAGGACCGCATCCAGATGCGCAGCCTCTCCGGCCCCAAGGCCAAGGACAAGCCGGCCGATCCGATCATCGTGCACCCCGACGTGCGCCGCATGCTGCTGACCGCCAAGGCCTATGCCGAAGGCGGCCGCGCCCTGGCGCTGTTCTGCTCGGTGCTGCTGGAGAAGGTGCACGGCCACCCGGACGAGAAGGTGCGCAAGGACAGCGACGAGATGCTGTCGCTGCTGACCCCCATCTCCAAGGCCTTCCTCACCGACAACGGCTACCTGGCCGCCACCGAATGCCAGCAGGTGTTCGGCGGTCACGGCTACATCAAGGAATGGGGCATGGAGCAGTTCGTGCGCGATGCCCGCATCAACATGATCTACGAGGGCACCAACACCATCCAGTCGCTGGACCTGCTGGGCCGCAAGGTGCTGGGCAACAACGGCGCCACCCTGCGCAAGTTCGGCAAGCTGGTGGGCCGTCTGGTGGAGGAAGAGGGCGTCAACGAGAAGATGGCCGAGTTCATCAACCCGGTGGCCTACCTGGGTGAACAGATGACCAAGTTCACCACCGAGATCGGCTTCAAGGCGCTGCAGAACCCCGACGAGGCCGGCGCCGCCGCCGTACCCTACCTGCGGGTGGCCGGCCACCTGGTGTTCGGCTACTTCTGGGCGCTGATGGCCCGCGAGGCCCTGCAGAAGATCGCGGCCGGCAGCACCGACCCGTTCTACACCGCCAAGCTGCAGACCGCGCGCTTCTACTTCGCCAAGCTGTTCCCCGAGACCGCCACGCTCATGCGCACCGCCCGCGCCGGCGCTGCCGTGCTCATGAACACCGACGAGGCCCTGGCCTGATCGCCATGAAGACGGTCGCCTCTGCTGCCCTGGCTGCGCTGCTGACCCTGGCCGGTGTGTCTGCGTCCGCGCAGATGACCCCGGTCGGGCTCTGGAAGACCATCGACGACGACTCCGGCAAGGAGAAATCGCTGGTGCGCATCACCGAAAAGGACGGTGTCTTCGTGGGCCACATCGAGCGCCTGCTCGATCCCGCCACCGACCCCAAGGCGGTGTGCGACAAGTGCACCGACGACCGCAAGGACCAGCCGGTGCTGGGCATGAACATCCTGCGCGGCGTGCGCCAGAGCAGCAGCGATCCGTCCATTTACGAGGGCGGCACCATCGTCGATCCCAACAACGGCAAGGTCTACCGCAACCGGCTCAAGCCGGTGAACGGCGGTCAGCAGCTGGAGATGCGCGGCTACCTCGGCCCCTTCTACCGCACGCAGACCTGGCAGCGCGTCCAGTGACCGCCCCCCATTCCCTTCTGGAAAACCCATGAACCGATTCAATGTCAGGAAAGTCGCCGTGCTCGGCGCCGGCGTGATGGGCGCGCAGATCGCTGCGCACCTGGTCAACGTCAAGGTCCCGGTGGTGCTGTTCGACCTGCCGGCCAAGGAAGGCCCCAAGAACGGCATCGTCACCCGCGCGGTGGAAGGCCTGAAGAAGCTCAAGCCCTCGCCGCTGGGCGTGGCCCGCGATGCCGACCTGATCGGCCAGGCCAACTACGAAGAGCACATGGATCAGCTGCGCGACTGCGACCTGATCATCGAGGCCATCGCCGAGCGCATGGACTGGAAGCTCGACCTCTACAAGAAGATCGCGCCCTTCGTGGCCGAGCACGCCATCGTGGCGTCCAACACCTCGGGCCTGTCGATCACGAAACTCTCCGAGGCGCTGCCGGAGTCGATCAAACCGCGCTTCTGCGGCATCCACTTCTTCAACCCGCCGCGCTACATGACGCTGGTGGAGCTGATCGCCACGCCCACCACGCAGCCGCAGATCCTGGACGACCTGGAGACCTTCGTCACCACCGGCCTGGGCAAGGGCGTGGTGCGGGCCAAGGACACGCCCAACTTCGTGGCCAACCGCATCGGCATTGCCGGCATGCTCTCCACCATGAAGGAGGTCGAGAACTTCGGCCTGAGCTTCGATGTGGTGGACGACCTCACCGGCAAGCGCCTGGGCCGTGCGAGCTCGGGCACCTTCCGCACCGCCGACGTGGTGGGCCTGGACACCATGGCCCACGTCATCAAGACGCTGCAGGACAACCTGAGCGAGGCCACCGATCCGTTCTACGGCAGCTTCGGCACCCCGCCGGTGCTCAAGGCCCTGCTGGACGCCGGGAACCTGGGTCAGAAGACCAAGGCCGGCTTCTACAAGAAGGTCGGCCGCGACGTGATGCGCTTCGAGCTGGACAGCGGCGAATACGTGCCCGCCGGCCAGAAGGCCGACGAGGTGTACGGCCGCATGCTCAAGAAGCCGGCCGCCGAGCGCCTGCGCCTGCTGCGCAACGCCGAAGGCGCACAAGGCAAGTTCCTGTGGGCCATCCTGCGCAACAGCTTCCACTACGCCGCCGTGCACCTGGCCACCATTGCCGAGACGGCGCGCGACGTGGACCAGGCCATGCGCTGGGGCTTCGGCATGAAGCAGGGCCCCTTCGAGCTGTGGCAGGAAGCCGGCTGGCTGGAGGTGGCGAAGATGATCCAGGAGGACATCGACGCCGGCCGTGCGCTGTGCCGGGCACCGCTGCCCGAGTGGGTGTTCAAGGGACCCGTGGCCGAGGCCGGTGGCGTGCACACGCCGCAGGGCTCGTGGAACCCGGCCAAGGGCGTGTTCGAGCCGCGCCGCGTGCTGCCGGTGCATGCCCGCCAGCACTTCCCCGAGCGCCTGCTGGGCGAGGGCGGGCTGGACTACCGCACCGCCGGCACCACGCTGGAGGAGAACGACAGCCTGCGCGTCTGGACACTGGACAACGAGGTGCTGATCGCCAGCATCAAGACCAAGATGCACGCCATCAGCCCCGAGGTGTGCGAGGGCCTGATGGCCGCGGTGGACCTGGCCGAGCAGCGTTACCAGGGCCTGGTGATCTGGTCGGGCGACGAGCCCTTCAGCGCCGGTGCCGACCTGCAGGCCATGCTGCCGGCCTTCATGGCCGTGGGCGTGTCCGCCATCGAAGAGGCCGAAGGCTTCATGCAGCAGATGATGCTGCGCCTGCGCTACGCCAACGTGCCGGTGGTCTCGGCCATCCGGGGTCTGGCCCTGGGGGGCGGCTGCGAGCTGGCGGTGCACAGCGCCCGCCGCGTGGCCCACATGGAGAGCTACATCGGTCTGGTCGAAGTGGGCGTGGGTCTGGTGCCGGGCGCCGGCGGCCTGACCTACATCGCACGCCGCGCTGCCGAGAACGCCGAGGCCTCCACGGGCAAGGACCTGCTGCCTTTCCTGACCGAAGGCTTCACCGCCGCCGCCATGGCCAAGGTGGGCACCAGTGCCCTGGAGTCGCGCCAGCTGGGCTACCTGCTGCCCTCCGACGTGGTGGTGCCGCACAAGGACGAACTGCTGTTCGTGGCCATCAACGAAGCCCGCGCCCTGTTCGCCAGCGGCTGGCGTGCCCCGCACAAGCGGCTGTTCCCGGTGGCCGGCCGCGACGGCCGCGCCACCATCATGGGCCAGCTGGTCAACATGCGCGACGGCGGCTTCATCAGCCAGCACGACTTCCACATCGCCAGCCTGATCGCCCGGGTGGTCACCGGTGGTGACGTCGAGCCCGGCACCCTGGTCAGCGAGGAATACCTGATGACGCTGGAGCGCCAGGCCTTCTGCGCGCTGATCGTCCACCCGAAAACGCAAGAGCGCATTCTGGGCATGCTCAACACCGGCAAGCCCGTCCGCAACTGAGGAAGCGACATGAGCAAACAGATCCAAGACGCCTACATCGTCGCCGCCACCCGCACGCCCATCGGCCGCTCGCACAAGGGCTCGTTCCGCCACCTGCGCCCCGACGAGCTGCTGGCCCATGCGCTGCGCTCGGCCATGGCCCAGGTGCCCGGCCTCGACCCCAAGGCGGTGGAGGACATCATCTGCGGCTGCGCCATTCCCGAAGGCCAGCAGGGCCTGAACGTGGCCCGCGTGGGTGCCGTGCTGGCGGGCCTGCCCCACAGCGTGGGCGGCATCACCGTCAACCGCTTCTGCGCCTCCGGCCTGTCGGCCGTGGCCATGGCGGCCGACCGCATCCGCGTGGGCGAGGCCGACGTGATGATCGCGGCCGGCACCGAGAGCATGAGCATGGTGCCCATGATGGGCAACAGCCCCAGCCTGTCGCCCACCATCTTCCGCAGCACCGACGACATCGAGAGCTACGGCATCGCCTACGGCATGGGCCTGACCGCCGAGAAGGTGGCGCAGCAGTGGAAGGTGAGCCGCGACGCACAGGACGCCTTTGCCCTGCAGTCCCACCAGCGCGCCGTGATCGCCATGAAGAACGGCGAGTTCGGCGACGAGATCACCCCGGTGGAAGTGACCGAGCGCAGCGTGAACCTGGACACCGCCGAGGTGTCCACCCGCACCCGCACCGTCAGCCTGGACGAAGGCGCCCGCCCCGACACCACGCTCGAAGGCCTGGCCAAGCTGCGCACCGTGTTTGCGGCCCGCGGCTCGGTGACGGCAGGCAACAGCTCGCAGACCAGCGACGGTGCCGGCGCCCTCATCCTGGTGAGCGAGGCCGCGCTCAAGCGCTACAACCTCACGCCGCTGGCCCGCTTCGTCAGCTATGCCAGCCGGGGTGTGCCGCCGCACATCATGGGCATCGGCCCGGTGGAGGCGATTCCCGCCGCACTGAAGAACGCCGGCCTGAAGCAGGACGACATCGACTGGTTCGAGCTGAACGAGGCCTTTGCCGCGCAGTCGCTGGCGGTGATGGGCACCCTGGGCCTGGACCCGGCCAAGGTCAACCCCATGGGCGGCGCCATTGCGCTGGGCCACCCGCTGGGCGCCACCGGGGCCATCCGCTCGGCCACCGTGGTGCACGCCCTCAAGCGCCACCAGAAGAAGTACGGCATGGTCACCATGTGCGTGGGCATGGGGCAGGGGGCAGCCGGGATCTTCGAGCGGGTATAACCGCCGACATGAACCATCCCTTTGACGCTGCCGTGGCCCTGGAGGCCATCGGCAACGGCGCCTGGCGGGGCGCCACTTCCCCGGCCTATGCCAACATGGTCGGGCCCTATGGCGGCATCACCGCCGCCACCCTGGTGCAGGCCATCCTGCAGCACCCCGAGCGGCTGGGCGAGCCGCTGTCACTCACCGTCAATTTCGCGGCGGCCGTGGCCGACGGCCCCTTCGAGGTGCATGCCCACCCGGTGCGCACCAACCGTTCCACCCAGCACTGGTCGGTGAGCCTCATGCAGCAGGACGAGGTGGTGGTCACGGCCACCGCCATCACGGCCGCGCGCCGCACCACCTGGAGCGTGGACGATGCGCCGCTGCCCCAGGTGCTCTCGGCCGCCGCCCTGCCGCGCCGGCCCGAGGCACCGGTGCCCTGGATCGGGCGCTACGACATCCGCTTTGCCAAGGGCCCGCTGCCGCGCCACTGGGACGGTGCCGAAAGCCCGGCCGGCACCACGCTGTGGGTGCGCGACGAGCCGCCACGCCCGCTGGACTTTGCCAGCCTCACCGCGCTGTCCGACGTGTTCTTTCCCCGCGTCTGGCTGCGCCGCGCCACCCGCGTGCCGGCCGGCACCGTGTCCATGACGGTCTACTTCCACGCCGGCTCGGCCGATCTGTCGGCGGTGGGTGACGGCTGGGTGCTGGCCGAATGCGGTGCCAGCGCCTTCCGCAACGGCTTCTCCGACCAGCATGCCCACCTGTGGGATGCCGAGGGCCGGCTGCTGGTGACGACCCACCAGGTCGTCTACTACAAGGAATGACCCGCCCCTGGGCGGCCCCGGTCAGGGCCGGCCCAGGAACAGGTACAGGCCGGTGAAGCCCTTGGGCGCGCTCACCAGGCTCAGGTAGAGCGGGCCGATGCCGGTGTCCGCCCCGATGAACAGGCTGCCGGCGCCCCGCAGGTCGCGCAGCGACACATCGCGCCGGTTGATCCAGGCATTGCCGGCCTCCAGCGAGCCGCCCACGAACAGCGCCCGCGCCGGCCCGGCATCGCCCGGCAGACGCCGGTAGTAGGTGAGCCGCCCGAAGGCCAGGTAGTTGCCGGCCACCTGGCCCACCCGGTAGCCCGAGAGCTGCTGGAAACCACCGAGCGAATACTCGTCCACCGCGCCCAGCGGCACATCGCTGGCCCGGGCGAAGCGGGCACCCACGTTGATGGTGTTCGGCCCCCAGCTCTTGACCGCCGTGAGCGAACCCTCGATGCGGTCGAAGCGGCCCGAGGGCAGGTTGTCGTAGCTGCGCCGGCCCAGCACCGCCTCGCCCACGGCGCGGTAGCCGCGCGAGGGGAAGTTGGCAAAGTCCAGCTGGTCGGCAATGACGGCGGCGCGCAGGCCGGCCTCGCGCCAGCGCTGGGTCTGGGCCACGCTGGCCGGGATGGCGCTGGACACCAGTTCGGGCGTGGTGCTGCGCTGCGCGCCGATCACGCCCAGCCGCATCTCGCCGATGGTGCCGCGCAGGCCGATCGGCCAGCCGATGTCGGCGCCCACCTGCACCCCCTGCCGCTGCACCAGGGCCAAGGCCTCGCCCGAGGGTGCGAACAGTTCCACCTTGCGCACCCGGCCGTCGATGTAGGCTGCCACGAAACGTTCGCTGGCCGAGCCCAGCGGCTGGTAGATCTCGGAGAACACGCCCAGGGTCTCGCCCAGCTGCACCCGGTTGCGCCATTCGGCCCCGCTGTCGTTGAGCCAGTGCCGGTTGTGGCTGATGCGCAGGTTGAACGCGCCCTGGCCCTGGAAGTCGGTGCGCAGGTCGATGCCCAGGCGCAGGTAGTTCGGTCCCCAGTTGTTCTCGCGCAGCAGGATGGACAGGTCTTCCTGGTCGGTGCCGGGGCGGCGCACCAGGCTGTAGTCGATGCGCTCGTAGTCGCCGGCGGCGGCCAGCTTCTGCAGGTCGTCCTCGATGCGGTCCACATCCACCCGCTGGCCCACGGCGGTGTCCAGCCCGGCCTCCAGGCGCTCGGCCCGGCGTTCGTTGACACCCTCGAAGCGGATGCTGGCAATGCGGCCCACGCGCTCGGTGTTGCCCACCGCCTGCTCCACGCGGGCACTCACCCAGCGGGCGTAGCGGTCGGGCGGGGCCGAGAAGCGCTGCAGCGCCGCGGTCACGGTGTCGGCGTATTCGCGGCCGATGCGCACCAGCTCGGGCGCCCGCTCGAAGTCGGCCGAGGTGAGCTTGCCCAGGGGCGGCGTGAGCAGCAGGTCGGACGGTGTGAGCGTGGCGATGCTGGCCTGCACGTTCTGCTCGGTCAGGATGTTGACCATCTGCGCCGTGATGCCCAGCACCGTGCCCAGCGTGTCCCGCCCGGCCAGCGGCGTGCCGATGTTGACCGCGATGATCACGTCGGCCCCCATGCGGCGGGCCACGCCCACCGGCAGGTTGTCCACCAGGCCGCCATCGCCCAGGATGCGCTCGCCCACGATCACCGGCGAGAACACGCCCGGCACCGACATGCTGGCCCGCAGCGCGGTGGCCAGATCGCCGCTGTCCATCACCACCGGCTGGCCGGTCTCCATGTCGGTGGCCACGGCGCGGAACGGCGTGGGCAGCTGGTCGAAGCTCTCCAGGTGCCGTGTGGGCAGGGTGTAGCGGCGCAGCAGCATCTCCAGCGAACGGCTCGACACGGCGCCGGTGGGCAGGCGGAACTCGCCATCCCGGAAGCCCAGCGCCAGCACCGGCGAGAGCTCGAAGTCCTCTTCCTTGCGGCGTTGCGACAGCTCCTGGCGCGGCTCGCGGCTGTTGAACAGGTCGCCCCACTGCACCGCCAGGATCTCGCGCTCCAGCTCGTCGGCCGTCATGCCGCTGGCGTACAGGCCACCCACGATGGCCCCCATGGAGGTGCCCACGATCATGTCCACCGGCACCCGCGCGGCTTCCAGCGCCTTGAGCACGCCCACATGGGCAAAGCCGCGTGCGCCGCCGCCCGAGAGCACCAGGGCCACCTTGGGGCGGGCCGTGCCGGCGCCCTCGGCCGCAGCGGCGGCCTGCGGGGTCTGGGCATGGGCGGGCAGCCAGCACAGGGGCAGTGCCAGCAACAGGGTCAGGAGTGTTCGCATGGGCCCGAGTTTAGGAGGGCGGCCTGGGCTGTCCGCTCCAATCCGCACCGGGCTTTCGTGTTAATTTGTGCGCCCGTGTCCGGGTCCGCCGGACCGCCCACATCACCCATCGAGACAACCCCCCATGAGCGACATCCTCGTCCACACCGAAGCCGGCGTCTGCAGCATCACCTTCAACCGCCTCGACAAGAAGAACTCCATCACCGCCGCCATGTACGGCGCCATGGCCGATGCCCTGCAGGCCGCGCAGGACGATGGGTCGGTGCGCGTGGTGGTGTTCCAGGGCCACGAGACCATCTTCTCGGCCGGCAACGACATCGCCGATTTCCTGAACCAGCCGCCGGCCGGCGAGGGCGCGCCGGTGTTCCGCTTCCTGCGCGGCCTCGCGGCCTTCCCCAAGCCGGTGCTGGCGGCGGTGTGCGGCCCGGCGGTGGGCATCGGCACCACGCTGCTGTTCCACTGCGATCTGGTCTATGCCGGCGACAACGCCGCCTTCTCCATGCCCTTCGTCAACCTGGGCCTGTGCCCCGAGGCCGCCAGCAGCCTGCTGGTGCCGCAGATGATGGGTTACCACCGCGCCGCCGAAGCCCTGCTGCTGGGCGAGCCCTTCATGGCCGAGGCCGCACTCGAGGTGGGGCTGGTCAACAAGGTGCTGCCGCCCACCGAGGCCCGCAGTTATGCCCACACCGTGGCCGCCAAGCTGGCCGCCAAGCCCCTGAGCAGCCTGATCGAGACCAAGCGCCTCATGAAGAAGGGCCAGGCCGCCCAGGTGCAGGCCGTCATGGCCGAAGAGGGCGCCAGCTTCGGGCGCATGCTGCGCGAGCCGGCCGCCCGCGAGGCCTTCGGCGCCTTCATGGAACGCCGCAAGCCCGATTTCTCCAAGGTCTGACGTCACCCCCCGCATGGCCACCGACCCGCGCACCGAGCAGGCCCGAGCCCTGTTCGCGTCCGGCAATGCCCATGCCGAGGCGGGCCGGGTGGACGATGCAGCGGCCGACTACGAAGCCGCGCTGGCCCTGGTGCCGGGGCGCCCTTCGGTCAGGGGCAACCTGGGGCTGATGCGGTTCCACCAGCGGCGCTGGGCCGAGGCGGTCGATCTGCTGGCCGAGGCCGCCGCCCAGGACCCCGGCATGGCGCTCGTCCGGGCCCTGGGCCTGCTGCGCCTGAACCGCCTGCCCCAGGCCATGGAAGCGCTGGACCATGCGCTGGCGCTCGACGACTCCCTGGCCGAAGCCTGGTCACAGCGGGGGCACCTGCTGCGCGAGACCGGACATCTGGAGGAGGCCGCCCGTTGCTACCGCCAGGCCCTGGCCTGCGGCGCCCACGAGGCGCTGCACCACTACTACCTGGCGGCGGTGCAGGACCTGGCCGATCCGCCGCCGCCCCCCGAGGTCTATGCCCAGGCCCTGTTCGACGACTACGCCGACGACTTCCAGGACCACCTGCTGGGTGCCCTGCGCTACACCGCCCACGAAACCCTGCTGCGCCCGCTGCTCTCGGGCGAACGGCGCTTTGCCCGGGTGCTCGATCTGGGTTGCGGCACCGGCCTGTGCGGCCGGCTGCTGGCGCCGCTGGCCGACGCGGTGGACGGCGTCGACATTGCGCCTGCCATGGTCGAACAGGCCAGGGCCACCGGCGTGTACCGTCGGGTCGATCAGGCGCACCTGCTGCCCTGGCTGGAAGCCGACGACGGACCGGCCGATCTCGTCGTGGCGGCCGATGTCTTCATCTACACCGGGCCGCTGGCACCGGTGTTCCGCGCCGCCCGTGCGCGGCTGGTGCCCGGTGGCGTGCTGGCATTCTCGGTGGAGCAGGCCGATCCGGGCCGGGACCTGCAGCTGCGCCCGAGCCTGCGTTATGCCCACGGGCGCGAGAGCCTGGTGGCCCTGGCCCGCGATCACGGGCTGGCCGTGCAGGCCCTGTGGGAGGCCCCCATCCGGCACGACCAGGGCCGCCCGGTGATGGGCTGGTATGTGCTGCTGGCGGCTCAGCCGTTGCGCCGGGCCACCCAGTAGGTGGCACCCTGGGCGCCGTAGCGCTCGCTGTGCGGCATGTCGCGCTCCAGCGCAAAGGTGTCGCCGGGCCGCAGGTGCCGGGTCTGGCCGTCCACCGTGAGCCACATCTCGCCGGCGGCCACCACCGCGTCCGCCGCAAAGGGGTGGGTGTGTTCGTCCAGCACCGTGTGCGGCGCCCATTGCCGCTCCAGCACTTCGTCGAATCCCCGGGCCAGGGCCTGGGCGCGGAAGGTGTCGAAGGTCATGTCCATCGGCGCATTCTGCGCCAGCCCGGCTAGCGAAGCCACTGCGACTGCAGGCGCTGCAGCCGCACGGTGCTGGACTCGTCGCTCACCACCACCATCAGGCTGTCCGGGTCGGCCGGCAGCTTGAGCGCGGTGATGCCCAGCGCGATGGGGGCACCCGGTGGCAGCCCGCCCGGGTCGGCCTTGTCCAGCAGCACCCGGTACTTGTCGAGCACCACGCCGCTGTCGTCGCTGAACAGCGAGACCAGGGTGCGCACATCGGGGGCCACCCGGTCGGTCAGGTCGAACAGGTTGGGCAGCTGTCCCGGTGCCTCGCGGCCCAGACCCAGCAGGGCCAGCAGCTGGGCACCGGTCGGGTTCATGAGGATGATGGTGCCGCTGCGGTCCACCCGCAGCAGGCCCACCGGCGCCAGGTGCAGGAACTGCATCATCAGGTCCAGCTCGCGGGCCAGACCGGGGTCGTCGTTCCCGCTGTCGTGCTGGGGGTTCACGGTGCGTCCTGCGGGCGCTGCACCAGCACATAGCTCACCGCCTCGCCAGGCCGTGCCAGCAGGCGCAGCTGCACCGGGGTGGGCCGCATGCGGAAGGTCAGCACGTAGGGCACGGTCTCGTCCAGGGCGCGGCCTTCCAGGCCGGCGGCCTCGAAGCGCTGCGCCACCAGGTAGTTGTTCATGCAGGGCGCCACCTCGATGAACAGGTGCTTGCCCAGCACCCGCGCCGGCTCCAGCCGGGCTGCCCGCGACTCGTAGGCGTTGTACTGCACCACCTGCGTGGAACGGTCGAAGCCGATGACGCCGAAGTCCAGTCCGTCGCGCGCCTCGGGCGGCAGGGCGAGCAGGCGGTCCAGCAGGTCGGCATCGGTGAAGCCGGGCAGGGTGAGGGGGTGGTGTGGGGTCGGGGCGTTCATGGCGATACCGTCCGCAGGTGCAAGGTGAAGGTGGTGCCCGCGCCGGGCTGGCTGCGCACCGTGATGTGGCCGCCCATGCGTTCGACCAGCTCGCGCACGATCACCAGGCCCAGGCCGGTGCCGGGAATGTCGGTGCGTGCCCGGAAGAAGCGGGTGAACAGGCGGGTCTGCTCGTCGGCCGTCATGCCGATGCCCGGGTCGCTGACCGACAGGCGCACCCAGCCGCGCTCGCGGCCCGGGCGCACGCTCCAGCGGATCTCGCCACCCTGGGGCGAGTACTTCAGCGCGTTGGACAAGAGGTTGATCAGCACCTGCTCCAGCCGCTGCGCATGGGCCTGCACCCACAGGGCGGGGTCGGCCGACTCGATGACGATGCGGTGCAGGCCGTCTTCCGGCGGCAGCAGGTCGTGCAGGCGTTCCAGCAGGGTGTTCAGCTGCACGGGCTGCACGCCGAAGCGGGTGTCGGTGGTGGTTTCCAGCTCGGCCAGCTCCAGCATGTCGTCCACCAGGGCGACCAGCCGGTCGGCATGGCGGCGCACGGTGGTCAGCAGGTCCTGGTTGGGATCGGTCGGCGTGCTGCGCATCTGCAGCAGTTCCACATAGCCCCGGATGGTGCCCAGCGGCGAACGCAGTTCGTGCGCGGCGTTGCTCAGGAAATGCTCGCGCAGGGCCAGCGCTTCCTGCTCTGCCGTCACATCGGTCTGCAGCGCAAAGTAGTGGGTGAGTTCACCGCTGACCGCATCGCGCACCGGACCGATCTCCACCCGGTTCCAGAACAGGCTGCCGTCCTTGCGGTAGTTGCGGACCACGGCGGTGCAGGCCTCGCCGCGCTGGACCGCCTCGCGCATGCGGGCCACGCCGGGCTGCTCGTTGTCGAAGCCCTGCAGGAAGCGGCAGTTGCGCCCGATCACCTCGTGCGCCGGGTAGCCGGTGATGCGCTCGAAGCCGGCATTCACATGCACGATGGGCTGCCCATCGGCCTGCATGTCGGTGATGACCAGGCCGTTGACGGTCTGCTCCAGGGCCTGCGCCACGATGGCGTGCAACTGCGTCTCGATGTCGGTCATGCCGATGCAGACTCCGTGTGGGCCACCGAGGGGCGGCGTCACCCGGTACATCGACCGTGCATGCACCGTCTTGAGGCATTGCGTCACGCTTCGGGCCGGCACGTGGGCCCGTGCGCCGCCGGATCAGACGGCGCCGATGGCCATCAGTCCCTCGCGGGTGGCGGCCGATGCCGCCGCCAGGGCCTGGGCATGGCTGGTCTGGTGCCGGGCCACCAGGCGGGTCGATGCCGTGGTGCGGGAGCGGCAGTACCAGTGGCAGGTGTGCTGGAACAGCAGCAGCTCGGCCGTCATGCAGAAGGCCTTGTCGCGCGGGCTCAGGCCGTCCGGGTTGTGGGCCACGCGGGTCACGCCTTCGGCGTGGATGCGGAACGCCTGCCCCAGCTCGAAACAGGCCTTGGGCCACCACGCCGTCACCCCCGGCAGCAGCAGCGGCAGGCGCGACACCCGGGCCATGGGCCCGGTGAGCGAGGCAGTGTCGGACGCCAGGCGCTGCAGCTGCGACACCAGCAGCGCCTCGTGCCCCTCCATCACCTGCCAGATGCTGCGGCGCCGCTCCTCGTCGGCTTCGCCCTGGGCGCGCAGATAGCCTTCCAGCAGGGTCTGCATCAGCTGTTCCAGCTGATAGGGCTGCAACTGGGCCCGCAGCAGCAGGACCCGGCGGGCCTGGTCGTAACGGTTGTAGAAAAAGGCGCCCACGGCGCCCACCAGAATCCAGAACGAAACATCCATGCCGGTATTGTCCATGCCGTCATGACCGCTGGCTTCGATTTTTGCCGAGCAGACGCTTGCTGAAAATCCGCCCCGCTGCTAAGGTCGGCGCATGTCCGCATCCGTGTCCCTGCCGCCCGCCCAGCGCCGCTCGCGTGGCCGCCCCCGCAAGACCGCCGACGAGCGCGACGACGGCAACCGCCGCCAGCTGCTGCTGCGCGCGGCCGCCGGGCTGTTCCGCCAGCAGGGCTTTGCCGGCACCAGCACGCGCGACATCGCGGCGGCCGCCGGCATGCAGCCGGGCTCGCCCTTCTACCACTTCGAGAACAAGGAAGCCCTGCTGGCGGCCGTCATGACCGAGGGCATGGAGCGCGCCACCCGCCACCAGGCGGCGGCCATGCAGGCGGCGGCGGATGCCGCGCTGCAGGCCGGCCGCGTGCTCGGCGCCCGCGACTGCCTGCAGGTGCTGGTGCGCAGCCATTTCGACGTCCTGCTCGGCCCCGAGAGCGACTTCATCCCGGTCATGCTGTACGAATGGCGCTCCATCAGCGCGCCGCAGCGCGAGGCCGTCAACCGGCTGCGCAGCGGCTACGAGGCGGCCTGGGTGCCGGTGCTGCAGGCCCTGCATGCCCAGGGCGCGCTGCAGGGCGATCCGTCGCTGGCGCGGCTGATGATCTTCGGCGCCCTCAACTGGGCGGTGCAGTGGTACGACCCGACCCGCCGCGCCACGCTGGACGACCTGACCCACGCCGCGCTGCAGCTCTTCCTCAAGGAGCCCGCATGAACTTACCCGCTGCCGGCTACCGCTCCATCTTTGCGCCGGGCCTGCTGGCCGGCCAGACCCTCATCGTCACGGGTGGCGGCTCGGGCATCGGCCGCTGCACCGCGCACGAACTGGCCCATCTGGGCGCTCACGTGGTGCTGGTGGGTCGCAACCCCGACAAGCTGCAGGCCACGGCGGCCGAGATCGCGGCCGACGGTGGTAGCGCCAGCACCCAGGTCTGCGACATCCGCCAGGAAGACGCGGTGCGTGCCATGGTGGCCGAGGTGCTGGCCCGCTGCGGCCGGGTGCACGGGCTGGTGAACAACGCGGGCGGGCAGTTCATCTCGCCGCTGGCGCGCATCAGCGCCCGCGGCTGGCAGGCCGTGATCGACACCAACCTCACCGGCGGGTTTCTGGTGGCGCGCGAATGCTTCACCCAGTGCCTGCAAGCGCAGGGCGGGGCCATCGTCAACATCGTGGCCGACATGTGGGGCAGCATGCCCGGCATGGGCCACAGCGGCGCGGCGCGCGCCGGCATGGTCAGCTTCACCGAGACCGCCGCGCTGGAATGGGCACAGGCCGGCGTGCGGGTGAACGCGGTGGCGCCGGGCTACATCGCCTCCAGCGGCATGGACCACTACCCGCCCGAGGCCGGCGACATGCTGCGCCAGATGCGCCAGACCGTGCCGCTGGGCCGCTTCGGCACCGAGGCCGAGACCAGTGCCGCCATCGTCTTCCTGCTCTCGCCGGCGGCCAGCTTCATCAGCGGCACCGTGCTGCGGGTGGACGGTGCCCGGCCGCAGGTGCGCGTGGGCTGGGGCGACATCAGTGCCCCGGCCGCCGTGCAGCAGCGCGATGCGGTGCGGCCCTTTGACGGTTTTCACCGCGCCAGCGTGCCGCGCGTGTTCCAGTCCTGACCCGGCGGAGCCAGCCCATGCCGTTTGAATCCACCTTCCGCCCCGACGACCCGCAGGCCCTGCAGCGGCGCGACGCCATGCTCGCGCGCATCGCGCAGTGGCGTGCGCTGGAAGACCGCGCTGCTGCCGCATCGGCCCGCAGCCAGCCCACCTTCGAGCGGCGTGGCCAGTTGCTGCCGCGTGAACGCATCGCCCTGCTGCTCGACCCCGGCGCCCCGTGGTTGCCGCTGTGTTCGCTGGCCGGCTACCTGCAGGACACGCCCGACCCCGAACGCTCGGTGCCCGGCGGCGGCATGGTGGCCGGCATCGGCTTCGTGGCCGGCGTGCGCTGCATGGTGGTGGCCAGCGATTCGGGCATCGAGGCCGGTGCCATACAGCCGCGTGGGCTGGAGAAGATCCTGCGGGTGCAGGCCATCGCGCTGGAGAACCGCCTGCCCTTCATCCACCTGGTGGAGAGCGCCGGCGCCAACCTCATGCGCTACGAGGTGGAAGGCTTTGTGCTGGGCGGCGGCCTGTTCCGCAACCTGGCCCGCCATTCGGCCGCCGGCCTGCCGGTGATCACGGTGCAGCACGGCTCCGGCACCGCGGGCGGCGCCTACATGCCCGGCCTGTCGGACGTGGTGATCCTGGTGCGCGGCCGCTCGCGGGCCTTTCTGGCCGGCCCGCCGCTGCTCAAGGCCGCCACCGGCGAAGTGGCCACCGAGGAAGAACTGGGCGGCGCCGAGATGCACGCCACCGTCTCCGGCCTGGGCGAACACCTGGCCGAAGACGACCGCGAAGCCCTGGGCCTGGCCCGCGCCGTGGTGGCCCGCACCGGCTGGCAGACGCCCACCCGGCCAGTGGCGCCGCCACCGCTGTTCGACGCCGAAGACCTGCTGGCCATCATGCCGGCCCACCACCGCGAACCGGTCGATCTGCGCGAAGTGATGCTGCGCGTGGTCGACGGATCGGAGCTGCTGGAATTCAAGCCGCTGTATGGCGCGGCCACCGTGTGCGTGCAGGCCCGGATCGGTGGCCATGCGGTGGGGCTGATCGCCAACAACGGCCCCATTGACGTGGCCGGCGCCAACAAGGCCACCCACTTCATCCAGTGGATGTGCCAGCTCGGCCACCCCATCATCTACCTGCAGAACACCACCGGCTACATGGTGGGCCGCGAGAGCGAGCAGGCCGGCATGATCAAGCACGGCAGCAAGATGATCCAGGCCGTGGCCAATGCCACCGTGCCGCAGATCACCGTGCAGTGCGGCGCCAGCTTCGGTGCCGGCAACTACGGCATGTGCGGCCGGGCCTATGCGCCGCGCTTCCTGTTCAGCTGGCCCGGCGCGCGCACGGCGGTCATGGGTGGCGAGCAGGCGGCGCGCACCATGCAGATCGTGGCCGAGGCCGGCCTGGCCCGCAAAGGCGTGGCGCTGGACGCGCCCGAGGTGCAGGCCCAGCTGCAGGCGCAGTCGGACGCCATCGTGCAGCGCTTCGACCGCCAGGCCGACGCCTTCTTCACCAGCGGCCTGGTGCTGGACGACGGCGTCATCGACCCGCGCGACACCCGCGCCGTGCTGGCCTTCTGCCTCGACACCGTGACCGAAGCCGCGCAGCGCCAGCCGAACCCCATGCAGTTTGGCGTGGCGCGCATGTAAACCCGACACCGCATCAGGAGACACCCCATGCAGTTCACCCACGAACACCGCGAGATGCAGAAGACGCTCAAGCGCTTCATCGACGACCACATCAACCCGCAGGTGGACGCCTGGGAAGCCGCCGAGATGTTCCCCGCCCACGAGGTGTTCCGCGAACTCGGCCGGCTGGGGCTGCTGGGCCTGACCAAGCCCGAGGCCTATGGCGGCGCCGGGCTGGACTACAGCTACAGCGTGGCCATGGCCGAGACGCTGGGCCACATCCACTGCGGCGGCGTGCCCATGGCGATTGGCGTGCAGACCGACATGGCCACGCCCGCACTGGCCCGCTTCGGCAGCGACGAACTCAAGGCGCAGTTCCTGGCCCCGGCCATTGCCGGCGAGGCGGTGGCCTGCATTGGCGTGAGCGAACCCGGCGCCGGCAGCGACGTGTCGGCCATCCGCACCCATGCCCGCAAGGACGGCGACGACTACGTCATCTCCGGCCAGAAGATGTGGATCACCAACAGCCTGCAGGCCGACTGGATCTGCCTGCTGGTCAACACCAGCGACGGCCCGGCCCACAAGAACAAGAGCCTGGTCATGGTGCCGCTGCGCGAAGGCGGCAAGCCGGTCAAGGGCTTCGAGGTCGGCAAGAAGATCCGCAAGATCGGCATGCACAGCAGCGACACCGGCCTGCTGCACTTTGACGAGGTGCGTGTACCGCAGCGTTACCGCATCGGCGCCGAGGGCGCGGGCTTTGTCTACCAGATGCAGCAGTTCCAGGAAGAGCGGCTGTGGTGCGCGGCCAGTGCGCTGGAGGCGCTGAACAACTGCATCGAATGGACGATTGAATGGGCGCGCGAACGCCAGCTGTTCGGCGCCCACCTCATCGACCAGCAGTGGGTGCAGTTCAAGCTGGCCGAGCTGCGCACCGAGGTGGAGGCGCTGCGCGCGCTCACCTACCTGGCGTGTGAACGTTATGTGGCCGGCGAGGACGTGACCGAATGGGCCACCATGGCCAAGCTCAAGGCCGGGCGCCTGAACCGCCTGGTGCCCGACACCTGCCTGCAGTTCTGGGGCGGCATGGGTTTCACGCTGGAGAACAAGGTCTCGCGCATGTACCGCGACGGGCGCCTGGCCTCCATCGGCGGCGGGGCCGACGAGGTGATGCTGGGCATCCTGGCCAAGACCATGGGCATGGCCAAGAAGCCGCGCTGACCATGGCACAGCCCTCCGTGCAACGCCTGCTCATTGCCAACCGCGGCGAGATCGCGCGGCGCATCATGCGCACCGCGCACCGCATGGGTGTGGCCACCGTGGCGGTGTACAGCCACACCGACGCGCAGGCCCTGCACGTGCGCGAGGCCAGCACCGCCTTCGCCCTGGGCGGCCACACCGCCGCCGAGAGTTATCTGCGCATCGATCGCCTGCTGGAGGCCGCCCGGGTCAGTGGGGCCGATGCGGTGCACCCCGGCTACGGCTTCCTGAGCGAGAACGCCGACTTTGCCCAGGCCGTCATCGACGCCGGGCTCACCTGGGTGGGCCCGCCGCCAGCGGCCATCCGCGCCCTGGGCAGCAAGGCCGCCGCCAAGGCACTGGCGCAGCAGCACGGCGTGCCGGTGCTGCCGGGCTATGCCGGCACCGACCAGAGCGACGCCACCTTCGTGGCCGAAGCCGAAAGCGTGGGCTACCCGCTCATGGTGAAGGCCGTGGCCGGTGGCGGCGGGCGCGGCATGCGCCTGGTGCACCACGCGGCCGACCTGCCCGCCGCCCTGGCCAGCGCCCGCACCGAGGCCCTGGCCGGTTTCGGCAACGCCGACCTGCTGATCGAACGCGCCCTGCTGCGCCCCCGCCATGTGGAGGTGCAGGTGCTGGCCGACGCACACGGCCACTGCATCCACCTGGGCGAGCGCGACTGCTCGGTGCAGCGCCGCCACCAGAAGATCGTGGAAGAAGCCCCCAGCCCCGCCGTGGACGCTGCCCTGCGCCAGCGCCTGGGCGAAGCCGCCGTGGCCCTGGCCCGGGCCGCCGGTTATGTGGGCGCGGGCACGGTGGAGTTTCTGCTGGAGGGCGGTCACTTCCACCTGATGGAGATGAACACGCGGCTGCAGGTGGAGCACCCGGTCACCGAGATGTTGACCGGCCAGGATCTGGTCGAGTGGCAGCTGCGCATCGCCCGGGGCGAGCCGCTGCCGCTGCAGCAGGCCGACGTGCGCTGGCACGGCCATGCCATCGAGGTGCGCCTGTGCAGCGAGGACGAACACTTCATCCCCCACACCGGCACCGTGGCCGCCTTTGCCGAACCGCCGGCCGCCCTTGGCCTGCGCTTTGACCATGCCATCGAAACCCGGCTGCAGGTCAGCCCGCATTTCGACTCCATGCTGGGCAAGCTCATTGCCCACGGCCCCACGCGGCAGGCTGCCCTGCAGCAACTGGCCCACGCGCTGGACGCCACCGTGCTGCTGGGCCTGCCCACCAACCGCACCCTGCTAGCCGCCGTGCTGCGCCACCCTGTGTTTGCAGCCGGCGATGCGCTCATCCCGTTTCTGGACGAGCAGGGCGACGCGCTGCGCCAGCCCCTGCAACCCGGCCCCACCACGCAACTGGCGGCCGTGCTGGCCGCCTGGGCACACAGCCATACCCCGGCCGAGCGCCTGCCATGCCCATTTGCCCGCCCGCTGCGCTGGCGCTGCGGTGCTGAAGTGCTGGGCCTGCGCCTGCAGGAGCACGGCCATGGCGCAGTCACCATCACCGTGGGCGATGCCACCCACCAGGCCCGCATCGAGGCCGGCGCCGTGCACATCGACGGCACCCGCCACACCACCACGGTGGCCGCGCTGCCCGCGCAGAACGGCATGCCCGCCTGGCAGGTGCAGATCACCTCCCCCGGCGGCAGCCACACGCTGGCCCTGCAAGACCTCAGCCACCAGCCGCAGCAACGCACCGGCGACGCCGCCGCCAGCGGCGAGGTGCGTGCCCCCTTCAACGGCCGCGTGGTCGCGCTGGCAGTGCAGCCCGGCCAGCGCGTGGCCCGGGGCGACGCCCTGCTGGCCATCGAGAGCATGAAGATCGAACACCGCATCAGCGCCCCGCGCGATGGTGTGGTCGACACCATCACGGTCGCCATCGGCCAGCAGGTGGCGCCCGGCCAGCGCCTGCTGAACCTGGCTGCGTCAACCTGAACCCACCCATGACCAAACCCACCCCACCTTCCCCGCCGCCCGCCGAGTTCGAGCCCGCCTTCATCCAGGGCCTCAAGACCATCTTTGAAGAAAAGATCGTCTTCAACCAGGTGCTGGGCCTCAAGGTCACCGGCCTGCACCCCGATCACGTGACGGCCCGCATCGACATGCGCCGCGAACTGGTGGGGCACTTCAGCTACAACCGCGTGCACGGTGGCGTCATCAGCGCCGGTCTGGACGCCATGGGCGGCCTGGCCGTCATGGCCGCCATCGGCGCCCGCCACATGGACGAGCCGCCCGAGCAGCGCTTGCACCGCTTTGCCAAGCTGGGCACCATCGACCTGCGCATCGACTACCTGCGCCCCGGCATCGGCGACCACTTTGAACTGCGCGCCGAAGTGCTCCGTCTGGGCTCCCGCGTGGCCAGCACCCGCATGGAATTCAGGGGTGCCGACGGCAAGCTGCTGTCCACCGGCGCCGGTGCCTACATCGTCAGTTGAAGCCGCTTTTCGCCAACCACAACAGAAGGAGACCACCATGTTCAAGATCAGCGTGATGTACCCCAACACCCCCGGCGCCCGGTTCGACCACGCCTACTACCGCGACAAGCACATGCCCCTAGTGAAAGCCCGCCTGGGCGCAGCCTGCGAGTCGTACACCGTGGACAAGGGCCTGGCCGGCGGCGGCCCCGGCCAGCCCGCCACCTACGTGGCCATGTGCCACCTGTTCTGCCCCACGCTGGAAGGCTTCCAGGCCGGCATGGCCGCGCACGGCAAAGAGATCATGGGCGACATCCCCAACTACACCGACCTGGCGCCGGTGATCCAGATCAGTGAGGTGGTGGTGGGGTGAGCCTGCAGCTGCAGGTGAGCCGCTGGGCTGAATTCATGGCGTCTTCTCCTGCCAGATCGCCAGCTGCTTCCAGCCGGCCGGGAAATCCATCGGCGCCACTGGAACCGCATGCCGGGCGATCAGGTCTTTCAGGCGAGCACGCCAGTGGTTCTGCGGCGCGATCACGTCCATGCAATGCAACAGGATGACCAGCGCGTTGTAGAGCTTGCGCGAACCGGCCTGGCATTGCGCCGCCAGGCCGGCCGGCTTGCTGTGTGGCAGCTTCGGGGTGACGGTGAAGTCTCGGTTCCACAGCCGGCTGTGGTGAGCGCAGGTGTTGCGCACCAGTGAGAGGTGATGAAGCCAGGATTCGAGAACCTTCTGGTCCACCCCGTAGGCTGCGGCGATGGCGCTGCGGGTGTGCATGGGCCTGAGGTTGCTGTACCAGCGCGAAAGCAGGCCCAGCGACATCACCTCACACACGGCCCAGACAGGCGGCAGTGCCTCGCTGTAGGTGGCCTTGAGGTGCTTGATGAAAACCTCGTCGGACCGATCGACTTCGTCGGTCAGCTTGTTGAGGTTGGTTTGCCAGTGGTGGCTGTTGAAGGCCAACGCCGCATCCAGATGGGCATGTGGTCCGTGCCTGTGCGCCATCTGGCAGGCCCATTGGCTGCGCACCGAGACTTCCACGCGCTCGATGGCATCCAGTACCAGCAGGCGCAGTTCGCGGTCGAACACATAGAGGTTCAACACATCCGCAAAGCGGGTGCCCGGGCGGAAGCTGTGGGTGGCGTGGTCGGCCTCGAACGGCAGCCAGTAGGCACCAAGCCGGTAGTAGTTGAGGTGTTGCAGATGGAACTCGGCCGCTGCCGGATCATCGACCACCATGCCACGCTGCTGGAGCAGCGCTACCTGCTGGGCATGGGTGGTGGCTGGCTTGCCGAAGGGGCGCTTCATCGTTGCCACGAAAAGCTCCCGGGCAGTCCCTGCGCCGCGAAAACCCGGCCCACAAAAAAGTAACCCGCCGGTTTGAGGATACGCATGCGCGCATAGCCTTGGCGGGTTTTGTTGCCGGTGAGTATAAGCGCGCGACCAGTCCGGTGCGAAGCGCCAACCGCGGCGCCCGTCTCTGCCGTGCCGAACGGGTGAGAGATCAACCAATCCAGCTGCGCTGTGCAGTCCTTCCTGGGCTTGTCGTATGCGATGGACACCGGTGCTCTCCACGGACAGCGGCATCGGATCGCCGCGAAGGGGAGCAGTAGGAATCAAAGCGGCATCCGATACCCCTGACCAGAACGTTGGGACTTGAAGAGTTAACGCACCCGCCGGCGCGTCACTCTCGAATCAAGCCCGGGATCGACGCATACATCTGCGCCTTGCACGCCTCAGCGTCCTGCCCAAAGTGCAGGCGGCGATGGCAGTTGGGGCAGAGTGCGACGGCGTTGGATACGCGGTCTGATCCGCCATCGGCCAAGGTTCGGAGGTGGTGAACCTCCAAGAACGGCAGGCCCTGCACCGTTTGAAACGGGGCTGGCTCAGCACAGCATTCACACCGGCCTGCAGCACGTCTAAGCACCCACACCTTCACATCTTTGCTGCGGGCAAAGCTCAGGCTGGTGGTGGTGCTGCGGGTGGGCTGCGCCGCGCCCTCGGGCGGCGGGGTTTCTTTGCGGGCCTTGACGGGTTTGGCGGCCAGTTCGAGCACCTCAAGGCGCTCTGACGCGGTGGGCGGTGCCGGGTTGCCGTCCAGTTCATTGATGAGCGCTTCAAGGCGCAAGGCAACACCCGCACCCACGTGCTTGGCAGGCTTGAGACCTTCGATCCACCGCCGGCCCATGGCGGCCAGGACCGCCGAGATGTTCTGCATGCGCAGCTCGAACGAACTGGGCGTGCGTTCGAACCGGCGACTCAGGTCCAGGTACACGCTCTTCATAAAACGGCGCTCGCCCGCGTCGAGCCGCCGCTGCATGTCCCGATAGGCCACGACGGAGGCGCGCAGCTCCTCGTCGGTCCAAGCTTTGCGGACTTCGTCTTTCAGCTCTGGCGGCGTCATGTGTGGCAGTCGTTATGTACCCTATGGGGTACTGTACTGCCGCTTGTGGCCCCGTCTCTGCATAATGCCGCCCACCCGAAAGGGTCGGTGCTTCAAACACCGCATTACAGAGTTGCGACCCACACAGCTGTGGGTCGATCGCGTCCCAATTCAAAGCCAGCGCCCGGTCGCTGGACACGGTTTGGACGGGATGGGGCTACCCGTAAGGGCGCCCGCACGTCTGTATGCGTGTTTGAACATCCCGTCCACCCGACTTTTTATCAGTCGGGTGGTTCGTGTCCTTGGATGGAGAACGCCCCCATGAACGCGCACCTGCTGGCCGAGCTGTCGCTCGATCTTCAAGCGGTCCAACGCCTGGCCTTGGTGGCCCAGCAAGCCGATCTCAGCACCGATGACCGCATTGCTCTGGCCCGTGCCACGCAGCGCTTGGCAGGCTCGGCGGGTTGTTTGACCGATGCGGCGCAATGGCCGGATGCAGCGTCGGTAGCGGCCTCAGCCGCTCAGTGGGTGTTGCCCGATGTGGCGCGGGCCGACGACTTCACCGGCGTCACCCACCACCAAGCCCCCGCCACCAGCAACGCGAACCCGCTGTAGACCCAGGCCAGCAGCCACAGCGGTGCGTCCACGTACAGCAGTTGGCCGATCCAGTGGGTGATGAAGCTATCGCTGTAGCTGCCCTGGCCAGCGTGGCGGCGCAGGGCTTGTTCCCAGATCGTCAGGGGGCAGAGCTGGCCCAGCCAGGCCTGCACCGCAATCAGGGCCATGAGGCCCAGGTGGGTGGCGCGCAGCCACCGCAGGCGCACCCAGCGCCACCCCCGCCAGCCGCCCACCAGCACCAGGGGCAGCAGGCCCACCACGAACACCACCACGCCCACATGGAGCAGGAGGATGGCGTCGGCCAGGTGGGCGGCGGTGGTGGGGGAGAGCACTGTGGGTATCTCCGCTGGGGTCGGGACAGACTGCTCCTAGTCTCAGGCAGTTTCGGAGTTTCCGAAACTTCCCCTTTTTGCAGCCCGGTTCGACCCGGATTTCTGAAACTCCGAAACTTCAAGAGCCCAGACATGACTGCTCATTCCGACCCAGCGGCCGGTGCCGTGCTTCTGACATCTTTCAGCTCGCTGGGGCCGGTGGTTCGTCAGCGCCGGAAATCACAGGCACTGCGTATTGACGACGCATCGGCCTTGATGGGCGTATCCGCCGATCTCTTGTCCCGTCTCGAAAACGGTCAGGGCTCGGTCAGACTGGACAAAGCGCTGACCGTTCTGGATGGCCTGGGTCTGGCGGTGCTGGTGCTGCCCAGAGAGCACCCTTGGGCGGTGATGAGCGCCCGCAGCCTTGCCGCTGCTGGCGTTTCTGGGTAAGGCAGCCGTTTTCTCAGGCCGGCACTGCCTCGGTCGGCAGGTGCACCGCCGGCTGGGCCCGGGCGGACAGGTCGGCCACCAGGTAGCGGGCGTCCTGCAGTTCGGCGTCGCTGGGGGCGTTGGCGGGGCGCACCACCTCCATGGGGCGGCCGTGGGCGATGGCTTCCTGCACCACGGCGGCGGTGGCCGGCGCGGCGCCGATCAGGCTGTGGCGCTGGCCCAGGCCTTCCACGCGCAGGGTCTGTCCGTATTTGCCTTTGAGGTTGCTGCACAGCTCGACGCTGTTGAGCGGCAGGCGGCGCACCAGTGGCTTGAAGCCGGTTTCCACCACGAGCAGTTCGCGCTGGGTCACCACCCACACGCCCCGGTTGGCACCAACGATGCGGCCGCTGGCCACGGCCAGGATGCGGTCCTGCCGGCCCAGGTGGGGGCGCACGGCGTCCACCACGCTCTGGGGCAGGGGCTGCGCGGCGTAGGGGTCGCGGTTCTCCAGGAACATTTCCCAGAGGTGGTCGTGGTCGCGCAGGAAGTTCAGCAGGCGGATCAAGGAAGGTCTCCCGGTGGTTGGTGTGATGGGGTCACCTGCGTGCGTGTGCATGTGTCTGCAGGGCGGGGCATGGTGCCTGTTGCGGATAGACCCTGCGCCCTGCTCGGGTGCGGGGTTATTGGTGCGGGGCTTCAGGTCAGGGCGGCGCGGGCTTCGTCCAGGGCAGTGTGCTCGAAGGCGGGGGCGAAGTCGTCCAGTTCGGGTCGGGTCAGCCCCACATCGGCCGACATGGCCAGTGTGCGCCACTGGCTCACAGCGCCCACCACGTCGGCCAGCACGGCCCGAGCGGTGGCCGGGTCGCCCAGCCCGAAGTGGCCGGCATGGGCCAGCAGCATGGCCACCGAGTCGATGGGACCGGTCTCCATGGACAACCAGGTCTTGGACTCGCGGTCCTTGTCCGGGAAGGGGTTGAGGTCGAACGCCGGTGCCAGTCGCCACTGTCCCCGCCCTGCATACAGGAAGCCGTGGTTCTGCAGGTGGTCGTCCACATTGGTGATGAGCAGGTTGAAGACCATGCGCCGCCAGAGCTGCCGCAGGTCGGCCATGGGAGCCACGCAGCGCGACCGGATGGCGTCGGCGATCTCGGTGTAGGCGCGGTCTTCATCGCGCGAGGCCTGCAGCATGGAGGCGGCCGACAGGTAGGGGATCCGGGCAAAGTCCGGTGTGCGGTCAAAGCGCTCGATGAGGGCAATGGCGGTGCCATCCAGGTTGATGATGCGTGCACCGCAGGCGTCGATGCCCGCCCGTGCGGCCAGCCGCAGCGCCAGCACCTCGCCCCGGGTGATGCTGCGCTCGTCGCCCTGGCTGGGAAACTTGCCGATGGCCAGGCGTCCCTGTTCATCCAGCACGGTGCATTTGGGCCGCATGCCGCCCAGCGAGGTGCCCTTGCCTCGCAGGTATTTCAGATCCTCGGCGGTTTCCTGGCTGAGCTCCACCGCGCGGCTGGCGCTGTAGATGCGCTCCAGTTCCAACAGTGGTGGTGTGGTCCGCCTGCCTTCGTCCACGCTGCGCATGAAGTGACCATGGGCGTCCCGCAGGCGCAGTGCGCCCACGCGGCTGAAATCGTCCACGGCTGCCAGGTAGTCCAGTTCGGTCAGGGCCGGCAGCTGCGGGTTGTGCTGTCGCTCCTTGGCATGGGCACGGGCTATCACCCGGCGTCCCCATGCGTCCGGGGCGGTGTCGGCCAGGGCCAGATGGAACACCGGGTCTGCCTTGGCGGTGGTGCGCCGCGCCTGAAAGCCAGCCACCAGCGGCAGGTCGGGCGACACCTCGAAGCGGTCCGGGCTGGCCAGCCATTGCGGGTCATAAGCGAAGGTCGAGAACTCGCGCTGGCCTTGCCGGGCGTGGGCCAGCTGGCCCACCGGGGTGCCCGCCCTGCCCACGCAGATGTCCACCCGCTGCGGCCTGGCTGCTTTCACAGCGCGCCTCCGGTGTTCTTGCGGGGGCGTATGCGCAGCGGCACGCGTTCGTCCATCAGCACCAGACCTATGGGGTCCTCGC
This sequence comes from Hydrogenophaga sp. R2, assembly GCF_049843595.1. Lineage (NCBI taxonomy): Bacteria > Pseudomonadati > Pseudomonadota > Betaproteobacteria > Burkholderiales > Comamonadaceae > Hydrogenophaga > Hydrogenophaga sp. R2. The sequence goes on from NZ_JBBHZN010000004.1 coordinate 209,715, forward strand.
GCGTGTCGAGCAGGTCGGCCAGCTTGTGGATTTCGCCGAACACATGGAGCGCGCGGGCCACAAAGTGCAGCTGCACCCGGTGATCACCTTTCTCCATGCGCTTGACGGTGTTGAGCGACGCGCCGATGCGCTCGGCCATGGAGGCCTGCGAGATGTGCCGCCGCCGCCGGGCCAGCGACAGGTCCTGCCCGAGTTTGAGCAAGGCTCTGGCCACTGGCGCCGGCATCGGATGGGCGTTGCTCAAATGGCTCTCTGAACGATTCTTTGGATACTTAATAGATTCCATAAGGGCTATTATGATGATCTGACTGCTGCCCGCAAGCCCGGCTGTCCATCCGGTCAGGGCAGCGCCTTGCGCAGCCCCGCGCTGGCGATGTGGTCCACATGCCGGAAGGCCGGTGCCACGGCGTCCGCGTCGGCCGGGGCCACGCCCCATTCTTCAAAGCGGCTGCGCCACGCGCGCACCACGGCCCATACCTCGGCCATCGCGGCCAGTGCGGCGGCGCGCGACAGGGTGAACGCTTCGTGGGCGGCCAGGGCGTTATCCAGCGTGGCCAGGCGGCCCTGCGGGCCCACGCCCAGGCGCAGGTAACGCTCGGTGGCCAGGCTGGGGCGGGGCAGCACGTCGTACAGCGGGCTCAGGCACCAGCCGCCAACACGGGGGTCGCGCACGAAGGCGTGGTTGCGCAGGTGGTCGTCGTCGTTGCTCACGAAGATGTTGAACACCATGCGCCGGAACAGCTCGGCGTTGTCCTGGCGGATGGCGGGTGGGTGGCCGTGGCGCCGGATGGCATGGGCCAGATCGGTGTAGCTGCGGGTGCGCGAGTCGGTCTCGTCGCAGGCCAGCAGGGTGAGGCCGCTGACGAAGCCCATGCGCTGCTCGGGGCCGCCCGGGTCGGTGCGGTAGCGGTCGAATCGCTGCACCAGCATGACGCGGCGCTGGCCGATCTGGCGTGTGTGAACGCGGGGCACCCGCATGCCGGCCAACCCCGCCAGTTGCAGGCAGGCGGCCTCCACGCCGGGCACGTCGAACCGGTCGCTGCGGCTGGCGAACTTGGCCAGCCACAACACGCCGTCCTCGTCCCGCACCGATGCCTTGGGGCGGGCGCCCCCCAGGGCGGTGCCGTACTGAAAGATGGCGTCCGGGTGCGCCGGCACCGGCAGGTCTTCCTCGATGCGGCCGGCGGCCTCCATCAGGTGTTCCAGGTGGTGCCAGGCAGCCGCACCCGGGGTGGGCGGGGTGTGGATGTCGGCACGTACGTCCAGTGCGCCCACCCGCTCGCGGCCGGCGTGCAGCAGGTATTGCGATTCCGGCAGGCTGTTGGCCGGCACCTTGAGCTTGGCCTCGATCACCCGCCGGCCCCAGGCGTCGGGGGCTGCATCGCGGATGCCGCCGAACAGGGTGAGGCCGGCGGGCGGCAGCAGGCGCTGGCCCAGCACCTGCTCGCGGTGCTGCAGGCCCAGGCCCACCGGGTCGACCTCCAGCGCATCGGGCCTTCTGCCGTAGTTCAGGCCGTAGGCGAAGGATGAGGCCAGCACCACCGGGCCTTCTTCCATGAGCTGCAGCTGGCCGCAGGGCGCCCACCCACCGGGCAGGTGGGCGAAGACCATGAGCCGGGTGTCGCGTGCCGCCATGCCGATGGATCAGAAGTCGAGTTCGCGCAGCTCGGCGCTGCTCAGGCCCCGCACACGCCGGGTTCTCTCGCGCTCGGCGAGCTGGCGCAGGGCAGGGTCCTGGTCGGTTAGCAGGTCGATCAGCGTGCTGCCGGGCGCAATGGCGTCGAGGTAGCGCAGCACCTGCCCCAGGGCCACACCGGGGTCGCCTTTCTCGATGCGGTACGCCGTGTTGCGCGACAGGCCGGCACGCAGCGCCGCATCGGCCTGCCGTACCCTTCGGGCGGCCCTCAGCCGGGCGAGCCGTTCGCCCAGACGGGCGCATTCGCCTTCCAGGGGGGCAGGGAGTACAGCGGCTTGGGTCACTTTCATGATCGTTAAATCATACACTCGGCGTTTAATGATCGATTTATGATGCATTCGCCTCCAGACGTCCGGCATGAAAAAAGCCCGCACGCGGCGGGCTTCTCGGGGGTGACGGTTCAGGTCACTTGTTGATGTTCATGTACTCCGACACCACTTTCCAGCGGCCGTCCTGCAGCTGCGAGAGGCGGGTGGCGTTGCTGCCCAGGCGCTTTTGCGGGCCGAAGGTCATTTCCGAGGCGCCGAAGATGTCCGGCGGGATGGTCATGGTGTCCATGGCCTTGATGAAGCTGTCGGTGGTCAGGTTGTTGCCGGCCTTGCTGGCGGCGCGCAGGAAGGCGTCCACCGCGCTGTAGCCGTACACCGAGAACACGGTCGGGTCTTCGTTGAACTTGGTCTTGTACTTGTTGGCCCAGAAGCGGATGGGCTGGCTGGACTCGTCCAGGTAGGGGTGCTGCACCGTCATGGCGGCGTACAGGCCGTTCATGGGGGCGCCGCCCAGCTTGTGGATCAGGTCGGTGTAGGAGGCGCTCGATCCCACGAAGATGGGGTTGAAGCCCAGACGGCGCGCGGTGGCGATGCCGCCAATCGTCTCGCGGATGATGGTGCCCAGCACCACCATGTCGCACTGCGCGGCCGAGAGCTTCTGCATCTGCGAGGCGAAGTCGGTGGCGCCGCGCTTGTAGGTGGTCTCTTCGGCCAGGGTCATGCCCATGGTCTTGAGGCCGTCTTCGGCACCGCGCTTGACCTCCAGGCCGAACTCGTCGTCCTGGTACATGGTGCAGACCTTCTTGGCACCTTTCTCCTTCACCAGCTTGGGCACGGCCAGGCGCATCTGGTCGTAGTAGGTGGCGGCAAAGCTGTACTTGAGCTTGTGGAAGGGCTCGTACATCTCGCGCGCGGCGGTCACCGGGAAGAAGTTGATGACGTTCTTGGGGAACTGCACCTGCATGGCGGCAATGTTCTGTGCCGTGCCGATGTGGCCCACCATGGCAAAGATCTTGTCCTGGTTGACGAGCTTCTGCGCGGCCAGCACGGCCTTCTTGGGGTCGTAGCCCGAGTCTTCGACCTTGAGCTCGATCTTGCGGCCGTTGATGCCGCCCTGCTCGTTGGCCTCGTCCACGCGCAGCATCATGCCCAGGCGCACCTGCTTGCCGAAGCCGGCCAGCGGGCCCGAAAGGTCCTGGATGGAGCCGATGGTCAGCGTGTCCTTGGTCACGCCCTGCGACTGCGCCAGCGCAGAGCCGGCGACCAGTGCCAGGGCGGCAGCGATCAGGGTGGGTTTGAATGTCATGGTGTCGTCTCCTTCGGGGTGGCGGGTCGGTGATCGGTGCGGGGCTCAGCGGTACATGGCGTCGATCTGCTCGGCGTACTTGGTCTGCACCAGCTTGCGCTTGAGCTTCATGGTGGGGGTGAGTTCTTCGTCTTCCGCGCTGAGCTGGGTGTCGAGCAGGAAGAACTTCTTGATCTGCTCGACCCGCGCAAACTTCTTGTTCACGCGGTCGATCTCGGTCTGGATCAGGGCCTGCACCTCGGGCGCGCGGGTGAGGCTGGCGTAGTTGGAGAACGGCACGTCGTGGTCCTGCGCGTACTTCTCCACGTTCTCCTGGTCGATCATGATGATCACGGTCAGATAGGGTCGCTGGTCGCCGATCACCACAGCATCGGTCACGTAGGGCGAGAACTTCAGTTCGTTCTCCAGCTCGCTGGGCGTGATGTTCTTGCCCCCGGCGGTGATGATGATGTCCTTCATGCGGTCGGTGATGCGGAAAAACCCTTCCTCGTCCATCACGCCCACGTCGCCGGTGTGCAGCCAGCCATCGGCGTCGATGGTCTCGGCGGTCTTCTCGGGCAGGTTCAGGTAGCCCATGAACACGTTGGGCCCGCGCACCAGGATCTCGCCGGTGTCCGGCGCAATGCGCACCTCGTTGAAGGTGGCGGCCGGGCCGATGCTGCCAGGCTTGATGCGTTCGGCCGGAATGCCGGTGGAGGCGCCGCAGGTCTCGGTCATGCCCCACACCTCCAGCATGGGCACGCCCAGCGCCAGGTACCAGCGCACCAGGTCGGGCGAGATGGGAGCTGCACCGGTCACCAGGAAACGCGCCCGGTGGATGCCGATGAGCTTGCGCACGTTGTTGAGCACCAGGGCGCGTGCCAGCTTGAACTGCAGCTTGAGGCTGCCCGGCACCGGCTGTTTCGCCATCACCCGGTCGGCCACCTTCTGCCCCACGCCGATGGCCCAGGCATAGGCCGCCTGCTGAAGGCCGCTGGCCTCCTTGAGCGTGATCATCACGCCGGAGTAGAACTTCTCCCACACGCGGGGCACGGCGGTGAACACGGTGGGCGCGATCTCGCGCACGTTCTCGGGCACAGTCTCGGGGTTCTCCACGAAGTTGAGCTTGGCCCCGGTGTAGAGCGAGAAGTACTCGCCGCCCATGCGCTCGGCAATGTGGCACAGCGGCAGGAAGCACATGCACTCGTCGTCTTCGGTGCGGGCGATCAGCGTGTTGTAGCCGCGCACGGTGTAGACCAGGCCGGCGTGCGAATGCATGGCGCCCTTGGGCTTGCCGGTGGTGCCCGAGGTGTAGACCAGGATGGCCAGGTCGGCGGGCTTGAGCGCGTTCACCCGGGCCTCCATGGCGCCGGGGTGGGCCTTGTGGTGTTCACGGCCGAGCTGGCGCAGGGCGTCCAGGCTGATGACGCCGGGGTCGTCCAGGTCGCGCAGGCCGTCCATGTCGACCACCACGATCTTCTTCAGCCGCGGCAGCTGCGCGCGCACCTCCAGCGCCTTGTCGAGCTGCTCGTCGTTCTCCACAAAGAGCACGGTGGTGCGCGAGTCCTCGCACAGGTACTGCACCTGCTCGGCGGCGTCGGTGGGGTAGATGCCGTTGGACACGCCGCCGGCGCTCAGCACGCCCAGGTCGCACAGCACCCATTCGATGGTGGTGTTGGACAGGATGGAGGCGGTCTCGTGCGCCTCGAAGCCCAGGGCCATGAGGCCATGGCTGATCTCGCGCACCGCATCACCGGTCTGCTGCCAGGTCCAGCTGCGCCAGATGCCCAGGTCTTTCTGGCGCATCCACACGTTCGGGCCACGGGCCTTCACCGCGTTCCAGAACACGGCGGGCATGGTCTCGCCGGGCATGACCACGTCGGCACGCGGCTGGATGTGGGAGGTGTCCCAGAGGTAGGTCATCTCGTCATCTCCAGGTCTTTTTCTTTTTCCAGCGCCGGTCGGCGCGCACGCCGGCTTCCTTCATGCCGAGGTAGAACTCCTTGATGTCGTCCTTCTCGCGCAGGTGGGCGCAGGTGTCTTCCATCACGATGCGGCCGTTCTCCAGCACATAGCCGTAGTCGGCGGCGTTGAGCGCCATGTTGGCGTTCTGCTCCACCAGCAGGATGGTGGTGCCGCGCTCGCGGTTGATGCGCACCACGATCTCGAAGATCTCCTTGGTGAGCTTCGGACTCAGGCCCAGGCTGGGTTCGTCCAGCAGGATCAGGTCGGGGTTGGCCATGAGGGCGCGGCTGATGGCCAGCATCTGCTGCTGGCCGCCCGAGAGCAGGCCGGCGTCCTGCGCGGCACGCTCCCGCAGGATGGGGAAGTAGCCGAACACCATCTCCATGTCGCGGGCCACGCCGTCGCGGTCCTTGCGGGTGTAGGCGCCCATGAGCAGGTTGTCGCGCACGGAGAGCAGCGGGAACACCTCGCGCCCCTCGGGCACGTGCGACAGGCCCATCTGCACGATCAGCGACGGGTCCTGCGCGGTGATGTTCTCGCCCTTGAACTCCACCGAGCCCTTGCGCGGGTCAATGATGCCGCTGATGGTCTTGAGGATGGTGGTCTTGCCGGCGCCGTTGCTGCCCAGCACGGTGGCGATCTCGCCCCGGCGCACCTGCAGGCTCACGCCGCGGATGGCCTTGATGGGGCCGTAGGCGCTCTCGACGTTGGACAGCTTGAGCACCGGTGCGTCACTCGTCGGCACGCTCATGAGGTCACCTTGTGGTTTTCGCGGCGCAGGCTGGACACATCGTCCACCGTGCCGAGGTAGGCCTCGATCACGCCCGGGTCGGCCTGCACATGGGCCGGCGTGCCCATGGCCAGCTGCTGGCCCTGCGACATGGCCAGCACCCGGTCGGACACCTTGGACACCAGGCCCATGTCGTGTTCGACCATCAGCACCGTGATGCCGAGTTCGTTCTTGATGTCGGTGATCCAGAAGGCCATGTCGTCGGTCTCTTCCACGTTCAGGCCCGACGACGGCTCGTCCAGCAGCAGCAGCTGCGGCTCGGTGCACAGCGCACGCGCCAGCTCCACCACCTTGCGCACGCCGTAGGGCAGGCCCGCCACCATGCTCTCGCGGTGGTGCTGCAGGTCCAGCAGGTCGATCACCTGTTCCACCTTCTCGCGCGCCTCGATCTCGGCGGCGCGGGTCTTGCCGGTGAAGAACAGTTCCGACAGCAGCCCGGTGCGGCGGTGCGTGTGGCGGCCGATCAGCAGGTTCTGCAGCACGGTGGCGTGCTCGAACAGCTCGATGTTCTGGAAGGTGCGCGCAATGCCCAGCGAGGCAATGCGGTGCGGCGGCTGCTCGGTCAGGCGCAGCATGCCCTGCGGGCCTGCGTAGTCGATGGTGCCGGTGGTGGGCGTGTAGATGCGGCTGATGAGGTTGAACACCGTGGTCTTGCCGGCGCCGTTGGGGCCGATCAGGGTGAACACCTCGCCACGCTTGACGTCGAAGCTGACGTCGTTGACGGCCAGCACGCCGCCGAAGCGCACGCTCAGGTTTTTCGCCGAGAGGAGGATGTCGCTCATTTCAGGCGGTCCGATTTCTGGAACGATTTCTGCCGCTTGAACATGCCCTTGCGGTAGAACGGGAACAGCTGGAACCAGGTGCGCACCTTGAGCCAGCGGCCGTACAGGCCCATGGGCTCGAACAGCACGAAGGCGATCAGCACCAGGCCGTACACCGTGCCCTGCAGGCCGGCGGCCTGGCCGATGGCAGCGGGCAGGAAGTCCTTGCCCATGGCAATGAGCTGCGGCATGACGATGAGGAAGATCGCCCCCAGGAAGGCGCCGTGGATGGAGCCCAGGCCGCCGATCACCACCATCAGCAGCAGGTCGATCGACTGGATGATGCCGAACTGGTCGGGCGAGAGGAACTGGATCTTGTGGGCGTACAGCGCACCGCCGATGCCGGCCAGGAAGGCCGAGAGCGCGAAGCTCAGCGTCTTGTAGCGGGCCAGGTGGATGCCCATGCTCTGGGCCGAGATCTCGGAATCGCGGATGGCCACGAAGGCGCGGCCGGTGCTCGATCGCATGAGGTTGACGATGCCCAGCGTGGCGGCCACGCAGATGACCAGGCACAGCGCGTAGAACTCCCCGGTGGTGTCGAGTTCCATGCCGAAGAGCTTGGGGTACTGCACCATCAGGCCGGCGTTGCCCCCGGTCATGTGCTCCCAGCGGGCGATGCCTTCTTCCACGATGAAGCCAAACGCCAGCGTGGCCATGCCCAGGTAGATGCCCTTCACGCGCAGGGCCGGCAGGCCCACCACCATGCCCACGGCGGCCGACAGCAGGCCGGCGCAGGCCAGGGCCAGCGGGAAGGGCAGGCCGGCGTTCACCATGATGGCCTGGGTGTAGGCGCCCACGCCCAGGAAGGCCGCATGCCCCAGCGAGAACAGCCCGGTGAAGCCGGCCAGCAGCATCAGACCCAGGCCCACGATGGCGTAGATGAGCACGAAGGTCATCTGCGAGAGCCAGTACTCCTCCACCGTGAACGGGGCAGACACCAGGAACAGGCCCAGCAGGCTGTACCAGAACACATGGCCGCCGTGCTTGGCCAGCCGGATGTCCTGGTCGTAATCGGTCTTGAACAGGAAACGCATGGACCGGCCTCAGACTTTCTTGCGGAGTTTTTCGCCGAACAGGCCGTTGGGCTTGAGCACCAGCATGATCAGGACCACGATGTAGGGCGCGATGTCCTTGAAGCCCTCCGGCAGGTAGAAGCCCGAGAGCGCTTCCACCACGCCGATGATCAGGCCGCCCACGATGGCGCCGGGCAGGCTGGTGAAGCCGCCCACCACCGCCGCCGGAAAGGCCTTCAGGCCGATGAAGCCCATGTTGGCGTGCACGAAGGTGATGGGCGCCAGCAGCAGGCCGGCAATGGCCGCCACGCCGGCCGCCAGGCCCCACACCAGGCCGTTGAGGCGCTTGACCGGAATGCCCATGTAGTAGGCCGCCAGCTGGTTCTGCGACGAGGCCTGCATGGCGATGCCCAGCTTGCTGTAGCGGAACATGGCGAACAGGCCGCCGCACAGCAGCGCGGTCACGCCGATCACCACCACCTGCTCGGCCGAGATCACCAGCGCGCCCATCTTGATCACCTGACCGGCATACGGCACCGGCAGCGTGTGGGTGTCGGTGCCGATGTTGGGGATCATGGTGATCACGCCCCGCAGCACATAACCCACGCCGATGGTGAGCATGACGATGGAGAACGCCGGCTGGCCCAGGATGGGGCGGATGACGATGCGCTCCAGCAGCACGCCGAACAGCGCCATGCCGATGATGGCGGCCGGCACCGAGAGCCAGAAAGGGAAACCCAGCAGGGTCATGGCGGCCAGGCCGCCGAAGGCGCCGACCATCATCAGGTCGCCCTGGGCAAAGCTCACGGTCTCCGTGGCCTTGTAGATCAGCACGAAGCCCAGGGCAATGAGGCCATAGATGCACCCCTGGGCCACACCGCTGATGAGCAGTTGCAGCAGTTGCACGAACGTGTCTCCGTTGTTGTTGTGTTCCGCGACCCGAAGGACGCGTCTGCTGCGGTATTGGGTGCAGGCGGGGCAGCAGAAGTGCTGCGATTTATAGCTGTCTTGCACGGGACTGACGCTAGGGGTTGTCCCGACGCGGGGGTCGCGCAGGTGCCAGCAAGATGACCCCATGACATCTGTGCGCATCGCTGCCGGCCTCGGTTTTTATGGCGATCACTGGGAGCCGGTGGCGGCCGGCATCGAGCGCGGCGACGTGCAGTTCGTGGCCAGCGACCACCTGGCCGAACTCACCCTGGCCATCCTGCAGAAAGACCGGCAGCGCGACCCCGCGCTGGGCTACGCACGCGACGTGGTGCCGCTGCTGCTGCGCCTGTGGCCGCTCATGCAGGCGCGCGGTGTGCGCTTTGTCTGCAACGCCGGTGGCCTCAACCCCCTGGGTGCGGGGCAGGCGGTCCAGGCCGCTCTGCAGGCCAAAGGCATGAAGGCCCGCATCGCGGTGGTGGCCGGGGACGACGTGCTGCCCCGCCTGCTGGACCCGCATCAGGGCTTTCCCCATCTGTTTCATGGCGGCGACATGGCCAGCGTGCGCGAGCGGCTGGTGTTTGCCAATGCCTACCTGGGGGCCGCCCCCATCGTGCAGGCGCTGCAGGGCGGGGCCGACATCGTCATCACCGGCCGCGTGGCCGATGCCGCGCTCTTCCTGGGGCCGCTGGTGCACGCCCTGGGCTGGAAGCTGGCGGACGCATCCACCCCGGCCGACTGGGACCGCCTGGCCCAGGGGCTGACCGTGGGCCACCTGCTGGAATGTTCGGGGCAGGGCAGTGGCGGCAACTTCGGCAGCCAGGGCTGGTGGCAGCGCATTCCCGACCTGGCCCGCATCGGCTACCCCATCGCACACGTGTGGGAAGACGGCAGCGCCCTCATCACCAAGGCGCCCGACACCGGCGGCCTGGTCAATTTCGACACGGTGCGCCAGCAGCTGCTCTACGAGGTGCACGACCCGCACGCCTACCACTCGCCCGACGTGGTGCTGGACATGGGCGGCATCGAGCTGCGCGACGAGGGACATCACCGGGTGCACCTGAGCGGCGCGCGGGGCCTGCCGCCCTCCGACCGGCTCAAGGTGGTGGCCGGCTACCGCGACGGCTACAAGGCCGAGGTGAGCTGGGGCTTCTCCTGGCCCGATGCGTGGGACAAGGCGCAGGCCGCACAGGCCATGATCCGCGCCGAACTCGCCCGGCGACGCGTGCCGCACGACGAGCTGTTCGTGGAGCACCCGGGCCTGAACGCGGCCCACGGCCCGCTGGCGCCGCTGCCCGATGCGCAGGCCTTGAACGACATGAACGAGATCTGGACCCGCTTCGTGCTGCGCACGCCCGACCGCAACGCGGCCGAGGGCTTCGGCCGGCTGTTCCCCTGGCTGGCCCTCAGCGGCCCGGCGTACACCAGTGGCTTCAGCGGCCTGCATGGCGCCAGCGAACTGCTGGGCATCTGGCCGACCCTGGTGGACCGGGCGTCGGTGGAGGCGGGCGTCACCATCGAATGGCTGGAGGCTGGCGCATGAACCCGTCGAACGACCTGCTGCGTGTTCCGCTGGCCCGCATCGCGCATGCCCGCAGCGGCGACAAGGCCGACTGGGTGGACTTCGGCCTGTTCGCCCGCAACGCCGCCGGCTGGAAGCTGATCGAGCGCGAGGTCACGGCCGAGCGGGTGCAGGCGCACTTTGCGCCCTGGCTGCCCGGCGAGGTGCAGCGCTGGCCGCTGCCGACGCTGCTGGCCCTCAAGCTGGTGCTGAAGGACGCGCTGCAGGGTGGTGGTGCCCGCAACCTGCGGCACGACAACCTGGGCAAGGCCATGGCCGGCGCGCTGCTGCGCATGGAGATCACGGCCACACAGGCCGAGCTGGACGAGGTCCTGCAAGGCCCCACCGTGGCCTGGTGGCCCTGAACCGCCCAGGGGGAATGGCTCCAGCGTGAGGGGCGGCGCTGCCTAGCATCGCCGCCATGTTTGAACATGCCGACGTGCTGGTGCTGCAGCACACCCTGGAAGATGGCCCGGGTTACCTGGGCGAATGGCTGGATGCGCACGGCCACACCTGGCAGGTGCGCTGCACCGAGGCCGGTCAGGCCTGCCCCGAGTCCATGGACGGTTATCGGGCACTCGCGGTGCTGGGCGGCGAATGGGGTGCCAACGACGACCGCCCCAGCCTGCGCCAGGCCGAGGCCCTCATCCGCCAGGCCGATGCGCGCGGCATCCCGGTCATCGGCCACTGCCTGGGCGGGCAGCTGATGGCGCGGGCCTTCGGCGGCCGGGTGGAGCGCCTGCCCCTTCCCGAGGTGGGCTGGCTGCCGATCCAGGCCGCGCCAGGGGCCGACGCTGAACCCGGCCGTGCGCTGCTGCAGGACTGGCTGGGTGGCCTCGGCCCGGACGGGCAGGCCACGGTCTACCAGTGGCACTACGACAGCTTCGTCCAGCTGCCGCCGGGGGCGCGCCTGCTGGCCTCGTCGCCGGCCTGCGCCCACCAGGCGTTTGCCATCGGGCCGCACCTGGGCATGCAGTTCCACATCGAGATCACGCCGGCCAAGATCGATGCCTGGCTGAAGAACCCCGGCACGGTGTACCCGCAGGCCGTGGCGCAGGGGCTGCCCACGGTGCAGGCACCCGGGGTCATGCGGGCGTCGACCGCGCAGCACCAGAGCGGCAGCCAGGCGCTGGCCGATGTCATCTACGCGGCCTGGCGCCGCCGCTGGAAGACCGCCTGATCAGAGGCCGGCGGGCAGCCCGTCGCGCGGAATGGGCCGCGGCCGGCCTTCCATGTCGATGGCCACATAGGTCAGGCTGGCCTCGGTCACCTTCACGTACTGGCCCTGGGCCGAGAAGCGTTCGGCAAACACCTCCACCTGCACCGTGATCGAGGTGCGGCCCACCCGGGTGAGGTGCGAATAGAAGCTCAGGATGTCGCCCACCCTTACCGGCTGCTTGAAGATGAACTGGTTCACCGCCACCGTGGCCATGCGGCCGCGCACATAGCGCGCAGGCAGCACCGCACCGGCCAGGTCGACCTGCGCCATGACCCAGCCGCCGAAGATGTCGCCGTTGGCATTGCAGTCGGCCGGCATGGGAATGACCTTGAGCACCAGCTCGCGGTCGGTGGGCAAGTGGGTGGCCTGGGGGCCGGCTTCGGTGGACATGGGCACAATCTCCGTGAATACCCCGAGATTCTCCCGCATGCGACCCGACAACCCGACCCAAGGCCGTGTGGCCTTGCCGCCCACGCCCGGCATGCCCGGCAGCGAGCCTGCCCGCCGCTCCGACTGGGCCACCCTGCAGCGCCTGCTGCCCTACCTGTGGCGCTACAAGTGGCGCGTGATCTTCGCCCTGACCTTCATGGTGGCGGCCAAGATGGCCAACGTGGGCGTGCCCCTGCTGCTCAAGGAACTGGTGGACGACATGACCCTTCCCCCCGGCAGCACCCAGGCCTTGCTGGTGGTGCCGGTGGCCCTGCTGCTGGCCTACGGCGCGCTGCGCCTGTCCACCAGCCTGTTCACCGAGCTGCGCGAACTGGTGTTCGCCAAGGCCACCGAAGGCGCCACCCGCAGCATCGCGCTGGAGGTGTTCGGCCACCTGCATGCGCTGTCGCTGCGCTTCCATCTGGAACGCCAGACCGGGGGCATGACGCGCGACATCGAGCGCGGCACGCGCGGCGTGCAGTCGCTCATCTCGTACTCGCTCTACAGCATCGTGCCCACGCTGATCGAGGTGGCCATGGTGCTGGCCCTGCTGGGCACGAAGTTCGACATGGGCTATGTGCTCATCACGCTGGTGGCGCTGGTGGTGTACGTGGCCTTCACCGTGGTGGTGACCGAGTGGCGGACCCAGTTCCGCCGCGAGATGAACGAGCTGGAATCCAGCAGCCAGACCCGCGCCATCGACTCGCTGCTCAACTACGAGACCGTCAAGTACTTCAACAACGAGGCCTTCGAGGCCCGCCGTTACGACGAGGCGCTGGAGCGCTTGCGCCGCGCCCGGCTCAAGAGCCAGAGCACGCTCTCGCTGCTCAACACCGGGCAGCAGCTGGTGATTGCGGTGGCCCTCGTCCTCATGCTGTGGCGGGCCACCCAGGGGGTGGCCGACGGCACGCTCACGCTGGGCGATCTGGTCATGATCAACGCCTTCATGATCCAGCTCTACATCCCGCTGGGCTTTCTGGGCGTGCTCTACCGCGAGATCAAGCAGAGCCTGACCGACCTGGACAAGATGTTCGTGCTGCTGGAGAAGGAGCGGGAGGTGGCCGATGCCCCCGGTGCGCCCGCCCTGCAGCTGCAGGGCCCGCCGGCCGTGCGCTTCGAGGACGTGCGCTTTGCCTACGAGCCGGCCCGCCCCATCCTGCACGGCATCAGCTTCGAGATTCCGGCCGGGCAGACGGTGGCGGTGGTCGGCCCCTCGGGCTCGGGCAAGAGCACGCTGGCCCGGCTGCTCTACCGCTTCTACGACACGCAGGAAGGCCGCATCACCATCGACGGCCAGGACATCCGCCAGGTCACCCAGGGCAGCGTGCGCCAGGCCATCGGCATCGTGCCGCAGGACACGGTGCTGTTCAACGACAGCATCGAATACAACATCCTCTACGGCCGGCCCGACGCCGGGCACGAGGCGGCGGTGGCAGCGGCCCAGGCGGCGCACATCCGCGACTTCATCGAGCGCCTGCCCCAGGGCTGGCGCACCGTGGTGGGCGAACGCGGCCTCAAGCTCTCGGGCGGCGAGAAGCAGCGCGTGGCCATTGCCCGCACCCTGCTGAAGAACCCGCCCATCCTCATCTTCGACGAGGCCACGTCGGCGCTCGATTCGGCCAACGAGCGCGCCATCCAGGGTGAGATCCGCAGCGCCGCCCGCAACAAGACCACGCTGGTCATTGCCCACCGCCTCTCCACCGTGGTGGACGCGCACCAGATCATCGTGCTGGAGCATGGCCACATCGTGGAGCGCGGCACCCATGCCGAGCTGGTCGCCAAGGGCGGTGTTTACGCGCAGATGTGGAGCCTGCAGCAGTCGGATAATCCCGCCGATGGAAACCAAGTGGCTTGAAGACTTCGTCAGCCTGGCCGAGACCCGCAGCTTCAGCCGTTCGGCCCAGCTGCGGCATGTGACGCAGCCCGCGTTCTCGCGCCGCATCCAGTCGCTCGAAGCCTGGGCCGGCACCGATCTGGTCGACCGCTCCTCGTACCCCACCCGGCTCACACCCGCTGGCCAGACGCTGTACGAGCAGGCGCTGGACATGCTGCAGACGCTCAACACCACCCGGGCCACGCTGCGGGCCCACACGGCGGCGGCGCAGGACGTCATCGAGTTCGCGGTGCCGCACACCCTGGCCTTCACCTTCTTCCCGGCCTGGCTGTCCGGCCTGCGAGAGAGCTGCGGCCCCATCAAGAGCCGGCTGATCGCGCTCAATGTGCACGACGCCGTGCTGCGCCTGGTGGAAGGCAGCTGCGACCTGCTGATCGCCTACCACCATGTGGACCAGCCCATCCAGCTCGATGCGGCCCGGTACGAAATGCTGCCGCTGGGCAGCGACGTGCTGGCCCCCTTCGTCAAGCCCGATGCCCAGGGCCGGCCGCTCTACACCCTGCCGGGGCAGGCCGGCGCGCCGGCGCCCTACCTGGCCTACGCGCCCGGTGCCTACCTGGGCCGGGTGGTGGACAGCCTGACCAAGCGCGCCGACCGGCCCATCCATCTGGAGCGCAGCTACGAGACCGACATGGCCGAGGGCCTCAAGGCCATGGCGCTGGAGGGCCATGGCATCGCCTTCCTGCCCACCAGCGCCGTCCGTTTGGAGGTGGCAGCCGGCCGCCTGGTGCCGGCGGGCGAGGGCCTGCAGGCCGCGCTGGACATCCGCCTCTACCGCGCGCGCCCGGCCGACAGCACCCGGGCCAAGCGCGCCGTTCAGACCTTCTGGGACCGTCTGAGTGATCTGGTGGGCCGGTAATCTGATGGTTTGGTGATGACTCTTGTCAGTCCGGAGGAGTTGCGATCACATGCACCCGCGTGTGTCCGATACCCCACCGACACGGAGTTGCCGCCATGCTGTACCTGCGCCGCCTTGCTGTACTGACGCTCGTGGCCCTGGGCCTGTCTGCGGGGCTGCCCGTCCCGCTGGCAGAGGCCCAGACACCGCAACCCGCCCGCCCCAGCCCGACGCTCGACCGCATCCAGCGGGACGGCCGCATCGTGCTGGCCTACCGCGATGCCTCGGTGCCGTTCTCCTACCTCGCCGGCAGCGACCGGCCGGTCGGCTTTGCGATCGACATCTGCCTCCGGCTGGTTGCTGCCATCGAGGCGCGCATCCGCCGCAGTCCGCTCACCGTGGAGTACCTGCCGGTCAACAGCGCCAGCCGCATGGAGGCCATCGAACGCGGCCGCGCCCAGCTGGAGTGCGGCTCCACCACCAACAACGCCGTGCGCCGCGAACGGGTGGACTTCACCATTCCGCACTTCATCACCGGCGCCCGGCTGCTGGTGCGGGCCGACAGCCCCATCGACGGCATCGACCACCCGCAGCTGCGGCGGCTGGTGTCGACCGCGCAGACCACGCCGCTGGAGGCCGCCCATCGCATGGCCACCGACCGCGGCCTGTCGACCGTGTTCATCGAGGTGACCGACCACGATCAGGCCGTGGCCATGGTGGAGAAGGGCGAGGCCGACGCCTTCGCCATGGACGACGCCCTGCTCTACGGCCTCAAGGCCAACCGCCCCAACCCGGCGGCGCTCAAGGTGGTGGGCCGCTTCATGACCATGGAGCCGCTGGCGGTGATGCTGCCCCGGGGCGATCCGGAGTTCAAGAAACTGGTCGACGACGAGATGCGCCGCCTGATCCACGCGCAGGACATGCGCGCCCTCTACGACCGCTGGTTCCGTCAGCCCATCCCGCCCCGGGGCGCGGTGCTCAACCTCGCGCCCAGCTACATGCTGCAGGAGGTCTGGAAGTTCCCCAGCGACCGCGTCACCTTCTGACCGGCGCGGCCGGGGCTGCGACAATCGGCGGATGAACGCCGCTCTGCCTTCCGCCCCCGACACCCTGACCCTCACCCGCCCGGACGACTGGCACGTCCACCTGCGCGACGGCGATGCCCTGCGCACCGTGGTGCCGCACACGGCGGCCCAGTTCGGCCGGGCCATCGTCATGCCCAACCTCAAGCCGCCGGTGACCACCGCGGCGCAGGCGGTGGCCTACCGCGACCGCATCCGGGCCGCCGTGCCCGAGGGCGTGTCGTTCGAGCCGCTCATGACGCTCTACCTCACCGACAACCTGCCGCCCGACGAGATCGCCCGCGCCCGGGACGCCGGCGTGGTGGCCGCCAAGCTCTACCCGGCCGGGGCCACCACCAACAGCGATGCCGGCGTGACCGACATCCGCAAGACCTACCGCACCCTCGAAGCCATGCAGAAGGCCGGCATGCTGCTGCTGGTGCATGGCGAGGTCACCTCCAGCGACATCGACCTCTTCGACCGCGAGGCGGTGTTCATCGACCAGCAGATGATCCCGCTGCGCCGCGATTTCCCCGAGCTCAAGGTGGTGTTCGAGCACATCACCACCCGCGAGGCCGCGCAGTACGTGGCCGAGGCCGGGCCGTTCACCGCGGCCACCATCACCGCCCACCACCTGCTCTACAACCGCAACGCCATCTTCAGCGGCGGCATCCGCCCGCACTACTACTGCCTGCCGGTGCTCAAGCGCGAGGTGCACCGCCAGGCGCTGCTGGCGGCGGCCACCGGGGGCAGCGACCGCTTCTTCCTGGGCACCGACAGCGCCCCGCACCCGGCCCACCTCAAGGAACACGCCACCGGTTGTGCCGGCTGCTACACCGCCCACGCCGCGCTGGAGCTGTATGCCGAGGCCTTCGACAGCGTGGGCGCGCTGCACCGGCTGGAAGCCTTCGCCAGCTTCAACGGCCCGGCCTTCTATGGCCTGCCGCGCAACACCGGCACCGTCACCCTCCAGCGCGAAAGCTGGACCCCGCCCGAGAGCTTTGCCTTCGGCCAGGCCGAACTCAAGCCCCTGCGCTCCGGCGAAGCACTGCCCTGGCGCCAGGTGGCCTGAGGGGACGGCCCCCACGCCATGCGCCATGGCTGGTCGTTGCCCTGGGACGCGCCCTGGTTCGCGCCCCTGGCCCACTGGGGGCCGGCCCTGCCGGCACCGGATGACACCGGCGCCTTTCCGGCCGACCTGCCCGACGCCCTGAACCGGCTGGGTCCGCTGCCGGTGCGCTTCGTGCCGCAATCGGCGCTGCCCGAGGGCATGGCCTACGAGCAGTTCATCTTCGATGCCGGCAGCGTGCCCACCCGCACCAATCTGCACGACGCCTTCAACGGCCTGTGCTGGCACCGCTTTCCCCGCACCAAGCAGGGCCTCAACCGCCTGCAGGCCGCCGAGATCGCGCAGGCCGGGGTCGGCGCGGTGCGCGGACCCTTGCGCGACGCGCTGACCCTGTTCGACGAGAACGCGGCCCTGTTGCAGGCCCCGCCCGAACTGTGGGACGCCCTGCTGGCGCGCGACTGGCAGCGGCTGTTCGTGCAGCAGCGGTCCCTCTGGCGCGAAACGCGGCTGGTGGTGTTCGGCCATGCGCTGCTGGAAAAGCTGGTGAGCCCTTACAAATCGATCACCGCCCATGTGCTGCGCTGGCCGGTGCCGCCGGCCCTGGGCGACGACCTGCCTGCCTGGGACACCTGGCTGGCCGGCCAGCTGTCGGCCGACGGCCTGCGCAGCAAGCCCTTCACGCCGCTGCCGGTGCTGGGCGTGCCGGGCTGGTGGCCGGCCAATGCCGATGCAGCGTTCTATGCCGACGCCACCGTGTTCCGGCCGCCCCGGCACTGAAGCGACGCGCCGGTCCTGGAACTCCCGGCGGGTGCGGGTCACCCAGGTGCTCATCTTCACTGCTCCGGATGTTGCCCATGATCGGTTCCTCGGTCCCTTCGTCTTCAAGCCCTCCATCGGTCATCGAACGGCCGTCACCACCGCCGCAGCAGCCGACCCGTACGGACGCCAGGGAAGCCACCCTGATCGGTGAATCCCGGAACCTCCCCCGGTCCTGGTCGCCCCTGGTCTCGCCCACGCCCACGCCCACCCCGGAGGCGGAACGGCAGCTGCGCACGTTTCTGTCCCGCCTGTCCCGGGACATCGAGGAAGCCTGTGCGGCGGGCGAGGCCGCGTGTCTGGGCGATGCCATTCGCCAGACGGCGGATTCCATCGGCACCGACCTGCTCAAGGGCGTCGATCCGCAGCGCGCACACGCGCTGCTGGTCACCCGGCTCGACGCCATCGGCCTGTGCATCCAGACATGGGCGACGGGCCTGAGCCGGCGGCCGGATCGGCAGCTGGCCCTCGAAACCGACCGCGCCCTCCAGTACCTCGGGGATGTCTGGCGCTTCGTGATCGGGTGTTCGGGCCGGCCGGGCGAGCCGCCGGTGGCCGAGGGTGTCCTGCCCGATCCGGCGGCGCTGCTGGAAACCCATGTCGGGCTGGCCTGGGC
Source organism: Hydrogenophaga sp. R2 (assembly GCF_049843595.1). Lineage (NCBI taxonomy): Bacteria > Pseudomonadati > Pseudomonadota > Betaproteobacteria > Burkholderiales > Comamonadaceae > Hydrogenophaga > Hydrogenophaga sp. R2. Next base: position 227,984 of record NZ_JBBHZN010000004.1, read on the forward strand.
GGTCATCGACGCCCGTTTCGGACCCCCCGTGGGCTGACCGACGGGCTTCGCGGTCTTGAAATCGGCGCCGACGGCGGCACATCGGCTTCTCGGTATCATGCGCAGCCGCTGCTTCCAGGGAACCCGGACACCCCGCCGGAATCCCATGCAGCGCTGGCCGCCCTGACCGGCCACACCCACTCCACGGAGCCCACATGAAACGCATCCTGCTGCTCGTCCTCACCAACGTCGCCGTCATGGCGGTGCTGCTGATCACCACCCGCCTCCTGGGGGTGGACCGGTTCCTGACCCAGAACGGCCTCAACCTGACGGCGCTGGCCGGCTTCTCGCTGGTCATCGGCTTTGGCGGTGCCTTCATCTCGCTGCTCATCAGCAAGCCCATGGCCAAGTTCAGCACCGGCGCCCGGGTCATCAGCCAGCCGCAGAACGCCGACGAGGCCTGGATCGTGCAGACGGTCGAGAAATTCGCCCGCCAGGCCAAAATCGGCATGCCCGAGGTCGCCATCTTCGAAGGCGCCCCCAACGCCTTTGCCACCGGCGCCTTCAAGAATTCGGCCCTGGTGGCGGTGTCCACCGGCCTGCTGCAGAACATGACCCGCGAAGAGGTCGAGGCCGTCATCGGCCACGAGGTGGCCCACATCGCCAACGGCGACATGGTCACCATGACCCTCATCCAGGGCGTGATGAACACCTTCGTGGTGTTCCTGAGCCGTGTCATCGGCTACGCGGTCGATGCCTTCCTGCGCAAGGGCGACAGCCAGAACAGCGGACCCGGCATCGGCTACATGGTGACCACCATCGTCATGGACATCATCCTGGGCTTCCTGGCCGCCATCATCGTGGCCTGGTTCAGCCGCCAGCGCGAGTTCCGGGCCGACGCCGGTGCCGCGCAGCTCATGGGCCGCAAGCAGCCCATGATCAATGCCCTGGCCCGCCTGGGTGGCCTCACCCCGGGCGAGCTGCCCAAGACCATGCAGGCCATGGGCATCACCGGTGGCCTGGGCAAGCTGTTCAGCACCCACCCGCCGATCGAGGAGCGCATCGCCGCCCTCCAGCAGAACGCCTGATCCGGCGCAGCTGCCCACGAAAAAGCCGCCCTCGGGCGGCTTTTTTGATGTCGGGAACCCGGCCTGGGTTCTGCGGTTTCAGTCGCGGTCCCAGCGGCGTCCGTCACGGTCCCAATGTCGATCGTTGTAGCGGTTGTCCCAGCGCCGGTCCGGGTCGTAGGGCCGGTGGTAACGCTGGCCGTTGATCACCACCACGCCCGAGGTGGCCGGGTAGTAGGTGGTGCCGGAGTAGATCTGGGTCTGGGCCGGGTAGGGCGTCTGGTAGATCACCTGCGGGCGCTGCGGGTACACCGGGGGCGGGGCGGCCGGCAGGGCATCGACCGGCGCCACGTTCAGCCGCACGAAACGGCCCGGGTCCTGTGCCATCTGGGTGCGGTACTGGCGGCCGGCGTATTCGTAGACCACGTCATAGGCCACGGTGCGCGGCTCGTACATCGTCTGGGTGCCGCAGCGGGTGACGGTCTCGCTCTGGGCCGGGCCCCGGCCCTCGATGCGGTCGCCCAGCATGGCGCCACCGATCAGGCCGATGACGGTGGCCGCGGCCCGTCCCCCGCCGTTGCCGATGGCATTGCCGGCGGCACCACCGGCCACCGCGCCCAGCAGGGCGCCGGCGCCGGAGCTGCGGCCCTCGTAAGTGACCACTTCATCGCTGCACACCTGGCGGGGCACGGCCACTTGCTGGATGACCGGGGTGCTGCTGATGACGCGGCCTTCTTCCTGCTGGGCCTGGGCCATGCCGTGGCCCGACAGGGCAGCGCAGGCCAGGGCCAGGAGGGACAGACGACGGGTGTTCATGGCGAACTCCTTCAAGAACGTGTTCGTATGCTGCCGCAAACCGCGACCGGGCGTGTGGCTGCCAGGTAAAGAAATGCGGCTCCGGCGGGACATGCGTCACCCGGTGATGGCCGCGCACGCCACCGCTTCGGCCACCTTGATTCCGTCCACCCCCGCCGACAGGATGCCGCCGGCATAACCCGCGCCCTCGCCGGCCGGGTACAGGCCGCTGGTGTTGAGGCTCTGGAAATCCTCGCCCCGGGTGATGCGCAGCGGGGCCGAGGTGCGGGTCTCCACCCCGGTGAGCAGGGCGTCGGGCATGTCGTAGCCGCGGATCTTGCGGCCGAACACGGGCAGGGCCTCGCGCATGGCCTCGATGGCGTAGGCGGGCAGGGCGGCGGCCAGGTCGGTCAGGTGCACGCCGGGTTTGTACGACGGCAGCACCTCGCCGAGTGCGGTGCTGGGCCGGGCCGCCAGGAAGTCCTCCACCCGCTGGGCAGGGGCGTCGTAGGTGCCGCCGCCCAGCTCGAAGGCGCGGCTTTCCAGCTGGCGCTGCAGCACCACGCCGGCCAGCGGGTGGTGCTGCCCCTGCTGGCGCAGCGCACGGGCCTGTTCGGCGTAGCGCGGGCCGTCGACCTCGCCGAAGGCGGCGGTCCACAGCGGCAGATCGGCGGGAAAGTTCTGCGGAAAGTCGGCCGGGTCGATGCCCACCACCATGCCGGCGTTGGCATTGCGCTCGGCGCGCGAATACTGGCTCATGCCGTTGGTGACCACCCGGCCGGGTTCGCTGGTGGCCGCCACCACGGTGCCGCCCGGGCACATGCAGAAGCTGTACACCGCCCGCCCGTTGGCCGCGTGGTGCACCAGCTTGTAGTCGGCCGCCCCCAGCAGCGGGTGGCCGGCGTGCCGGCCCCAGCGGGCGCGGTCGATCACGCCCTGCGGGTGCTCGATGCGGAAACCCACCGAGAACGGCTTGGCCTCCATGAACACGCCGGCGTCCCACAGCCAGGCAAAGGTGTCGCGCGAGCTGTGGCCCAGCGCCAGCACGGCGTGGCGCACCGGCATGTCCAGGGTCTGGCCGGTGGCGAGCTGCCGCACCTGCAGGCCGGTCAGGCGCTGGCGACCCTCGCCCTCGGGCTCGAACCGCGCGCCCGTCACCTGGTGTTCGAAGCGGATCTCGCCGCCCAGTGCGGTGATCTTCTCGCGCATGGCCTCCACCACCTTGACCAGCTTGAAGGTGCCGATGTGGGGGTGCGCCATGTACAGGATCTCGGGCGGCGCGCCGGCCTCCACGAACTCGTGCATGACCTTGCGGCCCAGGAAGCGCGGGTCCTTGATCTGGCTGTAGAGCTTGCCGTCGGAGAACAGGCCGGCGCCGCCTTCGCCGTACTGCACGTTGCTCTGGGGGTTCAGCACCTTCTTGCGCCACAGGCCCCAGGTGTCCTTGGTGCGCTGGCGCACCGGCCGGCCGCGTTCCAGCACGATGGGCTTGAGGCCCATCTGGGCCAGCGCCAGGGCGGCGAACAGGCCGCACGGACCCAGGCCGATGACCACCGGACGGTCTTCCTCGCGGGCTGGCCAGGCGGCGGGCGCCTGCACCGGTGCCCTCCAGGCCATGTCGGGCGTGGGGGTGATGTGGGGGTGGCCGGCGTGGCGGGCCAGCAGGGCGGCTTCCTGCGAGGGGTCGGCCAGGGTGATGTCGACGATGTAGACCGCCCGCAGGTCGGCCTTGCGGGCGTCGAAGCTGCGCTTGAAGACCTGCAGGTCGGCGATCTGCGTTGCGTCCATGCCCAGGGCCTCGGCGGCCAGGCGGCGCAGGGCGGCCTCGGGGTGGGGCGGCGGCGCGCGGTCGGCGTCGGTCTCGGTGGGGGCGTCGGCGGCGCGGCGGGTCTCGAAAGGGACCTCGGCCAGGGGCAGTTTGAGTTCGGCGATGCGGATCATGGCGGGGGCTTGTGGCGATCAAGCAGGCGGCGGGCCGGAACTGGCACGCCGGGCGCCGATAATACCGGGGTGGAGCGCGCCGGACCGCCGCTGGCACAGGGCCCGAAAGGGTGTGCTGGAGGAACGTCCGGACTGCACAGGACAGCGTAGGAGGTAACACCTCTCCACCGAAAGCCGGCCGGGGCAACCCGGGCGGCCCCAAGGTGAGGATCAGAGCAACAGAGACGAGCCGATTCAGTTCGGGTGAAACGGGCAATCTCTACGCGCAGCAATACCAAATAGGCCAGCGTTGAGGTGGTTCCGCTGAGCTGGCGGGTAGGTAGCACCGAGCCGGGTGGGCAACCCCCGGCCCAGATGAATGGCGGTCACGCCCCGGGCAACCGGGGTGCACAGAATCCGGCTTACAGGCGCGCTTCACAACTTATTCCACCCCCACGCTCCGCCGCTGGCGCGGGTCGCTGCCCCCCGAGGGGGCTGGGCCTGCCTTGGGGCGGCCCGGCGGCTGGCCCGCCGTTGTCTCCGGTGGAGGTTCTGCGCGGGTCCTGGCTTCAGGCGTTGAAGCCGCCCAGGCTCTGGATGCGTTCCACATGGGCCAGCAGGGAGCGGCGGGCCACGGGCCACAGGCGCTCGGGCACGTCGTCGTAGGCCAGCTTCACCCAGTCGTCGGGTGTGCCGTCGGGGATGGCCTGCATGGCTCGGGCCACCTTGGCTTCGCGGGCCAGTCGGTGGGCCTTGAGCTGGGCGATGGCCACCAGGGCGCCGCCTTCGGGCGGGGCGCTGGGGTGGTCGGCGCTCTGGCGCAGGTCGCCCAGCAGGTAACCGTGGGCCGGCAGGATGAACTCGATGCCGTGCCGCCGGCAGGCATCGGCCAGCCGGTCGAGCGAGTTCAGGTAGGCATCCATGTTCCCGTCGGGCGGGTCGATGACGGTGGTGCTGCCATTGAGGATGTGGTCGCCCGAGAACAGCAGGCCGTCTTCCACCAGCACCAGGCACAGGTGGTTGGCGGCGTGGCCAGGGGTGTGGATGACCTCCAGCGTGTGGCTGACGGTGGTGTCGCCCTGCAGGCCCACCAGTTCGATCAGTTCGCCGTCGGCCAGAGCGCGGTCGGGCACGAAGTGGCTGTTGGCCCGGGCCGTGGGTGCGCTGGGCAGGCCCAGCACCGGCGGCTTCTGCAGGCCCGCCTGGGTGCACAGGGCCTGCAGGCGGGCGGCGCCGGGCGAGTGGTCGGCGTGCGAATGGGTGCAGACGATGGCGCGCAGGCCGCCGCCGGTGGCACGCCACAAGCGGTCGATGTGCTCGGGTTCGTCCGGGCCCGGGTCGATCACCACGTAGCCGGTGGCCGGGTCGCCCACGATGTAGCTGTTGGTGCCCGGGCCGGTCATGAAGCCGGGGTTGGGCGCGGTCAGGCGCATGACGTTGCGCAGCAGCGGTACCGGCTGGGTAGTCTGCCAGTCCAGCGCGTGCACGATCTGGCCGTCGGGTGACACCAGCGCCAGTTCGCCGAACGGGGCCTCGTGCTCCATGTGGCGCGACTCGTGTCCGTTGAGCAGGCCCGCGCGCGGGCAGCTGGTCCACAGCGGGCGGTCGTCCACCGCGCAGGCGTCCAGCACCGACTGCACCGTGGCATGGGCCTGCAGCCGCTCCAGGGTGCGGATGGTCGGGAAGATGATGAAGAACTGGCCGGCGGCATGGCGCTCCAGCGCGTCCTGCGGGCGCACCCAGATCGGCTCGAACTGCTCGGATTCGTCGGCCACCGGCTGCTGGCCCTCGGGCATGCGGGCCACCAGGAAGGGCACGTCGAAGCGGCGGGGCAGGTCGCGGTCGGTGATCCAGTGGGCCAGCACGAAGACGCTGGCAGCGTCCAGCGTCAGGCCCCGTTCGCGGCACTGTTCGGGCAGCGGGCGCTGGCGGTCCAGCGCGGCGATGTCGCTGTCGTCGGCCGGGCCGCCGTCGGCCCGGCGCGCCAGCAGCACGCCGAGTTCCTCGAAGCTCTCGCGGATGGCGGCCACGGCCTGGGTGAGCGCCGTGTCGTCCTGCTTGGGGCGGCGGCTGGCCACGTCGAAGCACTCGCTGTCGGCTGCCTCGATGCCGCCCCCCGGGAACACATAGGCGCCGGGCGCGAAGCTGGCCTTCATGGAGCGGCGCGTCATCAGCACCTCGATGCCGGGCCGGGCCGGATCGGTGCTGTCGCGCAGCAGCAGCACGGTGGCGGCAGACAGCAGCGGCGCGGGGGTGCGGGGCGGGTGCAGGAGCTGGGTGGGGCGGACCATGCGGCCATTGTGCGGGAAGGCGCGGCCGGTCCCCTGTCGCCGGGGCGAGCGCCGATAATGGCGCGATGCAGATCCGCTTCACCAAGATGCAGGGCGCGGGCAACGACTTCGTGGTGCTCGACGAGACGCAGGCCCGCCTGGGCCTGAGCCCGGCCCAGTACCGCTGGCTGGCCGACCGCCATTTCGGCGTGGGCGCCGACCAGATCCTCACCGTGCGGCCCTCGCCCGGCCCGGGCCTGGACTTCGAATACGTGATCCACAACGCCGACGGCGGCGAGGTGGAGCACTGCGGCAACGGTGCCCGCTGCTTCGTGCGTTATGTGCACGACCACGGCCTGAGCGAGCGCAACCCGCTGCGGGTGAAGGTGAAGCAGGGCGAGCTGAGCCTGCTGCGCCTGCCGGACGGCCGCGTGACGGTCGACATGGGCGCGCCGGTCTTTGACCTGCCCCGCATTCCCTTCGACGCCACCGGCCTGCCGCCGCGCGACGCGGCCGACTACCGCCCCTGGCCGATCGATGTGGCCGGTGGCCAGGCCGGCGTGGCCGTGGTCTCCATGGGCAACCCGCACGCGGTGCTGCGGGTGGACGATGTGGACACCGCGCCGGTGGCCGAGTGGGGGCCGCAGATCGAATCCCACCCGCGCTTTCCGCGCCGGGTGAACGTGGGCTTCCTGCAGGTGATCGACCGTGCCACCGTGCGCCTGCGCGTGTTCGAGCGCGGTGCCGGCGAGACGCTGGCCTGCGGCACCGGCGCCTGTGCGGCGGTGGTGGCCGGCATCCGCCTGGGCTGGCTCGATGCGCGGGTGGACGTGCACACCCGCGGCGGCGTGCTCACCATCGAATGGCCGGGCCTGCAGCGCCTGGATGCGCCGGTGATGATGACCGGCCCGGCCACCCCTGTTTTCGAGGGCACGGTGGACGTGCCCGAACTGAGCTGAACACCATGAAACCCGACGCCATTCCCCCCATCACCGAAGACGACATCGCCAACTACCTGGCCAACACGCCCGACTTCTTCGAGCGCCATGCCGGGCTGCTGGCGGCGGTGCAGCTCACCAGCCCTCACGGGCAGCGGGCGGTCAGCCTGCAGGAGCGCCAGGCCGAGATGCTGCGCGAGAAGATCCGTGGCCTGGAGCTGCGCGCGGCCGAGATGATCCGCCACGGCCAGGAAAACACCGTGATCGCCGACCGGCTGCAGCGCTGGACCCGCGAGCTGCTGCTCACCCGCGAATCGCGCGACCTGCCGGTGGTGGCCGCCCGCGAGCTGGCCCGGCTGTTCCTGGTGCCACAGGTGGCCGTCAAGGTGTGGGGCGTCGATGCGCCCTTTGCCGCAGAACCCTGGGCCAGCGGTGCCAGCGAGGACGTGAAGGCCTTCGCCTCGTCGCTCTCGCTGCCGTACTGCGGCGGCAACCCGGGCCTGGAAGCCGCCCGCTGGCTGGACGATCCGGCCACGGTGCAGTCGCTGGCGCTGATCCCGCTGCGGGCCGGCGCCGCGCCCGAGGCCTTCGGCCTGCTGGTGCTGGCCTCGTCCGATCCGCAGCGTTTTGCCGCCGACATGGGCACCGACTTCCTGGAGCGCATCGGCGAACTGACCAGCGCCGCCTTCTCGCGCCTGCGCCCGGTGGTGCCGGCCGCGGTGCTCTGACCATGCAGGATGCGCCCCCGGCCGACGACGCTGCCCTGGTCCGGGCCTACCTGGACCATGTGCGGGTGGAGAAGCGGCTGGCCGAGCGCACCGTGGCCCTTTACACGCTGGACCTGCAGCGCCTGCAGCAGTTCGCGCAGGAGGCCGGTGTCGCCCTTTCAGCGGTGCAGCCGGCGCACATCCGCCGCTGGATCGCGTCCATGCACAGCGGCGGGCGCAGCGCCCGGGGCATCGCGCTCATCCTCTCGGGCTGGCGCGGGCTCTACACCTGGATGGGCCGGCAAGGATGGATCGCCCACCACCCGGTGCAGGGCGTGCGTGCGCCCAAGGCCGGTAAGCCGCTGCCCAAGGCCCTGGCGGTGGACGATGCGGTGCGCCTGGCCGACCATGTGCAGGCCGACGACCACCCGGGCCTGGAAGCGCGCGATGCCTGCATCACCGAGCTGCTGTACGGCTGCGGCCTGCGCATCGGCGAGCTGGTGGGGCTGGACGTGAGTGCCGGCCCGGCCGCACGCGGCTGGATCGATGCCCAGGCCGGCGAGGCCCATGTGCTGGGCAAGGGCTCGCGCCGGCGCAGCGTGCCGGTGGGCCGCACCGCGCTGGCCGCACTGGAACGCTGGCTGGCGCAGCGCCCGCTGTGGGCCAAGGACGATCCGGCGCTCTTCATCGGCCAGCGGGGTGCCCGCCTCACGCCGCAGCACATCCGGCTGCGCCTGCGCCGCCGCTCGATGCAGGCGGGGCTGTCGGTGCCGGTGCATCCGCACATGCTGCGCCACTCGTTTGCCAGCCACCTGCTGCAGTCCAGCGGCGACCTGCGCGCGGTGCAGGAGCTGCTGGGCCATGCCAACATCGGCACCACCCAGGTCTATACCCGCCTCGATTTCCAGCACCTGGCCCGCGTCTACGACGCGGCCCATCCCCGGGCCCAGGCCCGATCCGTCCCCGACGACAAGGAATCCTCATGAACATGCTGCGCCGCCGCCTGGCCGTCTTTGCCGTGGGCCTGACCGCCCTCCCGCTGGCCGCCCTGGCCCAGGCCCCCGCTGCCGACGCCCCCATCAAGGTGGTCTACCACCTGAGCGAGGGCATCCCCCAGGCCTCGCGCGCCATCGGCAACATCCGCAACCACCTCGCGGCCGACCCCAAGGCGCGCATCGTGGTGGTCACCCATGGCCTGGGCATCGACTTCCTGCTGCAGGGCGCCACCAACCAGATGGACCAGCCCTTCGCCGGCTCCATTGCCGACCTGGCCAACAAGGGCGTGGAGTTCCGGGTCTGCAACAACACCCTGGTGTCGCGCAAGATCGACGCCTCGAAGCTGGCCATGGAAGCCACCGTGGTGCCCTCCGGCGTGGCCGAAGTGGCCCGCCTGCAGGCCCGCGAAGGCTTCGTGTACCTGCGTCCATGAAGGTCATCCGACTCAAGCCGGGCAAAGAGCGTTCGCTGCTGCGCCGCCACCCCTGGGTGTTCGACGGCGCCATCGCCAAGGGCAGTGCCGACCCCGGCGAGACGGTGCGCGTGGACAGCCACGAGGGCCAGTTCCTGGCCTGGGGCGCGTGCTCGCCCGAGAGCCGCATCCGCGTGCGCGCCTGGAGCTTCGACCAGGCCACCCGCATCGACGCGGCCTTCTTCCGCAGCACCCTGCAACGCGCACTCGCCCTGCGCGAGCGCCTGGGCATTGCCAGCAACGGCGTGCGGCTGGTGCACGGCGAGTCCGACGGCCTGCCCGGGCTCATCGTCGACCGCTACGGCGACACCCTGGTGACCCAGTTCACCGCCTGCGGCGTGGAGCGCTGGAAGGACGTGATCGCCGATGCGCTGATCGAGCTCACCGGCTGCCCGCGCCTGTACGAGCGCTCGGACACCAGCAGCCGCGAGCTCGATGGCCTGAAACCCGCCACCGGCTGGCTGCGCGGCGACGGCCCGACCGCCTTCGAACTGGAAGAACACGGCTGGCGGCTGGGGCTGGACATCGCCCAGGGCCACAAGACCGGCTACTACCTGGACCAGCGTGACAGCCGCGGCATCTTCCGCGACCACGTGCAGCGCCTGGGCTGCCGCGAGGTGCTCAACTGCTTCAGCTACACCGGCGGCTTCAGCGTGGCCGCGCTGGCCGGCGGGGCAGGGCAGGTCACCTCCATCGATTCTTCCGGCCCGGCGCTGGCGCAGGCGGCGGCCAACGTGGCCCTCAATGGCTTCGATGCCGGCCGCTCCACATTGCTGGACGCCGACGTCAATGCCTCGCTGCGCCGTTTCCTGGACGAAGGCCGGCGTTTCGACGCCATCGTGCTCGACCCGCCCAAGCTGGCGCCCACGGCGGCCCATGCCGAACGCGCCGCGCGCGCCTACAAGGACCTCAACCGCCTGGGCCTGAAGCTGCTCAACCCGGGCGGCGTGCTGTTCACCTTCTCGTGTTCGGGCGGCATCGGGGTGGAGCTGTTCCACAAGATCGTGGCCTCGGCGGGTATCGACGCCGGGGTGGACGGTGCCATCCTGCAGCGCCTGGGCGGCGCGCCCGACCACCCCATGACGCTGGCCTTTCCCGAGGGCGAATACCTCAAGGGCCTGGTGGTGATGCGCCAGGCCTGATCCGGCCGTCACGGCACTGCACTACACTGCGGCGCCTCCCGATACCCACCCCTCTACCGGACCTGCTCCCATGGCCCTCATTCCCGCCACCATCCTCACCGGCTTCCTCGGCTCCGGCAAGACCACCCTGCTCAAGCGCGTGCTCTCCGAGGCCCATGGCCAGAAGATCGCCGTGGTGGAAAACGAGTTCGGCGAAGAGAACATCGACAACGAGATCCTGGTGGCCGACACCACCGAGAACATCATCCAGATGAGCAATGGCTGCATCTGCTGCACCATCCGCGACGACCTGCGTGCCACGCTGCAGGACCTGGCCCAGAAGAAGCGCAAGGGCGAGCTGGATTTCGAGCGCGTGGTGATCGAGACCACCGGCCTGGCCGACCCCGGCCCGGTGGCCCAGACCTTCTTCATGGACGACGAGGTGGCCGAGCAGTACCTGCTGGACTCCATCCTGACCCTGGTGGATGCCAAGCACGCGGCCCAGCAGCTCAACGACCGGCAGGAAGCGCGCCGCCAGGTGGGCTTTGCCGACCAGATCTTCATCAGCAAGGCCGATCTGGTCGAGCCGGCCGAGGTGGACGCCCTGATCCACCGCCTCAAACACATGAACCCGCGCGCTCCGATCCGCCCGGTGCATTTCGGCGAGGTCTCGCTCAAGGAAGTGTTCGACCTGCGCGGCTTCAACCTGAATGCCAAGCTGGAGATCGACCCCGACTTCCTCAAGGCCGACGACCACGACCACCATGACCACCACGATCATGGGCATGACCACCACGACCACGACCACGACCACGCGCATGGCGAGCACTGCAGCCACCCCTCGCACCAGCACGGCCACAGCCACGGGCACCACCACCACCACGACGACGATGTGAAGAGCTTCGTCTACCGGGCCACCCGGCCCTTCAGCCCCGAGAAGCTGGAAGACTTCCTGGGCGCCATCGTGCAGGTCTATGGCCCGCGCATGCTGCGCTACAAGGGCGTGCTGCACATGGAGGGCACCGACCGCAAGGTCATCTTCCAGGGCGTGCACCAGCTCATGGGCAGCGATCTGGGTCCGGTCTGGGCCGAGGGCGAGCAGCGCATGAGCAAGCTGGTGTTCATCGGCATCGACCTGCCGCGCGACATCCTGGAACAGGGGCTGGAGCAGAGCCTGGTCTGAGCCGGTGTCGTTCTTCCCCAACGTTGCGGGCCGGGCGCTTGCGCCCGTCAGCAGCCCGGACAGGGCCGTGGCTACAATCGCGCGGCCCAAGTTGGCGACCAGACCAATCTGCGGCCAGGGAACTGCCCTGCCGCAACCGGCATCACCCGGCTCCGCCCGGACGGACAGGCCGATGTGATGAGGGGGTATAACAGCGCACTGATCCGCCGACCCGGCCCTTTGCAGGGGCGGGCCGCCACAAGACCGATCCGTCCGAGCCCATCAGGAGACCCTCAGTGAAAGCCCCGGCATCGAAGGCAGCAAAGACTGGCAAGCCCACCACCAAGGGGGCTGCGGCGCGGACCTCTTCCGCCGCGCCGAAACCGAAGTCTGCTGCCAAGGCGCCGGTCAAGGCCGCCGCGAAGGCCGTCAAGGTGGCGCCGAAGCCGGCAGCCAAGACCGTGGCGAAGCCGGCGGCCAAGGCTCCGGTGTCCAAGGGCGCTGCCCGACCTGCTGCCAAAGCTGCCGCCAAGGCCTCGGTCAAGACATCCGCAAAACCGGCGGTCAAATCGGCGGTCAAATCCGCTGCAAAAACCGCCGCCAAACCGCCGGTGAAGGCACCCGCGAAGCAGGCGGCCAGACCGTCGGCCAAAGCGCCGGCCAAGGCTGCTGCCAAGGCAGCGGCCAAGCCGGTGGCCAAGGCACCTGCAAAGACGCCTGCAAAGACGCCCTCGGCCAAGGCCGCTCCCGCCAAGGCCGCACCGGTCAAGGCTGCGCCGACCAAGCCCGCAGCCAAGGCTGCGCCGGCCCAGCCGCCGGTCAGCTCTGCGGTCAAGGCATCCCCGGCACCGGCCGATAAGGTGCATGCTGCACCGAAGCCGGCAGCGGTCATCGAGCCGACCCCGCGCCCCCTGGGCAAGCGGGCTGCCAAGAAGGTCATGATGGAACAGATGACCCAGGCCGAAGTGGTGCCCACCCATGCTCCCGATGCGGCGAAAGCCACTTTTTCTCCAACGATTGCACGAGTCATGACGCCTCCCGTTCCTTCATCGATCCAGAAAGACCCCAAAAGGGCCAACAACTGGAAGACCCTGCCTGTCGAACAACTCACCGACCAGGACATCCAGGCCATGCCCGAGAGCGAGTACATGGGTGAAGTGCAGCTGGCCTTCTTCCGCCGCAAGCTGCAGCAGCTCAAGGCCGACATGCTGGCCAATGCCGGTGAGACCACCGAGCACCTGCGCGAGGACACCGTGGTGGTGCCCGATCCCGCCGACCGCGCCACCATCGAGGAAGAGCACGCCCTGGAGCTGCGCACCCGCGACCGCGAGCGCAAGCTGCTCAAGAAGATCGAGCAGGCCATTGCCCGCATCGATGCCGGCGACTATGGTTACTGCGAAGAGACCGGCGAGCCCATCGGTGTGGCCCGCCTGATGGCCCGCCCCACCGCCAGCCTGTCGCTCGAAGCGCAGCAGCGCCGCGAGCTCAAGCAGAAGATGTTCGGGGACTGACGCGCAGGCGTCCCGTTCCACACCCATCCGGCACACCCATCCATGGCCAAGGACGACTCCGGCGGATTCCTGTCGAAAGTGGTGAAGTTCGTGCGTCATCCGACCACGAGCTGGGCCGACCTCGACACCCGCGAGGTCGATCGCGAGAGCGAGTACAGCAAGGCGGCGCTCAAGGAGATGATCGAGCGCAAGCGCCGCAACGATTTCGTGCGCAAGCGAGAGTTCGACATGCTGCGCAAGATCCGCAGCCGCGAAGGCACGCCGGGCGAGGCCCAGGGCGTGCGTCCGTCCTTCTTCCAGAGCAGCCTGCCGTCCCGCCCGGACGATCGGGCCATGACGCTGAAGAAGATCGACGAGATCGAGGCCCAGATGTCCATGCAGTGGTGGAAGACCAAGGGGCCCGATTCGGCGGTGAGCACGGGTGGCGCCCCGGGCGCGTCCATGCAGGACCGGCTCACCTCCCAGCAGCGGGCCGACCTGCCCACCGAGCCGGCCGGGCTGCAGTCGCCCCGGGTCACGTCGCGGCCCTTGCCGCGCATGGAAACCCAGCCGGCCACCACCGTGCCCATGGCCCTGACCGGCGCCACGCCGACGGCGCCCGACAAGCTGCAGGGTGCCTCGGTGAAGACCGGTCTGGTGATGCCGGTGGGCGACGGCGGTGCGCCTTCGGCCCAGGGCTCGTCCTTCTCGGCGTCGCGTTTCTATGCCCTGGAAGTGCAGGAGGTGGCGCAGGACCCCGAGGTGGAAGAGGCCGCCATCCGCTTTGCCAACGGTGACGACGCCGGTGCCGAGCAGGGCCTGATGGACATGATCATCGACGGCAGTCCCAAAGCCGACGACATGGCCAGCTGGCTGACCATCTTCGACTTCTACCGGGCCACCGGCCAGGTGGCGCCTTACGAGAGCCGCGCCGTCGACTTCACCACCCGTTTCCACCGTTCGCCGCCGCAGTGGTACGACATGCCGGGTGCCGTGGCCGCCATGTCCGGCAAGGAAGCATCCGATGTGGCCTCGGCCAATGTCCGGGCGCACTGGGTCAGCGAGGTCGAGCTCGACGCCTACTCCGTCGGCACCCTGCAGAACGTGCTGCAGCGGGCCGCCTCGCCCTGGGTGATCGACTGGTCGCCCCTGCGCAGCCTGGACCAGAAGGCCGCCCGCGCGCTGCTGGGCATCTTCACCCTGTGGGGCGACCAGCCGGTGGAGCTGCGCTTCATCGGCGCCCATGCCCTGCGCGACTGCCTGCGCGACATGACGCCGGCCGGCCGCCGCGACGTGGAGCAGCTCTGGTGGGAGCTGCGCATGGCGGCACTGCGGGTCATGAACCGGGCCGACGAGTTCGAGCTCACCGCGCTGGATTTCTGCGTCACCTACGAGGTGTCGCCCCCGGGCTGGGAACGCCCGCGTTGCCGGTTCCAGCAACAGCAGGGCGAGCCGGGATCGCCCGATGTGGACCAGTCGGTGCTGGGCGAGTCGGTGCTGGAGCCGCTGAACTCCACGCTGAGCGGCGAGTCCTCCACGCTGGGCAACACGCTGGCCGGCGGGGGGCAGCTGGGCATGGTGGAGCTCTCGGGCGAGGTGCGCGGCGATCCCCAGGCCACGCTGGATGCGCTGGAGGACCGGCTGGCCGGTGCCGACGTGCTCATCATTTCCTGCCGCAACCTGATCCGGGTGGATTTCTCCGCCGCCGGCACGCTGCTCAACTGGGTCTCGCGCCACCATGCCGAAGGCCGCCTGGTGCAGTTCGTGGACGTGCACCGCCTGGTGTCGGCCTTCTTCCACGTCATCGGCATCACCGAGTACGCCAAGGTCGTGCTGCGCACCGACTGAGGCCGTGCCGCCCGCCAGGGCGGCTTCACGTTCTGTTGCATCGGCCGGCCTGCCCGGGGGTTGATACCCCCGACGGTGGCACCATCTGCCCATCTCCCTTCATTTCCGGACCGCCATGGAATCGTTTCACGGAACCACCATCGTCAGCGTGCGCCGCCAGACCCCTCAGGGGGTGCAGGTGGCCATCGGTGGCGACGGGCAGGTGACCCTGGGTCACATCGTCGTCAAGGGCACGGCCCGCAAGGTGCGCAAGCTCTACCACGGCAAGGTGCTGGCCGGCTTTGCCGGTGCCACCGCTGATGCCTTCACCCTGTTCGAGCGTTTCGAGGCCAAGCTGGAGAAGCACCAGGGCCACCTGGCCCGCGCGGCCATCGAGCTCACCCGCGACTGGCGCACCGACCGCGTGCTGCGCCGCCTGGAGGCCATGCTGGCCGTGGCCGACCTGAGCGCCAGCCTGATCATCACCGGCAACGGCGACGTGCTGGAACCCGAGCACGGCATCGTGGCCATCGGCTCCGGCGGCGCCTACGCCCAGGCTGCCGCCAAGGCGCTGATCGACCACACCGAACTCAGCGCCGAACAGGTGGTCCGACAGTCGCTGGCGATTGCCGGCGAGCTGTGCATCTACACCAACATGAACCACACCATAGAAACGCTGGGGTGAACCAGGCATGTCCTCCATGACTCCCCAGGAAATCGTCTCCGAACTCGACCGCTTCATCATCGGCCAGAAGGGCGCCAAGCGCGCCGTGGCCATTGCCTTGCGCAACCGCTGGCGCCGCCAGCAGGTGGACGAGAAGCTGCGGCCGGAGATCACGCCCAAGAACATCCTCATGATCGGCCCCACCGGCGTGGGCAAGACCGAGATCGCGCGCCGTCTGGCCAAACTGGCCGATGCGCCCTTCATCAAGGTCGAGGCCACCAAGTTCACCGAGGTGGGCTATGTGGGCAAGGACGTGGACAGCATCATCCGCGACCTGGCCGAGGTGGCCGTCAAGCAGGCCCGCGAGGTCGCCATGCGCCAGCACCGCACCCGCGCCGAAGACGCGGCCGAGGAGCGCATCCTCGACATCCTGATCCCGCCGCCGCGCTCCATCGGCTTCGAGCCCGCAGCGCCCGCCACCGATGGCGCCGCCCGCCAGGCCTTCCGCAAGAAGCTGCGCGAAGGCCTGCTGGATGACCGCGAGATCGAACTGGAGGTGGCCGATGCCTTGCCCGCCATGGAGGTCATGGGGCCGGCCGGCATGGAGGCCATGGCCGACCAGCTCAAGGGCCTGTTCAGCCAGATCGGTGCCGGGCGCAAGAAGACGCGCCGCCTGAAGATCGCCGAGGCCATGAAGCTGCTGGTGGACGAAGAGGCCGCCAAGCTGGTCAACGAAGACGAGATCCGCAGCAGTGCCCTGCACAACGCCGAGCAGAACGGCATCGTCTTCATCGACGAGATCGACAAGGTCACCAGCCGCAGCGACGGCGGCAGCACGGCCGAGGTGTCGCGCCAGGGCGTGCAGCGCGACCTGCTGCCGCTGGTGGAGGGCACGGCCGTGTCCACCAAGTACGGCGTGATCCGCACCGACCACATCCTGTTCATCGCCAGCGGCGCCTTCCACCTGGCCCGCCCCAGCGACCTGATCCCGGAGCTGCAGGGCCGTTTCCCGATCCGGGTGGAGCTGCAGTCGCTGTCGGTGGCCGACTTCGAGGCCATCCTGACCCAGACCCATGCCTCGCTGGTGCGCCAGTACCAGGCCCTGCTGGCCACCGAGGGGGTGACGCTGTCCTTCACGCCGGACGGCATCCACCGGCTGGCGCAGATCGCCTTCGAGGTCAACGAGCGCACCGAGAACATCGGCGCGCGGCGTCTGTCCACCGTCATGGAGCACCTGCTGGACGAGGTCAGCTTCGATGCGGTGCGCCTGGAAGGGCAGACGCTGCAGATCGACGCGGCCTATGTGGATGGCCGGCTGGGCGAGCTCAGCCGCAACGAGGATCTGTCCCGCTACATCCTTTGACCGCCAGCGGCCTGCCGCAGGTCGCCGATCGGCCCTCAGAACGCCTCCGATACCCGGGGGCGTTTTGTTTTGAAGCATCACTTTCAGTGGCTTTTGTAAGTGCTTGCTTTTGATGTGTTTTTTGGCTTCAGGAGTCTTGCAAAACCGCGCTAAGTGGTTGATTTCATTGAAAAAAAGTGTAGAGCCCCCGTTGCGCGCCCGCCTTTTCCTGCTACAGTGGAAAAAAGTGCAATTAAGTGGTGAAAAGTGTCTTTCAAGGGCTGAACACGGTGTTCCAGGGTGCTTCCTCGCTGAGTCTCGATGCCAAGGGTCGGCTGTCCGTGCCGACCCGGCACCGTGACGCCCTGGGCGCGGCCGGCGGACAGCTGACCATCACCAAGCACCCGCACGGCTGCCTCATGGTCTTTCCGCGCGCCGAGTGGGAAGACTTCCGCACCCGCATCGCTGCCCTGCCCATGCAGGCCCAGTGGTGGAAGCGCATCTTCCTGGGCAACGCCATGGACGTGGAGATGGATGCTTCCGGCCGCGTGCTGGTCTCGCCCGAGCTGCGTGCCGCCGCCGGCATCGAGAAGGATGCGGTGCTGCTGGGCATGGGTGCCTATTTCGAGTTGTGGGACGCCCAGGCCTACGCCGCCCAGGAGGCCGAGGCCATGAAGGGCGAGATGCCCGACGTGTTCAAGGACTTCTCGTTCTGAGGCCGGCAGTGCAAGGCACCTGGACCCACCAGACCGTCCTGCTGCAGGAAGCGGTGCAGGCCCTGGCCATCCGGCCGGACGGCCACTACGTGGACGCCACCTTCGGCCGCGGCGGTCACAGCCGCCTGATCCTGGAACAGCTGTCGCCGGCCGGCCGGCTCACCGTGTTCGACAAGGACCCGCAGGCCATCGCGGTGGCGCAGGCGCTGGCCCATGCCGACACCCGACTGACCGTGCGGCACGAGGGCTTCCGGCACCTGGGGCAACTGGGGAGCGGCGTGGCCGATGGCGTGCTGATGGACCTGGGTGTCAGCTCCCCTCAGATCGACGACCCCGAACGGGGTTTTTCTTTTCGCAACGACGGCCCGCTGGACATGCGCATGGACACCACGCGCGGACAGAGCGTGGCCCAGTGGCTGGAAACGGCCGATGTTTCAACCCTGTCGGAGGTCATCCGTGAATACGGCGAAGAACGGTTTGCTCAACCGATTGCAAAGGCGATTGATCGTCGCCGACAGGAACGGGGCCCTTTTCGAACCACCGCCGAGCTGGCCGAAGTCGTGGCTGGCGCGGTCAAAACCCGCGAGCCGGGCAAGGACCCTGCAACGCGCACATTTCAGGCTTTTCGGATTTTCATCAACGCCGAGCTTGAAGAGCTGCAACAAGCGCTAGAGGCCAGCCTGTCGGTGCTCAAGGCCGGGGGGCGGCTGGTGGTCATCAGCTTCCATTCGCTGGAAGACCGCATCGTCAAGCAGTTCATGGCCGCGCATTCGCGTGCCGTGTACGACCGCCGCGCCCCGTTTGCCGAACCGCAGCCCATGCGGCTGGCCGATGCGCAGCGTGTCATGCCCTCGGCTGCCGAGGTGGCGGCCAACCCGCGTTCGCGCAGCGCCGTCATGCGCGTGGCCACCCGCACCGAGGTGCCGGCGGAGGTGGCCGCATGATCCGCCTGAACCTGGTCCTGCTGGTGGCGGTGCTGGCCAGCGCCTTCTACCTGGTGCACACCCAGTACGAGTCGCGCCGCCTGTACACCGCCATCGACCGCGCCCAGGCCCAGTCGCGCAAGCTCGAATCCGAGCACGAACAGCTGCAGGTGCAGAAGCGCGCCCAGGCCACGCCGTCGCGGGTGCAGCAGCTGGCCACCCGCCAGCTCGACATGCGGCCGGTCACGCCGGGCATCACCGAGTACGTGGTGCTGCCGGCGTCGGCCACCACCCCTGCGGAGCCGACCCGATGAGCCGCAGCATCAACTACACCTCCAGCCCGCTGCTGGCCAGCAAGACGCCGGTGTGGCGCAGCAAGTTCATCGTGGCCTGTCTGGCCCTGGCCTTTGCCGGGCTGGCGGGCCGTGCCGCCTATGTGCAGGTGTTCGGCAACGAGTTCTTCCAGCGCCAGGGCGAGGTGCGCTTCGCCCGCACCCTGGAGCTGCCGGCCAACCGCGGCAAGGTGCTGGACCGCAACGGCCTGATCCTGGCCTCCAGCGTGGTGGCGCAGAGCATCTGGGCGATTCCGGAAGACGTCGACAAGAACGATCCCAAGCTGGCCAAGCTGGCCAGGCTGCTGGACATGCCGCTGCCCGAGCTGCGCCGCAAGCTGGCCAACGAGGACAAGACCTTCGTGTGGGTGCAGCGCCAGGTGGACGAGCCGGTGGCCCGGCAGATCGCCGCACTGGAGATCAAGGGCATCTACCAGCGCCGCGAGTACAAGCGCGAGTACCCCGAAGGCGAGGCCGCCGCCCATGTGGTGGGCTTCACCAATGTGGAAGACCGGGGCCAGGAAGGCGTGGAGCTGACCTTCAACGAGCAGCTGTCGGGCCGCAACGGCTCGCGCCGCGTCATCAAGGACCGGCTGGGCCGCGTGGTGGAAGACGTGCGCGACGTGGTGCCGCCTGTGGACGGCAAGGACCTGCAGCTGTCCATCGACAGCAAGGTGCAGTTCTTCGCCTACCAGAAGCTCAAGGACGCGGTGCAGGCGCACAAGGCCAAGGCCGGCAGCGTGGTGGTCATCGACACCATCACCGGCGAGGTGCTGGCCCTGGCCAACTACCCCAGCTACAACCCCAACCGCCGCCGCAACCTCACCGGCGAGCAGCTGCGCAACCGGGTGCTCACCGACAGCTTCGAGCCGGGCTCGATCATGAAGCCCTTCATTGCCGCACTGGCGCTGGAGAAGGGCCTGGTCCGTCCCGAGACCCCGATCAACACCGCGCCGGGCCGCATCACCATCGGCGGCTCCACCATCAGCGACAGCCATCCCAACGATGTGCTGACCGTCAACGAGGTGATCCAGAAGTCGAGCAACGTGGGCACGGTCAAGATGGCCATGCAGATGAGTCCCCGCGAGATGTGGGAGACCTATGCCCAGGCCGGCTTCGGCCAGAAGCCGGTGGTGCCCTTCCCCGGCGCCGTGTCCGGCCGGCTGCGCCCCTACAAGACCTGGCGCCCCATCGAGCAGGCCACCATGAGCTACGGCTACGGCCTCTCGGCTTCGCTGTTCCAGCTGGCCCAGTCCTACACCGTGTTCGCCCGCGACGGCGAGCTGGTGCCGGTCACCCTGCTCAAGACCGACCAGCCCGCCACCGGCGTGCGCGTGTTCAGCGAGAAGAACGCGCAGGCCGTGCGCCACATGCTGGCGCTGGCCACCAGCGCGGGTGGCACTGCCGTCAAGGCCCAGACCATCGGCTATTCGGTGGGTGGCAAGACCGGCACCGCCCGCAAGCAGGAGGGCAAGGGCTACGCCGAGAAGAAGTACCGCGCCTGGTTCGTGGGGCTGGCCCCGGTCGAGAAGCCGCGGATCGTGGTGGCGGTGATGGTCGATGAACCCAACAACGGCGTGTACTACGGCGGCCTGGTGGCCGCTCCGGTGTTTTCCGAGACGGTGCAGCAGACGCTGCGCATCATGGGCGTGCAGCCCGACATGAGCGTGAAGCCGCAGATCGTCACCGAGGTGGTGGAGGAGTCGTTCTGATGATCCAGACGCTGCCCCAGCCCGACGCCGTGGCCCGCTGGCTGCATGCCACCGTGACCGGCACGCTGCGCTGCGACAGCCGCCAGCTGCAGCCCGGTGACGGCTTCATCGCCTGGCCCGGTGCGGCCACCGATGGCCGCCGCTTTGTCGCCGGCGCCCTGGCCGCCGGTGCCGCCGCCGCCGTGGTGGAGCGCGACGGTCTGGAAGCTTTCGATCTGAACGACGGTCGCGTGCTGGCCGTGCCCGGCCTCAAGGCCCAGGCCGGCGCCGTGGCCGCCGCCTTCTTCGGCCATCCCTCCCAGCAGCTCGACATGGTGGCCTTTACCGGCACCAACGGCAAGACCTCGAGTGCCTGGTGGATGGCCCAGCTGCTCGACGCCTGCGACCGCCCGTGTGGTCTGGTGGGCACCCTGGGCATCGGACGTCCCGGCCGCAGCGTGGTGCCCACCGGCCTCACCACCCCCGATCCGGTGCAGCTGCAGCGCAGCCTGCGGACCTTCGTGGACGAGGGGCTGCAGGCCTGCGCCATCGAGGCCTCGTCCATCGGGCTGGTCGAGCAGCGCCTGGACGCGGCCCGCATCGGTGTGGCGGTGTTCACCAACTTCACCCGCGACCACCTCGACTTCCACGGCAGCATGCAGGCCTACTGGGCCGCCAAGGCCCGGCTGTTCGACTGGCCCGGTCTGCAATCCGCCGTGGTGAATGTGGACGACCCGCACGGTCGCGAACTGGCCGCACGCCTGTCGCAACGGGCATCGGCCGACCCGGCAGCGCCCGAGGTATGGACCGTGGCCATCGACGCACCGGCACGCCTGCGCGCCGAGCGGGTGCAGCTCACGCGCAGCGGGCTGGCTTTCGATGTGATCGAACGTCTGCCCCACGGCGCCGACAGCCCGGCCCTGCGGGTGGCACTGCCGGTGGTGGGCCGCTACAACGTGCACAACCTGCTGGGTGTGCTGGCGGCGGCACGCGCGCTGGACGTGCCGCTGGGCCAGGCCGTGGCCGCCTGTGCCGCGCTGAGCGCCGTGCCGGGCCGCATGGAGCAGGCGCCGTGTGCCGACAACGAGCCCCTGGTGCTGGTGGACTATGCCCACACGCCCGACGCGCTGGAGAAAGCCCTGCAGGCGGTGCAGCCGCTGGCGGCCCACCGGGGCGGTGCCCTGTGGGTGGTGGTGGGTTGCGGTGGCGACCGCGACGCCACCAAGCGCCCCCTCATGGCGGCCGTGGCCTGCCAGCAGGCGAGCCGCGTGGTGCTGACCAGCGACAACCCGCGCAGCGAGGAGCCCGCCGCCATCCTGCGCCAGATGCAGGCCGGTGTGCCCGCCGGCCATGCGATCGACGTGATCGAGCTCCGCGCAGAGGCCATTGCCCACGCGGTGCAGACCGCAGCCCCGGCCGACGTGGTGCTGATCGCCGGCAAGGGCCATGAGGACTACCAGGAGATCCGGGGCGTCAGGCACCCGTTCTCCGATCTGCAGCAGGCGACCCTGGCCCTGGCTGCGCGCGAGGTGACCCGATGAAGTCGCTGGCCGAACTCCTGCCCCTGCTCAGTGGTGCCCGTGCCGTGGGCCGCATGGCCCAGCCGGTGCTGCGCGTGCACACCGACACCCGCAGCCTGCAGGCCGGCGACCTGTTCGTGGCGCTCCAGGGGGAGCGCTTCGACGCCCACGATTTCCTGCCCCAGGCCGCTGCCGCCGGGGCCGTGGCCGCGCTGGCCGAGCGGGGCCTGGCCGAGGCCGGTCTGCCCGGTGTGGAAGTGCCCGACAGCCATGCCGCGCTGATGGAGCTGGCCGCCCGCTGGCGCAGCCAGTTCGCCATGCCGCTGGTGGCCGTGACCGGCAGCAACGGCAAGACCACCGTGACCCAGATGGTGGCCAGCATCCTGCGTGCTGCGGTGGGCGGCGACGGCAGCCAGGCCCATGCCACCCAGGGCAACTTCAACAACGACATCGGCGTGCCGCTGACCCTGCTGCGCCTGCGCGCCCAGCACCGCCTCTCGGTGGTGGAGCTGGGCATGAACCACCCCGGCGAGATCGAGCGCCTGGCCTGCATGGCCGCACCCACCGTGGCCCTGGTCAACAACGCGCAGCGCGAGCACCAGGAGTTCATGGCCACGGTGGAAGCCGTGGCCCGCGAGAACGGCCAGGTCATCCGCGCCCTGGGCGTGGACGGCACCGCGGTCTTCCCCAGCGACGACACCTACACCCCGCTGTGGCAGGAAATGGCCACCGGCCTGCGCACCCTGACCTTCAGCGACACCGACACCCGGGCCGACGTGCATGCCCTGGCCGCCCGCTGGGAGGGGCAGTGCTGGTTCGTGCACCTGCACACCCCGGCGGGCGACGCCGGTGTGCGGCTGGGCATTGCCGGCCGCCACAACGTGCGCAACGCGCTGGCCGCCACCGCCTGTGCCCTGGCAGCCGGTGTCGGCCTGCCGGCCGTGGTGCAGGGTCTGCAGAACTTCGAGCCGGTGGGCGGGCGTTCGCGCACCCTGGGCCTGAACATCAGCGGCCGTCCGGTCACGCTGGTGGACGACACCTACAACGCCAACCCCGACTCGGTGCGTGCCGCCATCGATGTGCTGGCCGAACTGCCGGGCCCGCACCTGCTGGTGCTGGGCGACATGGGCGAGGTGGGCGACCAGGGTCTGGCCTTCCACCTGGAGGTGCTGCGGCACGCCACCGCGCGCGGCCTGCGCACGGTGCACGTGGCCGGCACCCACATGGCCAATGCCACCGCCGCGCTGAATGCCGGCGGCGAACCCGCCCCCCGCCACTGGACCGACGTGGCCGAACTGGCCACCGCCATGGCCGGTGTGGTCACCTGCACCGAGGCGCCGCTGCGCAGCGTCCTGATCAAGGGCTCGCGCTTCATGCGCATGGAGCGCGTGGTGCAGGCCATCGCCGCGCTCGATCCCGCCTCATCCCAACCGAAGGATTCCTCCCATGCTGCCTAGCCTGGCCCTCTGGCTGCAAGGCCTGCACCCCGACCTGAGCTTCCTGCGGGTGTTCCAGTACCTCACCTTCCGGGCGGTCATGGCCTCCATGACGGCGCTGCTGGTGGGTCTGGCGGCCGGGCCGTACTTCATCCGCCGGCTGGCCGCTCTCAAGATCGGTCAGCCGATCCGCGAATACGCCATGCAGACGCACCTGAGCAAGGGCGGCACGCCCACCATGGGCGGCGTGCTCATCCTGTTCTCGATTGCCCTGTCCACGCTGCTATGGTTCAACTGGAGCAACCGCTTCGTGTGGATCGTGCTGATCGTCACCCTGGGCTTCGGTGCCATCGGCTGGGTGGACGACTGGCGCAAGGTGGTCCACAAGGACCCCGAGGGCATGCGTTCGCGCGAGAAGTACTTCTGGCAGTCGGTCATCGGTCTGGTGGCGGCCTTCTACCTGGTGTTTGCCGTCTCCGAGACCAGCAACACCCGGGTGCTGGAGCTGTTCGTGGCCTGGGTCAGCTCGGGCTTCACCGTCGACCTGCCGCCGCAGTCCGGCCTGCTGGTGCCCTTCTTCAAGGAGATCAGCTACCCCCTGGGCGTGGCTGGCTTCGTGGTCATGACCTACCTGGTCATCGTGGGGTCGAGCAACGCGGTCAACCTCACCGACGGCCTGGACGGCCTGGCCATCATGCCGGTGGTGATGGTGGGCTCGGCCCTGGGCGTGTTCGCCTATGTCACCGGCAATGCGGTGTTCGCGCCCTACCTGCTGCTGCCGCACATTCCGGGCGCCGGTGAACTGCTCATCTTCTGCGGTGCCATGGCCGGTGCCGGCCTGGCCTTCCTGTGGTTCAACACCCACCCGGCCCAGGTCTTCATGGGCGACGTGGGTGCGCTGGCCCTGGGCGGTGCGCTGGGGACGATTGCCGTCATCGTGCGGCAGGAAATCGTGCTGGCCATCATGGGCGGCATCTTCGTGGTCGAGGCCCTGTCGGTCATGCTGCAGGTGACCTGGTTCAAGTACACCCGCAAGCGTTATGGCACCGGCCGCCGCCTGTTCCAGATGGCGCCGCTGCACCACCACTTCGAGAAGACCGGCTGGAAGGAGACCCAGGTCGTGGTCCGCTTCTGGATCATCACCATGCTGCTGTGCCTGGTCGGTCTGTCCACCCTCAAGCTGCGCTGAGCACGATGCACGACCAGAACGTCCTCATCCTCGGACTCGGCATCTCGGGCCTGGCCATGGCCCGCTGGTGCACGCGCCAGGGTGCCCGCGTGACGGTGGCCGACACCCGCGAGGCCCCGCCCCAGCTGCAGGCCCTGCGCGAGCGCTGCCCGCAGGCCGGCTTCGTCGGCGGTCCGCTGGACGAGGCCCTGATGCAGCGCGAGGCCTGGACCCTGGTGGCCCGCAGCCCGGGCCTCTCGCCCGACAGCCTGGCCGCCGCCCGCGCCTGGGCCGCGCAGACCGGCACGCCCCTGGTGGGCGAGCTGGATCTGTTCGCCCAGGCCCTGCAGCAGCTGGGCCAGCGCGACGAACAACCCTACCGCCCGCAGGTGCTGGCCATCACCGGCACCAACGGCAAGACCACCGTCACCTCGCTCACCGGCCTGCTGCTGCAGCGCGCCGGCCAGCGCGTGGCCGTGGCCGGCAACATCGGCCCGGCGCTGCTGGACGTGCTGGCCGATGCGCTGGATGCCGAAGCCGCTGCCCGCGAAGCCGATGCGGTCCGCGCGGCTGAAGAAGCCCGTGAGGCCGAGGCCGCCCAGGCCGCTGCCGACCCCGCGGTCGAAACCCCGGTCGAGGCCACCGTTGCGGCCCATGGGGATGCCGGTGTGGATGCCGGTGTGCACGCCGATGCCGCCGACCCGGTCGACGACGAACCGCTGCCGCCACCGCTGGACGGCGAGGGCGACGAAGCCCCCGCGCCCGCTGCACCCGCCTATGTGCCGCCGCCCCACCTGCCCACCGCCTGGGTGCTGGAGCTCTCCAGCTTCCAGCTCGACGGCACGGCCGGTGGTGCCTGGGACGCGGTGCCCACCGCGGCCACGGTGCTCAACATCACCGAGGACCACCTCGACTGGCACGGCAGCATGGCCGCCTACACCCAGGCCAAGCGCGCCATCCACGGCACGGGCGCGCTCATGCTGCTCAACCGCGACGACCCCACCGTCATGGGCTTCCAGCCGCCGCTGGTCACGGTCAAGGTGTCCAACCGCAACCGCCAGGTCCCCGCCCGCGCGTGGAGCAGCTTCGGGCTGGATGCGCCCACCCGCCCCGGCGACTGGGGCGTGGAAACCGTCAACGGCATGGCCTGGCTGGTGCGTGCCGTGGCGCTGGACGAAACCCGCGCCCGCGGCCGCGGCGCGCCGGGCGAAGAAGAGGTGTACCTGCAGCGCCTGATGCCGGTGGATGCCCTGCGCATCCGCGGCCGGCACAACGCCGCCAACGCCCTGGCCGCCCTGGCCCTGGCCACCTCCACCGGCGCCAGCCTGGCCCCCATGCTGCACGGCCTGCGCGAATACCGGGGCGAGCCGCACCGGGTGGAGCCGGTGGGCATCGTCGGCGAGGTGGAGTACTTCGACGACAGCAAGGGCACCAATGTGGGCGCCACGCTGGCGGCCGTCACCGGCCTGGGGGCCGACCGCCGTCTGGTGGTCATCCTGGGCGGCGACGGCAAGGGGCAGGACTTCGTGCCGCTGGCCGCACCGCTGGCCCGCCATGCGCGCGCCGTGGTGCTGATCGGTCGCGATGCGCCGGCCATCCGCGCCGCCATCGGCGCCACCCTGACCGAGCGCGGCGTGCCGCTGCACGATGCCGCCGATCTGCCGGCCGCCGTGCGCGCCTGTGCCGGTCTGGCCCAGCCTGGCGATGCGGTGCTGATGTCGCCCGCCTGCGCCAGCCTGGACATGTTCGACAACTATGTGCACCGCGCCCGCGTGTTCGTGGATGCGGTGGGCACGCTGGCCGCCGACAGCGGCCAGAGCCTGGAGGGCGCGCTGTGAGTCGCCGTGCATCCGCTGCTGCCACCACCGCGCCGGTGCCGCTGTGGCAACGCCTGCGCAACCTGCTGGGCGGTGCCGGCGGCGACGGCCTGCCGGTGCGCCTGTCCAGCCGCAACTACGCCGGCACCCGCCAGGACGCGGTGCGCGAACTCGGCTTCGACCAGCCGCTGATGTGGGTGGCGGTGGCCCTGCTGGCCTGGGGCCTGGTGATGGTGTATTCGGCCTCCATTGCCCTGCCGGACAACCCGCGTTTCGGCAACTACGCGCAGTCCCATTTCGTCATCCGCCACGCCTTCTCCATGCTGGTGGGCCTGGTGGCTGCGCTGGTGGCTTTCCAGTTCCCGCTGCGCGCCTGGGAACGCATGGCGCCCTGGCTGTTTGCCGTGGCCCTGGTGCTGCTGGTGCTGGTGCTCATTCCCTTCATCGGCAAGGGCGTCAATGGCGCACGCCGCTGGATCTCGCTGGGCGTGATGAACTTCCAGCCCTCCGAGCTGGCCAAGCTGGCGGTGCTGCTGTATGCGGCCGACTACATGGTCCGCAAGATGGACGTGAAGGAGCGCTTCTTCAAGGCCGTGGCCCCCATGGGCGTGGCGGTGCTGGTGGTGGGCATGCTGCTGCTGGCCGAGCCCGACATGGGTGCCTTCATGGTGATCGTGGTGATCGCCATGGGCATCCTGTTCCTGGGCGGCGTGAACGCCCGCATGTTCTTCCTGATCGCGCTGCTGGCCGTGGCCTCGTTCGCCATCATGATCATGCTCAGCGACTGGCGGCGCGAACGCATCTTTGCCTACCTCGACCCCTGGAGCGAGGAGCATGCCCTGGGCAAGGGCTACCAGCTCTCGCATGCGCTGATCGCCATCGGGCGCGGCGAGCTGTGGGGCGTGGGCCTGGGCGGCAGCGTGGAAAAGCTGCACTGGCTGCCCGAGGCCCACACCGACTTCCTGCTGGCCGTCATCGGCGAGGAGTTCGGTCTGGTGGGCCTGCTGGTGGTGATCGGCCTGTTCCTGTGGCTGACCCGCCGCATCATGCACATCGGCCGCCAGGCCATCGCCCTGGACCAGGTGTTTGCCGGTCTGGTGGCGCAGGGCGTGGGCCTGTGGTTCGGCTTCCAGGCCTTCATCAACATCGGCGTGAACCTGGGGGCCCTGCCCACCAAGGGCCTCACGCTGCCGTTCATGAGCTACGGCGGCTCGGCCATCCTGCTCAACATGGTGGCGCTGGCCATCGTGCTGCGCGTGGACTACGAAAACCGCCAGCTGATGCGGGGGGCACGGGCATGACGAGCAAGCAACCTTGCGCCCTCATCATGGCTGGCGGCACCGGTGGCCACATCTTCCCCGGTCTGGCCGTGGCCGAAGCGCTGCGCGAACGCGGCTGGCGCGTGCACTGGCTGGGCGCCCCCGGCAGCATGGAAAGCCGCCTGGTGCCGCCGCGCGGCTTTGCGCTGGAGACCATCGACTTCGGCGGCGTGCGCGGCAAGGGCGTGCTCACGCTGGCCCTGCTGCCGCTGCGCCTGCTGCGCGCCTTCTGGCAGAGCATCCAGGTGGTGCGCCGGGTGCAGCCCGATGTGCTGGTGGGCCTGGGCGGCTACATCACCTTCCCGGGCGGCATGATGGGCGTGCTGCTGGGCCGCCCGCTGGTGCTCCACGAACAGAACTCGGTGGCCGGCATGGCCAACAAGGTGCTGGCCGGCGTGGCCGACCGGGTGTTCACGGCCTTCCCCAAGGCCATGGCCCAGGCGACCTGGGTCGGCAACCCGCTGCGCGCCGCCTTCCTGCAGCAGCCGTCGCCGGCCGAACGTTTCCACGGCCGCAGCGGCCCGCTGCGCCTGCTGGTGGTGGGGGGCAGCCTGGGCGCCCAGGCACTCAACCGCGTGGTGCCGCAGGCGCTGGCCCTGCTGCCCGAACCCGAGCGCCCGCAGGTGCTGCACCAGAGTGGCGAAAAACAGATCGACGCCCTGCGCGCCGCCTATGCCGAGGCCGGCGTGCAGGCCGACCTCACCCCCTTCATCGACGACACCGCCAGCGCCTATGCCCAGGCCGATCTGGTGATCGCCCGCGCTGGCGCCAGCACCGTCACCGAACTGGCGGCCGTGGGAGCCGCCGCGGTGTTCGTGCCCTTCCCGGCGGCGGTCGACGACCACCAGACCACCAATGCCCGCTTCCTGGTCGATGCCGGTGCCGCCTGGCTCGAACCCCAGGCCGGCCTGACCCCGCAGAAGCTCGCCCACCTGCTGCAGACCGTCAACCGCCGCCAGCTGCAGGACATGGCCGAACGCGCCCGTGCCCAGTGCAAGCCCGGCGCGGTCGATGCGGTGGTGGCGGCCTGCCACGAACTCGCGAAAGTCCCCGCTGCATGAAACACGCCATCCGTCACATCCATTTCGTGGGCATCGGCGGTGCCGGCATGAGCGGCATCGCCGAGGTGCTGCTCAACCAGGGCTTCCGCATCTCCGGCAGCGACCTGGGCGAGAGCGCCACCACCCGCCGCCTGCAGTCGCTGGGTGCGGTGGTGCATGTGGGGCATGACGCCGCCCACATCGAAGGGGCAGACGCCATCGTCACCTCCACCGCCGTGAAGGCCGACAACCCCGAGGTGGTGGCCGCGCACGCCAGGCTCATTCCGGTGGTGCCGCGCGCGGTCATGCTGGCCGAGCTCATGCGCATGAAGAAGGGCGTGGCCATTGCCGGCACCCACGGCAAGACCACCACCACCAGCCTGGTGGCCAGCGTGCTGGCCGAGGCCGGCATGGACCCGACTTTCGTCATCGGTGGCCGGCTCAACAGCGCCGGCGCGAATGCCGCTCTGGGCTCGGGCGAGTACATCGTGGTCGAGGCCGACGAATCGGATGCCTCCTTCCTGAACCTGTTGCCGGTGCTGTCGGTGGTGACCAACATCGACGCCGACCACATGGACACCTACGGCCACGACTTCGGCCGGCTCAAGGGCGCCTTCGTGGAGTTCCTGCACCGCATGCCGTTCTACGGCGCAGCGGTGGTGTGCGTGGACGATGCCGCCATCCGCGAGATCCTGCCGCAGATCGCCCGCCCCATCACCAGCTACGGCTTCAGCGACGACGCCCAGGTGCGGGCCATCGATGTGCGGGCCGAAGGTCCCTGCATGCGCTTCACCGTGCAGCGCCGCAACGGCGTGCAGCTGCCCGATCTGGACGTCACCCTCAACCTGCCGGGCCGCCACAACGTGCTCAACGCACTGGCCGCCATCGGCATTGCGGTGGAACTGGGCGTGCCGGACGACGCGGTGCTGCGCGCCCTCGCCGGCTTCAAGGGCGTGGGCCGGCGCTTCCAGCGCTACGGCGAGGCCGCGCTGCCCGGTGGCGGCCACTGCACCGTGGTGGACGACTACGGCCACCACCCGGTGGAGATGGCGGCCACGCTGTCGGCGGCGCGTGGTGCCTTCCCGGGGCGGCGTCTGGTACTGGCTTTCCAGCCGCACCGCTACAGCCGCACCCGCGACTGTTTTGAGGATTTCGTCAAGGTCATCGGCCAGGCCGATGCGGTGCTGCTGGCCGAGGTGTACGCCGCCGGCGAGGCGCCGATCGTGGCGGCCGACGGCCGTTCGCTGGCCCGCGCGCTGCGGGTGGCGGGCAAGCTGGAGCCGGTGTTCGTGGACGACATCGCCGCCATGCCGCAATCGGTGCTGGACAACGCGCGCGACGGGGACGTGGTGCTGTGCATGGGCGCAGGATCCATCGGCACCGTGGCCGGAAAAATCATGGAGTTGGCGCAATGAACGTGAAGGAATTCGGCAAGGTCGCCGTGCTCATGGGTGGACGCTCCGCCGAGCGCGAGGTCTCGCTCATGTCGGGCACCGGTGTGCTCAAGGCCCTGCAATCGAAGGGCGTGGACGCCCATGCCTTCGACCCGGCCGAGCGCGATCTGGGCGACCTCAAGCGCGAGGGCTTTGCGCGCTGCTTCATCGCACTGCACGGTCGCTTCGGTGAAGACGGCACGGTGCAGGGCGCGCTCGAACTGCTGGGCATTCCGTACACCGGCCCGGGCGTCATGGCCTCGGCCGTGGCCATGGACAAGCTCATGACCAAGCGCATCTGGCTGGCCGAGGGCCTGCCCACGCCGGCCTGGCGCCAGGTGCGCAGCGCCGCCGAGACCCGCGCTGCCTTCGCGGCCCTGGGCTCGCCCATGATCGTCAAGCCGGTGCGCGAAGGCTCCACCATCGGGCTGACCAAGGTCACCACGCTGGAGCAGTGCGACGCCGCCTATGTCCTGGCCGCCGGCCAGGACCCGATGGTCATGTGCGAACAGTTCATTGCCGGCGACGAGGTCACCTGCCCGGTGCTGGGCACGGGTGAGCAGGCCCGCGCCCTGCCGGTGATCCGCATCGTGGCCCCCGACGGCAACTACGACTACCAGAACAAGTACTTCACCGACGACACGAAGTACCTGGTGCCCTGCGGCCTGCCCGAGGGCGAAGAAGCCGCCATCCAGACCCTGGTGCTGAAGGCCTACCGCACCCTCGACTGCCGGGGCTGGGCCCGCGCCGACGTGATGATCGACGCCGCCACCCGCAAGCCCTACCTGCTGGAGATCAACACCTCGCCCGGCATGACCGGCCATTCGCTGGTGCCCATGTCGGCCCGCGCCACCGGCCTGGCCTACGAAGACCTGTGCCTGACCCTGCTGGCCAGCGCCGCGCGCGACAACGCCTGACCACCCAAGCGCCCACGACATGAGCACCACCGACCTGCCCCTGGACGTGAAGCTGATGGCCCTGGCCACGCAGCTCATGCTGGGCCTGCTCGCGCTCATGTGCCTGGGGGCCTTCGGCACCTGGCTGCTGCGCCACCCGGTGTGGACCGTCAAGGCCATCGAGGTGCAGGGCGACGTGCAGCACCAGAACGCCGTGGGTTTTCGCGCCCACCTGGCCACCCAGATGAAATCGCGCGTGTCGTCCAACTTCCTCACGGTGGACCTGCAGCAGGTGCGCGAACTGTTCGAGCAGGTGCCCTGGGTGCGCAGCGCGGTGGTGCAGCGCGAATTCCCCAACCGCCTGCGGGTGACGCTGGAAGAGCACGAGGCCGTGGCCTGGTGGGACCAGTCGGGGTCGGGTCGCCTGGTCAACCGCCAGGGCGAGGTGTTCGAAGCCTCGCCCGACGATGGCGACGGCCTGCCCGAACTCGCCGGCCCCACCGAACAGTCGGCCCAGGTGCTGGCGGTGTTCCGCCTGCTGCAGCCCGAGCTGCAGCGGCTCGACCTCGATCTGGACCGCCTTGAACTCAACGACCGCGGCAGCTGGCGGGCCCGCCTGGACAGCGGCGCCGTGGTCGAACTCGGCCGGGGCACGCCGGACGAACTGCTGCAGCGCCTGCGCCGCTTCACCGCCACGCTCAACCAGCTCACGCAGCGCTACGCCGGTGCCCTGCAGTCGGTCGACCTGCGTTACCCCAACGGTTACGCCCTGCGCGTGCGCGGCGTCACCACCACCGACAAGCCGATTCCCCCGCGCCCCGCCAGCGCACCCGTGCGCCCGTCCGCTGCCCGCCCCATCACCCGCTAGACCCGAAGACCCACAGAATATCATGGCCAAGGAATACAAGGACCTCGTCGTCGGACTGGACATCGGCACCGCCAAGATCATGGTGGTGGTGGCCGAGGTGCAGCCGGGCGGCACGCTCAAGCTCGCCGGGCTCGGCGTGTCGGCCAGTCACGGCCTCAAGCGCGGCGTGGTGGTCAACATCGACGCCACGGTGCAGAGCATCCAGCAGGCGCTGAAAGAGGCCGAACTGATGGCCGACTGCCGCATCGCCCGCGTCTACACCGGCATCACCGGCAGCCACATCCGGGGCATCAACAGCAGCGGCATGGTGGCCATCAAGGACCGTGAAGTCACACCCACCGACGTGGCCCGCGTCATCGAGACCGCCAAGGCCATCAACATCTCCACCGACCAGCGCCTGCTGCTGGTGGAGCCGCAGGAATTCGTGATCGACGGGCAGGAAGTGAAGGAGCCCATCGGCATGAGCGGCATCCGCCTGGAAGCCAAGGTGCACATCGTCACCGGCGCCCAGAGCGCGGCCGAAAACATCATCAAGTGCGTGCGCCGCTGCGGCCTGGAGGTGGACCAGCTCATGCTCAACCCGCTGGCCTCCAGCCAGGCGGTGCTGACCGACGACGAGAAGGAACTGGGCGTGGCGCTGGTGGACATCGGCGCCGGCACCACCGACGTGGCCATCTTCAGCGGCGGCGCCATCCGGCACACGGCGGTCATCCCGATCGCGGGCGACCTGATCACCAGCGACATCGCCATGGCGCTGCGCACCCCCACCAAGGACGCCGAGGACATCAAGGTCGAGAGCGGCTGCGCCAAGCAGCTGCTGGCCGACCCCGACCAGCAGGTCGAGGTGCCCGGCCTGGGCGACCGCGGCCCGCGCATGCTCAGCCGCCAGGCCCTGGCCGGCGTGATCGAGCCGCGCGTGGAAGAGATCTTCTCGCTGGTGCAGCAGGTGGTGCGCGACAGCGGCCACGAGGAAATGCTCTCCAGCGGCATCGTGCTCACCGGCGGCAGCGCCGTCATGCCCGGCATGGTCGAGCTGGGGGAAGACATCTTCCTCAAGCCGGTGCGCCGGGGCGTTCCCAACTACACCAGCGCCCTGTCCGACATGGTGGCCCAGACCCGGGCTTCCACCGTGATGGGCCTGCTGGAAGAAGCCCGGCTGGCCCGGGTGCGCGGCCACAAGGTGGCGCAGAAGGCCGGTTCGGTGTCGAGCGCCTTCGAGCGCGTGAAAAACTGGTTTGTAGGCACCTTCTGATGAAGACCATGCCCCACACCCCCCGCCTGTTCGGCTCCGGCCGAAGGCGACGATGTTGCACCGGCCCGCCCGACGGCTGACCGCCCAGAACAACACACGGATTTGATTTTTCAGAAACCCCGCAGACAGGCAACTGCACAAGGAGCATCCCCATGAGCATCGAAATGATCGAAGTCGAAGAATTCAACCAGGGCACCCAGATCAAGGTGATCGGCGTCGGCGGCGGCGGCGGCAACGCCGTGGAGCACATGATCGCCCGCAACGTCCAGGGCGTGGAATTCATCTGCGCCAACACCGATGCCCAGGCCCTGACCCGCAGCGCCGCCCACAAGACCATCCAGCTCGGCCTCACCGGCCTGGGCGCCGGCAGCAAGCCCGAGAAGGGCCGCGACGCCGCCGAGCAGGCCGTGGACCAGATCCGCGAGGCCATTGCCGGCGCACACATGCTGTTCATCACCGCCGGCATGGGCGGCGGCACCGGCACCGGCGCGGCACCGGTGATTGCCCGCGTGGCCAAGGAAATGGGCATCCTCACGGTGGGCGTGGTCACCAAGCCCTTCGACTGGGAAGGCGGCCGCCGCATGACCAACGCCGACGGCGGCCTGACCGAACTGGAGGCCAACGTCGACTCGCTGATCGTGGTGCTCAACGAGAAGCTGCAGGAAGTGCTGGGCGACGACATCACACAGGACGAGGCCTTCGCCCATGCCAACGACGTGCTCAAGAACGCCGTGGGCGGCATCGCCGAGATCATCAACGAGTACGGCAACGTCAACGTCGACTTCGAAGACGTGCGCACCGTCATGGGCGAGCCCGGCAAGGCCATGATGGGCACCGCCACCGCGGCCGGCCCCGACCGCGCCCGCATCGCTGCCGAGCAGGCCGTGGCCTGCCCGCTGCTGGAGGGCATCGACCTGTCCGGCGCCAAGGGTGTGCTGGTGCTGGTGACCGCTGCCAAGGGTTCGCTCAAGCTGTCCGAGTCCAAGCTGGCCATGAACACCATCCGCGCCTACGCCTCGCCGGAAGCGCATGTCATCTACGGCGCCGCCTACGACGACAGCCTGGGCGACGAGATGCGCGTCACCGTGGTGGCCACCGGCCTGTCGCGCCAGGGCGCCCGCCGCGCCGCCCCGCCGCTGCAGGTGCTGCGCACCGGCACCGACAACGTGCCCTTCAACGTGCCCACCATGAACGCCGCCGTGGCCGGCCCCGGCGCCGCCGCCCCGGCTGCGGCCCAGCCCGACTACCAGAGCATGGCCGTGCCCAGCGTGTGGCGCACCAACCGCACCCAGGCCGCCGCCCGGGTGGATGCCCTGGCCTCCGGCGGCATGGACGACTTCGAGATCCCGGCCTTCCTGCGCAAGCAGGCCGACTGATCCCGACGGCCCCCGGGCGGCGATCGAAGGGATAGCTTTCCTTCATGCCGCCCGGCGGGGCGAAAACCTAAAATCGCCGGATGCTCGCGCAACGAACCCTCAAATCCCTGACCAAGGCGGTCGGCGTCGGCCTGCACAGCGGTCAGCGGGTGGAACTCACCCTGCGGCCGGCCGCACCCGACACCGGCATCGTGTTCCGCCGGGTCGACCTGCCCGAGCCGGTGGACATTCCGGTCAACGCCCAGGCGGTCACCGACACCCGGCTGGCCTCCACCATCTCCAGCGGCGGCGCCAAGGTGCACACCATCGAGCACCTCATGAGCGCCTGTGCCGGCCTGGGGCTGGACAACCTCATGGTCGACATCACGGCCGAAGAGGTGCCCATCCTCGACGGCTCGTCCGCCTCCTTTGTCTACCTGCTGCAGAGCGCCGGCATCGTCACCCAGAACGCGCCCAAGCGCTTCATCCGCGTCACCCGCCCGGTGGAAGTGCGTGAAGGCGAGGGCCGCAGCCTCAAGTGGGCCCGCCTGGAGCCCTACCACGGCTACAAGCTCAGTTTCGAGATCGAGTTCGACCACCCGGCCGTCAACTCCACCGGCCAGCGCGTGGAGTTCGACCTGGGCAGCGGCAACTACTCGCGCGAGATCGCCCGCGCCCGCACCTTCGGCTTCACGCGCGACGTGGAAATGATGCGTTCCCATGGCCTGGCCCTGGGTGGCGGCCTGGACAACGCCATCGTCATGGACGACGTGAAGGTGCTCAACGCCGACGGCCTGCGCTATGGCGACGAGTTCGCCAAGCACAAGATCCTGGACGCCATGGGTGACCTCTACATCGTGGGCAAGCCCCTGCTGGCGGCGTACACCGCGTTCCGCAGCGGCCACGCCATGAACAACCAGCTGCTGCGTGCCCTGCTGGACCAGCCCGACGCGTTCGAGGTGGTCAGCTTCGAACGCGACCGCGAAGCCCCCGCCGGCTTCGCCCAGCTCGCCCCGGCCTGGTAAGCCACCGGCCTCCGCTGCCCTCTGCCTGGCCATGCTGCTGTTCCGCTGGACCGTCATGCTGCTGCTGCTGGCCGCCGGCGTGTGTTTTGCCTTCTACATCGGCACCGGCCAGGCCCGCTACCGCCAGTGGGGCCTGGTCATCCTCAAGTGGACCGTGCTGGCCGCCCTGGGCTTCTTCGGCGTGCTCATCCTCGAACGCCTGGTCTGACGGCCGACCGGCGGCTGCAACGCCGGCACTGCCTGCGTCACCCATCCCCATTCCCGCCACCGTGTCCGGCGGGCCACCAACGATGGGGAGTCTCGCATGACGGTGTCTTTGGGGGGCGTGGCCGATGCCATCAAGAGCAGACTCAAGGGGGCGGCCAACAGGGTCAAGGATGCCGTGCGCCGCGACCGTGGGCACGACGTGTCGCAGACCGAAGACCGGCTGACCGAGGAGGCCCGGAAAAAGCCCCAAAAGTCCAAAAAGACCGGGTTGAGTTCGAGCACGTCGGTGAGCGAGACGGACGCTGACGACTCCCTGGAGCCGGCGGAAAAAAAATCCGAGGCCCAGTGGCCGAAACCCGCCGAGCTGGCGCGCTACGGGAAGTTCCTGACCAACGACATCATTGGCGGAACCAGTTCGCATGCCGGACTTCAGGGTCTGCTCCACGATCTGTCCCGACCGGGTTCCGATCTCGAAGCCATGAAGCCGCACCTTGCTGACCATGCGGGGACGCATGTCAGGGTCACCATCGAGGAGCTGCCGCAAGACTTCGGTCTGCCCAAGAATGCCATCCAGCAATGGCTGCGCCAGTCGCACAAGACCGACAGCATGGCCGCCGACCTGAAGCAGTTCCTCACCCAGGAGCTGGCCCGTCAGGGCCACGGT
Source organism: Hydrogenophaga sp. R2 (assembly GCF_049843595.1). NCBI lineage: Bacteria > Pseudomonadati > Pseudomonadota > Betaproteobacteria > Burkholderiales > Comamonadaceae > Hydrogenophaga > Hydrogenophaga sp. R2. Next base: position 264,396 of record NZ_JBBHZN010000004.1, read on the forward strand.
GCCGCAGTGGCCGACTGGCTGTACCAGCAGATCCTGGCGGCCGGCTCCACCTGCATGGCCGCCCTGGAACTGGAGGATGGACACATCGAGCGCTGCCAGGAGTACCTGCAGAGGACCATCACCGAGATCAGGGCCAATGCAGCGCAGTTCAACACCCCGGCACTGGCAACCACCCTGCTGGCCCGGTGGCAGGATGCCGACACGGCCCGCCTGAAGCAGGACAACGAACGCATCCAGGCCTTGAGCCGATGGGTTCAGACGGCTTCAAAGGACGACCCCGATACCGGGAAGTCCGTCCAGGTGTCCCGAAAGCTCAAGCCCCATCCGACGCCCCGGGATCGGACGTATTCCATCCGGCAGGAGACCGTCTCCGCGAGTGAAACCTCGCAGGACGACTTCAGCGATCAGTAACTCCGCCCGTCCTTGTAAGCCGCATGCGTGCGTGCCCTGAGCGGCGCCACACGTTCGATGGCCTGGGTGGTGCGGCTCACCTGGGCATGGGTGATGGCCAGGCCCAGGGCGTCGGCGGCGTCCTTGCCGGGCTGGCCGGGCAGGGCCAGCAGGCGCTGCACCATGGCCTGCATCTGTTCCTTGGTGGCGCGGCCGTAGCCCACCACCGCCTTCTTCAGCTGCAGGGCGGTGTACTCGGCCACCGGCAGGTCGTTGACCACCAGCGCGGTCAGGCAGGCGCCCCGGGCCTGGCCCAGCAGCAGGGTGGCCTGCGGGTTGACGTTGACGAACACGATCTCGCAGGCGGCCACCTGCGGCTGGTAGCGGCCCACCACCTCGGTGATGCCGTCGAACAGCACCTTCAGCCGCCCGGGCAGCAGGGCGCCGTCGCGCGGGCTGGTGGTGATGGTGCCGCTGGCCACGTAGTGCAGGCGCGGGCCGTCGACGTCGATCACGCCGAAGCCGGTGCACTGCAGGCCGGGGTCGATGCCGAGGATGCGCATGGGATGCCTCTGTGGGGGCGGTGGGGTCAGAGCTGGAAGGTCCAGCGCACCGAATGGAAGAACACCGGGGCGGCCAGGCACAGGGCGTCCACCCGGTCCAGCAGGCCGGCCGCGCCGGTGACCGACTTGCTGGCGCCGCCCCAGTGGGTCACGCCCCGGTCGCGCTTGATGGCCTTCATGACCACGTGGCCCAGGGTGCCGGCCACGCAGGCCACCAGGGCCATGGCCAGCGCCGGCAGCGGCTTGAACGGGGTCAGGCCGGCCAGCAGGGCACCCACCAGGCCGCCGGCCAGCAGGCCCATGCCCCAGCTGCGCCAGTGAAAGCTGTCGCTGATGGCGGGCGCCACCGGCCGCTGCAGCCCACGCGCGGCCAGGTGCTGCACCAGCATGCAGGTCTGCACCACCAGCACCAGAAAGAACACCAGAAAGGCGGTGTTGCCCTGCCAGCGCGGAAACTCCAGCAGCAGCAGGGCCGGCACATGGCTCAGGCCGTACACGCAGACCATGATGCCCCACTGCAGCTTGGCATTGCGCTCCAGGAAGCGGTGCGGGTCGTTGCGCAGGGCACTCACCACCGGGATGGCCAGGAACACATACACCGGGATGAACACGGTGAACAGCGCCACCTGCCCGGTCCAGACCAGGGCGTACTGCACCGGCAGCACCACGAAGAAGGCCAGCACCAGGCTGCGGTGGTCGCCCCGTCGGGTGGGCGAGAGGCTGATGAATTCGCGCAGCACGAAGAACGACACCAGCCCGAACAGCACGATGGCCACATGCGGCCCGGCGGTCCAGCCCACCCAGAACACGATGGCCATGACCCACGAGCTGCGCAGCAGGGCCTGGTTGTCCAGCGTGCGCTGGGTGCGGATGCGGGCCGCGTCGGCGTCGATGTCGTGGTGCTTCTCGCGCAGCGACAGCAGCACCTGCACCACGGTGGCCAGGGCCAGCAGGCCGAACACCGCCACGAACAGCAGGCTGACCTGCTGGCCGGGCGTGAGGCTGCGCAGGAAGCTGCCCATGTCAGATGTCCCTCAGTGCCATGACGGCCAGCCGCGCGCGGGCCAGGAAGTCGGCCCGGGGCTCGTCGGCCCCCAGGCGGACCGGTTCGCCGAAGGTGACCGAGCACAGCACCGGCACCGGCACCACCTCGCCCTTGGGCATCACGCGCTGCACGTTGTGGATCCAGGTGGGCACCAGCACCACGTCCGGGAAGCGCAGGGCCAGGTTGTACAGGCCGCTCTTGAAGGCCTGCGGGTCTTCCTCGAAGCCGCGCGTGCCTTCGGGGAACAGGATCAGCGAGTCGCCGCTCTCCAGCGCCTGGATGAGGGGCTGCAGCGGGTCTTCGTCGCCCTTGCGTTCGCGTTCCACATAGACCGCGTTGAACACCTCGGTGGTGATCCACTGCTTCAGGCGCGAGGCGGTCCAGTAGTCGCGCGCGGCGATCGGCCGGGTGATGCTGCGCAGTTCCTGGGGCAGCGCGGCCCAGATCAGCACCAGGTCGGCATGGCTCTGGTGGTTGGCAAAGTAGATGCGCTGCTCGGCCTTGGGCGGGCAGCCGTACCAGCGCGCCTGCGCGCCGGTGAGCAGGCGCACGAAGCCCAGCAGCGCGTAACCCACGGCGGTGGCGGCCAGCCTCATGGCAGGGCCACCGCGCCCATGCGCGCCACGATGGTGCCGGTGCGGCGGGCCAGATACGCCGAGCCCTGGCGGGTTTCAAAGAAGCGCGGGCTGGGCAGCATGACCGCCAGGCGGGCTGCCTCGTAGGGCGTGAGGCGGCTGGCCGGCTTGCGGAAGTAGTGCTGGGCCGCGGCCTCGGCCCCGAAGACGCCTTCGCCCCATTCCACGCTGTTGAGGTAGATCTCCAGGATGCGCTGCTTGCTCAGCACGGCCTCCAGCATGAGGGTGAGCACCAGTTCCTGGCCCTTGCGCAGCAACTGGCGCTCGCCCGAGAGCAGCAGGTTCTTGGCCAGCTGCTGGGTGATGGTGGAGCCGCCCACGATCCTGGGTTCCCGCCCGGGGCGGGCCGGGTTGCGGGCGGCGCGCTGTTCGGCCTGGGCCTGGCGGCGCTCGTTCTTCTGCCACGCGGTCTGGATGGCGTCCCAGTCCACGCCGCCGTGGTCCACGAAGCCGGCGTCTTCCGAGGCGATCACGGCGCGCTGCAGGTGCGGGCTGATCTGGCCCATGGGCACCCACTGCTGTTTCCAGCGCCAGGTGCTGTCGCCCTGCACGCTCTCACGCGCCACCCGGAACGCCTCGGAGCGCTGGAAGGCGGTGCTGTGCGGATCGGCCCAGGCCATGAAGGCAATGCGCCCCAGAAAGGCCAGCTGCAGCGCCACACCGGCGAGCAGCAGCCACAGCAGCCAGCGACCGAATGCCCGCACCCGGGGCCTCCGTCACTGGGAGGAGAGCTGCGTCTGCAGCCCATCCTCGCGGGTGAATCGGAAGCGCGAGACCACCACGATCTGGTCGGCCTGCTGGCGCATGGCGGGCGAGAAGCTGCCGAACGACAGGGCCCGCACGATGGCCTGGGCACGGCGGTCGAGCAACGGGATGCCCGAGCCCTGCACCACCTCGGTGGCCAGGACCTGGCCGGTGTGGTTGACCGTGATGATCATGGTCAGTTCGCCGTAGAGCTTGCGGCCGTCCACCTCCGGAAACTGGGTGGTGCCGCGCTCCTCGATGCGCCGGCGCAGCTCGTCGTAATACACCGCATACACCACCTCGCGGGTGGACGGGCTGATGTAGCGCTTCTTGGGCCGGGCGTTCTCTTCGTTGATGCGTTTCTCGATCTCGGCCAGCGCCTTCACCAGTGCCTTGCGGCGCTCCTCGCGCTCCTGCGCCTCGGTGGTGCTGGCCGTGGCCCGGGGGTCGGGCGGCGGCAGCGAGGCCAGGGCCTTGCGCACCTGCGCCAGCATGCGGTTCTGCTGTTCCTTCAGGGCCTCTATGCGGCGGGCGTCGTCTTCGGCCGAATCGCCCAGCCGGGCGGTGGCGGACGAGGGCAGGGGCGAGGTGGCGCGGCCGCGTTCGGCCTCGCCGCCGCCGGCCAGCGAGGCCTGGGCCAGGGCGGTGGCCTTCTCGGGCTGCTGGTCGCTGCGGGCATTGACCAGGATCACCTCCAGCGGGGTGTCCTTGAAGGTCCGCTCGATGGCTTCGGGGTTGACGAAGCGGATGGTCAGCAGCGCGGCATGCACCAGCAGCGAAAACGCCAGCGCCCACTGCAGGGTGGAGAAGTTGCGCAGCCGTGACATGCCGGAGGATTTCACGCGGCGGATTATCCGTTCTCGGCCGCCCCGGTGGCAGCGGTCGGGTTGTCGCCTTCGTTCACGTCGATGGCCAGGGCGATGGGCGCGGCCAGGGCTTCGTCCTCATCGGCCTCGGCGGCTTCGTCGGCAGCGCCGCCCGCGGGTTGATCGGCCGGGCTGTCCAGGCGCTCGATCACGGTGCCGTGCACTTCCAGCGTGATGTCGTCGCTCTGACCCAGCCGTACCCGCACATGGGCGCCGCGCGGCAGGCCCTCGGCGCCCAGCACCTGCATCACCAGCGGCAGGTCGTCGGCCCGCACCAGGTTGTCGCGGATCAGGCTGGCGGTGAGCTCGGTGATGCCGTTCTGCTTCAGGTACTGCAGGGTCCAGAAGCGCTCCATGCCGCCCTGGAAGCCGTTGTAGGCGGTGTAGGCGGCGTCGAACGCGCTGATGACCGAGAACAGGTTGGCGTCCTTGGGCTTGAAGGGCGCGGCCAGGGCAGCGGTCTTGCCGTGCCGGGCACAGGCAATGATCTGCCACTGGTTGACCAGGTCCACATAGCGGCGCAGCGGCGAGGTGCTCCAGGCGTAGCACGGCACGCCGATGCCCGCGTGCGGCTGGGCCTTGGTGCCCATGCGCACCTTGATGCCCGGCGCCAGGCTGGCCTGGCTGCGGTAGATGCCGGGCACGCCGCAGTCGGCCAGCCACTGGCCCCAGGTGCTGTTGGCCAGGATCATGGCCTCGGCCACCATCAGGTCCAGCGGGGCACCGCGCGATCGGGTGCCGATGAGCACGCGCTCGGTGCCGTCGGGCTCGCTGCCCTGCACGCCTTCCAGGCGGAAGGTGTAGTCGGGGCGGGTGAAGCTCTCGGGCTTGCCCCGAACCACCTCGCGCCGGGCCTTGAGCTGCCGCGCCAGCCGCCACAGGAAGGCCAGCTGCGGCTGCAGGCCGGCGATCTCGGCCGGGGTGGCGTCGGACGCTTCGCCGTCGAGCCAGGCCGGGGTGATGAAGACATCGAGCTTGTCGTGCCGCAGGTTGTGGGCAATCGGCACCCGCTCCAGCGCAGTGCGGCTGTGCTGCACGGTCAGCGTGGCCTCGTCGAAGGTGACGTAGAGCGACACCGCCGGGCAGTCGCGCCCGGCCTCCAGCGTGTAGGTGTTCACCACCTCGTCGGGCAGCATGGTGATCTTGTGGCCCGGCATGTACACCGTGGACAAGCGGCTGCGGGCCACCTGGTCCAGCGGGCTCTCGGGCTGCACCGCGAGACCGGGCGCGGCGATGTGGATGCCGACCACCACGGTGCCGCTGCCCAGGCCTTGCAGCGAGAGGGCGTCGTCGATCTCGGTGGTGGCCGAGTCGTCGATGGAGAAGGCCTGCACCGGCGCCAGCGGCAGCTCGTCGGCCACCGGAGGCGCCTGCAGGGCCGGGAAGCCGGTGCCTTTGGGGAACTGCTCGAACAGGAAACGCTGCCAGTGGAACTGGTAGGCGCTGGTGATGGCGCCGGCGTTCTGCAGCAGCGCCAGCGGCGCGGCATGGCTGCTGCGGGCGGCTTCCACCACCGCCTTGTACTCGGGCGCGTTCTTGTCCGGCTTGAACAGGATGCGGTAGAGCTGGTCGCGGATGGGCTCGGGGCAGCGCCCGGCCACCAGTTCGGCCGACCAGGCCTCGATCTGGGCCTGCACCTGCTTCTTCTTCTCGATGGCGGCCAGGGCCTGGGCCAGCACCTCGGGCGGGGCCTTGCGGTAGCGGCCCTTGCCGGCGCGGCGGAAGTAATGCGGCGCGCCCTGCAGCGTGATGAGCGCCGCCACCTGCTCGGTGGCACCGGCCGAGGCGCTGAAGTACTCGGCCGCCAGGTCGGCAAAACCGAACTCGTCTTCGGGCGCGAACTCGTAAGCCAGGTCCAGCTCCATGGTGTCGGCCAGGGCCTGGGCGGCCTGCATGAGCTGGGCCGGGGCGGGCTTGTCGAAACGCAGCAGGGTGTTGGCGGCCTTGACCTTGACGCGTTTGCCGCTGTCCAGCTCCACTTGCAGGGAGCTTTCGGCTTCGGACATGAGACGGCCGGTCAGCAGTTTGCCGGCCTCGTCGAACAGGATGTGCATGGACCGGATTGTCCCATGCGGCCTGTGCCGCCCGGGCGCCGGCCAGGCCCCTCAGGCCGGCTGCAGGTCCAGAAAGTCGAGCACCTCGGCCAGGTGGTCGTCGAAGTCGCTGAGGGCATGGTCGCTGCCGGCCAGCAGGCGCATGCGGCCACCGGCGCAGAAGGCCTGCATCTCGCGCCAGTCCAGCACCTCGTCGCCCTGGGCCACGATGGCCAGCTGGTTCTGCGGCGTGGCCGGGTGCTGCGGCGCGAGCCGGGCGATGTCGGCCTCCAGTGCCCGCAGTTCGTCCACGTACGCCGGATCGAACCAGAAGCGCTCGGCCGGGTCGTGCCAGGCGGTCTGTTCGCCCACATGGCGGGCCAGGTCGCGCGCCGGTTGGGCCGCCGGGTTGAGCAGCACCGCCGGGCAGCCGGTCTGCAGCGCGAACCAGCGCGCATAAAACCCGCCCAGCGAGGAGCCCACCACCGCCATCTGCCCACGCGGCCAGTGCCGGGTGGCCTCCAGCAGACCGGCCGTGGCCTGGGCGGGCGAGGGCGGCAGCTGCGGGCACAGCCAGTGCACGCCCCGGGCCTGCACGGCAGCGGCCATGCGTTGCGCCTTGAACGAACGGGGGGAGGATCGGAATCCGTGCAGGTAGAGCAGGTGGGTCGTCATGGCGCGGATAATGCCGCCCCATGGCCGTCGTGATCGAAAAACCCTCCCTGCTGCAACGCCTGGTGCCGGTGGTGCAGGGCTTCGACTGGGTGTTCCTGGCCGCGTTTGCGGTCATGGCGGTCATCGGCATGGTCACCATGTACTCGGTCGGCTTCGACCACGGCACCCGGTTCTCGGCCCACGGCCGCAACATGGCGCTGGCCCTGATCATCCTGTTCGTGGTGGCCCAGGTGCCACCGCAGCGCCTGATGTCGCTGGCCCTGCCCACCTACGCCATGGGCGTGCTGCTGCTGATCGCGGTGGAGCTCATCGGCATCGAGCGCAAGGGTTCTCAGCGCTGGCTGGACGTGGGCATCGTCATCCAGCCCAGCGAGATCATGAAGGTGGCCATGCCGCTGATGCTGGCCTGGTGGTTCCACCGCCGCGAGGGCCGGCTGCACACCATCGACTTCGTGGTGGCCGGCCTGCTGCTGGCGGTGCCGGTGGGCCTGATCATCAAGCAGCCCGACCTGGGCACCTCGCTGCTGGTGCTGTCGTCGGGCCTGTTCGTCATCTTTTTTGCCGGCCTGAGCTGGAAACTGATCATTCCGCCGGTGGTGCTGGGCATCGTCGGCGTGACGGTGCTCATCTTCAACCAGGATGCCTGGTGTGCCCCCGGGGTCGACTGGAAGGTGCTGCACGAGTACCAGCGCCAGCGGGTCTGCACCCTGCTCGACCCCACCAAGGACCCGCTGGGCAAGGGTTTCCACATCATCCAGGGCATGATCGCCATCGGCTCCGGCGGGGTGTGGGGCAAGGGCTTCATGCAGGGCACGCAGACCCACCTCGAATTCATCCCGGAGCGCACCACCGACTTCATCTTTGCCGCCTTCTCCGAAGAATTCGGCCTGGCCGGCGTGCTCACCCTTCTGGCGGGCTTCCTGTTCCTGATCGGCCGCGGCCTGGTGATCGCGCTGGACGCACCCACGCTGTTCTCGCGCCTGCTGGCCGGGGCCATCACCATGAACATCTTCGTTTACGCCTTCGTGAACATGGGCATGGTCAGCGGCATCCTGCCGGTGGTGGGCGTGCCGCTGCCCTTCGTGAGCTACGGCGGCACCGCCATGGTCACCATGGGCCTGGGGCTGGGCATGCTGATGTCGATCGCCCGCTCGCGCCAGCTGGTGCCGCGCTGAGGGCCCACCCAGGGTCAAAACCCCGGTGTGGTCATGCCCGGGGGCGGTTCTTACAATGGCCGGATGATTTCACGCGAACCCACCCTGGCCCGCCTGGCCACCGCCCAGGCTTCCCTGCTGGAGCCCTTCGGTCTCACGCCCTCGCACCTGCAGAAGGCCCTGGCCGAGATCATGTCCCACGGGGTCGACGACGCCGACCTGTACTTCCAGACCACCCGCAGCGAGGGCTGGAGCCTGGAGGAGGGCATCGTCAAGACCGGCAGCTTCAGCATCGACCAGGGTGTGGGCGTGCGCGCGGTGAGCGGCGAGAAGACGGCGTTCGCCTATTCCGACGACCTGTCCTGGGATTCGCTGCTGGACGCCGCCCGCACCGTGCGCACCATCTCCGGCGCCGGGCAGTCGCGCAAGGTCCGTACCCCGGCGGCCAAGGTGGCCAAGTCCCGTTCGCTCTACGACGGCCTGGACCCCATCGGCACGCTCGACAGCACGGCCAAGGTGGCCTTGCTGGAAAAGGTGGAGCGCCTGGCCAAGGCCCGCGACCCGCGGGTGGTGCAGGTCATGGCCGGCCTGGCCGCCGAACACGACGTGGTGCTGGTGGCCCGTGCCGACGGCACCCTGGCGGCCGATGTGCGCCCGCTGATTCGCCTGTCGGTCACCGTGATCGCCGAGCAGAACGGTCGCCGCGAGATGGGCAGTTCGGGCGGCGGTGGCCGCTTCGGCCTGGCCTACTTCGACGACGCCATGGTGGCCGCTTATGTGGAAGAAGCCGTGTCGCAGGCCCTGACCAACCTGGAGTCGCGCCCGGCCCCGGCCGGCGAGATGGTGGTGGTGCTGGGTTCGGGCTGGCCCGGCATCCTGCTGCACGAGGCGGTGGGCCACGGCCTGGAAGGCGACTTCAACCGCAAGGGCAGCAGCGCCTTTGCCGGCCGCATCGGCCAGCGCGTGGCGGCCAAGGGCGTGACCGTGCTGGACGACGGCACCATCGCCGACCGCCGTGGCTCGCTCAACATCGACGACGAAGGCCATGTGTCGCAGCGCAACGTGCTGATCGAGGACGGCATCCTGCGTGGCTACATCCAGGACTCGATGAACGCCCGCCTGATGGGCGTCAAGCCCACGGGCAACGGACGCCGCGAGAGCTATGCCCATGTGCCCATGCCGCGCATGACCAACACCTACATGCTGGGGGGCGACAAGTCGCCCGAGGAAATCGTGGCCAGCATCAAGAAGGGCCTTTACGCCACCAACTTCGGCGGTGGTCAGGTCGACATCACCAGCGGCAAGTACGTGTTCTCGGCCAGCCAGGCCTACTGGGTGGAGAACGGCCGCATCCAGTACCCGGTGAAGGGCGCCACCCTGGTGGGCAACGGCCCCGAATCGCTGACCCGCGTGACCCTGATCGGCAACGACATGAAGCTCGACAGCGGCGTGGGCACCTGCGGCAAGGAAGGCCAGAGCGTGCCGGTGGGTGTGGGGCAGCCGACACTGCGTATCGACGGCCTCACCGTGGGCGGCACGGCCTGACGATTTCCTGTGCTACATTCCGGCCTCATGTCGCGCTTTGCCTTCTTCGCCTTTTATTTTTGGTTCTCTGTCCCCGGCGGACGAGAGGCGAGCCTGTAAGCGCACACCGAATCTCGAAACAACCGCCGGAGCCCCAAGCCCGGCGGTTTTTTTTCGCCCTTCCACCCATCTGCAAACGATCCTGAGGAGCCTGTGATGACCGCCAAGAACGCCCCCGCCACCAGCGATGCCTGGCATGCCCGTCCTGTCGACAAGACCAGCCAGACCGACGACGAACGCATCCAGGACATCACCGTGCTCCCGCCCCCCGAACACCTCATCCGCTTCTTCCCCATCGGCGGCACGCCGGTGGAGGCGCTGATCAGCCAGACCCGCCGCCGCATCCACGACATCCTGCACGGCAAGGACGACCGGCTGCTGGTGGTCATCGGCCCATGCTCCATCCACGATCCCGCCGCGGCGCTGGATTACGCCCGACGCCTGAAGGACCTGCGCACCCGCTACGCCGACACGCTGGAGATCGTGATGCGGGTCTACTTCGAGAAGCCGCGCACCACGGTGGGCTGGAAGGGCCTGATCAACGACCCCTACCTGGACGAGAGCTTCCGCATCGACGAGGGCCTGCGCATCGCCCGCCAGCTGCTGATCGAGATCAACCGCCTGGGCCTGCCGGCCGGCAGCGAGTTCCTCGACGTGATCTCGCCCCAGTACATCGGTGACCTGATCAGCTGGGGCGCCATCGGTGCCCGCACCACCGAGAGCCAGGTGCACCGCGAACTGGCCTCGGGTCTGTCGGCCCCCATCGGCTTCAAGAACGGCACCGACGGCAACATCAAGATCGCCACCGACGCCATCCAGGCGGCTGCGCGTGGTCACCACTTCCTGTCGGTGCACAAGAACGGTCAGGTCGCCATCGTGCAGACCAAGGGCAACAAGGACTGCCACGTCATCCTGCGCGGTGGCAAGGCCCCCAACTACGACGCCGCCAGCGTGGCCGCCGCCGTGAAGGAACTGGAAGCCGCCAAGCTCACCCCGCGCCTCATGGTGGACTTCAGCCATGCCAACAGCAGCAAGCAGCACGAGAAGCAGCTGGAGGTGGCCAAGGACATCGCGGCCCAGATCGCCGGCGGTTCGCGCAGCGTGTTCGGCGTGATGATCGAGAGCCACATCGAGGCCGGCGCCCAGAAGTTCACCCCCGGCAAGGACAGCGTGGAGGGGCTGCGTTACGGCCAGAGCATCACCGACGCCTGCCTGGGCTGGGACGACTCGGTCCAGTCGCTCGACATCCTGTCGGCCGCCGTCAAGGCCGCGCGCGGCTGACCGCCGCCATCGGCGCGCCACCGGGGTTATTCCGGTGGACGCCGCGGCGGGGCTGCGCACAATGGGCCAGGTTCCACCACCCGAGAGGTTGATTGCCATGCGCAGCCATGTCACCGTGTCCTGGGGCGACGCCGCCAGCTACGTGCTCGATCTGGAAGAGGTGCAGCCGATGCCGCACGACGTGGCCCGCCATTGGCTGGATGACCAGTTCGTCGAGCTGGGCTGCGAGCCGCTGCGGGCCACCGGCAAGGTGCTGACCGCCGACAAGGTGCTGTGCGTGGCCGAGGCGGCAGGCCCCGTGCGCTTCAGCGACAGCCGCCATCGCGAATGGGCCATGGCCTTTGCCCGTGCCGCCAGCGCCGCGCTGGCCAAGCCGGCGGTCACGGTGGACGTGCCGTCCCACGCCCTGTCGTACTGACCGGGCCGGCGCTCAGGCCGCCAGGGCCTGCAGCAGGCGGGCGTGGATGCCGCCAAATCCGCCATTGCTCATGCACACGATGTGATCGCCCGGCCGGGCAGCGCTCACCACGGCCTGCACCAGCGACGGCACATCGGCGCACACCTGGGCGCGTTCGCCCATGGGGCCCAGGGCCTCGGCAGCGTCCCAGTCCAGGCCGCCCGAGTGGCAGAAGGCCAGATCGGCCATCTCCAGGCTCCAGGGCAGCTGCGACTTCATGGTGCCCAGCTTCATGGTGTTGCTGCGCGGTTCGAACACCGCCAGGATGCGCCCGCGCGGCCGGCCGAGCCGGCGCGCCAGACCGTCCAGCGTGGTGCGGATGGCGGTGGGGTGGTGGGCAAAGTCGTCGTAGACGGTGATGTCGCCGCCCGGGCGTGGCACCGTGCCGCGCACCTCCATGCGGCGGCGCACATTCTGGAAGCTGGCCAGGGCAGCGGCGGCATCCGCCGGTGCCACGCCCAGGTGCTCGGCGGCGGCGATGGCGGCCAGGGCATTGAGCTGGTTGTGCACGCCGCTCAGGCCCCACTGCACCCGACCCGCCGGCCGGCCCTGGTGCAGCACCTCGAAATCGTGCGGTTCGCCCTGCGCGGTGAAGTCGCTCACGGCAGCGCCGAAGGTGCGCACTTCGCTCCAGCAGCCCTGGTGCAGCACGCGCTCCAGGCTGTCCTCCAGGCCATTGACCACCACGCGGCCCTCGCCCGGCACGGTGCGCACCAGGTGGTGGAACTGGCGTTCGATGGCCGTCAGGTCGTCAAAGATGTCGGCGTGGTCGAACTCCAGGTTGTTCAGCACGGCGGTGCGCGGCCGGTAGTGAACGAACTTGCTGCGCTTGTCGAAGAAGGCGGTGTCGTATTCGTCCGCCTCGATCACGAAGGCCGGGCCCTGGCCCAGCCGGGCCGAGACACCGAAGTTCATGGGCACGCCGCCCACCAGGAAGCCGGGCTGCCGGCCGCAGGCCTCCAGCACCCAGGTCAGCATGGAGGTGGTGGTGGTCTTGCCGTGGGTGCCGGCCACCGCCAGCACATGGCGGCCCTGCAGCACGTGTTCCGACAGCCATTGCGGCCCGCTGGTGTAGCGCTGACCGGCGTTCAGGATGGCTTCCATCAGCGGGAACTTCGGCGTGCCGTCGGGCAGGCGGGCGCGGCTGACCACGTTGCCCACCACCCAGACGTCCGGCTTCAGGGCCATCTGGTCGGCGCCGAAGCCTTCGATCAGGTCGATGCCCAGGGCGCGCAACTGGTCGCTCATGGGGGGGTAGACGCCGGCGTCGCAGCCGGTGACACGGTGGCCGGCCTCTCGGGCCAGGGCGGCCAGTCCGCCCATGAACGTGCCGCAAATGCCCAGGATGTGAATGTGCATCCGGGGATTCTAGGCGGGGCTGCCGGCATGCCCGGGCACAATCCGGGCATGCATGCCAGCCCCGAATCCCTTGCCGCCGAGATCGCCGCCGTGGCCGCCCGCCTGGTGGTGGAAGAGGGGCAGGAGTACGCCGCCGCCAAGCGCCATGCGGTCAAGCAGCTGGGGCTGGGCAGCCGCACCGCGCTGCCGGACAACCAGCTGGTCGAGGCGGCCGTGCGTGAACACATCGCCGTGTTCTGCGCCGACACCCAGCCCGGCGAGCTGCGCGCCCTGCGGGAGCTGGCCCTGGTCTGGATGGAGCGGCTGCAGGCTTTCCGCCCCCACCTGGCGGGCGCCGTCTGGCATGGCACCGCCACCCGCCACAGCGACATCCACCTGCAGCTCTACTGCGACGATCCCAAGGAACCCGAATGGGCCTTGCTGGATCACCGGGTGGACTACCACCCTGGCACGGTGACCGGCTGGCGCGGCGAGCCGGTGGACGTGCTCACGCTGCGCAGCCGCTGTCCCGATCTGGGCCAGTGGGTGCTGGTGCACCTGATGGTGCATGACCAGGACGATCTGCGCGGCGCCCTCAAACCCGATGTGCAGGGCCGCAAGCCCCGGGGCGACATGGCTTCGGTGCGCGCCCTGCTGGAAGAAGACACATGAAACTGCAACGACGACACTGGATCGGCGCCCTGGTGGCGCTGGCCGCCGCCGGCACCGGCGCCTGGTGGTCCAACCGCCGCCACCAGCCGCAACCGGTGGCCAGCGAGGCCGAACTGGCCTTCTGGGAAGCGGCTTTCGACGGGCCGAACGGCGAGGCGGTGCGGGTCGCCGACTTCCGGGGCAAGCCCCTGCTGGTCAATTTCTGGGCCACCTGGTGCCCGCCCTGCGTGGAGGAGCTGCCCCTGCTCAACCAGTTCCAGCGCTCCCACGGCCCCAAGGGCTGGGGGCTGCTGGCGCTCGCGGTGGACCAGCCCAGTGCGGTGCGCAGCTTTCTGCAGAAGCTGCCCATCGAATTCCCGGTGGGCATGGCCGGGCTGGACGGCACCCAGCTCAGCCGCAGCCTGGGCAACGGCAACGGCGGTCTGCCGTTCACCGTGGTGTTCGGCCGGGATGGCCGCATCCTGGACCGCAAGATCGGCAAGGTGTCCGAGGCCGATCTGGCCGATTGGGCCAAGCGCGCCTGAGCTGGCGCGAATGTCGGCCAATTTCATCTAAAAAGTACCCAAACCCGCCTCGCGTCGCCGCCAGCGGCCAGTGGAGGATTTCACGGTCGGTTCGTGTACACTGCGGCACCTTTTGCGACGGCCCTGGCGCCTGCTCGCCCGAAGTTGGCCGAAATTAGGTCAACTTGAACGAAATTCGTTGGAGAAATCATGGATTTGAGAAAACTGAAGACGCTGATCGACCTGGTGTCCGAATCGAACGTGTCGGAGCTGGAGATCACCGAGGCGGAAGGCAAGGTCCGCATCGTCAAGAGCGCTCCGGTGGCCATGGCGGCTCCGGTGACCTACACCATGGCGCCGCCCGCCGCCGCTGCGCCGGTGGTGGAAGTGGCTGCAGCCCCTGCAGCCGCCCCGGCAGCGGCTGCCGCACCGGCCGAGCCGACCGGCCACATCGTCAAGTCGCCCATGGTGGGCACCTTCTACCGCGCGTCCAGCCCGGGTGCCAAGGCCTTCGTGGAAGTGGGCAGCGTGGTCAAGGAAGGCGAGACGATCTGCATCGTCGAGGCCATGAAGATCCTCAACGAAATCGAGGCCGACAAGTCCGGCACCGTGACCCAGATCCTGGCCCAGAACGGCCAGGCGGTCGAATACGGCCAGCCCCTGTTCGTCATCGAGTGAGGGACGGCCTCCCATGTTCAAGAAGATCCTGATCGCCAACCGCGGCGAGATCGCGTTGCGCATCCAGCGCGCCTGCCGCGAGCTGGGCATCAAGGCGGTGATGGTCTATTCCGAGGCCGACCGCGACGCCAAGTACGTGCGCCTGGCCGACGAGGCGGTCTGCATCGGCCCGGCGCCGTCCGGCCAGAGCTACCTCAGCATGCCGGCCATCATCTCGGCGGCTGAAGTCACCGACGCCGAGGCCATCCACCCGGGCTACGGCTTCCTGTCGGAAAACGCCGATTTCGCCGAGCGCGTCGAGAAAAGCGGCTTCACCTTCATCGGTCCCACCCCGGAGTCGATCCGCCTGATGGGCGACAAGGTGTCGGCCAAGCAGGCCATGATCCGCGCCGGCGTGCCTTGCGTGCCGGGTTCGGACGGCGCACTGCCGGACGATCCGGTGGCCATCAAGCGCATCGCCAAGTCGGTGGGTTACCCGGTCATCATCAAGGCCGCCGGCGGCGGCGGTGGCCGGGGCATGCGGGTGGTGCACACCGAGGCGGCCCTGCTGCACGCGGTGCAGACCACCAAGGCGGAAGCCGGTGCGGCCTTCGGCAACCCCGAGGTCTACATGGAGAAGTTTCTCCAGAACCCGCGCCATATCGAGATCCAGGTGCTGGCCGACACCCACCGCAACGCGGTGTACCTGGGCGAGCGCGACTGTTCCATGCAGCGCCGCCACCAGAAGGTGATCGAGGAAGCGCCGGCGCCGGGCATCCCGCGCCGCCTGATCGAGAAGATCGGCGAGCGCTGCGCCGCCGCCTGCAAGAAGATCGGCTACCGCGGTGCCGGCACCTTCGAATTCCTGTTCGAGAACGGCGAGTTCTACTTCATCGAGATGAACACCCGCGTGCAGGTGGAGCACCCGGTGACCGAGCTCATCACCGGCATCGACATCGTGCGCACCCAGATCGCGGTGGCCGCCGGCGAGAAGCTGCCCTTCACCCAGCGTCAGATCCAGCTGCGTGGCCATGCCATCGAATGCCGGGTCAACGCCGAAGACCCGTACAAGTTCACGCCGTCGCCGGGCCGCATCACCACCTGGCATGCGCCGGGTGGTCCGGGCGTGCGGGTCGACTCGCACGTCTACACCAACTACTTCGTGCCGCCCAACTACGACTCCATGATCGGCAAGATCATCGTGCACGGCGACACCCGCGAGCAGGCCCTGGCCCGCATGCGCACGGCCCTGGCCGAGACCGTCATCGAAGGCATCAAGACCAACGTGCCGCTGCACCGCGAGCTCATGGTGGACGCCAGCTTCGTGGCCGGTGGCACCAACATCCACTACCTCGAAGAATGGCTGTCGCAGCGTGAGCGCTGATCCGTCCACCCTGCACGAGCTCGTCCTCATGGTGCCGGAGACGGCGGTGGAGGACGTGAGCGATGCGCTCGAGGCCCTGGAGGCCCTGAGCGCATCGGTGGAAGACGCCGACGCCATGACCGATGCCGAGCAGGCCCTGTTCGGAGAACCCGGCATGCCGCCGCCCAAGGATGGCTGGCAGCGCTCGCGCGTGGTCGCGCTGTTCCCTGGAGAGGCGCAGGCCCGCGAGGCGGCCGCCCTGCTGCAGGCCCAGGACTTCTTTGCCGGCTGCACCGTGCTGGAGCTGCGCCCGGTGGCCGAGCAGGACTGGGTGCGCCTGACGCAGTCGCAGTTCGAGCCGGTGGAGATCACGCCCACCTTCTGGATCGTGCCCACCTGGCACGAGCCGCCGGCGGCCGCGCAGCAGATCATCCGGCTCGATCCCGGTCTGGCCTTCGGCACCGGCACTCATCCCACCACCCGCATGTGCCTGCGCTGGACCGCAGGGCATGCTCCGGTGGGACCGCGCGTGCTCGACTACGGCTGCGGCTCGGGCATCCTGGCCATCGGCGCGGCCAAGATGGGGGCCGCCGACATCGTCGCGGTCGACATCGACCCGGCGGCGGTGGAGTCCACCATCCTCAATGCCGAGGCCAACGGCGTGCGGCTGCAGGCCGGCCTGCCCGATGCGGCGCAGGGTGAGCACGACCTGGTGCTGGCCAACATCCTGGCCACGCCGCTGAAGGTGCTGGCGCCGCTGCTGTGTTCGCATGTGAAGCCCGGTGGTCACCTGGTGCTGGCCGGCATCCTGGCCCGCCAGGCCGACGAGCTGAAAGAGGCGTATGCACCCTGGGTGCAGCTCTCGGTGGCCGACGAGGAAGACGGCTGGATCCTCATGGCTGCGCAGCGCACCTGACCCGCCCGGTGGGGCCGGGTGCCGCTGCAATAATCGGCGCATGAGCCTCACCACCCGCTGCCCCGCCTGCAGCACCCGTTTCCGGGTGGTGCCCGACCAGCTCAAGATCTCGGACGGCTGGGTGCGCTGCGGACACTGCTCCAACGTGTTCGACGCCACCCTGCACCTGAGCGCCTCCCTCATGCTCAGCCCGGCGGCACCCCAGCCACAGGCCCTGCCGCCGCAGGTGCCGCTGCCGGAGCCCGAGGACACCCCTGCGGCCGTCGCGCCGGCCCCTCCGGCTGCGCCGGCCCTCGCACCGGCCGCATCGGCCTCGCCGGCCGACGATCCGGTGTCGGACTTCCATGCGGCCCTGCAGGCGTTTGCCCAGCATTCGGCAGCGCAGCCGCTGGACCTGGATCTGTCGAGCCAGCTCCCGTCGACCGACCTGCCTGCCGAGGGCGTGGAGGTCGACGACCACCCGCCAGCGACCTCCAGCACGGTCGCCTCGGAGCCTTCGGCTCCCGACCTCACTTCCCCTGCCGGGGATGGCGCCGATGTGGATGCCGTTGCGGACGCGCCGGAAGCGTCGGCCACCGAGCCCGGCTTCGTGCGCCAGGCCCGGCGCCAGGCCTTCTGGCGCTCGGCCCCGGTCCGCGCGGCATTGCTGGTGCTGGTGCTGGCGCTCTCGGCCCTGCTGGCCGGTCAGTGGGCGGTGCAGCAGCGCAGCTGGATCGCTGCCCGCTACCCGGCGCTCAAGCCGCATCTGGTGCAGGCCTGCGACCTGCTGGGCTGCTCGGTGGAGCCGCTGCGCCGCATCGATGCCATCGTCATCGACAGCGCCACCCTGGTGCGGCGCCTGGGCCAGTTCCACTCCTTCGACATCGTGCTGCAGAACACGGCCGACCTGCCACTGGCGGCGCCCGCCCTGGAGCTCAGCCTCACCGATGTCGGCGACCGCGTGATCGCGCGCCGCGTCTTCCTGCCCTCCGAATGGCCGGAGGCGGTGACCGAGCTGCCGCCGCGCGCCACGGTGCCGGTGAGCTTCCGACTCTCCATCGCCAGCAGCGATGACCTGCCCATGGCCGGTTACCGTGCGCTGGTCTTCTACCCCTGACCGAGCAACACCATGTCCATTCTTGTTTGCGGATCGATGGCCTTCGACACCATCATGACCTTCGAGGGCCGCTTCGCCGAGCAGATCCTGCCCAGCCAGCTGCACATCCTCAACGTGTCTTTTCTGGTGCCGGGGCTGCGGCGCGAGTTCGGCGGTTGTGCCGGCAACATCGCCTACGGCCTGCGCCTGCTGGGCTCCGAGGTGACGCCGCTGGCCACCGTGGGCAGCGACGGTGCCGAGTACATCGAGCGGCTGCGTGGCCTGGGCGTGAACGTGGACCATGTGGCGGTGCATGCCGACAGCTACACCGCACAGGCCATGATCATGACCGACCGTGACAACAACCAGATCACCGCGTTCCACCCGGGTGCCATGTCGCAGGCGCACCTCAACCCGGTGCCGGCCGCCTCGGGCATCACCTTGGGCATCGTCGCGCCCGACGGTCGTGATGCCATGACCTCGCACGCACGCCAGCTGCACCACGCCGGCATTCCCTTCGTCTTCGATCCGGGTCAGGGTCTGCCCATGTTCGGTGGTCCCGAGCTGCTGGCCTTCATCGAGCAGGCCACCTGGGTGGCGGTGAACGACTACGAGGCCCGCATGCTGTGCGAACGCACCGGACTCACGCTCAAGGCGATCGCGGCCAAGGTCAAGGGCCTGGTCGTGACCCTGGGTGGCGAAGGCTGCGAGATCTGGGAAGACGGCGTGGCCACCAAGGTGCCGGGTGTGGAAGCGACGGCGGTGCTGGACCCCACCGGCTGCGGCGATGCCTTCCGGGCGGCCTTGCTGCACGGTCTGTCTCAGGGCTGGGATCTGCGGCGCTGTGCCGAGCTGGGCAACCGCATGGGGGCGGCCAAGATTGCCACCCACGGACCGCAGAACTACCGCGCGCCCCTGATGGCCTGAGGGCGTTCCGCCCATGAAAAAACCCGGCGCTTTCGCGCCGGGTTCGAGCCTTCATCTCAATCGGAATCAGGGCTTGCTGGAGGTCGGGAACGGCCAGGCAGCCTGAGGATTGAGCTTGGTTTGCGCTGCAGGTGCAGCGGCCGCAGGGGCTGCCGGCTTCTTGGCCGGCTCAGCTTTTTTTGCGGGGGCAGCCTTTTTCACAGCGGCCTTCTTGGGCGCGGCGGCTTTCTTCGGCGCAGCGGCTTTCTTGGCCGGGGCGGCCTTCTTCGGCGCAGCGGCTTTCTTGGCCGGGGCGGCCTTCTTCGGCGCAGCGGCTTTCTTGGCCGGAGCGGCCTTCTTCGGCGCAGCGGCTTTCTTGGCCGGAGCGGCCTTCTTCGCCGGAGCGGCTTTCTTGGCCGGGGCGGCCTTCTTCGCCGGAGCGGCTTTCTTGGCCGGGGCGGCCTTCTTCGCCGGAGCGGCTTTCTTGGCCGGAGCGGCCTTCTTCGCCGGAGCGGCTTTCTTGGCCGGGGCGGCCTTCTTCGCCGGAGCGGCCTTCTTGGCCGGAGCGGCCTTCTTCGCCGGGGCGGCTTTCTTGGCCGGAGCGGCCTTCTTCACGGCCGCTTTCTTAGCCGGCGCCTTTTTTGCAGTTGCCATTGTTTTCTCCTTGATCAAGTTGCAAAGAGCACTTCAGCGCGGCAGATGCCGGTGAAGCGACTCAACCCACTGGGGTCCTGTGGATGCATCCACGGCCGACCCCAGGGGGCTGAATCCGGTGACGGAAATCCCATCAACGGCGCCATCGCGACGTGTGCGGGTTTCCGGTTGTTCGATGTGCATGTCGGTGTTGACTGGCAATGCGGCGCCGGTGTTGCGGGCGTCAGTCCCAGGACAGCGCGCCACCGGTCTGGTACTCGATGACGCGGGTCTCGAAGAAATTGCGTTCCTTCTTGAGGTCGATCATTTCGCTCATCCAGGGGAACGGGTTTTCTTCGTTGGGGAACAGCGGCTCCAGACCGATCTGGGTGGCACGGCGGTTGGCGATGTAGCGCAGGTAGCCCTTGAACATGGAGGCGTTCAGGCCCAGCACGCCACGCGGCATGGTGTCCTCGGCGTAGCGGTACTCCAGCTCGACCGCCTTCAGGAAGAGCTCCTTGATCTCGGCCTTGAACTCGGCGGTCCAGAGCAGGGGGTTCTCCATCTTGATGGCGTTGATCAGGTCGATGCCGAAGTTGCAGTGCATCGACTCGTCACGCAGGATGTACTGGTACTGCTCGGCCGCACCGGTCATCTTGTTCTGGCGGCCCAGCGCCAGGATCTGGGTGAAGCCCACGTAGAAGAACAGGCCTTCCATGAGGCAGGCAAAGACGATCAGCGACTTGAGCAGCTTCTGGTCGTTCTCGGGCGTGCCGGTCTTGAAGTTGGGGTCCATGATCGCGTCGATGAACGGGATCAGGAACTCGTCCTTGTCGCGGATGGAGGCGACCTCGTGGTAGGCGTTGAAGATCTCGCCTTCATCCAGGCCCAGGCTCTCCACGATGTACTGGTAGGCGTGGGTGTGGATGGCTTCCTCGAAGGCCTGGCGCAGCAGGAACTGGCGGCATTCGGGCGCGGTGATGTGGCGGTAGGTGCCCAGCGTGATGTTGTTCGCGGCCAGCGAATCGGCGGTCACGAAGAAGCCCAGGTTGCGCTTGACGAGACGGCGCTCGTCCTCGGTCAGGCCGTTGGGATCCTTCCAGAGCGCGATGTCGCGGCTCATGTTGATCTCTTGCGGCATCCAGTGGTTGGCGCAGGTGGCGAGGTACTTCTCCCAGGCCCACTTGTACTTGAAGGGCACCAGCTGGTTGACGTCGGTCTGGCCGTTGATGATGCGCTTGTCGGCCACGTTGACGCGGCGCTCGGACGATGCGTCAGCGCTGGTGGCGGCAGGCCGCGAGGGAATCGAGGGGGAGGCGGGAGCAGCCCCGCCGGTGGGCGAGGTCGGCAAACCGGTAGCGGCAGGCCGCGGGGTTTGCGAGGGCATCGAGACGGGAGTCGAGTTGTCTTCCCAGGTCAGCATGGTGGTGTCCAATTCGCTGGATTATCAAAGTGTCGGCATGAATTGCAAAGTGATCGCTCATGCACCTGATGCTTTGTGTTGCGGTGGTGCATCGAAAAGAGGCACCACGCACCACGCTGCATCAGCGTGCACGGGTCTGCATCACTGGCAGGCTTCACACCCCGGATCGTCGATGGCGCAGAACTTGATGTCGGTCGCCGGCTCGCTCGCGGCTTCGGCGGACACGGCCGCTGCAGCCACCGGTGCGCTCGGCGTGACCGACACGGCGTTGAGCTGACCGGTGCGGCCGGTGGACTTCTCGATCTGCGTGGCCGAGGTGGTGCGCAGGTAGTAGGTGGTCTTCAGGCCGCGCAGCCATGCCAGCTTGTAGGTCTCGTCCAGTTTCTTGCCCGATGCACCGGCCATGTAGATGTTCAGGCTTTGTGCCTGGTCGATCCATTTCTGGCGGCGGGCGGCGGCTTCCACCAGCCACACGGTCTCGACCTCGAACGCCGTGGCGTACAGCGCCTTGACGTCCTGCGGCACGCGGTCGATGGGGCGCAGCGAACCGTCGAAGTGCTTGAGGTCCATGACCATCACGTCGTCCCACAGGCCCAGGCGCTTGAGGTCCTTCACCAGGTAGCCGTTGATGACGGTGAACTCGCCGGAGAGGTTGGACTTCACCGAGAGGTTGCCGAAGCAGGGCTCGATGGAGGCGTCCACGCCGATGATGTTGGAGATGGTCGCGGTCGGGGCGATGGCCACGCAGTTGGAGTTGCGCATGCCGTCGGCAGCGATCTTCTTGCGCAGGGCGTCCCAGTCCATGGTGCTGGAGCGGTCCACGTCCACGTAGCCACCGCGCTCGCGGGCCAGCAGGTCCAGGGTGTCGGGCGGCAGGATGCCCTGGTCCCACAGCGAGCCCTTGTAGCTGCTGTAGCGGCCACGCTCGCGCGCCAGTTCGGTGGAGGCCCAGTAGGCGTAGTAGCACACCGCTTCCATGGAGCGGTCGGCAAAGTCGACGGCTTCGTTGGAGGCATAGGGCACACGCAGTTCGTACAGCGCGTCCTGGAAGCCCATGATGCCCAGGCCCACCGGACGGTGGCGCAGGTTGGAGTCGCGTGCCTTCTTCACCGCGTAGTAGTTGATGTCGATCACGTTGTCGAGCATCCGCATGGCGGTGTTGATGGTCTTCTGCAGCTTGGCGTGGTCGAGTTCCTTGCCGTTGGGGCCGTCCTTGAGGTGGCGGTGCAGGTTGACCGAACCCAGGTTGCACACGGCGGTCTCGGTGTCGCTGGTGTTGAGCGTGATCTCGGTGCACAGGTTGGAACTGTGGACCACGCCGGCGTGCTGCTGGGGCGAACGCACGTTGCAGGCATCCTTGAAGGTGATCCAGGGATGGCCGGTCTCGAACAGCATGGTCAGCATCTTGCGCCACAGGTCGGTGGCCGGCACCTTGCGGTAGGGCTTGATCTCGCCGCGGGCGGCCTTCTCTTCGTAGGCCACGTAGGCGCGCTCGAAGTCGGCACCGAACTTGTCGTGCAGGTCGGGCACGCTGTTGGGCGAGAACAGGCTCCACTCGCCCTTTTCCATG
Organism: Hydrogenophaga sp. R2; assembly: GCF_049843595.1. NCBI lineage: Bacteria > Pseudomonadati > Pseudomonadota > Betaproteobacteria > Burkholderiales > Comamonadaceae > Hydrogenophaga > Hydrogenophaga sp. R2. Next base: position 286,879 of record NZ_JBBHZN010000004.1, read on the forward strand.
ACACGGCGCATGAACAGATCGGGGATCCAGTTCGCGGTGTTCATGTCGTGGGTGCGGCGGCGGTCATCGCCGGTGTTCTTGCGCAGCTCCAGGAATTCCTCGATGTCCAGGTGCCACGACTCCAGGTAGGTGCAGACCGCGCCCTTGCGCTTGCCGCCCTGGTTGACCGCCACGGCGGTGTCGTTGACCACCTTGAGGAAGGGCACCACGCCCTGCGATTCGCCGTTGGTGCCCTTGATGTGCGAGCCCAGGGCGCGCACACGGGTCCAGTCGTTGCCCAGGCCGCCGGCGAACTTGGACAGCAGTGCGTTTTCCTTGATGGACTCGTAGATGCCGTCCAGGTCGTCGGGCACGGTGGTCAGGTAGCAGGACGACAGCTGCGAACGCAGGGTGCCGCTGTTGAACAGCGTGGGGGTGGACGACATGAAGTCGAACGAGGAGAGGATCTCGTAGAACTCGATGGCGCGCGCCTCGCGGTCGATCTCGTTCAGCGACAGGCCCATGGCCACGCGCATGAAGAAGGCCTGCGGCATCTCGATGCGGGTCTTGCGCACGTGCAGGAAGTAGCGGTCGTACAGGGTCTGCAGGCCGAGGTAGTCGAACTGCAGGTCACGCTCGGGCTTGAGCGCAGCACCCAGACGGGCCAGGTCGAACTGCATCAGCTTCTCGTCCAGCAGCTCGTTCTCCACGCCCTTCTTGATGAACTGCGGGAAGTACTCGGCATAGCGCTCGCCCATCTGCTCGGCCGGCACGGCCTCGCCCAGGATTTCCTTGGTGATGGTGTGCAGCAGCAGGCGGGCGGTGGCGTAGGTGTAGTCGGGGTCTTTCTCGATCAGGGTGCGGGCGGCCAGGATGGCGGCCTTGTAGACCTCGTCGATGGGCACGCCGTCGTACAGGTTGCGCTTGGTCTCGGCCACGATGGGTTCGGGCTTGACGTCGGCGCCCAGCCCGGCGCAGGCCTGGGCGATCAGGGTCTGCAGTGCCTGCAGGTCCAGCGGCACGCGCTGGCCGCGGTCGATCACGTGCAGCTGTGGCTCGGCTGCCTGGGCCACGGCCTGGCTGGCGCGCTCGCGGGTGCGGCGCTCGCGGTAGAGCACGTAGGCGCGGGCCACTTCGTGGTGACCGCCGCGCATCAGGCCGAGCTCGACCTGGTCCTGCACGTCCTCGATGTGGAAGGTGCCGCCGCCCGGACGCGAGCGCATGAGCGCGCGCACCACGGCCTGGGTGAGCTCGTCCACCGTCTCGCGCACGCTGGCCGATGCCGCGCCCTGGGTGCCGTGCACCGCCAGGAAGGCCTTCATCATGGCCACGGCGATCTTGCTGGGTTCGAAGGACACCACCGCGCCGTTGCGGCGGATGATCTGGTAGTGGGCCAGGACGGAGGCGCTCACGGGCGCTGCGCTGGGGCTCATGCTGCCGGTCGGCATGGCCGAGGGGCTGTGGGTGGTCTGGGGGGTGGTGGCGGTCAGCATGGTTCCTCTTGGGTGTTGTTGTGGGATGTCCGGGGTCTGTGGCCCGGTGCGGGCGGCGTGCCTGCCGCCTTGTGCGGTGCCTGTCGGGTGCTCGTCGGCCTGTAGGGCCGTTCTCGGAAGCACACTATATCTGGTGTCTGTGACCCCTTCAAGCCACTACCTATGGTGTGTGGCCTGCTGCAGTGCAGAAGGCGCGTCGTGCATATTTCGCTGGATAAAAAGCACCCGGACATGGCGTTGCATGCCCCCCGGCGGCATCGCTGGCGCCATGCGATGCCGGGGTCCGATGTTCAATGTCCGTGCGGTCTGCAGACCGTTTTCGCGTGCCAGCCCGCATGGGGCCGGGCTCAGCCGGATGCACCGTCCTGGTGAGGCTGTGGCGGGGTGGCAGCCAGTCCGTGGGTGACCTCGGGAAAGTACCCACGGTCCCAGCCCAGACGGGCCAGGGCGAGCTGTTGCAGATGTGCCCAATCAAACCCTGCGCCGGGGTCAAGTTTGCGACCCGGTGCGATGTGTTCATGCCCTGCCACATGCCGCAGCGGATGGCGCAGGGCCAGCTGCTGCATCAGGCGCACCAGGCGCTGGTACTGCGCCGCCTCGAAGGTGTCGCCCTCCAGGCCTTCGAGCTCGATGCCGACCGAATCGTCGTTGCAGTTCTCGCGCCCCCGCCAGCACGAACGGCCCGCATGCCAGGCGCGCTCGAAGGTGTCGACGAACTGCACCAGCTCGCCGTCGCGGCGGATGAAGAAGTGCGAGGACACTTCCATGCCCCGGATCTGCCCGAAGTAGGGGTGGGCGTCCCAGTCCAGGCGGTTGACGAACAGCTGTTCCACCTCGGGGCCGCCGTACTGGCCCGGTGGCAGGCTGATCGAATGCAGCACCACCAGATCGATGACGGCGCCTGCCGGTCGCGGGCCGAAGTTGGGCGAGGGGCAACGGCGTGCCTCGCGCAGCCAGCCACCGTCCCAGTCGCTCAGGGCCACCGGCCTGCCGGTCTGCCGGGTGTCGATGGACATCAGCGGGCCTCGTCGTCCTCGGGTTCCGGCTCGACCGAGCCGGAGGGCATCACGATGCCCAGCCGCTGGATGCGGTAACGCATCTGCCGCAGGTTCAGGCCCAGCCGGGCGGCAGCGGCGGTGCGGTTGTAGTCGCATTCGCGCAGGGCCTTGAGCAGCACCTGGCGTTCCTTCTCGTCGAGGTAGCGCTGCAGGTCGGACGGAATGGCATCGGGCGGCAGCGTGTCGCTGGTGCCGGCAGGCGCCGGCTGGCGCAGCGGCATGGGATCGGTCGGCGTCTCGTCGAAGGATTCGCCGAAGTCCGGCACGTCCAGCTGATGGCCGTCGCTCAGGGCGAGGGCGCGCTGCAGCAGGTTTTCGAGCTCGCGCACATTGCCCGGCAGTTCACGGCGCCAGAGCCAGTCGCGCGCTTGCGGCGTGAGCTGGGGCACGGGCTGGCCGATGTCCTGGCACAGACGCTCCAGCAGGGCCTGCACCAGGTCGTCCAGGTCGTCGCGGCGTTCGCGCAGGGCCGGGGTGCGCAGCCCGATCACGTTGAGGCGGTAGAACAGGTCCTGCCGGAACTGGCCCGACTGCACCAGGGCCGGCAGGTCGCGGTGGGTGGCACTCACCAGCCGCACATCCACCGCTTCTTCCTGCACGCCGCCCAGGGCGCGCACCCGTCGCTCCTGGATCACCCGCAGCAGCTTGGCCTGCATGGCCAGGGGCAGGTCGCCGATCTCGTCCAGAAAGAGCGTGCCGCCGCGCGCGGCCTGGAAGTAGCCCTCGCGGTCGGCGGTGGCGCCGGTGTAGGCGCCCTTGCGGGCTCCGAAGAATTCGGCCTCGATCAGGTTCTCGGGGATGGCGCCGCAGTTGACCGCCACGAACGGGCCGCTGGCGCGGTGGCTGCAGTCGTGCACCGCGCGGGCCACCAGCTCCTTGCCGGTGCCCGATTCGCCCAGGATGAGCACCGGTGCCATGCTGGTGGCCACCTTCTCGATGCGCGACTTGATCTGCAGGATGCTGGGCGAGCGGCCCACGATGCGCGCGAGCGACTGGACGCCGGCCGGTGGCGGGGGCGCTGCCCGCATCGGTTCGCCCGAGGCGCCGGACGCCAGCGGTGCCCGCTGGCTGCGCAGGGCCGAGGCCACCGCGCTGCGCAGCTGCTTGAGGTCGACCGGCTTGGTGAGGTAGTCGAAGGCGCCGGCCTTGAGCACCTCCACCGCGTTCTCGGCCGAACCATAGGCGGTGATGACGATGCACTTCTCGGTGCGCTGGGCCGCCGCGAGTTCGCGCAGCAGCTCCAGGCCCAGCCCGTCGGGCAGGCGCATGTCCGAGATGACGATGTCGAAGCGGTCGCGCTCCACCGCCTCGCGGGCCTGGGTCAGGTCGCCCACGGCCACCACGGCATGCCCCTCGCGCAGCAGCGTGAGCTCGTAGAGCGTGCGCAGGTCGGGCTCGTCGTCGACGACCAGGATGGACGCGCTGGGGTTGGGACTGGAGGACGGCATGGCAGAAGGGGGTGCGTCAGGCGGTCTGCAGCGGCGGGCGTGTGGTGCGGGCCGGCGGTGCAGCCAGCGGCAGCAGCACATAGAACTCGTTGCCCTCGCGCTGGTCGAGCTGGGTGCGCTGGTAGGCGATGTGCGCACCGTAACGCTGGCACAGCTCGCGGCAGATGAACAGACCCAGGCCGCTGGAGCGGCTTTCGGACGAGAAGAACGGCTCGAACAGGTGGCGCAGCACCGCGGCCTCCAGCGGCGGGCCGTCGCTCCAGATCGACAGCCGCACATGCTCCTGACCGCTGGGCTGGGTGATGACGCGGATGGACGCCGGCTGCGCGCTGGCGTGGCGTTCGGCGTTGTCCAGCAGGTTGACCAGCAGGCGCCGCAGGTGTTCGGGCTCGAAGGCCACCTGTGCCTTGGGGGCATGGGTGTGCACGCCCAGGCGCTGGCCGGGCTGCACCTGGGCATTCCATTCGCCGGTGATCACCCGCACCGAAGCGTCCAGCGGCACCACCGGCGCCGCACCGGCCGACTGGGAAGGCTGCACCCGGGCCACATTGAGGATGTCGTCCACGATGCGCGAGAGCCGGGTGGCGTTCTGCTCGATCATGCCGGTCAGCCGTTTCTGGGCCGGCTCCTTCACCTCTTCGTCGAGCAGCGCATTGGCCTGGGTGATGGCGGTCAGCGGGTTGCGGATCTCGTGGGCCACGGCCGCCGACATCCGCCCCATCGAGGCCAGCTTTTCGGTGCGCACCCGGGCCTCGACCTCACGCAGGTCTTCCAGGAACAGCACGCACAGGCCGGCACGTCGGCCTTCGGAGGCGGTCAGCCGGGTGCGGGCCAGCAGCCGCTGGCTGGGGCGGTCGTCGTGCTCGATGGTGGTCTCGGTCTCCAGCGGCTGGCCGGCGGCAAAGGTGTCGCTCACCAGGGCGGCCAGGTGCTCCCAGCCGTTGCGGGCCGACAGCAGCAGGCGCGCGCCTTCGGGGTAGCGGTCGCCCATGAGCATGTGTTGTGCGGCCGGGTTGGCATTGCGCACCACGCCATGCAGGTCCACCACCAGCACGCCGATGCTCAGGTTGTCGATGATCACCTCGTTCACCCGGGCCTGGGCCCGGGCGGCGGCCTGGCTGCTGGCGGCCAGGGCCTCCTCGCGCGCCAGCCGGATGGCCAGCTGGTGCGCCAGCAGGGCCACCAGGAACAGGCCGGTGCCGGCCAGGCCGGTCTGCACGAAACGGGTGGTGTCCTGGCTGCCCAGGCCATTGCTGGACATCCAGGCGTCCAGCAGCAACACCAGCGTCACCGATGCGGCGGTGCCGAGTGCCAGCGTCAGCGGCCCCAGGATGGCGCCCAGCAGCACCGGCAGCGCAAAGAGCGGCGTGTAGTTGACCGAGCCGTTCTGCATGGACTGCATCAGGGCAAAGGTGGCCACGTCGACCCCGATGGTCATCAGCCATTGCACCGTGGGCACCCGGCCCTGCTGGCGCGGACGCCAGAACAGCAGCACCGCCACGGTGAGCAGCAGGTACACCCCGCTCAGGCCGGTGAGCAGGATCGAGCCGCTGATGCCCGAGAACAGCAGGAACAGCTGCAGGGCGGCCAGCACCACGGCCACCAGCACCCGGGCGCCCATGAAGGCACGCCACAGGCGGTCGAAGGCCCGTTGCTGCTGTTCACGACCCTCGGTGCCGGCCGACTCGAAGGCCGAATACCACGACGGCTGGAAGTGGGAGTTCGGCTCGTGGGCCATGGTCAGCGCGGGGCGGGTTCGTTGAGGCGGTGGTGCTCGGCGCTGCAGTACAGACCCAGCGTGCCTTCCACGGCGTCGGCGCGCGGCAGGTGGGTGCCGCAGTGGCGGCAGGCCACCATGGTCACCGGGGCGGGCACCGGGCGGGGCGGCGGGGGCTGGCGTCGGGCCTCTTCTTCCAGGGTCTCGCGGCGGTTCTTGCGCCAGATGTGCACGGCCACCAGGACCACCACCAGGACGAGCAGGTATTTCATGCGGTTGGAGGGAAGGGTGTCAGCGTTGCAGGAACACTTCGATCACGAAGCGCGAGCCCACGTAGCCCAGCAGCAGCAGGCCGGCGCCCAGGTAGACCATGCGGGCGGCCATGCCGCCGCGCCAGCCCAGGCGCCAGCGGCCCAGCAGCAGCACGCCCATGGTGGCCCAGGCCAGCACCGAGAACACCGTCTTGTGGTTCCAGGTCCAGCGGTGGTTGAGCGACTCGGCGAACCAGCCCCCGGCCAGCAGGGTGGCGGTCAGCAGCACGAAGCCGGCGCCCACCAGGCGGAAGGTCAGGCGTTCCAGGGTGAGCAGCGGCATGTCGGTGTCGGCGGTGCGGCCCTGGCGCATGGCCCGCTCGGCCCGCTGCATGAGCCAGGCGTGGCCGACGGCCGCTGCGATCAGCCCGTAGGACGCGATGCCCAGGGCCCAGTGCAGCGGCATCCAGGGCGAGGACAGCGAGGGGTAGGTGGCTCCCGGGAACACCACGGCCAGCAGCACCACGCCCATGCCCAGCCAGCCCAGCGCGCGCCGCGCCTTGAGCTGCGGGTACAGCCGGCTCTCCAGCAGGTAGACGGTGAGCACCAGCCACAGCGTGATGGAGAGCGCCGGGGCAAAACCGAACGAGGCCGGCTGGTTGAGCAGGCCGCGCAGCAGCACCACCGCGTGCAGCAGCCAGGCCATCCCCAGCAGGCTGCGCAGCTGGGCCGCCGACATGCGTGTGTGGGCCCAGATCATCAAGGCGTAGGCCAGCGCGGCAAGCCCGGAGGCGATGACGGTGGGGGCCGGACTGGACAGCATGGGCATCAAGCCTCGGGATGGCCGCGTTCCGGCAGGGCTGGACGGGGGTGCGCGGCTAAAATCATCCGCACAGTTTAACGGCCCCTTTGTGCCGGCCGTTCCCCACTTTCCCCGAGCTCCGCATGGCATCAGCCCTCTCCGAACGCCTGTCACGTATCGTCAAGGAGATGCGTGGGCAGGCCCGCATCACCGAGTCCAACGTCACCGACATGCTGCGCGAGGTGCGCATGGCCTTGCTGGAGGCCGACGTGGCCCTGCCGGTGGTGCGCGACTTCATTGCCCGGGTCAAGGAGCGTGCGCTGGGTGCCGAGGTGGTGGGTTCGCTCACGCCGGGCCAGGCGCTGGTGGGCATCGTCAACCGCGAGCTGGCGGCGACCATGGGCGAGGGGGTGGCCGACATCAATCTGGCCGCGCAACCGCCCGCCGTCATCCTCATGGCCGGCCTGCAGGGCGCCGGCAAGACCACCACCACCGCCAAGCTGGCCCGCCACCTGATCGAGAAGCGCAAGAAGAAGGTGCTCACCGTCTCGGGCGACGTGTACCGCCCGGCTGCCATCGAGCAGCTGCGCACCGTCACCGCGCAGGCCGGGGCCGAGTGGTTTCCCAGCACGCCCGACCAGAAGCCCGCCGACATCGCACGCGCCGCACTCGACCACGCCCGCCGCCACTACTTCGACGTGCTGCTGGTCGACACCGCCGGCCGCTTGGCCATCGACGAAGCGCTGATGCGCGAGATCCAGGAACTGCACGGCATCCTGAACCCGGTCGAGACCCTGTTCGTGGTGGACGCCATGCAGGGTCAGGACGCCATCAACACGGCGCGGGCCTTCAAGGAGGCGCTGCCCCTGACCGGCATCGTGCTGACCAAGCTCGACGGCGACTCGCGCGGCGGTGCCGCCCTGTCGGTGCGCGCCATCACCGGTGCGCCCATCAAGTTTGCGGGCACCTCCGAGAAGCTTGACGGCCTGGAGGTCTTCGATGCCGAACGCCATGCCGGCCGGGTGCTGGGCATGGGCGACATCGTGGCCCTGGTGGAGCAGGTCACGGCCGGTGTGGACATGGCGTCGGCCCAGAAGCTGGCGGCCAAGGTCAAGAGCGGCGAGGGCTTCGACCTCAACGACTTCCTCGACCAGATCCGCCAGATGAAGCAGATGGGGGGCCTGTCCAGCCTGATGGACAAGCTGCCCAGCGCCATGGCTGCCAAGGCCAGCGAGGCCGACCTCGGCCGCGCCGAGAAGGACATCCGGCGCAAGGAAGGCATCATCTGCAGCATGACGCTGCAGGAGCGCCGCAAGCCCGAGATCATCAAGGCCACCCGCAAGCGCCGCATCGCCGCCGGCGCCGGGGTTCATGTGCAGGAAGTCAACCGCCTGCTCAAGGAGTTCGAGCAGATGCAGGGCATGATGAAGAAGATGAAGGGCGGCGGCCTGATGAAGATGATGAAACGCATGGGCGGCATGGGAGGCATGAAGGGCCTCCCGCCGGGCATCAGGTAGGTTTGAGCGCCATCTGGCTGGCGTGGCGCCAGGCGCGGCGCAGCACGGCCGGCGAGGCCGACTCTTCCGGGATCAGCAGCACGCCGCGCGAGCGCATCCACTGACCCAGCTCCACATGGCTGGTCAGCACCGCCAGCGGAATGGCCAGCAGCAGCGGCAGTGCCACCGGCGCCAGCCACAGCAGGGCGCCCGGGTTGATGGCGGCCACACCGGCGGCCATGAGCGCAATCACCAGGCTCATCGGGGCCAGCCGCGCGGCGGCATCGGCCCAGCTCACGCCATTGGCCTCGCGCGGGGGCGACTTCCATTCCAGCTTCATGCCGGTCACGGCCACCAGCACGAACAGCGAATGCGCCAGCATGCGGATGGGCGCCAGCACCAGCGCCAGCAGGGTCTCGGCCAGGGCGCTGATCACCAGCACGCCGCCGCCGCCGAAGGACCTCTGCTCGCCCTTCATGAACACCGCCAGCACGCCCAGCACCCGCGGCAGGAACAGCAGGCACAGGGTGAAGGCCCACAGGCCGCGCAGCTCGGCCGGCACCGCCTGCCACACCGGCGCATCGGTGCCGCCGGTGAGCCACAGGGCGATGCCGATGGACAGGAAGGCCAGCCACAGCGGGGCCGACAGGTAGGACATGGCGCCGATGGCGAACATGCTGCGGTGCACCCGGTGGATGCCCGGCTCGGCCGCCAGCCGGGCGTTCTGCAGGTTGCCCTGGCACCAGCGGCGGTCGCGCTGCAGCTCGCTCAGCAGATCCGGCGGCTGCTGTTCGAAACTGCCCTGCAGGTCGGACACCAGCCACACGTGGTAGCCGGCGCGGCGCATGAGGGCGGCCTCGACGAAGTCGTGCGACAGGATGCCGCCCGACATGCCGCCGGTGCCCCGGATGGGCGCCAGCGCGCAGTGCTTCATGAAGGCCTCGACCCGGATGATGGCGTTGTGGCCCCAGTAGTGCGATTCGCCCAGCTGCCAGAACTGCATGCCCAGGGTGAACAGGCGGCCGGTCACGCGCGAGGCGAACTGCTGCGCGCGCGCATGCAGCGTGGCGTGTCCGATGGACTGGGTGGCGGTCTGGATGATGCCGGCGCGCGGATGCGCTTCCATCAGCTTGACCATGTCGGTCAGGCAGCGGCCGCTCATGACACTGTCGGCATCCAGCACCACCATGTAGCGGTAGTCGCGGCCCCAGCGGCGGCAGAAGTCGGCCACGTTGCCGGCCTTGCGGTGGGTGCGGCGACGGCGCAGGCGGTAATACACCTCCAGCGGCGGCTGGCCGCCGTGCTGGGCCGCCAGGTCGGCACGCAGCTGTTCCCAGGCCGCGCGTTCGGCCTGCGGCACGCCGCTCTGGAAACTGTCGGACAGCACGAACACATCGAACTGGCCGGCGTGGCCGGTGGCAATCAGCGACTCGCAGGTGGCGCGCAGGCCGGCAAACACGGTGGCCACGTCCTCGTTGCAGATCGGCATGACGATGGCGGTGCGGGCCTCGGGGTTCATGGCGTGGTCGCGCACGTCGGCGGCACGCAGGGTGTGGCGGTCGCCCCGCAGCAGCACCCAGAAACCCATCAGCGCGGTCACGAAGCCGGTCACCACCCAGGCCGAGAGCACCGAGAACAGCACCAGCTGCGCCGTCTGCATCCAGCCGCTGCTGCCCTCGGGCTGGGCATCGGCAAACAGCCAGCCGGCCAGGCCGGTGCTCAGCAGCGTGAGCAGCACGAAGGCGGCCCGGCGGCGGCGCGCGGCGCCGTCCCACGGCGTCGGTGCCTCGGCCGGCACAGCGGGCTGGCTCGGCGGCGGGATCAGCCGGTCGGCCAGGGCCAGCGCGCCGGTGCCCACGCTGTTCCAGAAGCCGCGCCAGGGGCGCGGCACCATGGAGCCCCGGTGGATGGGCGGAGCGGTGACCGCGTTGGGATGGCGTTCCTCGCGCAGGGTGCTGCGCGGCGTCACCGCCCGGGTCACGGACAGGCTCTTGGCGGGGCTCATTCGGGCAGCAGCAGGTGTGTCCATGTTTCGCTCACGGCGTGTTGTTGGTGTTGGAGGAAGGCGCGCAGCTCGACCGGCTGGTTCGGGTCGATGCGCACCACGCGCAGGCTCACCCGCCAGGTGCTGGTGGCCGGATTGGGATAGGCCACGGCTTCGATGACACGGCCGTTGGCACTGGCGCTCACGACAGCCTGCACGGCCGCGCCCGGGGGCAGGGCGTCGAGCGCAGGGCCGGCGAAATCGAGCACGAACTTGGGCTGCGCCGACTGCTCGGCCGGGCTGAGGCGGGTGTAGCCGTAGCCCCGGCGGGTCTGGGTCACCCAGCTGGACGGCGGGCGCTGCTGTTCATCGCCCTGCCACGACAGCTCGTAGGCGAATTCCAGTGGCTGGCCCGGCGCCGGCAGGCGGGCCGGCACCCAGTAGGCGACCACGTTGTCGTGGGTCTCGTCGGGCGTGGGCAACTGCACCAGCTCCACCCGACCGGCACCCCAGTTGCCGAGCGGGCGCACCCAGGCGCTGGGGCGGCGCTCGTAGCGGGCTTCCACGTCCTCGTAGCTGGCAAAGCGGCGGTCGCGCTGCATCAGGCCGAAGCCGCGCGGGTTGACGGTGGCGAACGAGCTCACCTGCACGCTGCGCGGCCGCTGCAGCGGGCGCCACAGCCACTCGCCTTCGCCGGTGGCCAGCATCAGGCCGTCGGAGTCGTGCACCTCGGGGCGGAAGTCGCCGGGCAGCGGCTGGTTCTCGCCGGAGAGGAACATGCTGGTCAGCGGCGCCAGGCCCAGGGTGGCCACCGGGGCGGCGCCTTCGCGCAGGTAGACCCGGGCATGCACCGTCATGGTGGTCTGGAAGCCGGGGCGGATGACGAAGCGGTAGGCGCCGGTGGCGCGAGGCGACTCCAGCAGGGCCAGCACCGTCACCTCGCGGTCGGCAGCGGCGGGGCGGCGGACCCAGAACTCGGTGAAGCGGGGGAATTCCTCGCCCTGGCCGCCCACGGTGTCGATGGCCAGGCCGCGCGCCGACAGGCCGTACTGCTGGCCGGCGCCCAGGGCGCGGAAGTAGCTGGCGCCCAGGAACACCGCCAGCTCGTCCTTGTAGGCCACGCTGTTGAGCGGGTAGTGCAGCCGGAAGCCGGCATGGCCCAGGTCGCCCCAGGCGCGGGTGTCGAAGCGGTTGGGGCCGTAGTCGTAGTCGGCGGTGGAAAACGGCAGGTCGGTCACCTGGCCGTCCGGGCCGATCTCGCGGATGCGCACCGGCTCGGTCTGGTACAGGCCCAGGTGGAAGTACTGCAGCTCGAAGGGCAGCTGCTGGCTGCGCCAGGTGCTGCGCTCGGGCCGGAAGCGGATGGCGCGCAGGCCGTCGTAGCTGATGCTGGCCAGCTCGGGCGGCAGGGCTTTGGCCTTGTCGCCGGCTGGCGTCCAGGGCTGGGTGGCGCGGGTCTGGGCGATGTGGGAGACGCCGTCCCAGTCCAGGCCCTGCGCGGCGGCCACAGGGCCGGAAATGGCGGCCAGGCTGACGATCAGGCCGGTCAGCAGGTGCCGGCGCAGGGAGCGGGCGGTACGGCGGACAGGGTGAAAAACCAGGGACATGCCCTGTATAGGGCAAACCCCGTGCCAGCGCGAAAAAATCGTTTCACATCAAGCACTTGCGGGCTGGCGCAGGTGTGTCATGGCGACACAGGCCGAAATATCAGGGTAAACCCGCGTTTTTTGTCGCCGGATGGCGACAGGCCTGTGACGTGCAGAGAAAAAACCGTTGCAGATCAACGGCTTGTGGCTGTCACTCTGTGGCGACAGGCTCGGTGCCGGCCCCGCCGCCGTCGTTCTTGAACAGGCCCGGGGTGAGCGCGTGCTTCTGCAGCAGGCGGTAGAACTCGGTGCGGTTGCGTTCGGCCAGGCGGGCGGCGTCGGCCACGTTGCCGTCGGTCATCTTCAGCAGGCCCACCAGGTAGTCGCGCTCGAAGCGCTGCTTGGCCTCGGCATAGCTCAGCACCTCCACCGCCGGCGTGCGCAGGGCGCGCTGCACCAGCGCCAGCGACACCAGCGGGGTGGTGGCCAGGGCACAGACCTGCTCCACCACGTTGTAGAGCTGGCGCACATTGCCCGGCCAGCTGGCCAGGGTGAGGGCCTTGAGGGCCTCGGGCGCGAAGCCGGAACTGCGCTTGCCGTACTTGGCCGCGAGCTTCGCCAGGAAGTGGTTGGCCAGCAGGGCGATGTCCTCGCGCCGCTCGGCTAACGTAGGCAGGGTGAGCGTGACCACGTTGAGGCGGTAGTACAGGTCTTCGCGGAACTGCCCCTGCGCCATGGCGGCCTCCAGGTCGCGGTGGGTGGCCGAGACGATGCGCACGTCCACCGGGATGGACTGGCTGGACCCCAGCGGGCGCACCGCGCGTTCCTGCAGCACCCGCAGCAGCTTGACCTGCAGGGCCGGCGGCATGTCGCCGATCTCGTCGAGCAGCAGGGTGCCGCCGTCGGCCGCCTGGAACAGGCCCTTGTGGTGGGCCACCGCGTCGGTGAAGGCGCCCTTGACGTGACCGAACAGCTCGGACTCCAGCAGCGCCTCCGGGATGGCGCCGCAGTTGACCGCGATGAAGGGCTTGCCGGCGCGCCTGCTGGCCTTGTGGATGGCGCGCGCCAGCACCTCCTTGCCGGTGCCGGAGTCGCCGCGCAGCAGCACGCTGGCGTCGCTGCGGGCCACCATGCGGGCCTCGGCCAGCAGATCGGCCATGCGGCTGGAGCGGCTGACGATCTCCGACCGCCAGGCCTCGTCCACCGGTTCGCTCGGGCCTTCGCTGGAGCCCAGGGCCAGCGCCTGGCCGATCTTCTCCAGCAGTTCGCGGGCCTCGAAGGGCTTGGTGAGGTAGCTGAACACGCCGCGCGAGGTGGCCTCCACCGCGTCGGGGATGGTGCCGTGCGCGGTGAGCAGGATCACCGGCAGCGACGGGTGCCGCGCCCGGATGTCGTCGAACAGGGCCAGGCCGTCGCGGCCGGGCAGGCGCACGTCCGACACCACCACCTGGGGCCGTTCGATGTCGAGCTGCGCCAGCGCGGCCTCGGCCGAGCCCACGGCGCTCACCTGGTAGCCGGCCGCGCCCAGGCGCATGGACAGCAGGCGCAGCATGTCGGCATCGTCGTCCACCACCAGCAGGCGCGCACGGCGCGCGGTGGTGGTGACGGCCTGGGGGGAAGAAGCGGTGTCGGCCATGGCGGTGGGACAGGTGGCAGGCGCGATGGTTCCGGGGTGGTGTGGCTGCGGCGGGCTCAGGGCGCAGGCGGCCGCGGCGTGCGTGGCGTGAGGCTGCGTTCGATGGCGCGCATGGCCTCCAGCCGCTCGTTGAGCTGGTCGATGCGGCGCTGCGCGTCGCGGATCTGCTGGGCCTGCCGGTCGGCCAGGTCTTCCAGCCGGCGCTGTTCCATCAGGCGCGCGGCCAGCAGCCGGGCCAGGGGCTGCAGCGCGGCGGCCTGGGGCTGGGTGCTGGTGGTCACCCGCTGCACCAGGCCCAGGGCGCGGGCGGTGTCCACCGGCTGGTGGGTCTGCACCAGCGCCAGGGCCAGCTGCAGCTGCAGGTGGGGCACGTCGCCCCCGTCGCCCAGGCTGGCGATCTCGGTGGCGAGTTCGGCGGGCCCCAGCTGGCGCACCCGGTCGGCGTAGGCCAGCACATGGGCCACGGCCACACGGTCGTCGGCGGCGGCCGGGGTGGCGCTGCAGGCGCTGGCCAGCAGCGACAGCGCCAGCAGCAGGGCGGCGACCAGGCGTGGGCGTCGCAGGGAAGGCAGGGTGTCAGCTGGCATGGGGTAGCTCGATGCGGAAATGGGCGCCGCCGGGTTGCGGCACCAGGGATACGCGCCCACCGTGGGCGACCACGTATTCATGGACGATGGACAGGCCGATGCCGGTGCCCTTGACCGCTTGCGGCGGCTGGCGCTGGCCCCGGTAGAAAGGCTCGAAGATGCGTTCGCGGTCGGGCTCGGCCACGCCGGGCCCCTGGTCGATGATGTCCACGCTGGCGCGCCCGGGCAGGTCGTTCACCAGCACCCGGATCACGCCGCCGTCGGGCGAGAAGCGGATGGCGTTGAGCAGCAGGTTGCCCAGGGCCGAGGCCATCTTCTCGCGGTCCAGCGGCAGCACCACCGGCGAGCCTTCCACCCGCACCAGCAGGCCGCGCGCCTGCCAGTGCAGCCGTTGTGCCTGTACCTGGTCGTTGGTCAGGGTGAGCAGGTCGGTGCGTTCGCGCTTGAGCTGCCGCGCCTCGAAGGCGGCGGCATTGAAGCGCAGCAGGGCCTCGATCTGGTCCTGCAGCTGGCCTGTGTTGTGCTGCAGGATGCGCACCACCTCGGCCTGATCGGGGGTCAGCGGCCCGGCCACGCCGTCGCCCAGCACCGCCACGCCTTCGCGCAGCGAGGCCAGGGGCGTCTTGAGCTCGTGCGAGATGTGGCGCAGGAAGCGCGCCTTGTCGGCGTCCAGTTCGGTCAGGCGCAGGCGCAGCCAGTCGAGCTGCTGGCTGACCCGGCGCACGTCGGTCGGGCCGGGGATGTCGATGGGGGCTTCCAGCTGGTTCTCGCCCAGGGCCACGATGGCTTTTTCCAGCCGCTGGAACGGCCGCGCCAGCCACACACCGAAGCCCACCGCCAGCGCGGCGGCCAGGCCGATGGAGCCCAGCACCTGCTGGGCCAGCTGCTGGCGGCTGGTCTCGAAGCGGGCCTGCAGCGCCTCGTTGCGTTGCGTGATCAGGCTCTGCACCTGCTGGGCGATCAGCGTGGTGTAGCCGTCGAGTTCGCGGAAGGCCCGCGCCACCTCGCGTTCGCGGTCGAGTGCGGTCTCGGGCGGGCCATCGAGCAGATGGCCGATGGCCTGGATCTGCTCGCGCCAGGGGCGGGCGAACTCGTCGGGCAGGTCGTTGGCGGTGAGCCGGTCCAGCGTGGTGGCGGCCTGCCGGGCGGCCTCGTCGAAACGCTGGCGCAGCTGCCGGTCGCGCAGCACCAGCGACTGCCGGGCCGCCCGCTCCATGGCCACGCTGCGTTCCCCCAGCGACTGGGCGGCGGTGGACAGCGCGATGGCCTGATCGGCCCCCTCGCGGCCCTGCGCCATGAGCGACTCCAGCGAGAACAGCGCGCGCACCGCAGCGGCCCCCAGCAGCGCTCCGATCAGCAGGAACGCCACCAGCAGCATCTGCTGGAACGACAGCGACGACGGTTTCACGCCTCGACGGTCAGCACGTCGCCGCGCAGCGAGTGCGGCAGGGCCTGGGTGATGCGCACGTCGATCATCTGGCCGACCAGGCGGGCGCCGTTCGGGCCGCCGTCGAAGTTGACGATGCGGTTGCACTCGGTGCGGCCCATGAGTTCGGCCGCGCCACCCGGGCCGGGCCGGCGCGAGGGGCCCTCCACCAGGATGCGCTGCACCGTGCCTTCGCGGCTGGCGCTGATGCGGCGCACGTTGGCCTCGATGGTGGCCTGCAGGTGTTGCAGGCGCTGCAGCTTGACCTCGTGCGGCGTGTCGTCCGGCAGGTTGGCCGCCGGGGTGCCCGGGCGCGGGCTGAAGATGAAGCTGAAGCTGCTGTCGAAGCCCACGTCCTCGATGAGCTTCATCATCTTGCCGAAGTCGTCCTCGGTCTCGCCGGGGAAGCCGACGATGAAGTCGCTGCTCATGGAGATGTCGGGCCGGATGGCCCGCAGCTTGCGGATGGTGCTCTTGTATTCCATGGCGGTGTAGCCGCGCTTCATGGCCATGAGGATGCGGTCCGATCCGTGCTGCACCGGCAGGTGCAGGTGGTTCACCAGCTGCGGGATGCGGGCATAGGCCTCGATCAGGCGCGGGGTGAACTCGTTGGGGTGGCTGGTGGTGTAGCGGATGCGCTCGATGCCGGGGATGGCGGCCACGTATTCCAGCAGCAGGGCGAAGTCGGCGATCTCGGCCGTGTTGCCCATGGCGCCGCGGTAGGCGTTCACGTTCTGGCCCAGCAGCGTCACCTCGCGCACGCCCTGGTCGGCCAGCCCGGCCACCTCCACCAGCACGTCGTCGAACGGGCGGCTGACCTCTTCGCCCCGGGTGTAGGGCACCACGCAGTAGCTGCAGTACTTGGAGCAGCCTTCCATGATGGACACAAACGCCGAGGCGCCCTCCACCTTGGCCGGCGGCAGGTGGTCGAACTTCTCGATCTCGGGGAAGCTGATGTCCACCTGCGGCCGCTCCTGCTGCTGGCGCTGGTTCAGCAGCTCGGGCAGGCGGTGCAGGGTCTGCGGGCCGAACACCACGTCCACGAAGGGCGCGCGCTTGATGATCTCGGCGCCTTCCTGGCTGGCCACGCAGCCGCCCACGCCGATCAGCACGCCCTTCTTCTTGAGGTGCTTCACCCGGCCCAGGTCGGAGAACACCTTCTCCTGCGCCTTCTCGCGCACCGAACAGGTGTTGAACAGGATCAGGTCGGCCTCTTCCACGTCCTGCGTGGGTTCGTAGCCCTGGGCAGCGCCCAGCACGTCGGCCATCTTGTCCGAGTCGTACTCGTTCATCTGGCAGCCGAAGGTCTTGATGAAAACTTTGCGGGTCATGGAATGGCTCCTGGAACGCCGGGGCAGGGGCAGGCCCGGCGTGGGCGTCGGCGGTCGGCGCCGACAGCAATGCAAGGGGATGCCGGCGGCACCTCGGTGGTGCCGCAGCGGCAGGGAGGGGGTCAGTCGGCGGCCGGCTTGACCGGCGGCTTGTAGGCGCGCGGGTCGGGCTCGGGGATCATGGACTCGAAGACGTAGTTGCGGGTCACGCCCAGGGTGCGGCGTTCTTCCTTGCGTTCTTCGGGGGTGAGGATCCAGACCATCTGGATCTGGCCTCGCCCGTCGACCTTGTAGTTCACCACCACTTCCTTGCCCACCAGGGAGGCCGGGCGCAGCACGGTGTTGTTGTCGCTCAGGATCCGGGCGCCGGGGGAGAGCCGCACCTCGCGGTCGTCCATGCGGCCGTAGGGGGGTTGGGTCATTTCCAGCGTGCCGCGCAGGGCATCCTTGGGGAAAGGGCGCTTGAGCGACTGGGCCTGGGCGGGCAGGCTGCCGAGCAGCAGACCTGCGGCCAGTGCCAGGGCGGAGAACGGAATGCAGCGGTTCATGGTGTAGATCCAGAGGCTGTGGGAAAGCGTCATTTTCGCACGGGGCCTTCGGCCGGCTGGTCGGCGTCCACCAGCGGGTAGGCGTCGGCCACGTAGGCCGGTCCTTTCATGACCATCACGATGAAGGCGCCGATGCCCACGGTGAACAGCGCGGTCCACCACAGGATGACCACCGCCACCGCCAGGATGTCGATCAGCCCGATGCGGGCCGCCAGCTCGGCCGCCGGCAGCTCCCAGGGCCACAGCCGGGCCATGCCGGCGCTCATGGCGGGCACCACGGTGCCCCCGAGCAACCACACCGGCAGGCGACGCAGCACCACGCGTTCGCGTCCGTAGGGGGTGCGGGTGTGGCCGGGCAGTCGTCGCATGGTCGGGGAAGCTCCATATCCCTGCGCCTGCAGGGCAGGGGGCAGGCAGCCAGAATCAACAGACGTCCATTCTGCGCCCGCACCCGTGGCGGGCCTGCTGATCCATGTCAAACCCGACCTCTTTGCCCCGACGCCGCTGGCTGTCTGCCGGCCTGCTGGGCGCCGCCCTGCTGTCTTCCACCCTGCTCGCCGGCTGCTTCACCGGCGTGCCCAAGGGCGCGGTGCCGGTGAGCCCCTTCGATGTGCAGCGTTACCTGGGCACCTGGTACGAGATCGCCCGGCTCGACCATGCCTTCGAGCGCGGCCTGACCGACGTGAACGCCACCTACGCGCTCAAGGCGGATGGCAGCGTGTCGGTGCTCAACCGGGGTTTTGACCCGGTCAAGGGCGTCTGGAAAGAGGCCGAAGGCCGCGCGCTGTTCATCGGCGACCGCCAGACCGGCTCGCTCAAGGTGAGCTTCTTCGGCCCCTTCTTCGGCGGCTACCACGTGGTGGCGCTGGACCCCGACTACCGCTGGGCCATGGTGATCGGCCCCGACACCGGCTACCTGTGGATCCTGGCGCGCGAACGCACGCTGGACGCCGCCGTGCGCGAGAAGCTGCTGGCCCAGGCCGCGTCGCTCGGCGTGGACACGAAAGGCCTGATCTGGGTGGAGCACGGACGTGCCCCGCGCTGAGGGTGGCCTGGCCGGCATCGACGCCGGTCAGTCGCCGGTGCAGGTGGCGCGCCAGTGCACCGGAAAGCGCGTCATCCACTGGTTCCGCCGCGACCTGCGCCTGGCCGACCTGCCCGGGCTGCGCGCCGCGATGGACGCTGCCGCGCTGCTGCCGGTGTGGGTGGACGAGGCGCGCTGGCACCAGCCCGGCCCATGGGGCATGACCCCGCTGGGGCCGCACCGCGCGCGCTTCCAGGCCGATGCGGTGGCCGACCTCGACCGTGGCCTGCGGGCGCTGGGCAGCCGCCTGTGGGCGCAGTCCGGCGATCCGGTGGCGGTGATCACCGCCCTGGTCCAGGCGGCGGCCATCGATGTGGTGGTGACCCAGGCCGAGGTGGCGCCGTACGAGCAGGACGACGTGGCGGCGCTGCGGCGCGCCGGCGCGCAGGCCGGTTTCCAGGTGCTCACCGTGGCGCCCACCAGCCTGTTCGATCTGGTCGACCTGCCGTTCAAGCCCGGTGCCGTGCCCACCGTGTTCGCCCCCTTCCGCCACGCTGTGGAGGGCGAACGCACGCCGGTGCATGCGCCCCTGGCCGCACCCCGCAGCCTGCCGCCGCTGCCCGACACCACCGGCCTGCCCGAGCCGGTGCTGCCGGCGGTGGACGCGTCCGGCGGAGACGACCCGCGCAGCTCCTTCCCCTATGCCCGACCCGGCTGGACCGGCTCGGCCCGCGACGCCCTGGCCCATGTGCAGCGCTACTTCGCCGGCCCGCTGCCGCGCCAGTACAAGGCCACGCGCAACAGCCTCTCGGGCACCGGCTTCTCCACCAAGTTCTCGCCCTGGCTGGCCACCGGCGCGCTCTCGCCCCGGCAGATCCATGCCGAGCTGCTGGCGCACGAGGCGCGGGAAGGCGCGAGCGACGGCAGCCGCTGGATCGTGTTCGAGCTGCTGTGGCGCGAGCATTTCCGGCTGCTGCACCACCGCTTCGGCCGCAAGCTCTACCGGGGCCGTGGCCTGACCGATCAACCCCCGCCGCGCCACAACCCGCAGGGCTTTGCGCGCTGGCAGGCCGGGCGCACCGGCGAGCCGCTGGTGGACGCGGCCATGCGCGAACTGGCCGCCACCGGCTTCATGAGCAACCGCCTGCGCCAGCTGGTGGCGAGCTACCTGATCCACGACCTGGGTGGCGACTGGCGCGCCGGTGCCGCCTGGTTCGAGCACCTGCTGCTGGACCACGACGTGCACAGCAACCACGGCAACTGGCTCTACATCAGCGGGCGCGGCACCGACCCGCGTGGCGGCCGGCGCTTCAACCCGGAAAAGCAGGCGCGTGAACACGACCCCGACGGGGCCTTCGTGAAGATGTGGATGGGCCGCTGAGGCCCAGGGTCACTTCCAGCGGATGGCGTCGACCTGCACGCTGCCCATGTTGCTGCTGAGCGTGAGGCCGCCTTCCTGCACCGTGGCCTGCAGCTGCATGCTGCGTTCGGCCAGGGCGGCCAGCGCGGGCGCCACCTCGGTGGGCAGGCGCCATACCTGCAGGCGGTCGAGCCGGGTGAGTTTGGTCTCGATGCCACGCCACCACACATCGGCCGCACTGCCGAAGGCATAGACGATCACCGCATCGGCCTTGCTGCAGGCCTTGGCCAGTGGCTTGTCCTCAGGCTGGCCGACCTCGATCCACAGGCGCTTGCGGCCGGTGAAGTCGGTCAGCGAGACATCGGGGTCTTCCGGGTCGGACAGGCCGGCGCCGAAGGCCAGGGTGCCGTCACCGCGGCAGGTGTCCTGCAGCTCGTGGGCCTGCAGGGCCAGCGCCACCAGGCGCACCATCATGCGTTCGTCGGTCTCGCTGGGATGGCGGGCCAGGGTGAGCGCATGGTCGGCGTAGTAACCGTGGTCGATGTCGGCGATCTGCAGGTTCGCCTTGAAGATGGTGGACTTGAGGGCCATGCGGTTTGCCGGGAATGAAGCCGAGGATGGGGCCGAGGATGGGGCCCGAAATGAAGAAGGGCGGGTGCCGTTGCCGGTACCCGCCCTTGCCTGATCGTGTGGATCGAATCTGGTGGCGATAGGTGGACTTGAACCACCGACATCAGCATTATGAATGCTGCGCTCTAACCAACTGAGCTATATCGCCGAAAGCCGACATTATAGACCGAAATTCAGGCCGTCTTCAACGGTGCTTCCAGGCCGGGGCCCGCTTGTTGACGAAGGCGTCCATGCCTTCCTTCTGGTCTTCGGTGGCGAACAGCGCGTGGAACAGGCGGCGCTCGAACATCACGCCGTCGGACAGCGAGCCTTCGAACGCACGGTTCACCGCTTCCTTGGCCGCCATCACGCTGGGCAGCGAATAGTCGCAGATGCTGAGTGCCGCGCCCAGGGCCTCGTCCATCAGCTTGTCCAGCGGCACCACGCGGCTCACCAGACCGGCCCGTTCGGCCTCGGTGGCGTCCATCATGCGGCCGGTCAGGCACATGTCCATGGCCTTGGACTTGCCCACGGCGCGCGGCAGGCGCTGGCTGCCGCCGGCACCCGGAATCACGCCGAGCTTGATCTCGGGCTGGCCGAACTTCGCGTTGTCGGCGGCGATGATGAAGTCGCACATCATGGCCAGCTCGCAGCCGCCGCCCAGGGCAAAGCCCGACACGGCCGCGATCACCGGCTTGCGCACGCTGCGGATGGTTTCCCAGTTGCGGGTGATGTAGTCGCCCACGTACACGTCGGCAAAGCTGTACTTGGCCATGGCACCGATGTCGGCGCCGGCGGCAAAGGCCTTCTCGCTGCCGGTGACGATCATGCAGCCGATCTCGGGGTCGGCGTCGAAGGCGGCCAGCGCCGCGCCCAGCTCGTTCATGAGCTGGTCGTTCAGCGCATTGAGCTGCTTGGGCCGGTTCAGGGTGACGATGCCGACGCGGCCTTCGGTGCGAACCAGGATGGTCTCGGGGGTGGTGCTCATGCAGGGGTCCTTGCAAGGGAAAAATCGGGATCAGCCGGACACTATACCGGGGTACAACCCCGGGAAAACATTAACCGACCGACTGGTTGGCGAATGCTACATTGCACCGCAGCAGGCCAGGACCCATGCCGTCCTGGCCGCCATCCGACCGAGGAGACAACATGACCGAACCCACCGTGCGGTACGAGGAGCGCGGGGCCGTGGCCCTGCTCACGCTCAACCGGCCCGAGGCGCTGAACAGCTTCACCCGCGCCATGCACCGCGACCTCTGGGCCGCGCTCGACCGCGCCGAGGCCAACCCGGCCATCCGCGCCATGGTCATCACCGGGGCCGGGCGCGGCTTCTGCGCCGGTGCCGATCTGTCGGAATTCGATTTCGAACCCGGTCCCGACCTGGTGGAACGCGCCGACCCGGGCCCGGTCATCGAGCAGGCCTTCAACCCCACGGCGCGCCGCCTGCAGGCCCTGCGCATGCCGGTGGTGGCGGCGGTCAATGGCGTGGCCGCCGGGGCCGGTGCCTCGCTGGTCATGTGCTGCGACATCGCCATTGCCGCACCCGGTGCCAGCTTCATCCAGGCCTTCAGCAAGATCGGCCTGATTCCGGACGCCGGCGGCAGCTGGCTGCTGGTGGAGCGCCTCGGTCTGGCCCGCGCCATGGCGCTGGCCATGACCGGCGACAAGCTGCCGGCCGCGCAGGCCCGCGACTGGGGAATGATCTGGGACGTGTCCGACGACTGCCTGGGCGCCTCCATGGCCATGGCCGAGCGTCTGGCCGTCATGCCCACCAAGGCGCTGGTGGCCACGCGCGAACTGCTGCGCGCCGCCGGCACCCGCAGCTTCAGCGAGCAGCTCGATGCCGAGCGCGACACCCAGTCGGCGCTGGGCCGCACGCACGACTACATCGAAGGCGTGATGGCGTTCCGCCAGAAGCGCGCCCCTCAGTTCAAGGGGGCCTGATGACACCCGAGCAACGCGCCCGCCAGGTGGGCGAGACCATGTTCGCCAACGATGTGGCCAGCCGCGACACCATGGGCATGGAGCTGCTGGCCTGCGAGCCGGGCCGCGCCGTGATGCGCATGGTGGTGACGCCCCGGCACCTCAACGGCCACCGCATCTGCCATGGCGGTTTCGTGTTCACCCTGGCCGACTCCACCTTTGCGTTTGCCTGCAACAGCCACAACCGCAATGCGGTGGCGGCCGGCTGCAGCATCGAGTTCCTGCGGCCATCTCACGAGGGCGACGTGCTCACCTGCGAGGGCCTGGAGCAGACCCTCAGCGGCCGCCACGGCATCTACGACATGAAGGTCACCAACCAGCGCGGCGAGGCGGTGGCCCTGTTCCGGGGCAAGAGCGCCCAGATCGCCGGCACCGTGTTCCCCGAGGACCAGCCATGACCCGACTCTCTGCCGGCGGCCTGCCGCTCGACCCCATTGAAACCGCCAGCGTGGACGAGCTGCGGTCGCTGCAGCTCAAGCGCCTGAAGGCCACGCTGCGCCACGCCTACGCCAATTCGCCGGTGTATCGCGCCAAGTTCGACGCGGCCGGCGTGCACCCGGACGACCTGCACAGCCTGGCCGATCTGGCGAAGTTCCCCTTCACCACCAAGCAGGACCTGCGCGAGAGCTACCCCTGGGGCATGTTCGCCGTGCCGCGCGAGCAGTGCGCCCGCATCCACGCCAGCAGCGGCACCACCGGCAAGCCCACGGTGGTGGGCTACACCGCGCGCGACATCGACATGTGGGCCGGCGTGGTGGCACGCAGCATCCGCGCGGCCGGTGCGCGGCGCGGCGACCTGGTGCACATCAGCTATGGCTACGGCCTGTTCACCGGCGGCCTGGGCGCGCACTACGGCGCAGAAAAGCTGGGCCTGACCGTGGTGCCCTTCGGCGGCGGCCAGACCGAGCGCCAGGTGCAGCTGATCCAGGACTTCCGGCCCGACATCATCATGGTCACGCCCAGCTACATGCTGGCCATTGCGGACGAGTTCCAGCGCATCGGCCTGGACCCGCGCGAATCCAGCCTGCGCACCGGCATCTTCGGTGCCGAGCCCTGGACCAACGACATGCGTGTGGCCATCGAGGCCCGCATGGGCATCGATGCGGTGGACATCTACGGCCTGTCGGAAGTGATCGGCCCCGGCGTGGCTAACGAGTGCGTGGAGACCAAGGACGGCCCCACCATCTGGGAAGACCACTTCTACCCCGAGATCATCGACCCCGAGACCGGCGAGGTGCTGCCCGACGGCCAGCCCGGCGAGCTGGTGTTCACCAGCCTGACCAAGGAAGCGCTGCCCATCATCCGTTACCGCACCCGGGATCTGACGCGCCTGCTGCCCGGCACGGCCCGCAGCATGCGCCGCATGGAGAAGATCACCGGCCGCAGCGACGACATGATGATCGTGCGCGGCGTCAACGTCTTCCCGACCCAGATCGAGGAGCTGATCCTGCAGCGCCCCGAGCTCAGCGCGCACTACCAGTGCGTGCTGACCCGCAGCGGCCCCATGGACGAGCTGACCGTGGTGGTGGAGACCGCGCCGGGCGTCTCGCCCACCAGCGAGGCGGCATCGGCCGCCGCTGCGCGGCTGCAGCACGACATCAAGACCTTCATCGGCACCAGCGCCCACATCACGCTGCGGCCCGAAGGCGGGGTGGAGCGCAGCCAGGGCAAGGCGCGGCGGGTGGTCGACCAGCGTCCGAAATGACGCGGTCATGCGGCGGCCCTAAAACCTAAGTTCACTGCGGTCAACCCGGATAGGCTGCCGGGCACCGCGTGTCCTACAGTGCCGGCAACCAAGGGAGTCCATGGACAAGAACACCGTGTTTTCCAAGACCGACGCGGGTCGCGAGGCGTTGACCAATCGCCCGCCGGCGCTGGGCCCGCGCCTGCGGTCGTTGCTCATCATGGTCGACGGCAAACGCCGCGTCGAAGAGTTCAACCAGCTGCTGGGCGGCGACGGTGCGGTGGCGCTGCTGGAACAGCTGGAACAGCAGGGATGGATCGAGGCGCCCCGCGCCGCTGCGCCAGTGGCACCCGCTGCGGCCGCCCCGTCGGCCGTCCAGGCCGCAACGGGTGCGGCATCGGTCGTCATCGAGGTGCTGCCCCTGGCCGAGGCCCGCAAGGGCGTGGTGCGATTCATCAACGACCAGCTCGGCCCCATGGGCGAATCGCTGGCCATGAAGGTCGAGGGCTGCAAGACGGCGGCCGAGCTGCAGGCCCAGCTGCCGCGCATCCGCGACGGCCTGCGCAACATGAAGGGCGCCGGCGTGGTGCAGCAGTTCGATCAGGCCTGGGCCAGCCGCCTGCCACCGGCCTGAAGCCGAACCGGGCTCAGCCGCCCAGCCAGCGGCCCACGGCGGCCGCATCCTGCGCAGACAGGCGCACCGCCTGTGCGGCGGCCGGCCATTCCAGCGGGCAGCGCAGCAGGCGGCGGTCGCGCGAGACGAGTGCCACCAGCCGAGGGCGCGCACCGCGCAGCCAGGCCACCTCGTCGAGCTTGCCGATGCGCCAGGCCTCGGCCGCCTGACCCCGCTTGAGCGGTGCCAGCTCGATGCCCAGCCACTCGTCCCCGGCGGCCAGGCCGGCGGCCTCGGCCGCCGAGCCGCGCAGCACGGTCTTGATCTGCACCGCGCCGCCGGTCTCGCTCACCCGCAGGCCCAGCTGCTGGGCCAGGGGCACCGGCTCGTCCTGCACCTTCACGCCAGCCGCCTGCAGCAGGCTCTCTACCGGCAGCTCGGCGGTGCTGTGCACCCAGGCGTCGAGCTCGGCGTCCAGGCTGCGGCCGGCGAGCTGGCGCAGCACGCGGCGCACGTCGGCCTCGCGCAGCGGCCCGCCGCCGGTGCGCTCCCACAGGGCGCGCATGGCATCGTCCAGCGAGCTGCCGCTCTGCCGCAGGGTGAGGTCCAGGCACAGCGCCACCAGGGCGCCCTTGCCGTAATAGCTCACGGTGGCGTTGGGGGTGTTCTCGCCCACCCGGTAGTACTTCACCCAGGCATCGAAGCTGGCCTGGGCCACCGTCTGCACCAGGCGCCCGGGCGTCTGGCGCAGCGGGTTGATGTTCTTGGCCTGCAGCTGCAGCCAGGTGGCATCGTCGATCAGGCCGGCACGGCGCAGGAACAGGTCGTCGTAGTAGCTGGTGAAGCCCTCGAAGAACCACAGCAGCCCGGTGTAGTTCTCGCGGTCGTAGTCGTAGCGGGCGAACTCGGCCGGGCGCAGGCGCTTGACGTTCCAGGTGTGGAAGTACTCGTGGCTGATCAGCCCCAGCAGGGTGGTGTAGCCGTCGGTGGCCTTGAGCGCGCGGGGCTTGTCGGCGCGGCGGGGCAGGTCGGCGCGCTGGCAGATCAGCGCGGTGCTGTTGCGGTGCTCCAGCCCGCCGTAGCCGTCGGCGCTGGCGTGCAGCATGAACACATAGCGCTGGAACGGCGGGGCCTGGTCGCCGTGCCAGAAACGGATCTGGGCCTCGCAGATGCGGCGGGTGTCGTCCAGCAGCCGATCCCCGTCGAACCAGGCACCGGCGCCGCTGACCACGAAACGGTGCGGCACGCCGCAGGCGGTGAACTCGCCGCTCCAGAAGCTGCCCAGCTCCACCGGGCAGTCGACCAGTTCGTCGTAGTCGGCGGCGCTGTAGCGGCCCCAGCCATCGGCATCCACCTGGGTCGGCTTCAGTCCGGTGGCCACTCGCCAGCCGGCCGGGGCTGCGCCGGGCGCGATGGTCAATGTGTGCGGGCGGTCTTCCTGGCCCACCACGCGCAGGCAGGTGCTGGTGCCGTTGAAGAAGCCGCGGGTGCTGTCCAGAAAGGCGGTGCGCACCGAGGCATCGAAGGCATAGACCTGGTACGACACGGTGAGCCTGGCGCCGGCCTCGACCTCGGCCCGCCAGCGGTGCTTGTCCAGCTGCTGCAGGGCCACCGGCCGGCCGTTGCTGGTGGCACTGAGCCCCTGCAGGTGCTGCGAGAACTCGCGCACCAGGTAGCTGCCCGGAATCCACACCGGCAGCGCCAGGACCTGGCGGCGCCCGGCCGCTGCCACCGTGAGGGTGATGTCGAACAGGTGGGCATGGGCGTCGCGCACCGCCACCGTGTACTGCACCGGGCTCATGTCGCCCCCGCCCCGATCAGGCAGCACAGCGCGGCCACCGACGAGAGCCGGAAGCGCAGGGGCAGCCAGGCCGAGAGGCCGGCGGCCGGGTAGAGCCGGCGGTCCACCAGGTAGCAGACCACCAGCACCAGCGCCAGCCACACCAGGCCGGCGTAGGCGGGCATCACCACGCCGGGCCAGGCCAGCAGCGAAGGCGCCACGCCCCAGGCCAGGTGGGTGCGTGCCTGGTCCTGCCCGCGTTCCATGCGCTGCCAGGCCACACCCCAGTGGATGCCGCCCAGGAAGGAGGCGATGAGTGCGGCGTAGGCCGACAGCGCCATGGCCACCCAGGGCGCCAGATCGGGCGTGACCAGCCACAGCAACAGTGCCAGGCCGGCAAACGGCAGCAGGCCGCCGTAGCCCAGCAGATCGATCAGGCGCCGGGCGGGATCCGGGCCGGGTGTCAGGGCGCGGGGCGACGTGGTGTTCATTTGGTGGCGGTCTGCTTCAGGCGGGCTTCGAGCTGTTCGGGGCTGAGCGCGCCCGGCACGCGGCTGCCGTCGGCAAAGATGATGGTGGGCGTGCCGGTGATGCGGGCCTTGCGGCCGAAGGCCACGTTGCGCTCCAGCGCGGCGGCGTCGCAGCTGGCGGCCGGCGGGGTGACGTTGTTGACCATCCAGTCCACGTAGGCCTTGCCCTTGTCCTTGGCGCACCAGATGTTGCGCGACTTCTCGGTCGAATCCGCACTCAGGATGGGGTAGAGGAACACATGCACCGTGATGTCGTCGACCTTCATCAGGTCGCGCTCGAAGCGCTTGCAGAAGCCGCAGTTCGGGTCTTCGAACACCGCGATCGTGCGGGTGCCCTTGCCCCTCACCAGGGTGAAGGCGTCCTTCAGGGGCAGGTCCTTGAAGCTGATGGCGGTGAGCTTGTTGACGCGCTCTTCGGTCAGGTCGATGCGCTGGCGGGTGTCGAACATCGAACCCTGGATCAGGTAGTTGCCCTCGGCATCGGTGTAGAAGATGTCGGTCTGGTTGATGCGCACTTCAAAGATGCCGGGCATGGGCGTCTTGCTGATCTCGTCGATGCGGGGCAGCGTGGGCAGGCGCTCGGACAGGTTCTTGCGGATGGTGGCTTCCTGGGCCGAGGCCGCGAAGGACAGGCCGAGCAGGGCGGCCATCAGCAGGTGGGCGATTCGTTTCATGGCGGGGTGTGGGGTCGTGAGGAGAAGAGGGGGTCAGGTGCCCTGGCCCATGGCCTGGCGCACCAGCCAGCGCTTGAGCGGGCCGCTGCGGTCGAAGGCGGACAGCCCCCAGTTGCGCAGCCCCTGGATGCGGGTGTCGTCGTGCGAGAACAGGCCGAACAGGCCGTCGGTGACCAGGCCCATGGCCTGCACGTCGGCGGCGCGGGCGCGCTCGAAGCGGCGCAGCAGGCGGGCATCGCCCACCTCGCGCCAGTATTCGCGGCCGGCCAGCACGCGGGCCAGTTCGGCCGCGTCGGCCAGACCCAGGTTGAGCCCCTGACCGGCCAGGGGATGCACCGCATGCGCGGCGTCACCGGCCAGGGCCACCATGCCCTGCTCGGTGCGGGCGGTCCATTGGCGGGCCACCGAACGCTCCAGCGGCCAGCTCTGGGCGGCGCCCAGCAGGGTCATGTCGCCCAGCGCGGCGTGGCAGCGCTGCTGCACGGCCGCGGCGAGTTCGGCACCGCCGGCCTGCTGCAGGGCATCGGCCCGGTCCGGCGGCAGCGACCAGACCAGCGCCACCGTGCGGCCGTCGGCACCGTCCAGCGGCAGCAGGGCCAGCACCTCGCCGTCCACGAACCACTGCCGGGCCACACCGCCGTGGGGCAGGGTGGTGGACAGGCGCGCGGCCAGGGCCTTGTGGGGGTAGGGCCGGACGTCGAAGTCGATGCCGAGTGCGGCGCGGGTGCTGCTGCGCCGGCCTTCGCACACCACGGTGAGCGCGGCCGGCGGGGCTTCGTCCAGGCGTTCGATGCCGGGCTGGAACTGCACCGCGTCCGCCAGACGGCGTTCCAGCGCGGGCACGTCCACGATCCAGGTCAGGGCCTCGGCCCCCAGGGGTGCTGCGTCGAAACGCAGCTCGCCGCCGTCGTCGCCGTGCACCTTCATGGCCCGCACCGGCGTGACGGCGGGCACCTGGCCCGGCGCATCCTCCGGCCAGGCCCGCACCGAGCCCAGCACCGCCTTCGAGGCTGCGTTCAGGGCATAGGCGCGCACATCGGCCGCACCGGCCGGCGCGCTGTGGCCCACCAGGGCCACCCGCAGCCGCTCCCGGGCCAGCAACAGGGCCAGCGTCAGACCGACCACGCCCGTGCCCCGGATGGCGACGTCGTGGCGCCGGACGCCGCCGGCTCGGGGGGTGTTGGAAGGCATGGGCTGGATTCTAGGAGCAGGGCACAATCCGGCGCTTTCTGCCGGATACGCCGTGTGTGACCGGCCCCCCTCCGAACCGTTCCCGAGACGCTCCATGAACCAGACAGCCTCCAGCGACCTGAATGCGACCATCGAAGAACTCTGGGTCTACCCGGTGAAATCGTGTGCCGGCGTGCGCCTGCCCGAGGCCGAGCTGTCGGACACCGGGCTCACCTACGACCGCGCCTGGATGGTGGTGGACGAGCAGGGCGATTTCGTGAGCCAGCGCGAGCTGCCCCGCATGGCGCTCATCCAGCCGGCCTTCCGCATGGGGCAGCTGCAGCTCAAGGCCCCGGGCATGCTGGCCCTGCACCTGGCGCTGGACGCTGCCGAGAAGCCCGCCCGCGTGCGGGTCTGGGACGACGAGGTGGAGGCTTACGACATGGGCGACGTGGCCGCGCAATGGTTCACCGACTTCCTGTCGCCCGATGCGCCCAAGGGTCTGCAGCGGCTGCGCCTGGCCCGGTTCGACCCGGTGGCCATGCGCCGCTGCGACCCGGCCTGGACCGGCGAACACGAGTCCCACACCCAGTTCGCCGACGGTTTCGGCCTGCTGGTGACCAGCCGGGCCTCGCTGGACGACCTGAACCAGCGGCTGCGCGCGGCCGGCCATGCGCCGGTGGACATGCGGCGCTTTCGGCCCAACATCGTGCTGGGCGGCCTGGCCGCCCACGACGAAGACCGCAGCGGCCCCATGACGATTGCCACCGACCAGGGCGAGGCGGTCATCGAGCCGGTCAAGCCCTGCGCCCGTTGCCCCATTCCCGACATCGACCCCGACACCGCCCTGCGCAGCTACCAGGTCGGCGATGTGCTGCAGACCTACCGCCAGGACCCGCGGGTGGGCGGCGCGGTGACCTTCGGCATGAATGCCATCGTCACCGCCGGCGACGGCTTCATGCTGCGCACCGGCCAGGCCGTGCGGGCCGACCTGCGGTTCGACTGACCCCCGCCCTTTAAAATTCGCGGTTTCCCCGACCGACCCGAAAGCCCTCCATGAGCCTCAAATGCGGCATCGTGGGCCTGCCCAATGTGGGCAAGTCCACCCTGTTCAACGCCCTGACCAAGGCCGGCATCGCCGCCGAGAACTACCCCTTCTGCACCATCGAGCCCAACGTGGGCGTGGTGGAAGTGCCCGACCCGCGCCTGCAGCAGCTCTCCGACATCGTCAAGCCCGAGCGCATCGTGCCGGCCATCGTGGAGTTCGTGGACATCGCCGGTCTGGTGGCCGGTGCCAGCAAGGGCGAAGGCCTGGGCAACCAGTTCCTGGCCCACATCCGCGAGACCGACGCCATCGTCAACGTGGTGCGCTGCTTCGAGGACCCCAACGTCATCCACGTGGCCAACAAGGTCGACCCGATCGCCGACATCGAGGTCATCCAGACCGAGCTGTGCCTGGCCGACCTGGGCACGGTCGAGAAGGCCCTGCAGCGCTACACCAAGGCCGCCAAGAGCGGCAACGACAAGGAAGCCGCCGCCCTGGTGGCCCTGCTGACCAAGGTGCAGGCGGTGCTCGACGAGGGCAAGCCGGTGCGCACCCTGGCCCTGGGCGACCAGGAAAAGGCGCTGCTCAAGCCGCTGTGCCTGATCACCGCCAAGCCGGCCATGTTCGTGGGCAACGTGGCCGAGGACGGCTTCGAGAACAACCCCTTCCTGGACCGCCTGCGCGAATACGCCAGCGCCCAGAACGCCCCGGTGGTGGCCATCTGCGCCAAGATCGAGGCCGAACTCTCCGAGATGGACGACGCCGACCGGCTCGAATTCCTCAAGGAACTGGGCCAGGACGAACCGGGCCTGAACCGCCTGATCCGCGCCGGCTTCAAGCTGCTGGGCCTGCAGACCTACTTCACCGCCGGCGTGAAGGAGGTGCGCGCCTGGACCATCCACATCGGCGACACCGCGCCCCAGGCGGCCGGCGTCATCCACGGCGACTTCGAGCGCGGCTTCATCCGCGCCCAGACCATCGCGTTCGACGACTACATCGCCTTCAAGGGCGAGCAGGGCGCCAAGGACGCCGGCAAGATGCGTGCCGAAGGCAAGGAGTACGTCGTCAAGGACGGCGACGTGCTCAACTTCCTGTTCAACGTCTGAACCCGGTCGCAGCCCGGTGACCGACGACGCGCAGCGCTTGGCCAAGCAGCTGGCCGCCCAGATGGGCTGCTCGCGGCGCGATGCCGAGCTCTACATCGCGGGTGGTTGGGTCAGTGTGGACGGCACGGTGACAGAAGAACCCCAGGCCCGTGTGCGGCCAGGGCAGGTCATCACCCTGGCCCCCCAGGCCCGGGCCGAGCCCCTGCCGCCGGCCACCCTGGTCTGGCACAAGCCGGCCGGCGTGGTGGTGCCGCCCGATGCCACCCTGCCCGACGCCCTGGCCCGCCAGTGGTTCGGTGCCGCGCAGCGCAGCCGCACCGACGCCTCGGGCCGGCGCCTGCTGCGCGCGCTGCTGCACCGGCTGCTGCCGGTCTCGCCCCTGCCGGCGGCCGCCAGCGGCCTGATGGTGTTCACCCAGAGCCCGGGCGTGGCCCGCCGCGTCACCGACCGGCAGTCGCCGCTGGAGCAGGAGTGGCTGGCCGACGTGACCGATGCGCCCACCACCCCTGATGCTCGCGAGGCGGTGCTGCGGTCCATCGGCAAGCCGCTGTACTTCGACGGGCGCGAACTGCCGTCGCTCAAGGCCAGCTGGCAGAGCGACCGCCGTCTGCGCCTGGCTTTCAAGCACGACATGCCGGACGAGCCGGCCCACCGCACCGCCCGCGCCGGGCTGACCGCGGAGCTGCACCGCCAGCGCATCGGCCGCATCGGGCTGGACGGCATGGCCGCCGGGCAGTGGCGCTGCCTGGGTGCCGCCGAGCGTTTCTGAGCCGCCGCCGCTGGACGGGTGGTTGACGGCCGGACGCGCGCCAGGGATTGGAGCCGGCCCGGCTGTCACTCAGGGAGGTCTCCATCACCTGCCTGTCCTTCCATGAGCCCCCGATCCCCCGACATCCCCCCGATCGTTTTCCCCCTTTCGATGTCCTTGCCCTCGCCGGAAGGACCGCCATCCCCCGCGACATCGCCCCTGTCCGGGGCCTGGGCAAAGCAGGCCACGCCGAACGACAAACCATCGGGCAAGCGGATCTCCCACTTCAGCCCCCGGCCGAAATCCGTCCTGCTCCACTCGAGCACGTCCGATCGTCAGCTCCCGCTCGAAAGCCCCTCGCCCTTCAAGCCGACCAGGCCGCGCCAGATCGACAGCGGGTCGTCCGGGGGCGCGCCACTGTCGCCCCGGTTCGCGCTGACGGACTCGCATCGACAGGTGCCCAGGCTGAATCTGTTCAACGACCAGCGGCCCATGCCGGAGCTTCCACCGGTCCCTGGTTCGTCGCCACCGCCTCCGATCCAGATCGACCCGTCGCCGGACGACGACGTGGAAGGCGAGGTCTGCGTCGAGTTCCTGGTGTTCGAGCGCTACCAGGTGATCGAGCCGTCACAGGGGGGTGTGCCCGGGTCGCCCCGAACGCCTCCGTCGTCACCCCAGTGGCCATCCAGCCCGAGGTCGTCCGGCGTCATGCTCTCGCCGCGTGGGCATTTCCTGGGCAACAAGCCCCGCGACACCCTGCAGTGACCAGGCCGCCCTGAAGGCCGGCCGGCGACCCTCAGGTCGCCACCATCGGCCGCATCTGGCGCGACGCGGCCCAGACGCTCAGGGCCATGGCGCTGCCCAGCACCACCAGGCCCACCCAGTGCAGCTGCAGCATCTGGCCGCTGGCGATCATGGCGCCGCCCAGGGCTGCGCCCATGGCCTGGCCACCGTACATGGCCGAGGTGTTGAGCGCCACCGTGGCCGAGGCCAGCGACGGCGAGAGCTGCACCAGCCGCGCCTGCTGCGCCGAGTTGGCCGAGAAGCAGCCCAGCGCCCACGGCACCAGCACCAGGGCCTGCTGCCAGATGCCCAGCCGGCCCAGCGGCCACAGCATCAGGCACAGCGCCATCGAGCCCAGGGTGAGCAGCACGGCGCGCGGGGCGCCGATGCGGTCGATCCAGCGCGACAGCATCACGTTGCCCAGCAGCCCGAACGCGCCGAACCACAGGAACATCAGCGACAGGCTGCCGCCGCTCAGGCCCAGGGTCTGCAGCAGGTAGGGGGCAAAGTAGGAGAACAGCGTGAACTGGCCAAAGGCCGAGAGCAGGGTCACGCCCACGGCCATCATCAGGGCCGACGAGCCCAGCGTGGCGGCCCAGGCCTGGCGCGACAGGGCGGCGGGTTTCACGCCATCCGGCATGGCCCGCCACACCCACAGGGCACTCAGCAGCGCCAGCACCCCCACCAGCCCGAAGGCCCAGCGCCAGCCCAGCGTGCCGCCGATGAAGGCCGACAGCGGCATGCCCATGACGGACGCCACCGACCAGCCCAGAAAGATGAAGGTGATGGCCCGCCCCCGTTGCTGCGGCTCCACCAGCAGGCCCACGCTGGCAGCGGCCTGCGGCGTGAAGATGGCCGGCGACACCACGGCCAGCACCCGCAGCACCAGCAGCACCGGGTAACTGGGCGCCAGCGCGCAGGCCAGGGTGAGCAGGCCGTACCAGACCAGCGAGAGCGCCAGCAGCCGCCGGCGGTCCCACCCGGCCACGAGCGATGCGAACAGGGGCGCACCCACGCCCATCAGGACGGCGGCTGCCGTGATCAGCTGCCCGGCCTTGGGGATGGACACCCCCAGCGACTGGCTGATGTCGGTCAGCGTGCCGGGCACCACCATCACCCCGGTGCCGATGACGAAGTTGCCCACCATCAGCGCCCACAACACGGGCGGGAGCGAAGGGCGTGCGAGGGCGGCGCTGGACATCGCCCGAGTGTGGCGCATCAGGGTTCACCCGCAGGTGCTGCGGGTGACAGCCCGGTCAACCCACCGCGCCCGGAAACACCCAGAGCAGACCCGACGTCATCACCACGTACCGTCCCAGCTTGCCGATGGCCATGTAGGCCACGCAGGGCCAGAAGGGCAGGCGCAGCCAGCCTGCCACGGCGCACAGCGGGTCGCCCACCACCGGCAGCCAGCTCAGCATGCAGGCCTTGGGGCCGAAGCGGCGCAGCCAGAGCAGGGCGCGCAGTTCGGTGGCGCTGTGCCCGGCGCCCCGTGCGTGTTCCACCGCCTTGTGGGCGCCCAGGCCCATGGCCCAGCTCACCGCGCCGCCCAGGGTGTTGCCGGCGGTGGCCACCAGGATGGCCGGCCAGAACAGTTCGGGGTTGAGCTTGATGAGGCCGAACACGGCCGGCTCCGAGCCCATGGGCAGCAGGGTGGCCGAGACGAAGGCCACCACAAAGACGGTGCTCAGGCCGACCTCGGGCAGGGCCAGCCAGTGCATGAGCGGGGTGAACCAGGTGGGCATGGGTGGGGCATTGTAGGAAGGCGGCCGCCGGATCGGCGGGGTCGGGGTGCTCAAAAAGTGGGCAGTACAATGCGCGCTTCGCCGGCCGGCCTTGCGGGCCGTCTCCCTGGCCCGAACACCCCCTCCCGCCACATCCCCCGACCCCCATGCAGATCGGCCCCTACGCCCTGCCGAACGCGCTGTTCGTCGCCCCCATGGCGGGGGTGACCGACCGTCCGTTCCGCAAGCTGTGCAAGCGGCTGGGGGCCGGCTACGCGGTCAGCGAGATGGTGACCAGCCGTCCCGACCTGCAGGACAGCCTGAAGACCTCGCGCCGTGCCAACCACGACGGCGAGGCCGCGCCCATTGCGGTGCAGATCGCCGGCACCGACGCGCCCATGATGGCCGACGCTGCCCGCTACAACATCGACCGTGGCGCCCAGATCATCGACATCAACATGGGCTGCCCGGCCAAGAAGGTCTGCAACAAGTGGGCCGGATCGGCCCTGATGCAGGACGAGGCGCTGGCGCTGCAGATCATTCAGGCGGTGGTGGCGGCCTGCGCTCCGCACGGGGTGCCGGTCACCCTCAAGATGCGCACCGGCTGGTGCCAGTCGGTGCGCAACGCACCGGTGCTGGCGCTGGCGGCCGAATCCGCGGGCGTGCAGATGCTCACCGTGCACGGCCGCACCCGCGAGCAGGGCTACAAGGGCCAGGCCGAACACGACACCGTGGCCCACATCAAGAGCCGCCTGCGCATCCCGGTGGTGGCCAATGGCGACATCGATTCCCCCGAGCGCGCCCGCGAGGTGCTGCGCCACACCGGCGCCGATGCGCTGATGATCGGCCGCGCGGCGCAGGGGCGGCCCTGGATCTTTCGCGAGATCGCGCACTTCCTCGCCACGGGCGAGCACCTGCCGCCGCCCGATCTGGCCGAGGTGCGCCCCTGGCTGCTCGACCACCTGCACGACCACTACGACCTCTACGGCGAGTTCACCGGTGTGCGCAGCGCCCGCAAGCACCTGGGCTGGTATGTGCGCTCGCTGCCGGTGGCTCCGGCCGAGGCCGACGCCTTCCGGCACCTGATCAACAGCACCACCACCATCGACGAACAGCTGCAGGCCGTGACCCGCAGCTTCGACGCCTGGCAGGCGGGTGCGTCCATCCTTCCGTGGAAACTGGCTGCATGAAAAAGAACAACAACCTGCACGACTGCGTGCGCTCCAGCCTGGAGGGCTACTTCCAGGACCTCGACGGCACCGAACCCGCCAACCTGCACGACATGCTGGTCAAGGCGGTGGAGCGTCCGCTGCTCGAGGTGGTGATGGAACAGGCCCAGCACAACCAGTCGCGCGCCGCGCAATGGCTGGGCCTGAACCGCAACACCCTGCGCAAGAAGCTGGTCGAACACGGCCTCATCGACTGAATTCCTCAACCTTGACCATTCCCATGCGCGCACTCATCTCCGTCTCCGACAAGACCGGCATCGTCGAGCTGGCCCAGGCCCTGCACCGCCAGGGCGTCACCCTGATCTCCACCGGCGGCACCGCCAAGCTGCTGGCCGAACAGGGGCTGCCGGTCACCGAAGTGGCCGAGGTCACCGGCTTCCCCGAAATGCTGGACGGCCGCGTCAAGACCCTGCACCCCAAGGTGCACGGCGGCCTGCTGGCCCGGCGCGACCTGCCCGAACACATGGCCGCCTTGAAGGCCCATGGCATCGACACCATCGACCTGCTGGTGGTCAACCTCTACCCGTTCGAGGTCACCGTGGCCAAGGCCGGCTGCACGCTGGACGACGCCATCGAGAACATCGACATCGGCGGCCCGGCCATGGTGCGCAGCGCGGCCAAGAACTGGAAGGACGTGGCGGTGCTGACCGATGCGTCGCAGTACGCCGGCGTCATCGAAGAACTGCAGGCCCACGGCCAGATTTCGCTCAAGACCCGCTTTGCGCTGTCGGTGGCGGCGTTCAACCGCATCAGCAACTACGACGCCGCCATCAGCGACTACCTCTCGGCCATCGAGTTCGATGAAGCCGCGGCTGTGCCCCAGCGCAGCGAGTACCCGGGCCAGGCCAACGGTCGCTTCGTCAAGCTGCAGGACCTGCGCTACGGCGAGAACCCACACCAGACGGCGGCCTTCTACCGCGACCTGCACCCGGCCCCGGGCTCGCTGGTCACGGCGCGCCAGCTGCAGGGCAAGGAGCTGTCCTACAACAACATCGCCGACGCCGATGCCGCGTGGGAATGCGTCAAGAGCTTCGATGCGCCGGCCTGCGTCATCGTCAAGCACGCCAACCCCTGCGGCGTGGCCGTGGGTGCCGACCCGCTGCAGGCCTACAGCAAGGCCTTCCAGACCGATCCCACCAGCGCCTTCGGCGGCATCATTGCCTTCAACCGCCCGCTGGACAAGGCCGCGGCCGAGGCCGTGAGCAAGCAGTTCGTCGAGGTGCTCATGGCCCCCGGCTACTCGGCCGAGGCGCTGGAGGTGTTCAAGTCCAAGGTGAACGTGCGCGTGCTCGAGATCGCGCTGCCGCCGGGCGGCGCCACCGCCTGGGAGCGCGGCCTGAACATCAGCGACATCAAGCGCATCGGATCGGGTCTGCTGATCCAGAGCGCCGACAACCATGTGCTGCAGCGCGCCGACCTCAAGGTGGTGACGAAGCTGCAGCCCACCGAGCAGCAGCTCGACGACCTGATGTTCGCCTGGAAGGTGGCCAAGTTCGTCAAGAGCAACGCCATCGTCTTCTGCAAGGACGGCATGACCATGGGCGTGGGCGCAGGCCAGATGAGCCGCCTGGATTCGGCCCGCATCGCCAGCATCAAGGCCGGTCATGCGAAGCTCACCCTGCAGGGCACGGCCGTGGCCAGCGATGCCTTCTTCCCGTTCCGCGACGGCCTGGACGTGGTGGTGGACGCTGGTGCCACCTGCGTCATCCAGCCGGGCGGCTCGATGCGCGATCAGGAAGTGATTGACGCCGCCAACGAGCGCGGCGTGGTCATGGTCTTCTCAGGCGTGCGCCACTTCAGGCACTGAGCGTCTTGAAGATGTCGCGGGCGGCTGACACGGTGTCCGCGATGTCCTGCTCGGTGTGGGCCGCGCTCACGAAGCCGGCCTCGTACAGCGCCGGGGCGATGTAGATGCCGCGGTCCAGCAGGCCGTGGAACAGGGCGTTGAACTTCGCGCCGTCGGTGGTCATGACGGTGGGGTAGTTCTGCGGCAGTTCGGGCATCAGGAAGAAGCCGAACATGCCACCTTCGCTGTCGCCGCAGAACGGCACGCCTTCGGCAGCGGCGGCGGCCTTCAGGCCATCCACCAGCGAGCGGGTGCGCGCACCCAGCGCTTCGTAGAAACCGGGCTTGCGGATCTCGGCCAGGGTGGCCAGGCCGCAGGCGGTGGCCACCGGGTTGCCCGACAGGGTGCCGGCCTGGTAGACGCCGCCCAGCGGAGCCAGCTGTTCCATCACGGCGCGTTTGGCACCGAAGGCTGCCAGCGGCATGCCGCCACCGATCACCTTGCCCATGACCGTCATGTCGGGCTCGAAACCGGGGATCAGCTTGGCGTACACGCTCTGCGCGCCGCCCAGGGCCACGCGGAAGCCGGTCATGACCTCGTCGAAGGCCAGCAGGGCGCCGTGCTGGGTGCACAGCTCGCGGCAGCGCTTCACGAAGGGCACGCTGGCCCGCACGAAGTTCATGTTGCCGGCAATCGGTTCGATCATCAGGCAGGCGATGTCGTTGCCGTGCTCGGCAAAGGCCTCTTCGAGCTGGGCGATGTCGTTGTACTCCAGCACCAGGGTGTGCTGCACCACCTCGGGCGGCACGCCGGAGCTGGTGGGGTGGCCGAAGGTGGCCAGGCCGGACCCGGCCTTGACCAGCAGCGCGTCGGCATGGCCGTGGTAGCAGCCGTTGAACTTGATGATCTTCTTGCGGCCGGTGGCGCCGCGCGCCAGGCGGATGGCGCTCATGCCGGCCTCGGTGCCGGAGGACACCAGGCGGACCATCTCGATGCTGGGCACCAGGTCGACGATGGCCTGGGCCAGCTCCACTTCGCGCTCGGTCGGCGCGCCGTACGAGAAGCCTTCCAGCACGGCCTTCTGTACGGCCTCCACCACGGCCGGATGGCCATGGCCCAGGATCATGGGACCCCAGGAGCCGATGTAGTCGATGTAGCGCTGGCCGTTGGCGTCCCAGAAATAGGCGCCCTGGGCACGCTGCACGAAGCGCGGCGTGCCGCCCACGGCGCGGAAGGCACGCACCGGGGAATTCACGCCGCCGGGAATCAGGGCTTTGGCGCGGTCGAACAGGATCTGGTTGCGGTCGGTCATGGTGGCAGCGTCGGCAGGGTTTCAGTGGCGGGTGGTGTCGAGCGGAAAGTCGTCGGCATCCAGCGTGCTGTCGGTGCCGGTGTCCCCGGGCGGGTCGGCGGCATCGTCGTCGGGTTCGTCGTCATGGGCCCAGAACAGGCGGTCGGGCACGGCATGGCCCATGCCGGGCTGGAAGCCGGCGTCCAGGCACTGGTCGAGGTAGGTGAGGGCTTCGGCGCAGGCCGACTGCAGGTCGGCACCGCCGCCGATGAGGGCGCACAGGGCGGCCGACAGGGTGTCGCCGGCGCCGCTGAAGGTGGCCTCGAAACGCTCGTAGCGCGCACTGGCCAGCACCGTCTCGGGCGAGGCCAGGTGGCTTTCCAGGTGCTGGTCGGCCGCGTTGAAGCCGGTCACCAGCGTGTAGGGCACGCCGTGCACCGCAGCGGCCCGGGCGATCTCTCGGGCATGGGGCGGCCGGTCGCCCTCCCACTCGGGCAGCAGCCAGCGGCACAGGGTGCTGTGGTTGCCCACCAGCACCGTGGTCTGCGGCAACAGCAGTTCGGTGAAGGCGTCCAGGTAGGTGTCGATCGCCATCTCGTCCCACCAGGAGAGGTCGGGCATGTAGGCGATCACCGGCACATCGGTGTAGTCGCTGGTGATGCCGGCAATGGCGCTCAGGTTCTCGGGCGTGCCCACGAAGCCCACCTTGAAGGCCTGGACCGGCATGTCTTCCAGCGCGCAGCGGGCCTGGTCGACCACCGCTTCCTCGTCGAAGGCGATGTGGTCGTGCACCTCGCTGGTGTCGCGCACGTAGGCCCCGGTGACCACCGCCAGCACATGCACCGAGGCACTGCTCATGGCGGTCAGGTCGGCGCTCAGGCCGCCCGCGCCGCTGGGGTCGTTGGCATTGAAGACCAGCACGCAGGGGAGGGAGGCCGGTGCGGAGCTGTCGTCGCGCAGGGAATCGGGGGAGGTGTCGGGCATGGCTCGCAACGTGCGTCCGGCAGGGGGTTCGCGTTCACCAGGAGGCTGTCCATTCACCCGGGATCAGCGGCCGTGCATCGGAATTTCCCGGGCGTGGACCGTGGTGATGCGCCGATACAATCGCGCCATTCTACGATAGGGCTTCTGACCAAATGACCGACAACAAGACCTGGATGTGCCTGATCTGCGGCTGGATCTACGACGAGGCGGCCGGCGCACCCGAACACGGCATTGCACCCGGCACCGCGTGGGCCGACGTGCCCATGAACTGGACCTGCCCCGAGTGCGGTGCCCGCAAGGAAGACTTCGAGATGGTGCAGATCTGACCTGTCGTCGGCGCACCACGGCCCTGGTAAGCCAGGGTGGCGATCCCGCTACCATGCCCGCTACATTTGCGCGATCCGGCCGGTCCCAGCCCTGACGGTCCAACAACCGGGAGTCCTCGCACCGTGAGCAACGCAGCGCCCCTGAAGGTCCTCGTCGTCGACGACAGCAACACCATCCGACGCAGTGCCGAGATCTTCCTCAAGCAGGGAGGTCACGAGGTATTGCTGGCCGAGGACGGCTTCGATGCCCTGGCCAAGATCAACGACTACCAGCCCGACCTGATCTTCTGCGACATCCTCATGCCGCGGCTCGACGGTTACCAGACCTGCGCGATCATCAAGCGCAACGCCCGCTTTGCCAGCATCCCGGTGGTGATGCTCTCGTCCAAGGACGGGGTGTTCGACAAGGCCCGCGGTCGCATGGTCGGCTCGCAGGACTACCTCACCAAACCCTTCACCAAAGACCAGCTGCTGCAAGCGGTGCAGCAGTTCGGTTCCAACCTCACCGGAGTCGCATGATGGCCACTGCACCGACGCCCATTCGCAAGATTCTTGTCGTGGACGATTCCAAGACCGAGCTGATGTTCCTGTCGGACCTGCTGGGAAAAAATGGCTACACGGTCTGTACCGCCGAGAACGCCGAGGCTGCCTTTGGTCAGCTTGACGCCGAAAAGCCGGACCTCATCCTGATGGACGTCGTCATGCCCAACCAGAATGGCTACCAGGCGACGCGGGCGATCAGCAAGGACCCGAAGTACTCGCACATCCCCATCATCATGTGCACCAGCAAGAGCCTGGAGACCGACCGGGTGTGGGGCATGCGCCAGGGCGCTCGTGACTACGTCACCAAACCCGTGAACGCCGAAGAACTGCTTTCCAAGATCGCCGCGATTGCCAAAGGCGACAACCCCAAGACCTGACACCCAACGTACCCCCGCCCAGCATGGCCAAACGACAGTCGCTCAAGGAGTTGCAGGAAAGGCTGGCAGAGCGTCTGACGGTCGCCAGGTCCGAGGCGATTGCCGCCACCTGGCTGGCCATCGAGGCCGGTGGGCGCAAGTTCCTGCTGCCGCTGGTGCAGTCGGGAGAGATCTTTCCGCTGGCGCCGATCCAGCGGGTGCCCTACACCAAGGACTGGTTCGTGGGCGTGGCCAACCTTCGGGGCGGCCTCAACGGCGTCATCGATCTGGCGCATCTCATGGGCCTGGGACCGGCGGCCGGCACTTCGGACCGCACCACCTCCGAGTCGCGTCTGGTGAGCCTGCATGCCGCCCTGGGGCTCAATGCCGTGTTGTGGATCGACCGGCTGCTCGGTCTGCGCAGTCCGGGCCAGTTTTCGGCCATCGAGGACTGCAGCCCTGACGATCCGGCATTCATCACACGGGTCCTGGTGGACAGCCAGGGCCAGCGCTGGCAGGAAATCGATCTGCAGCAACTGGTCAGCGAACCCGGGTTCCTCCTGATTGCTGCCTGAGGGCTGTGGCCCGTCTGCACAACGTCATCTGTTTTATCTGAGGGAAGGTGATTACATGGCTGCGCTTGACCGATTCCAGGGTCTTTTCAAGAAGAAACCGGCTGACGAGCCAGACTTGTCCACCGTGACCGACCAGGACGTGGCCGAGCTGGCCGCCGCCCGACTGGCCCCCACCGACGAGGCTGCCTTCGGCGCCGTCGATCTGAGTCCGGACGACGAGCAGTTGCTGGCGGGCGGTGGTCTGGTGTCCGTGCCGCTGCTGGGCCGAAAACCGGCCGAGCAGCATCAGCGCACGCTGGCCGTGCTGCTGGCCTTCGGCCTGGTGGTCCTGGGTGCCATCACCTTCTTCGTGCTGAGCCAGACCGAGAAGATCGGTCAGCAGGTGGCCACCAGTGGTCAGGCGCTGATGCAGTCGCAGCGGCTGGCCAAGAGCGTGTCCCAGGCCCTGGTGGGCAGCCCGTCGGCGTTCGCCGAGGTGCAGGACAGCATCAGCGTGCTCACCCGCAGCGTGCGCGGCCTCAAGCAGGGTGACGGGGACATGGCCCTGGACGCCCTGAGCGCCGAATACAGCAGCCAGCTGGATACCCTGCTGCCCAAGGTTGACCAGGCCGAAGCCAATGCCCGCACCGTGCTGGCCCAGCAGGCCATCCTGACCCAGGTGGGCAACGCCCTGCGCACCGTCAACCGCGAATCGTCCGACCTGCTGGAGATCGCCGAGACGATCTCGTCGCTCAAGCTGCAGCAGAACGCGCCCGCCGCCGAGATCTCGGCGGCCGGCCAGCTGGTGATGCTGACCCAGCGCATCGGCAAGTCGGCCAACGAGTTCCTGACCGCCGAAGGCGTGAGCCCGGAAGCTGTGTTCCTGCTGGGCAAGGACCTCAACACCTTCAAGGAAATCTCCGAAGGTCTGCTCAAGGGCAGTGAAGAGCTTCGCCTGCGTCCGGCCACCGACGAGCAGGTCAAGGAACGCCTGAACGCGCTGCTGCAGCGTTACGAGCAGACCCGTACCGAAGCCGGCGCCATCCTGGGCAACCTGCAGGGTCTGGTGTCGGCCCGTGAAGCCCAGGTGGGCATCGTCAACGAGAGCGAGCCCCTGCGCCTGGGCCTGCAGCAGCTGCAGGAAAGCCTGTCCTCCCGTTCGGGCCTGGGCGGTACCGAATTCGCGGCGCTGCTGATCTCCGCCACCTTCGCCCTGTTGTGCGCGGCCGGTCTGGCCTATGTGCAGCTGCAGGACAGCCGCCAGCGCCAGCTGGTGGCCGAAGCCCAGCGGCTGGCCGCCGAGGCGCAGGAGCAGGATGCCAAGCGCATCAACGACGCCAACCAGGCGGCCATTCTGCGGCTCATGAACGAACTGCAGACGGTGGCCGAAGGCGACCTGACCCAGGAAGCCACCGTGACCGAGGACATCACCGGCGCCATCGCCGACTCGGTGAACTACACGGTGGAAGAGCTCCGCTCCCTGGTGGGCAACGTGCAGGCCACGGCGACCCGCGTGGCGCAGACCACGTCGGCGGTGGAGGCCACCTCCACCGAGCTGCTGGCGGCCTCCACCGAGCAGCTGCGCGAGATCCGCGAGACCGGTCAGTCGGTGCTGGACATGGCCCAGCGCATCAACCAGGTGTCCGGTCAGGCGCAGGAATCGGCCCAGGTGGCCCGCGCATCGCTGCAGGCCGCCGAGTCCGGTCTGCAGGCCGTGCAGGACGCCATCGGCGGCATGAACGCCATCCGCGACCAGATCCAGGAAACCTCCAAGCGGATCAAGCGGCTGGGCGAATCGTCCCAGGAGATCGGCGAGATCACCGAACTGATCTCCGACATTACCGAACAGACCAACGTGCTGGCCCTGAACGCCGCCATCCAGGCCGCATCCGCCGGTGAAGCCGGTCGCGGCTTCTCGGTGGTGGCGGAAGAAGTGCAGCGGCTGGCCGAACGCTCGGCCGACGCCACGCGCCAGATTGCCGCACTCGTGAAGGCCATTCAGACCGACACGCAGGACGCGGTGGCCGCCATGGAGCGCTCCACGCAGGGTGTGGTGGAAGGGGCCAAGCTGTCGGACAACGCCGGTACCGCCCTGTCCGAGATCGACCGCGTGTCGCGCCGACTGGCCGAGCTGATTGAACAGATTTCGGACGCCGCCTCCCGCGAAGCCGATTCGGCCAACGAGGTGGCCGGCAACATCCAGCACATCTTTGCCGTGACCGAGCAGACCGGTGAAGGTACCCGGTCCACCGCCCAGCAGGTGCGCGAGCTCTCTGCCATGGCCGAAGAACTTCGCCAGTCCGTGGCGCGTTTCAAGATCGCCTGACACCCGCCGCCCGATTCCCTTCTGCCAGCCCACCACGGACGCCCATGCTTGACCCCGTCACCGACAGCGCACCGAAGGACAGCCCCGATGCAGACCTGGGGCCGCTGGCCTGGGTGTTCGAGGAACTCCGCAAATCGCTCGATGCCGCCAACAAGGCCATCCGCCGGTTCCTGAGGGACCATGAGCAGGCCCGCCAGGGTGATCTGGAGCTGGCCGATCCCGCCTCGCTGCGGCTGGCACGGCAGCAGATCCACCAGGCCGTGGGCGCTCTGGAGCTGGTCGGTCTGAGCGCACCGGCCCAGGTGCTGCGGGGCATGGA
This sequence comes from Hydrogenophaga sp. R2, assembly GCF_049843595.1. NCBI lineage: Bacteria > Pseudomonadati > Pseudomonadota > Betaproteobacteria > Burkholderiales > Comamonadaceae > Hydrogenophaga > Hydrogenophaga sp. R2. Next base: position 330,768 of record NZ_JBBHZN010000004.1, read on the forward strand.
GGCGGCGGTGCAGCGCTTCGTGCAGCGCCCCGACACCTGCACGGCCGATGCCGCCGCGCGGGTGGAACGGGCCGGATTTGCCCTGATCGAGTACCTGGAGGGCGTGCTGCGCGGGCGCCAGCTGCCCTCGGTGGCCCTGTTTCCCCAGTACCGCGATGTGCAGGAGGTGGCCGGCGCCGAGCGCATCCACCCGGCCGATCTCTGGCCGGCCGAGCACCGCGGCATCGAGCTGCCGGCGCCCGACGGCGTGACCGCACAGCAACCGAGCGCCACCTTGCGCTCCCTGTTCGACCGCCTGGTGCTGCTGGTGGTCAAGACCCACAGCCCGGCCTCGCTGCAGTCGCTGGCGCGGTTCTGCGCCGGCCTGTCGGCGGGTGCCACGCAAACGCGGCAGCGCACCTTCTGGCGCGTGGCCGCCGCTTTCTTCGAGGCCCAGGCCGCGGGGCTCATCCCGGCCGACGTCCACGTCAAGCGGGCCACCTCCCGTGTGCTGCTGCAGTTCACCAGCCTCCAGCAGGGCAAGACCCAGGTCTCCGAGACCTTGCTGCACGATCTGCTGTTCTTCTGCGCTCAGGCCGCCGGTGCCGATGCAGCGCGCACGCCGCAACTGCAGGCGGTGCGTCAGGCCCATGGCCTGGCGGGGCAGGTGGCGGTCGATTACCAGCGCGCGTCGCTCGGCCGGTACGACCCGGCGGTGCTGGCCCAGGCGCGCAAGCGCATCCATGCCGCCAAGGAAACCTGGTCGCTTTTCGCCGGTGGTGATGCCGCCCGCGCCCGACCCGCCAGCGAACAGATCGGCCTGATCGCCGATTCGTTGCTCAAGCTGCACCCGGCCAGCACCGCTCTGGCTGCTTCCCTGGTGCGCGCCGCCGAACACGCGGTGGCCTCGTCCACCGGTGTGGCCCCCGAACTGGCGATGGAGGTGGCCACCGTCACCCTGTATCTGGAGGCCGTGTTCGACGACTTCGATCCCGATGCCACCGAGCTGGCCGAGCGGAGCCAGGCGCTGGCATCCCGGCTGGACGGTGCCATGTCCGGTGCGCCTGCCCAGCCGCTGGACGTCTGGATGGAGCAGCTCTACAGCCGGGTGAGCGACCGCCAGACCATGGGCAGTGTGGTGGGCGAACTCAAGGTCTCGCTGGGCGAGGCCGAGAAGGCGCTGGACCAGTTTTTCCGCGATCCCCAGGACAAGGCGGGTCTGCATGTGGCGGCCAGCCAGCTGGCGCAGATGCGCGGCGTGCTGTCGGTCCTGGGTCTGGACCAGGCGGTGCATGCGGTGGCCCGCATGCGCACCTCGGTCGAGCAGATGATCGACACCGAAATCGACGAGGCGCAGGCCCGCGCCGCCGGCACCTTCCAGCTGCTGGGCGACAACCTGAGCGCCCTGAGCTTCCTGGTGGACATGCTGAACTACCAGCCCACGCTGGCCCGCAAGCTGTTCGTGTTCGACGAACAGGCCGGCGAGCTCAAGCCGGTCATGGGGCGTGTCGGCACCGCCGACGTGCCCGGCCCCTCGGCCGCCCAGGACGCGCTGGAGCTCAGCCAGGGCGTGCAGGAAGTGGTGGAGAGCGTGCAGGAGGGCACGCCCCTGGTCGACATCACCCAGGCGCTCGACCAGCTGGCCGAGCAGGCATCGCTGGCCGATCAGCCGGCGGTGGCCCGTGCCGCCCGCGAAGCCGCCGACGCCGTGGTGGCCAACGATCCCCAGGCCGGTGCCCAGGCGCTGGTCGACCTCAGTGCGTCCACCTCGGCCAGCGCGCCGGTGCCCGATGCCGGCATCACGACGCAGGAGGTCGAGGACGATGACCTGCTGGGCATCTTCCTGGAGGAAGCCCGTGAAGTGGTGGGCAACGGCCAGGAGGCCGTGGCCCAGCTGCACGCCCAGGGCCGCGACCTGGAACAGCTCACCACGCTGCGCCGGGCATTCCATACCCTCAAGGGCAGCTCGCGCATGGTGGGCCTCAACGAGTTCGGTGAGGCTGCCTGGTCCATGGAGCAGCTGCTCAATGCCACGCTGGCCGAGCAGCGCGCCGCGAGCGCAGAGCTGCTGGACCTGTCTGCGCAGGCGCTGCAGGCCTTCGGTCAATGGGCCGACGACATTGCCGCCGGCCGCACGTCGGCGTGGACGGCTGCCGCCTTCCGCCGCAGTGCCGAGGCCCTGCGCGACCAGTCGGCGCCCGTTCCCCTGGAGCCGCTGGACGCGCTGTCGGCACCCGCCGAGGCCGCGAACGATCTGCCGCCAGCGGAGCCCGTGGTCGAGGTGATCGATCTCGACAGCCAGCCGCTGCCGGACCTGCCCGCCGAGCCGCTGGCCCTGCCCGAGCTGGCCGACATCGACCTGGGCAGCCTGGAAGCCTTTGCCGATCCCGCACCGGTTGCCGATGCGCCGGCCGAGCCCGAGGTGGCGACGGCGCCAGAGACTCCGGCGCCCGAGGCCATATTTGCCTCGTACGAGGACGCCGAATTCCTGGAGCCCGACCGGGATGACGAAACGGTGGAGGCGCCGGCGGAGGCGCCTGTAGAGATGCCCGAGGCGGTCGAGGCCATCGAGATCGTCGAAGCCATCGAGCTGAGCGAGCCCGCGGCCGAGGAACTGCTGGCGGAGCCGCCGGAGGAGACCTCTGACGAGCAGGTCCGCGTCATCGGCCCGCTGCGCATCGGGCTCAAGCTGTTCAACGTGTACCTGAACGAGGCCGATGAGTGGTCCCGCCGCCTGAGCACCATCCTGTCGGAGTGGGCGCTGGAGAGCCATGAGCCGGTCCCGGACGCGGCCGAAGCGCTGGCGCATTCGCTGGCGGGCAGTTCGGCCACCGTCGGTTTCGACGGCCTTTCTCAGATGGCCCGTGCGCTCGAGCATGCGCTGGGCATGGTGGCTGCCCACCAACAGGACGGCTTTGTGGCGTCGTCGTCGCTGGCCCGGCTGTTCGTCGACGCCGCCGAAGACATCCGGCGCCTGCTGCACCAGTTCGCCGCCGGTTTCCTCAAGGCGCCGGATGCCGAGCTGCTGGCCGCCGTGCGCGAGGCCGCGAGCCAGGCGCATCTGGGCGTGTCGGCCGCAGAGCCGGCCGAACCCGCTGCCGAGGCACCTGCCGCAGACACTCCCGTTGTTCCCGTCCCGCCGGTCGTACCGGTCGTGGTGCCCCAGCCGGCGCCGCCGGTGCAGCGGCGTGCCGCGCCGGTGCAGGACATCGACGACGACATCGATGCCGTCGACACCATCGACGTCGACCTGTTCCCCATCTTCAGCGAGGAAGCCGACGAACTGCTGCCGCAGCTCGCAGGCGCCCTGCGCCAGTGGAGCGCCCGTCCGGACAACGCCAGTGCGCGTTCCGAGGTGCTGCGCAACCTGCACACCCTCAAGGGCAGCGCCCGGCTGGCCGGCGCGCTGCGACTGGGCGAGATGGCCCACCGCATGGAAACCGTGGCCGAGCGGCTGGGCTCCGACGTGCAGCGTTCGGCCGACATCGAGCCCCTGCAGGCGGCCTTCGATGCCATCGTGGCCCGCTTCGACCAGCTGCGCCATCCCGACGCCGCGCAGGACGTGCTGCAGACCGCACCGGAAGGCGACACCGCTGCCGTGGCGGTGGACGAGACGGCCGACGCCGCCCCGGCAGCGCAGCCGGCGGCACCGACCGCCACGGTGAGCGCCAGCACCGGTCTGACCGGCCTGACCACACCGCAGGCGCCGGTGGCCCTGGCGGCCCGCAGCCAGAGTGCCGTGCGCGTTCGCCCGGAGCTGCTGGACCGCCTGGTCAACCAGGCTGGCGAGGTGCTGATCACCCGCTCGCGCATGGAGTCCGAGCTGGTCACCTTGCGGGCCTCGCTCAAGGACCTCACCGGCAACCTGGACCGCCTGCGCCAGCAGCTGCGTGACATCGAGCTGCAGGCCGAGTCGCAGATGCAGTCCCGGCTGGCCCAGGCCCGCGATGCCGACCAGTCGTTCGATCCGCTGGAGTTCGACCGCTTCACCCGGGTGCAGGAACTCACCCGCATGATGGCCGAGTCGGTCAACGACGTGGCCACGGTGCAGCGCAACCTGCAGCGCGCGGTGGAATCCACCGAAGACAGCCTGGTGGCCCAGGCCCGCCAGACCCGCGAACTGCAGCGCGACCTGCTGCGCACCCGCATGGTGGAGTTCGAAGGCATCTCCGAGCGCCTGTACCGCGTGGTGCGTCAGGCCTCGAAGGAGACCGGCAAGCAGGTCCGGCTGGACATCACCGGCGGCAACATCGAGATGGACCGCGGGGTGCTGGACCGCATGACCGCATCGTTCGAGCACCTGCTGCGCAACTGCGTGGTGCACGGCATCGAGTCGCCCGACGTGCGTGCCGCGCGCGGCAAGCCGGCCGAGGGCCAGATCGAGATCACGCTCACCCAGGAGCTCAACGATGTGTCGGTGGTGTTCGCCGACGACGGCAACGGCCTCGACCTGGAGCGTCTGCGCGAGAAGGGCCTGGCCGCCGGGCTGATCGACGACAGCGTGCCGGCGGCCGATCCGCGTGTGGCCCAGCTGGTGTTCGAGCCGGGCATCAGCACCGCACAGAGCGTGTCCGAGCTGGCCGGCCGCGGCATCGGCATGGACGTGGTGCGCAGCGACGTGGTCGGTCTGGGCGGTCGGGTGGAGACCGCCAGCCGCAGTGGCGAGGGCACCCGTTTCACGCTGGTGCTGCCGCTGACCACCGCCGTGACGCAGGTGGTGATGCTGCGTGCCGGCGACCAGACGGTGGGCGTGCCTTCCAACCTGGTCGAACTGGTGCGGAGGGTGTCGGCGTCCGAGCTGGAAGCGGCGTATGCCAGCGGCCAGATGGACTATGGCGGCGAGTCGGTCCCGTTCTACTGGTCGGGTGCGCTGCTGCAGGCATCGGCCGCTTCGACCGAGACCCAGGGACGCACGCTGCCGGTGGTGATCTTCCGCAGTGCGGCCCAACGGGTGGCGGTGCATGTGGACGAGGTGCTGGGCAGCCAGGAAGTCGTGGTGAAGAACCTCGGGGCGCAGCTCTCGCGCCTGCCCGGTCTGGCCGGCATGTCGGTGCTGGCGTCCGGCGCAGTGGTGCTCATCTACAACCCGGTGGCGCTGTCCACCGTGTACGGCGAGCAGGTGCGCAGCTGGGTCGCCTCACGCCTGGCGGCTCCGGTGGCCAGTGGTGCCGCCGGCACTGCGGCCGATGCGGTGGCGGCCAGCGTGCCCCTGGTGCTGGTGGTGGACGACTCCATCACCGTGCGCCGCGTCACGCAGCGCCTGCTGCAGCGCGAGGGCTACCGCGTGGCGCTGGCGGCCGATGGTCTGCAGGCCCTGGAGCGGCTGCAGGCCGAGCGGCCGGCGGTGGTGCTGTCGGACATCGAGATGCCGCGCATGGACGGCTTCGACCTGGTGCGCAACATCCGCAACGATGCGGCGCTCAAGGGGCTGCCGGTGATCATGATCACCTCGCGCATCGCCGAAAAGCACCGCGAACATGCCCGCGAACTGGGCGTGGACCACTACCTGGGCAAGCCCTACGCCGAAGACGACCTGCTGGCACTGGTGGCCCGTTACGCCCACGCGCCCACCGAGGCTTGAGCCCAGGCCTGAGCGCGGGGCCACCACAAAGGAAAGCCGCCCCTCAGGCGGCTTTTTTCACGACCGCGTAACGCTCCAGCGTCTTCTCGCGCGCCAGCGCGTGGTCGACCACCGGGTGCGGGTAGTTCCGGCCCAGTTCCACACCGGCGGCCAGCCGCTCCATCGCAGGGGCGGCCCAGGGCGCGTGGATGGACTTGTCCGACAGGCCGGCGAGCTGAGGCAGGTAGCGCCGTATGAACTTGCCCTGCGGGTCGAACTTCTCGCTCTGGCTCACCGGGTTGAAGATGCGGAAATACGGCTGGGCGTCGCAGCCGCTGGAGCTGGCCCACTGCCAGCCGCCGTTGTTGGCGGCCAGGTCGAAGTCGATGAGCTTCTCGGCAAAGTAGCGCTCGCCCCATTGCCAGTGCAGGCCGAGATCCTTCACCAGAAAGCTCGCCACCACCATGCGCAGCCGGTTGTGCATGTAGCCGGTCTGGTTGATCTGGGCCATGGCCGCATCCACCAGCGGGTAGCCGGTGCGGCCTTCGCACCAGGCCTCGAACAGCGCCTGGGCGTGTGCGCCGTGTTCGAAGGCGATGCGGTCGTACTCCGGCTTGAAGGCCCGCTCGGTCACGTGCGGGAAGTTGGCCATGATCTGGTGGTAGAAGTCGCGCCAGACCAGCTCGGACAGCCAGGTGCTGGCACCCGCCATGCCCTGCAGGTGCATGGGCCACGCCAGGGAGGCCAGCTGCCGCACCGACACCGTGCCGAAGCGCAGGTGCACGCTCAGGTAGCTCGGCCCTTTGACGGCGGGGAAATCGCGGCTCTCCTGGTAGCGCTCGATGCGCTGCACGAAATCGTCCAGCAGCCGGCCGGCCCCGCTGGCCCCGGTGGGCATGGGCAGCTGCGACAGGTTGGTGGGCTCGAAGCCGATGTCCTGCAGCGTGGGTACCGGCCGCGCATGGTCGGCCGGGCGCGGGGCCAGGGCGCCGGCCAGGGGCTCCACCGGCCAGGCCTTCAGGTGCTCTTCGCCCAGGCGCTTGAGCCAGGCGTTCTTGTAGGGCGTGAAGACGCCGAAGGCGCCGCCGGCCTGGGTCAGCACCTCGCGGCGCTCGAAGATCACATGGTCCTTGAAGCTGCGCAGGATGATGCCGGCGTGGGCCAGATCGCCCAGCACCCTGGCGTCGCGTGCCAGGGCGGCCGGTTCGTCGTCGTGGTTGGTGAACACCGCCTGCACGCCCAGCTGCTGCGCCAGCGCCGGGATGGCGCTGCGCGCGGTGTCGTGCAGCACGATCAGGCCGGCGCCCTCCACGCCGTGGGCCTGGCCCAGTTCGCGCAGCCGGGCATCGAGCTCCACCAGCGATTCGCGGATGAACTCCACCCGGCGGTCGGCGCGGGGCAGGGGGTCGAGGATCTCGCGGTCGAACACGAACACGCACCACACCCGCCGGCAGCTGGCCAGGGCGTGGTGCAGGGCGGTGTTGTCGGTGGCGCGCAGATCGCGCCGGAACCACATGAGTCCACTGTCGAAACGTTGCATGGCGGGGATGGGGATGCAGGGGTGGGGCGGTCGGCCGGGCGAGGGGGGCCGCTTAAAATCCGCCGATGTCCGCTGATTCTGCCCCCATCAACCTGACCAATCATTTCCTGATTGCGATGCCCGGCCTCAGCGACGAGCTTTTTGGCCGCAGCGTGGTGTTCATGTGCGAGCACAGCGAACGTGGCGCCCTGGGTCTGATCATCAACAAGCCGGGCGAGATCCTGCTCTCGCGCCTGTTCGAGAAGGTCGACCTGACCCTGGCCCGCGACGACCTGGCGCAGCAGCCGGTGTTTCAGGGCGGTCCGGTGCAGACCGAGCGCGGCTTCGTGCTGCACGACGCGGTGAGTGACGACGGTGAAGGCGTGTACGCCTCCACCCTGAGCATTCCCGGCGGTCTGGAGATGACCACCTCGCGCGACGTGCTGGAGGCCATGGCCCTGGGCGCCGGCCCCCGCCGCGTGTTCGTGTCGCTGGGCTATGCCTCCTGGGCCAAGGGCCAGCTGGAGTCCGAGATCACCGAGAACTCCTGGCTCACGGTCGAGGCCGACCCCGCCATCATCTTCGACGCCCCGGTGGACCAGCGCTACGAACGCGCCATGGCCCTGCTGGGCCTGCAACCCTGGATGCTCTCCCGCGATGCCGGCCACGCCTGAGCTCACCGACGTGCCGGCGCACTGCCAGACCTTCGTCGCCTTCGACGTGGGCCGCAAGCGCACCGGCGTGGCCACCGGCAACCGCCTCACCCGCACCGCCACCCCGCGCCCGACGATGCGGGCCGAAGGCGATGCGCGCTGGCCCCAGGTGGCGACCATCCTGCGCGAATGGCAGCCCGACGCCCTGGTGGTGGGCGTGCCGTTTCATCCCGATGGTGCCGAGCACGAGAACACCACGCTGGCCCGCAAGTTCGCCCGCCAGCTGCGCGGCCGCCACGGCCTGCCGGTGTTCGAGGTGGACGAGCGCTACAGCACCACCGAAGCCCATGCCCTGGGTGCCACCGACGCTGACGCAGCGTCGGCCTGCATCATCCTGGAACAGTTCCTGAGGAGCCTGCCTTGAACCCCTTGCCGGATTACCCCCTGCCCGACGCCGAGGCGCTGTACGGCGCCCTGCGCAGCGGCGTGACCACGCTGCTGGCCGGCGGCCCGCAGCCGACCCACCTGGTGGGCATCACCTCGGGCGGTGCCTGGCTGGCCGAGCGGCTGCAGCGCGACCTGGGCCGCGCCGGCGAGCCGGGCATCGTGTCATCGGCCATGCACCGCGACGACTTCGCCCAGCGCGGCCTGGCCCACGCGCGCCAGACCTCGCTGCCGTTCGACGTGAATGGCGCCCACCTGCTGCTGATCGACGATGTGCTGTTCACCGGCCGCACGCTGCGGGCGGTGCTCAACGAGCTGTTCGACCACGGCCGCCCGGCCAGCGTGCGGCTGGCGGTGCTGGTGGACCGGGGCGGTCGCGAGCTGCCGATCCAGGCCGATCTGGCGGCGGCCCGCCTGCCGGTGCCGGCCGACCGCACCCTGTCGCTGGCCCGGGCCGAGTCCGGCCAGTTCCGTTTCGTCCTGGAGGCCCGCCAGCCATGAGTGCCCGCCGCAATCCCCAGCTCAACCGCCACGGCGAGCTGATCCACCTGCTGTCCACCGAAGGGCTGTCGCGCGACCTGCTCACCCACATCCTGGACACGGCCGAGAGCTTCACCAGCGTGAGCAACCGCGAGGTCAAGAAGGTGCCGCTGCTGCGCGGCAAGAGCGTGTTCAACCTGTTCTTCGAGAACAGCACCCGCACCCGCACCACCTTCGAGATCGCGGCCACGCGACTGAGCGCCGACGTCATCAACCTCGACATCGCACGCAGCTCCACCGCCAAGGGCGAGTCGCTGCTCGACACCATCGCCAACCTCAGCGCCATGGCGGCCGACATCTTCGTGGTGCGGCACAGCGAGTCGGGTGCGCCCTACCTGATCGCCCAGCATGTGGCGCCGCATGTGCACGTGGTGAACGCCGGCGACGGCCGCCATGCCCACCCCACCCAGGGGCTGCTGGACATGTTCACCATCCGCCACTACAAGCGCGACTTCACCAACCTGTCGGTGGCCATCGTGGGCGACGTGCTGCACTCGCGCGTGGCCCGCTCCGACATCCATGCCCTCACCACCCTGGGCTGCCCCGACCTGCGTGTGGTGGGTCCGCGCACCCTGGTGCCGTCCGATCTGTCGCACATGGGCGTGCGGGTGTGCCACACGCTGGAAGAGGGCATCAAGGACTGCGACGTGGTGATTGCGCTGCGCCTGCAGAACGAACGCATGAGCGGCGCGCTGCTGCCCTCCAGCCAGGAGTACTTCAAGAGCTTCGGCCTCACGCCCGAGCGCCTGCGCTGGGCCAAGCCGGATGCCATCGTCATGCACCCCGGCCCCATCAACCGTGGTGTGGAGATCGATTCGGCCGTGGTGGACGGCCCGCAGAGCGTGATCCTGCCCCAGGTCACTTTCGGCATCGCGGTCCGCATGGCCGTGATGTCCATCGTCGCCAGCAACGAAGCCTGACCATGAAGATCCTCATCCAGAACGGTCGCGTCATGGACCCGGCCACCGGCCGCGACGAAGTGGCCGACGTGGCCGTGGCCGCCGGCCGCATCATCGCCATCGGCAATGTGGCGCCCGACTTCCATCCCAACCGCACCATCGACGCCGCCGGCTGCGTGGTGGCCCCGGGCCTGGTCGACCTGTCGGTGCGGCTGCGCGAGCCTGGCCAGGAACACGCCGGCATGCTCGAGAGCGAAATGGCGGCGGCCGTGGCCGGTGGCGTCACCTCGCTGATCTGCCCGCCCGACACCGACCCGGTGCTCGACGAGCCCGGTCTGGTCGACATGCTGCGTTTCCGGGCCGAAAAGCTGCACTTGGCCCGTGTGTTCCCGGTGGGCGCGCTCACCCGTGGGCTGCAGGGCGAGGTGCTGACCGAAATGGCCGAGCTCACCGAGTCGGGCTGCATCGGCTTCGGCCAGGCCGAGGTGCCCATCCTCAACACCCAGGTGCTGCAGCGGGCCCTGCAGTACGCCGCCACCTTCGGCTACACCGTGTGGCTGCGGCCGAACGATGCCTGGCTGGGCAAGGGTGTGGCAGCCAGCGGCCCGCTGGCCACGCGCCTGGGCCTGTCGGGTGTGCCGGCCGCGGCCGAGACGATTGCACTGCACACGCTGTTCGAACTCATGCGCGGCATCCGCAGCGGCGGGCAGGGCGCGCGGGTGCACCTGTGCCGCATCAGCAGCGCGGCCGGTCTGGCGCTGGTGCGCCAGGCCAAGGCCGACGGCCTGGCCGTGACCTGCGACGTGAGCGTGCACAACCTGCACCTGACCGATGTGGACATCGGCTACTACGACAGCCGCCTGCGCCTGCAGCCGCCCGTGCGCCAGCAGCGCGACCGCGATGCGCTGCGCGCCGGCCTGGCCGACGGCACCATCGATGCGCTGGTGTCCGACCACAACCCGGTCGATGCCGATGCCAAGGTGCTGCCGTTTGCCGAAGCCGAACCCGGCGCCACGGCAGTCGAGCTCCTGCTGGGCCTGGCCTGCCGCTGGGCCGAGCAGGACGGTCATGACCTGATGAAGGCCCTGTCGGTGCTCACCCAAGGGCCGCAACAGGTGCTGGGCGCCCAGCTGGGCACGCTGCAGGCCAGCGTGGGCCGTCTGGTGGTGGGCGGCGTGGCCGACCTCTGTGTCTTCGATCCGAAGGCGCTGGTGCGGGTCGATCCCGCCCGCCTGCGCAGCCAGGGCAAGCACACCCCGTTCGAAGGCCACGAGCTGCCGGCGCAGGTCAGGACCACGCTGGTGGCCGGTCAGGTGGCCTGGGCGGCTGGCGCGTGAAGACGCTGCGAGCCCTCTCGCGGGCCCTGCGTGCCTTGTGGCATGTGGTGCGCGGGTTGTGGATCATCCGCACCCGCTTCCACCGCATCGGCGCGGCCGAGGCCGACGGCCATGTGCGCGACTGGTCGCTGGGGTTGCTGCGCATCCTGGGCGTGGAACTCTCGGTGCGCGGCGAGGTGCCGTCCGCCGGACCGCTCCTGCAGGTGGCCAACCACACCAGCTGGCTGGACATCATCGTCATGAACGCGGCGCGGCCCAGCCGCTTCGTGTCCAAGGCCGACGCCCGCCACTGGCCGTTGCTGGGCTCGCTCATCACCGGCGCCGGCACCCTCTACATCGAGCGCGAGAAACGCCGCGACGCCATGCGCGTGGTGCACCACGTGGCCGAACGCCTGCAGGCCGGCGACCTGATCTCGGTGTTTCCCGAAGGCACCACCGGCGACGGGTCGGAACTGCTGCCCTTCCATGCCAACCTGTTCCAGGCCGCCGTGTCGGCACCCGCACCGGTGCTGCCGGTGGGGCTGGCCTTCATCGATGCCGCCACCGGCCGGCCGCACCCGGCCCCGGTGTTCGTGGGCGACACCACCCTGGTGGCCTCCATCTGGAGCGTGCTGAGCGCCGATGGCCTGCAGGCCGTGGTGCATTACGGCGAGCCGCAGGAGAGCCTGGGTCGCGACCGCCGCACCTGGGCCCAGCAGGCCCGGGATGAGGTCGACCGGCTGCGCCGCACCGACCCCTTCTGAGGGGCCGTCAGCCGCCCTTGGCCCGCTGCAGCATGAGCGCGGTATTGGCCTTGCGGTCGGCGTTCACCCGGGCCACGGTGGGCCGCTCGTTGAGCTGCTGCAGGTACTCCCGCACCCGGAGTGTGGCCAGCAGGTCCTGGCCGTAAATGATCTTGGTCGCGCTGCCCACCAGCGGCAGGTGCACAGCGGCGGCGCAGTCGGCCAGCGTGAACCTGTCACCGGCCACAAAAGGCGAGAAGCGGGCCAGCGTGGCAAAGGCGGCGATGTTCTTCTCCAGCTGCGCCCGGGTCTTTTCCTTGGCGGCATCGCTCACCTTGCCGCCGAAGAAGGCCTCGGGGTAGAGGTTGCGGGCCACCAGCTCCAGGTGCAGTTCCAGGTAGCGCACCAGTTCGCGCACCTTGGCGGCCGCAAAGGGGTCGGCCGGCAGCAGCGGGTGCTGCGGATGCGCCTGCTCGATGTACTCGAGGATGACGGTCGATTCCGAGATGGGGCCTTGCGGCGTCACGATGTAGGGCACCTTGCCCAGCGGGCTGGCGGCCGGATCGGTCTGGCCGACCCAGGCCAGTTTCTCTTCGAACGGCACGTTCTTTTCGAGCAAGGCCAGCTTGACCTTGTTGTAGTAGTTGCTGGCGGCAAAGCCGCAGAGCTGGATCATGGGAGTCTCCTGTTGGGGTGCTGCATGCTAGGGCGCAGCGGGCGGTGGCCGAGTCACGCGCACGACCCGGGCGGCGATACACTGCCCCGTTTAACCACTGCCCTTGCGGAGACCGCCCATGAAACACCTGCTGCTCGCCGGCCTGCTGGCCATTGCCCTGCCCGCCATGGCCCAGAAGGCCACCATCGACGTCAAGGACGCCTGGGCCCGTTCCACCACGTCCCAGCAGTCGTCCACCGGTGCCTACATGAAGCTCACCGCCAGCAGCCCCCTCAAGGTGGTGGATGTGAGCTCGCCGGCCGCCGGCATCGTGGAGATCCATGAAATGTTCATGGACAAGGACATCATGAAGATGCGGGCCGTCAACGGCCTGGCGCTGCCGGCCGGTCAGGCGGTGGAGCTCAAGCCCGGTGGCCTGCACGTGATGCTGATGGACCTGAAGGCGCCGGTGAAGGCCGGTGACGTCATTCCCATCCGGCTCACGCTGGAGTCGGCCGATGGCCAGCGCCAGAACCTCGAAGTCAAGGCCGAGGCCCGTGCCATGAACATGCCCGCTGGCCACGGAGCGCATGGTGCGCATGGCGCACAGGGCTCGCACGGTGGCCAGGGCGGCCACAAGCACTGAGCCGTATCAAGGTGTGTGGCGTCAGTCCGGTGTGACCGGCTGGCGCGCCACGCCGGAGGCCGGCGGGCTGGCTGCGCCACCGCCCCGCTCGAAGGTCACCACGTGCTCCACCTCGGCGCGGATGCCGATCCACTCGCCCAGGGCATGGTTGTGGTGCGAGGGCACATGGGTCATGAGCACTTCGCCCGATGACAGCCGCAGCGTGTAGAGGAACTCCGAGCCCCGGAACGCCTTGCGGATGATCTGTGCCTTCACCGGCGCATCGTCGTCGTGCACGATGTCGTCGGCCCGCAGCAGCACGTCGCACAGGCCGGCCTCGTAGGCGGTGGGCAGCGGGCATTCCTCAACGTCCTGCAGACGGCCCAGCGGCGTCTGCACCGACACCTCCTGGCCATCCAGCCGGATCTGCGCCGGTGCAAACACCCCGTGGCCGATGAACTCGGCCACGAAGCGGGTGGCCGGCCGGTGGTAGAGCGCATAGGCGTCGTCCCACTGGTGCAGGTGGCCTTCGTGCATCACGCCGATGCGGTCACCGATGGCAAAGGCCTCCAGCTGGTCGTGGGTGACGAACAGCGCGGTGGCGTTGGCGGCCTTGAGGATGCCGCGCACTTCGTGGGCCAGGCGCTCACGCAGGTCCACGTCCAGGTTGGAGAAGGGCTCGTCCAGCAGCAGCAGGCGCGGGTTGGGCGCCAGTGCCCGGGCCAGAGCCACGCGCTGCTGCTGGCCGCCCGAGAGTTCGTGCGGGTAACGCGACTGCATGCCGTCCAGCCCCACCAGCTTGAGCACCTCGATCACCCGGGCTTCACGCTCGCGCCGGGGCAGCCGGTCGATGCCGAAGGCCACGTTGCGGCCCACGTCCAGGTGCGGGAAGAGGGCGTAGTCCTGGAACACCATGCCGATGCGGCGCTGTTCGGCCGGCACATGGCGTGAGGGCTCGCTCACCGTCTCGCCCCCTAGCACGATGCGTCCGCCGCTGGCGCGTTCCAGGCCGGCCACGGCGCGCAGCAGGGTGGTCTTGCCGCAGCCCGAAGGGCCGATGAGCACACCGATCTCGCCGGCCCGCAGGCCCAGGCTCACGCCGTCCACCGCCGCAGCGGGCTGCTGGCCGTAGCGGACCTGGAGCTGGGAGACGTCGAGGAACATGAGGACGATTGTAGATAACTACAATTCTCATTTGTGTTGACCGAGATCAAAGCCCATGCCGCGCTGGTTGTTCGTGCCGCCCCTCATCGTGCTCGCCCTGCTGCTGGTGCTGCCGGTGCTGTCGCTCTCGGGGGCCTGGCTCAGCTTTGACGCCCAGGCGCTGGACGTGCTGCGCCAGATGGCCGGCACCGTGCTGCCGGAGTACACCGCCACATCGCTGCTGCTGTGCGTGGCGGTGGCGCTGGGCGTGGCGGTGGTGGGCATGCTCACCGCCAGCGCGGTGACCCTGTTCGACTTCCCGGGGCGGCGCGTCTTCGAATGGGCGCTGCTGCTGCCCCTGGCCATGCCGGCCTACGTGGTGGCCTATGCCTACACCGACTTCCTGCAGTTCTCCGGTCCGCTGCAGGTGTGGCTGCGCGAGACCTTCGGCCTGAGCGGCCGCGTGTTTCCCGAGGTGCGCAACACCGCCGGGGCGGTCTGGGTGTTCACCTTCTCCCTCTATCCCTACGTGTACCTGCTGGCCCGCACCGCGCTGGCCGAGCGGGCGGCGCAGCTGATGGAAGCGGCGCGGCTGCTGGGCGCACCGCTGGGGCGGCGCATCCGCGAGGTGGCCCTGCCGCTGGCACGGCCGGCTGTGGCGGCCGGCGTGGCGCTCGCACTGATGGAGACCCTGGCCGATTTCGGTGTGGCCAGCTACTTCGGCATCCAGACCTTCACCGCCGGCATCTACAAGGCCTGGCTGGCCATGGACAACCGGCTGGCCGCCGCCCAGCTGGCCACGCTGCTGCTGTTCACCGTGGCGGTGCTGCTGTGGCTGGAACACCGCGCCCAGCGCCGCATGCGTTTTGCCTCGCTGCGCGGGCAGCGCGCCGGCAGCCAGGAGGCCCAGCCGGTGCGCCTGCGCGGTGCGGCGTCGGTGCTGGCGGTGCTGGTCTGCCTGCTGCCCATCCTGGCCGGTTTCGTGCTGCCGGTGCTGTTCATGCTGCGACCGCTGGTGGGGGGCTGGGACGAGCTGCCCTGGCACATGTTCGTGCAATGGTCCCTCAACAGCGTGTGGCTGGCCGGCCTGTCGGCCGCACTGGCCACGGTGCTGGCCCTGCTGCTGGCGCTGGCGGCGCGTACCCGCCCGGGTGCCCTGACCCGCGGCACGGTGCAGCTGGCCAGCCTGGGCTATGCGGTGCCGGGGGCCGTGATCGTGGTGGGGCTGCTGCTGCCGGTGGGCTGGCTGCAGTCCGTCTGGCCGCAGACCTCGGTGGGGTACTGGATCACGGCCACGGCGCTGGGCATCGTCTGGGCCTACCTGGTGCGCTTCACGGCGGTGGCCCTGCAGTCGGTGCAGAGCGGCTATGCCCGCATCCCCGCCAGCCTGGACGACTCGGCCCGCATGCTGGGCACCACCGGGCTGGCCCTGGCGGTGCGGGTGCATGCCCCCCTGCTGCGCCGGGCTACCCTGGCCGCGCTGCTGCTGGTGTTCGTGGACGTGATGAAGGAGCTGCCCGCCACCCTGGTGCTGCGCCCCTTCAACAGCGACACGCTGGCGGTGGTCACCTACCAGCTCGCCCGCGACGAGCGACTCGGCGAGGCCGCGCTGCCGGCGCTCACCCTGGTGCTGGTCGGCCTGATCCCGGTGATCCTGCTCAGCCGCACCCTGCGCGCGCGCTGAAAGCCGCCGGCCCGATGGCCGGCCGGTGGGGTCTTGCCAGTGGCCATGGGCGAATACCCAAAAACAATCCTAAAAAACTACCATCTGGCTGCCGCCGATCAATGATGTAGTCCTTAAGTGTTCTTCTGATGGCGGTTCCATCCAAGGATCCCCCATGAACCACCATCTGAACGACTTCAACGACTACCTCCACTTCGCCAGCTATGCGCTGGATCTCGTGCTCATTGCCGCGGGTTTCTGGATGGCCGCCACCGCCCGCCAGATGCAGATGCGGGGCGCGGTCGGATCGACCTTGCGGCAGGTGTCCGTCGGTGCCGTGGTGCTGGGTTTTGCCCACCTGATCGAGACCGTGCTGTTCGAGGTGTTCGACGTCGGCACCGAGGCCAACGAGCTGGTTCACCGCGTCATCATCCTGATCGGCTTCCTGTACATCGCCAACGGTCTGCGGCAGTTCGCCCGCTCCCTGAAGTCGCTGCTCAAGGTCAAGGCGCCTCAGTGATCGAGCCGCTCTACAGCCTGTTGCTGGAGCTGGCGCACGCCCGCCGATCCGGCATGCTGCTGCTGGTGCTCAATGCCTCCGGCTCGGCCGCGCACATCGTCACCGTATGGCTGCACGAGGGCGAGCTGGTTCATGCCAGCGGCCGCATGCGGCGCGGCGCCGAGGCGCTCATGCTGCTGAAGCATGCCCGCCTGCTGCGTCGCTGGCAGTGGTTCGATCTGGCAGCCCCTGGCGACCTCGACACCCAGGAGCTGCCCAGCCTGCAGCAGTTCCTGAGCTTCGAGAGCCGCTACGTGGTGCCCGGGCCGCCGGAGGATGCGCCGACCAGCCTGGAGCAGGTCCGGCTGGAGCGGCTGTTTGCCATCCAGACCTTCATCCAGACCATGGGCGGACCCCAGGGTGCCGATGCCTTCATGGAACTGCTGTTCGAGCATCCGCCCGCCCACGCCTGGGACGAGCTGATAGAAGCCTTCCGGGTTCACCTGAGCCACTACTTCGGTCTCCAGGTGGCTCGCCAGGTGGTCGACGGTTGAGGCTGTGGCCTCGCCAGGAGAAACACGATGAATGCCGACATCCGATCCCTGCTGCTGCAGCTGCACCAGGAGCGCCAGACCGGCCTGCTCTCGCTGGTGATCGAGGTGCAGCCCGCTGCCGACGCCGCCGAACCGGTCAAGGAAGCGCTCAGCCTGTCGTTCGTGGCGGGCGAGCTGGCGGCGGCAGAGGCCCGCCAATGCCAGGGCATGCAGGCCATGGGTCACCTGGCCCGGGCGCGCCAGCTCCTGCGTCAGCGCTGGTACCCGGTGAGCTCCAACGTGCTCAAGCGCATGGACGGCATGCCGGTGCTCTCGGTCTGGATACAGCAGCTCGAATCCCAGGCCGACCCCGACTCCGGACGTTCGAACGAGCGCGCCCAGCAGCTCGACGACATCCTGCGGGCCTTCCACACCATGGGCGGGCTGGACGGCATCGAACGCTTCGTGGGCCTCACGGCCCAGCACCCGCCGGAGACCGCCTGGGAACTGCTGATGGAGGCGCTGCGCCAGGAACTCACGCTGTACTTCGGCGCGGAGCGTGCCCAGGCCATGACTCAGACCTGAGGCTGGCACCACCAACAGGAATCGAACCTGTATCTAGCGCTTAGGAGGCGCTCGTTCTATCCATTGAACTATGGCGGCGGGAGGGAAATTCTACCGGTCGGATTCTGCGGCTATATAGTGCGGCTGTTCTCTGCTGTATCGCCGCATCATTCCTTGAGTGATACCAGAGTGATACGGTATCACTTCGATGGCATCGATTATCCAAGTCAAGGGCAGCTGGCGCGCACTGGTCCGACGCAAGGGACATCCGACATTCTGTCAGACGTTCCCGACCCAGGCCCAGGCCAAGGCGTGGGCCCGCCAGATCGAGGCCGACATCGATCGTGGCGAAGCGCCCAAGGCCGAGCTGGTGATGGGCAAGCGGGTGCTGGTGTCCGACCTGCTGGCCGCCTACAGGCGGCTGCGGGCCAAGTCCCGGCCGATCGCTGACGACTCCAACGAGCACTACATGCTCAAGGCCCTGGACAAGGGTCTGGGCTCGCTCGATGCGGCCAGGCTGCAGGTGGCCGACCTGGTGGGCTACTGCGAGGCCCGCAGCGAGGGCGGTGCGGGCCCGTACACGATCAACATGGACATCGGCAAGCTCGGCACGGTGATGCGCCTGACGGCCGCGCACCTCAAGCTGCAGCTGCGCGACGTGGTGGGCGAGGCCCGGCCGCTGCTCAAGCACATGGGCCTGATCGGCGGTGGCGGCATGCGCGAGCGCCGGCCCACCGAAGACGAGCTGGTGGCCATCCTGAAATGGCTGGAGGACAACCGGGGCCGGATCTACGCCGACGCGGTGCGCTTTGCGGTGGCCACCGCCATGCGGCGAGGGGAGATCGTTCGGGTGATGTGGGCCGACGTGGACCCGAAGAAGC
Organism: Hydrogenophaga sp. R2; assembly: GCF_049843595.1. Lineage (NCBI taxonomy): Bacteria > Pseudomonadati > Pseudomonadota > Betaproteobacteria > Burkholderiales > Comamonadaceae > Hydrogenophaga > Hydrogenophaga sp. R2. The sequence goes on from NZ_JBBHZN010000004.1 coordinate 348,984, forward strand.
GCTTGCTGCTGGTCAGGGACCGCAAGGACCCGCGGCAGAAGCTGGGCAACGATCAGTGGGTGCCGCTGCTCAACGGCGCCTGGGAGCTGCTGCAGGCCCAGCCAGAGCCCCGTGGCGACCTGATCTTCCCGGTGCACGAGCAGACCCTCAGCAAGTACTTCAAGCAGGCCTGCGACGCGCTGAGCGTGCCGGACCTGCATTTCCACGACCTACGGCACGACGGCATCTCGAAGCTCTTCGAGCAGGGGTTCGACATTCCCCGCGTGGCCCTGGTCAGTGGCCACAAGAGCTGGAACAACCTCAAGCGGTATGCCAATCTGAAGCCTGAAGACTTGCACCATGGGCCCGGCGGGCCTCCTCGCGACGGCGATCCAGGTACTCCGCCACGTCCCTGACGTCGGCCCAGCGCTTGGTGCCGTCGACGTAGGTGGGGATGCCGAAGGTGCCCTCGCTGATCTTGCGCCGCAGGTTGGGCGGCGTGGTGTCGAGGATCTCCGCCAGGCGCTCCAGGTCGACGCGCAACCCGAATTTCTCGATCAGAACCATCTGGGTCAGGATGCTCATGCGGTGCTCCAGGGAATCAGTGGGACGTCCTTGCGCACCTTGTGCTTGCCCCGGGCCAGCGGGTGCTTCGGGTAGCCGCCGGCGGTCTTGCCCAGGCAAAAGAGGGGCGCACCCTCGGGCAGCGCGGCTTCGATCTCTTCCAGCACGTTGTCGAACCAGAGGTCGCACCGGTCGGCCAGCGCGCCCCAGGCGAGCAGCACCGCACCGGCCTGCTCGACCTGCTTCTGGATCTCGCCCAGGTTGGCCTGCAGTGCGTCGCGCTCATCCCACGCCTGGCGCGTGTCCCAGGTGTTGACCATGTCGACAGCCTCTGCCGGCGTCGGGCTGCGCAGGGGAATGCCGTTGACCACCACGATGCCGCCGTACCCGTTGTGGCTGGCGATCTGGCAGAGCAGGGTGATGGTCGGATCGTCCACGGTGTGGTCGGCCGTGCTGGGGTTGAACATGCACACCAGCAGTTTCGCCCTGTCGTCCCATGTCCGGGTCAGCGTGAAGCGGTACGAACCGCACTTCGAAAGGCGGGCCGAGCGTTGAATTCCGGTGAGGGTCTGCGACATACTGCGGCTTTCAGAGGAGGTACCAATGGCGACCAAAGGTGACGACCCCAAGAAAAAGAAGGCGGACTCGAAGCTTGTGAGCCAGCAGCCGCACGAGGTTTCGTATCTGGCGAAGAAGACCCAGCAGACCAAGGAAGCGGTCAAACAGGCCATCCAGGCTGCCGGTCCGTCCCGGAAGGCGGTTGTGAAAAAACTGGGCAAGTAGGCGACCCATCGTCGCATCGAAGAAACGGCTGCTGGCCAGCGTTCCGCAGCAGCTCGGATCAAGCACGCCGGTCTTCGCCAGCAGATCCGATTCGCTGAGATGATGTTCTCCAACTCCACCCGAACGCGTCCCGCTTATCCACAGGTCTGTCCCCTGACAAACATCAAAACTCTCGCCAAGATTGGACTTCACCAACTTAGCAGGGAGTTCACCTTGAAAACCTATCCAGCCACCCATGTCCGCGAAGCTGACAAAACCTTCTACCGCTTTGAGGTGAGCGTCGATCCGTACGGCTTCTCTGCTGTTATCAGGGATGAGTTCAATGAGCATTTGTGGACGCCGTCCATCGTCTGGCGGCAAGATCTCGGGGATACAGAAGAGAGCCGCATGCGTTGCGCGATCGAGTGGGTCAAGGACATGATCGACGATCGATTCATCGTCGAATGACACCCGCTGGCTTTTGCTGATCGTCATAGGTCCATCACCTCCACATCCTTCGGCCGCTTCCGGCCAGCCAGGATCTCTCGAATGCGTTGCTCGGTAAGCCGGTGGGCCTGGATGACGGTGCGGGCCGGCAGCTGCTCCAGCAGCTCCGCGTAGTCCTCCAGCACGGCTCGGACGGCCTGGATGCCGCTGGCGTCCAGGCGGATGGTCTTGCTGTCGCGGTGGCGCCGGCAGGCGCTGGCCAGGGCGGCTGTTGCGTCGTCGAGCAGGCCGCTGCTGTCCTGGCAGACCTTCATCTCGCAGATCAGCGTTTCCATGAGGTTCACCGCGTCCGAGCAGATCCGCCAGTCGTCGATGGTCGGCGCCTGGCCGCGCTCGATCGAGGCCAGGCCCTGCCACATACGCGTAAGCTGGAGCACGCGTTTGGCTGCCGGCATGGGCTCGGTCTGGCTGGCCAGCAGCACGTCGATCATGGAGTAGGTCGACGGCGGATGTGCTTTGCGGCGGGTCATGCTGCTGCAGCTCCCTCGTGGCTCAGCTTCGGAAACGGCCAGACTGGCCTGGCCTCGGCCGTTTCGCTGGTGTCGGTGTCTGCGCGGCCGTCGTCGGCCGCGCCATCCACGCCCTGCATCGCGGCAGCGATGCCTTGCTCTGCTTCCTGGGCCGTCATCTTCGCGGCCGGTGCAGCTTTGGCCTTGCCACCGGCTTTGGCCTTCTCGGGCTTGCCCTTCCCGGGTTTTTTAGCCGGCGCAGCAGAGGGGATCGGGGTGGGCGATTGTTCGACCTCGGCGAAGGCCTCGCGCATCTGGTCGCGCACCTCAGCGCGGATGGCTTCCAGGTCGATGGCCAGGCGCTCGGCGCAGGCTTCGATCATGGGCGCATCCAGGCTGTACACGCGCGCGCCGTTGTTCCACTTGTACGCAGGCGACCGCTCGGCATCCAGGCACAGCTGCAGCAGCGCCACGCCGACCGAGCCATCCCATTCCCGGATGGCCTTCAGAGCCTGGTCGCTCTCGTACCACTCGACGTCCTGAACCTGCAGCATGGTCTGCAGCTTGTCGGTGTTCGGCTCCTCCGTGAGCCAGTGGAAGAGCAGCGCCTTGAGCATGCCGGTCTCGAACCGGGTTACCTCTCCGGCTTCGAGTCGCGGCCCGATGGCATCCACGGCGGCTGTCCGCCAGGCCTCGTGGTACTTCAGCTCCAGCTCGTCCTTCTTCCGCTGCAGTTCGCGCTCCTGTTCCTTCGCCCGCTGTTCAGGGGAGACCTGCTTCGCGCTCTTCTCACGCATGCGCTGGTACACCGGCTGTGCCACGGCATCCGGCACGAGCTCGATGGGGGCCTTGCTGTGCGGGTCGATCAGCAGCACGGTGTGCTTCTTGATCTCGTCGGCCTTGAGCTGCTGCCGCAGGGTGGTCGGGTTCTCGGCGTCGCTGGTGATGGTCTCGTCCAGGCGCGAGTAACCCTTGAGGTAGTTGGCCGGATAGGGCTTGATCGCTTTGGCCTCTTCACCGTCAATCACCGTCTGGCCGCGCTTCTTGGCCTTCTCGATGATCTGCCGGGTGTGGGCCTCGGCCTTGGTGTGGAAGCAGGTGGTGTCTGTGCACACGTCCGCACTGTCCACGTCGGAGAACAGTTCGGGGTTGGCGCCGGTGCGCTTGGGGCACTGGGCGCAGGCGCCGGCTTCGGGCAGCAGCTTGGCGTCCTTGATGTCGAACACGGCCGTCTCCAGCCGCAGCATGAGGTTGTTGCGCAGCCAGCTGGCGGCAGCGCGGGCGCTCATGGTGTCGCCCTGGTGGTCCTGGTGCACGAACTCCTTCAGGCCGCGCAGCTGCAGCTTGTGGGTGGGCACCCGGGCCAGCAGCAGGGCCTTGCTGGCGTCGAGCTGGCCGGCCCGCACTGCGTCACGGGCTTCGGTGCAGAGGTCCAGCAGCTTGAGGCGGCTGTACACGTAGCTGCGGCTCTTGCCGATGCGCTCGGCCACCTCGTCGGCGCTGAGGCTGTTGGCCTTCATCAGATGCTCGTACCCTTCGGCCTCTTCCAGGGCGGTGAGGTCGTCTCGCTGCAGATTCTCGATGACCTGGATCTCGATCACCTCGGGATCGGTCAGCTCGCGGACCAGCGCGGGGATCTCGGCCATGCCGGCCTGCAGGCTGGCGCGCAGGCGCCGCTCGCCGGTGACCAGCTCGTAGGTGGGCAGGGGGTTGTCGTCGCCCCGATTGCGGAAGGTGTCTTCCAGCCGGGATGGCGGCAGGGGGCGCAGCAGCACCGGCGAGTGCAGGCCGCTGGTGCGGATGCTCTCGGCCAGCTCGGCCAGCTTGGTGGCGTCGAAGGTCTTGCGCGGGTTGGTCAGGCTCGGCGCGATCAGTTTCGGCGAGATGTTGATCAGCATGTTCATGGGGGCCTCTGTGGGTTACGTCAGGCGCCAGATGCGCGCTGCCGGGCGGTCGTGGTCGGGGCCGACCTTGAAGGTCGGGGCGGGGGTGGCCTGGCCTTTCACCAGGCGGTTGCGGCGGGTGGCTTCACGGCTGAGCGCGCGGCGCCACTCGGTGGGCACGGCGATGGACTGGCCGGGCTTGGCCAGCTTCTCGAACAGCGGCGCCCAGTGCTCGGCCTGGCTGGGCTTGGGCTTGTTCACCGGCACGTTTTCATCGACCGGCAGCGTGGCGATGACGGTGGCCACCGGAGCGGCAGGGGCCCCGGCCAGGGCTGCAGGGGCCAGCGCGCGGAAGGGATTGGCCAAGGCGTTGGGGCCAGCGCGATACACCCATTCAAGGTCATCGCTCTGGGTCCAGATGAGCGCGCCGGCTTCGACCGCGGTCTTGAGCGAGGCCTGCACACTGGACACGTTGCAGTCGAACTTGCGGGAGATGTCGGCGCGGGTCAGCTCCTCGTCCGGGTTGCTGGCGAAGTAGGCCAGCACGCGCGCGGGCAGCGAGTCGGCGCGGGGGTTGTAGGCCTTCATGTGCTGGCCCTCCCGGCGCGCCGGGCCCAGCCCGAGCGGTAAACCCACATGGCCGCCACGATGCCGAACGGGCCGCCGGCCATGTAGCCCGCGATTTCCAGCCCGCTGGCATCGGGCGCCAGCTTGAACAGCACCAGGTTGCAGGCACCGATGGCCGCGCTGTTGAGGAAGGCGCCCAGGTAGTGCCCGTTGTTCACCAGCTGGCTCTGCAGGCCCAGCGCGAACACCAGGCCGAAGGTGCTGGCCAGCAACAGCAGGGCGCTCATTCCTGACCACCCCGCACGGCCACGGCGCGCTGACGGATCTCGGGGGTGGACTGCCAGCCCAGGCCCTCGGGGTCGCTGAGATCCTTGAGCAGCTCGAAGGCCGGGTTGTAGCCGTACACCACCTGCAGGCCGCTGCCCCGGGCCAGGTTGAGCATGCCGAGCGCGGCCGACTCGACGGCGGAGCAGGGCGCACCGCGCTGCGGTTGAGCCATGGTGGTGTAGGCCAGCAGGCCCTGCGCCGAGTGCACCAGCGTGATGTGGAGGGTGGTGGGCGGTGGCGCCGCCCCATGGGTGGAACTCATGGTGTCCTTTCGGTTGGGGAGGGAAGGGCGGTCAGTCGTCGCGATCGCCGGCGGCGGCTCGCTTGTGGTCGACCAGACCAGGGGGTGGCGCGGTGCGCCGGGTCGGGAAACGGGTGACGGCCACCGGCACGGTGGTCGAGCTGCGGCCGGCGCTGGCATTGCGCGCCAGCTGCTGGGCATAGAGGCGAACCTGCCGCGCACGCAGCGGGTCGGTCATGGTCTCGGCCAGGCTGGCCGGCCACTGGGGGCAACGCAGCAGACGCCAGGCGCGCTGCAGGTGCTCCTGAACCTCTTCGACCACGGGGGCGTCCATGGCATCAGCCCAGGTGACGCACCACCAGGTGCGCGCAGCCGAGGGAGCCGAACAGGATCAGCGCGTACAGCAGCAGCGCGGTGGCCAGTTCGGGCGCTTTGGGGGCAGGCTCAGCAGCAGGCTGCAACGTCAGCGGCTGCATGACGGTGTGCTGGGCCCGGCTGTTGATCAGCCGCTCGATGCGCAGCGCGCTCTGGTGCCCTTCGCTGCTGTGCACACGTGTGCACTCGGCGCAGGTGGGGCGGTCCTGGCAGATGCCGAGCTGCAGGCAGCTGTGGTGGCGGGCCGAGGCGCTCATGGCTGGCCACCCTGTGCCACGGTGTGGCTCTGCGGCCGGCACACCAGATCGCCCTGGTGCGTCCACAGCACCTGGGCGCCGGGCCCTGCCTCGGCCAGGCAGACGGCTTCGGCGGTGCGCTGGATCTGGCGGTCCAGCGATTCGAGCTGGGCGGCGTGGGCGGCCTCGTCGGCCAGGGCCTGGGAGAGGTCGGGCTCGTCGAGCAGCTGGGCGGCGAGGAGCAGGGCGCAGGCCGCGCAGGCCAGGCACCAGTTGCCCAGGGCCCTCATGCTGCCACCTCGTCGCCTTCAACCCGCTCCACGCTGGCCACCACACCGTGCACGGTGGCGGCAGCGATCAGCTCGGCTTCATTGCCGTTGCGCGCCTGGACGCGGATGGAGGGCAGGGCGCCCGATTCGCAGGGCTGCGGGACGCCTTGCTGGTCCTTGGGGTGGTAGTGGCAGCGGTAGCTACGGAGGGTTGTCCCCATCTGTTTCTCCTGTGTTTGGATGAACTGATGAGGAAATTAAACATCACGTGTAGATTGATGTCAACACCATGTGTAAACTTGATGTGGCTTCACAAGGCCGGTGTGTCTGTTGCTTCAACTCTGTACACGCCTGCTGGTTGCAGGGAAATTCAGTGCAGACGTCTGCACGGCCTACACTCGGCAGGGGGAATGCAATGGCTGAATCGTCGATCGAATGGACTGAACACACGTGGAACCCGGTGACGGGATGCACCAAGGTCTCACCCGGCTGCAAGCACTGCTACGCCGAGACGATGTCGCGTCGGCTGGTTGCCATGGGAGCTGCCGGCTATGAGAACGGCTTCAAGCTCACCATGCATCCCGAGCGGCTGAACCAGCCGTTGAAGCGCAAGGCCGCGACCACATACTTCGTGAACTCGATGAGTGACCTCTTCCATGAGGAGGTCACCGATGCCTTCATCGACCAAGTGCTTGATGTGTGCCGGCGTACGCCCCAGCACACCTACCAGGTGCTCACCAAGCGAGCCGAGCGATTGCCCAAGTTCTTCGAGCGGCGACAGGTGCCGCCCAACGTGTGGCTCGGTGTGTCGGTGGAAGACCGGAAGTACGGTGTGCCGCGTATCGCTGAGCTGCAGAAGGTGAAATCTGCAGCTGTACGGTTCCTCTCGGTCGAGCCTCTGCTGGAGGACGTAGGCAAGCTGGACCTGCGTGGCATCCACTGGGTGATCGTTGGTGGGGAGAGTGGGGCGAGTGCCCGCCCGATGAAGTCGGCCTGGGCCGACAACGTCCGCACCCAGGCAGTGGCCCAAGGCGTGGCGTTCTTCTTCAAGCAGTGGGGCGCCTACGGCCCAGATGGCGTGCGTCGAAGCAAGAAGGTCAACGGGCGGGAGTTATCTGGACGTCGCTGGGACGAGTTCCCGATCCGGGTGGCTCACGCTTAGTCGAAGTTGAACTCACCTTGCCCTGCTGGTTTCGCGACATCGCCCCAAATTCTGTTCGGCAAGTCGTGACGAGAAAAGAAGACGAGTCGATAGATTGGATGCTTCGAATCATTTTTGACTAGAGGCATCGCTTTGCTGAATTGGAAGCCCAGCCCGGCTACCAGTTTTAGCCAGTACTCAAAGAATTCTCGGCGCGCCGCTTCTTTTGAGAGCTGTCGGACGTCTACAGCTTGGCGCCAACCTGGAGCTGCCTCATCAAATCTCGGGTTGTCTTCGAATGCAAACTCGACATTACGAACAAGATCCATGACGCTGAAATGAACGGCAAAGTCGACCGTAGGCAGCACGGCTAAACGTCGAATGATGTCGAAGGAGAGAAACTCAAGGTTGTATGGATCGAGATAGACCGTACACAGTGTGCTGCTTGGGAGTGCGGTAATCATCTGCGGCACAGTGACCGTCGCTGGTCCAACAAACCCGGTTACAGGTGCGCCCAGCGCCTGCAGCCTCGCGCTGCAAGCATGCACCCTGTCGTCAACCTTGTCTCCTACAAGAACATGGGAGAACGGTGCGCCACGGAGAAGTGACTGTCGCCATGCGAGCACCGCACCGCCGTCCCGAGTGAAATTCTCGCCTTCAACCTGAATCCTTCCTGGTCCACAGAACGGATCGATAAAGGCACGTCTTGGCCAACGTTTTGCAGCCTCTCGCGTGCCATCCAAGTACTTCGTGAGGCGCT
>NZ_JBBHZN010000005.1:0-40000 GCF_049843595.1 Hydrogenophaga sp. R2
GGGCGACAACGTGTCGATCACCGTCAAGCTGATCGCCCCGATCGCCATGGAAGAGGGCCTGCGCTTTGCCATCCGCGAAGGCGGCCGTACCGTCGGCGCCGGCGTCGTGGCCAAGATCATCGAGTAATTGCCGCCCGCAAGGGGCATCCGGCCAGTAGGGGTATAGCTCAATTGGCAGAGCGTCGGTCTCCAAAACCGAAGGTTGTAGGTTCGATTCCTACTGCCCCTGCCACCTGACGGTGACCACGCGAAACACAGGTTTCGCGCCACCTTCAAGTGGTTCAACAAGCCCACCGAAGTCCTGCGGACCTCTGGTGGGCTTGCGTGTCTCAAGGTTGGACCTTTCCGGCACGCCGAGCGCCTCACATTTTCTGGATCCACATGGCCACTTCCGAAGTTCAAACCGTACAGTCCGGCGCCGACAAGGCCAAGGTGGCTGCGGCCGTCGCCCTGCTGCTGGCGGGTTTCGTCGGCTTCTACCTGCTGGCCGGTCAGGCGACCTGGGTGCGCTGGATCGCCATGCTGGCCGGCGTGATCGCTGCCGTGGTGGTGTTCGGCGTGTCCGAGCCGGGTCGCCAGCTGGTGGCATTCGGTCGCGATTCGTGGCGCGAGGTCAAGAAGGTGGTCTGGCCGGCCCGCAAGGAAGCCATGCAGATGACCGCGTACGTGTTCGCGTTCGTGGTGGTCATGGCCCTGTTCCTGTGGCTGACCGACAAGACCCTGGAGTGGGTGTTCTACGACCTGATCCTGGGCTGGAGAAAATGATGACCGAACAACAGAGCCCCGTGACGCCCACCGAGGGCATGCGCTGGTACGTGGTGCATGCCTATTCGGGCATGGAGAAGGCCGCCGAACGCAACATCATCGAGCGCATCAACCGCGCCGGCATGCAGGACAAGTTCGGCCGCATCCTCGTCCCCACCGAAGAGGTGGTCGAGATGAAGAACGGCCAGAAGCGCACCACCGAACGCAAGTTCTTCCCCGGCTATGTGCTGGTGGAAATGGTGATGGACGACGACACCTGGCACCTGGTGAAGCACACCAACAAGGTGACCGGTTTCGTGGGCGGTGCCAAGAACCGCCCCGCGCCCATCTCCGAGGAAGACGTCCAGAAGATCGTCAACCAGATGCAGGAAGGCACCGACAAGCCCCGCCACAAGGTGGAGTTCGTGGTCGGCGAGTATGTCCGCGTCAAGGAAGGCCCGTTCACCGACTTCAACGGCACCGTTGAAGAGGTGAACTACGAGAAGAACAAGATGCGCGTGTCGGTGACCATCTTCGGTCGCGCCACGCCGGTCGAACTCGAATTCAGCCAGGTCGAGAAGACCTGATCGTTGCTGCCGCAGGCGGGTCGACCCGGCGCCTGCGGCTGATCTTTTTCCGGGTTTCAACCGCGAGGAGGCTGCCGCAGGGCAGCCGTCTGCACTCGCAGGAGCATCAACATGGCGAAGAAAATCGTCGGCTTCATCAAGCTGCAAGTGCCAGCTGGCAAAGCCAACCCCTCTCCCCCGATCGGTCCGGCGCTGGGTCAGCGCGGCCTGAACATCATGGAGTTCTGCAAGGCGTTCAACGCCCAGACCCAGGGCGTCGAGCCCGGTCTGCCGCTGCCGGTGGTGATCACCGCGTTCGCGGACAAGAGCTTCACCTTCATCATCAAGACCCCGCCGGCGACGACCCTCATCAAGAAGGCCATCAAGCTGGACAAGGGTTCGCCGGTGGCGAACAAGCAGAAGGTCGGCAAGATCACCCGGGCCCAGCTCGAGGAAATCGCCAAGACCAAGATGAAGGACATGACCGCTGCCGATCTGGACGCCGCCGTGCGCACGATCGCCGGTTCGGCCCGTTCGATGGGCGTGATTGTGGAGGGCGTGTGAGATGGCCAAGCTGACCAAGAAACAGAAAGCCTTCGAAGGCAAGGTCGACAGCAACAAGCTGTACCCGCTGAGCGACGCCCTGGCCATCGTCAAGGAATGCGCCAATGCCAAGTTCGATGAATCCATCGACGTGGCCATCCAGCTCGGCGTGGACGCCAAGAAGTCCGACCAGGTGGTGCGTGGCGCCGTCGTGATGCCCAACGGCACCGGCAAGACCAAGCGCGTGGCCGTGTTCGCCCAGGGCGCCAAGGCCGAAGAGGCCAAGGCCGCTGGCGCCGACGTGGTCGGCATGGACGACCTGGCCGCCGACGTGAAGGCCGGCAAGATGGACTTCGACGTGGTGATCGCCTCGCCGGACGCCATGCGCATCGTGGGTACCCTGGGTCAGATCCTGGGCCCGCGCGGCCTGATGCCCAACCCCAAGGTCGGTACCGTCACCCCCGACGTGGCCACTGCCGTGAAGAACGCCAAGGCCGGTCAGGTGCAGTTCCGCGTCGACAAGGCCGGCATCGTGCACGGCACCATCGGCCGCCGTTCGTTCGACGCCGACAAGCTGCAGGGCAACCTGGCTGCGCTGATCGATGCACTGAACAAGGCCAAGCCGGCCACCAGCAAGGGCGTGTACCTGCGCAAGGTGGCTGTGTCCTCGACCATGGGCGTGGGCGTTCGCGTCGACACCCAGACCATCTCGGCGTGATCGCCTGAGAAGGTGAACGAATTCGGGTCCTTCGGGATCCGGGTGTGGTGGGCCCCGGGGCGGCGCAAGCTGTCTGGGGGGCCATCCAAGACCGTTGGTGCTGGCGTGAGCCGGCTTAATTGTGAAATGCCAACGCAGATGGCGATCCCGCTGCAGATGGAATCGGTTGATTTCTGAACACAGTTGGTCGCTGCAACGAGGCGTGTGTCGGGCATCCGTCCGGCACACATTGAAGGAGTAGACCTTGAGTCTGAATCGCAGTGAGAAAGAAGCGGTCATTTCCGAAGTGACCAGCCTCGCCGCAAAAGCTCAAACGCTCGTGATCGCGGAGTACCGCGGCATCACGGTGGCGTCCATGGACAAACTGCGCGTGACCGCCCGCAGCAATGGTGTGAGCCTGAGTGTTCTGAAGAACACCCTGGCCCGCCGTGCAGTGGCCGGCAGCCCGTTTGAAGTGGCCGCCGACCAGATGACCGGCCCGCTCGTCTATGGCTTCTCCGAAGACGCTGTGGCCGCCGCCAAGGTGGTGGCCGAGTTCGCGAAAACCAACGACAAGCTGGTGATCCGCGCAGGCGTTTACGGTGGCAAGGTCCTGGACGTCAACGGCGTCAAGCAACTGGCCAGCATCCCCTCCAAGGAAGTGCTGCTGTCCCAGCTGTGTGGCTTGCTCAAGTCGCCGATCTCCCGCACCGCTGTGGTGCTGGGCGCTCTGGCGGCCAAAAAAGGCGAAGGCGCTGCCGCACCGGCAGCCGAGGCGGCTGCTGCCTGATCGGCGCGGCACGTTCCCCAACCCATTGTTTTAGGAAATCAAAATGGCATTCGATAAAGACGCATTTCTGACGGCTCTCGACAGCATGACCGTCATGGAACTCAACGACCTGGTGAAAGCCATCGAAGAGAAGTTCGGCGTGTCCGCCGCCGCCATGGCCGCTCCGGCCGCCGGTGGTGCTGCTGGCGGTGGCGCTGCCGCCGCTGAAGAGAAGACCGAGTTCAACGTCGTCCTGACCGACGCCGGCGCCAACAAGGTGTCCGTCATCAAGGCCGTGCGCGAGATCACCGGTCTGGGTCTGAAGGAAGCCAAGGACCTGGTCGACGGCGCCCCGAAGAACGTGAAGGAAGGCATTGCCAAGGCCGACGCCGAAGCTGCCGTGAAGAAGCTGGTGGAAGCCGGCGCCAAGGCCGAGCTGAAGTAATTCGGTTCCCGGCAGGGGCTGGAGTGCCTGAAAGGGCCTCCAGCCTTTGGTGCTTTCAGGACACCGATAAGCTGGTTCCCCGGAGCCGCCTTATCCGTGTCTTCTGACCCCGACTGCAGAAGACCACTTGGTTCGGGCCCGCGTGCAACGCGCGGGCCGTCCGCCAACGGCAGGTAGTGGCCTGCCGCCAAGAACGCCGCCGCGTGCCCCGCGCACGGTCGTGCCGACAGTCGCCGAAGACCTCAAGCCCGGAGATCTCATGGCCACCGCATCGAAATACTCATACACCGAACGCAAGCGCATCCGAAAGAGCTTCGGCACGCGCGAAAACGTGCTGACGATCCCCTACCTGCTGCAGATGCAGAAGGATGCCTACACCGCCTTCCTGCAGGCCGACGTGGCACCCAAGCAGCGCACCAACGAGGGTCTTCAGGCCGCCTTCCAGGCCGCCTTCCCGATCGTCTCGCACAACGGCTTCGTGGAGATGAAGTTCGTCGAATACAACCTGGCCAAGCCGGCGTTCGACGTGCGCGAGTGCCAGACCCGCGGCCTGACCTTTGCCTCGGCCGTGCGCGCCCGCGTGCAGCTGATCATCTATGACCGCGAGTCCTCGACCGCGCAGTCCAAGGTGGTCAAGGAAGTCAAGGAGCAGGAGGTCTACATGGGCGAAGTGCCCCTGATGACCGACAAGGGCTCCTTCATCATCAACGGCACCGAGCGCGTGATCGTGTCCCAGCTGCACCGCTCGCCGGGCGTGTTCTTCGAACACGACAAGGGCAAGACGCACAGCTCGGGCAAGCTGCTGTTCTCGGCCCGCATCATCCCCTACCGCGGTTCCTGGCTGGACTTCGAATTCGACCCGAAGGACGTGCTGTTCTTCCGCGTCGACCGCCGCCGCAAGATGCCGGTGACCATCCTGCTCAAGGCCATCGGCCTGACGCCGGAAACCATCCTGGCCAACTTCTTCGTCAACGACCACTTCCGCCTGATGGACAGCGGCGCCCAGATGGCCTTCGTGGCCGAGCGCCTGCGCGGCGAGGTGGCCCGTTTCGACATCACCGACAAGTCGGGCAAGGTGGTGGTGGCCAAGGACAAGCGCATCACCGCGCGCCACACCCGTGAGCTGGAGCAGTCCGGCACCACCCACATCAGCGTGCCGGAAGACTTCCTGATCGGCCGCGTGGTGGCCAAGAACGTGGTCGACCCCGACACCGGCGAGATCATTGCCAAGGCCAACGACGAACTGACCGAAGCCCTGCTGAAGAAGCTGCGCTCGGCCGGCGTGCAGGACCTGCAGTGCATCTACACCAACGAACTCGACCAGGGTGCCTACATCAGCCAGACCCTGCGCATCGACGAGACGGTGGACGAGTTCGCTGCCCGCGTCGCCATCTACCGCATGATGCGCCCCGGCGAGCCGCCGACCGAAGACGCGGTGCAGGCCCTGTTCCATCGCCTGTTCTACAACCCGGACACCTACGACCTCTCCCGCGTGGGTCGCATGAAGTTCAACGCCCGCGTGGGCCGCGACGATCCCACCGGCCCGATGGTGCTGTCCAACGACGACATCCTGGCCGTGGTGAAGATCCTGGTGGATCTGCGCAACGGCCGTGGCGAGGTGGACGACATCGACCACCTGGGCAACCGCCGCGTGCGCTGCGTGGGCGAGCTGGCCGAGAACCAGTACCGCACCGGTCTGGCCCGTATCGAGAAGGCCGTGAAGGAGCGTCTGGGCCAGGCCGAGCAAGAGCCGCTGATGCCGCACGACCTGATCAACTCCAAGCCGATCTCTGCGGCGCTCAAGGAGTTCTTCGGCGCGTCCCAGCTGTCCCAGTTCATGGACCAGACCAACCCGCTGGCCGAGATCACCCACAAGCGCCGCGTGTCGGCCCTGGGCCCGGGCGGTCTGACCCGCGAGCGCGCCGGCTTCGAGGTGCGTGACGTGCACGTCACCCACTACGGCCGTGTGTGCCCGATCGAGACGCCGGAAGGCCCGAACATCGGTCTGATCAACTCGCTGGCCCTGTACGCCCGCCTCAACGAGTACGGCTTCATCGAGACGCCGTACCGCCGTGTGGTCGACAGCAAGGTGACCAACCAGATCGACTACCTGTCGGCCATCGAGGAAGGCAAGTACGTCATCGCCCAGGCCAACGCGGCCCTGGACGCCGACGGTCGCCTGACCGAAGAGCTGGTGTCGGCCCGCGAGAAGGGTGAATCCATCCTGACCTCGCCCGACACCATCCAGTACATGGACGTGTCGCCGGCGCAGATCGTGTCGGTGGCTGCATCGCTGGTGCCCTTCCTGGAGCACGACGACGCCAACCGCGCACTGATGGGCGCCAACATGTCGCGCCAGGCCGTGCCGGTGCTGCGTCCCGAGAAGCCGCTGGTGGGTACCGGCATCGAGCGCGTGGCCGCCATCGACTCCGGCACCGTGGTCACCGCCAAGCGCGGTGGCGTGGTGGACTACGTCGATGCGACCCGCATCGTGATCCGCGTGAACGACGCCGAGGCCGTGGCTGGCGAAGTGGGCGTGGACATCTACAACCTGATCAAGTACCAGCGTTCCAACCAGAACACCAACATCCACCAGCGTCCCATCGTCAAGAAAGGCGACGTGCTGGCCAAGGGTGACGTGATCGCCGACGGTGCCTCCACCGACCTGGGCGAGATCTCGATCGGCCAGAACATGCTGATCGCCTTCATGCCCTGGAACGGCTACAACTTCGAGGACTCGATCCTGATCAGCGAGCGCGTGGTGGCCGACGACCGCTACACCAGCATCCACATCGAGGAACTGGTGGTGATGGCCCGCGACACCAAGCTGGGCGCCGAAGAAATCACCCGCGACATCCCCAACCTGGCCGAGCAGCAGCTCAACCGCCTGGACGACAGCGGCATCATCTACGTGGGTGCCGAAGTGCTGCCGGGCGACGTGCTGGTGGGCAAGGTCACGCCCAAGGGCGAGACCACCCTCACGCCGGAAGAGAAGCTGCTGCGCGCCATCTTCGGCGAGAAGGCCTCCGACGTGAAGGACACCTCGCTGCGTGTGGACCAGGGTTCGCAGGGCACCGTGATCGATGTGCAGGTCTTCACCCGTGAAGGCATCCAGCGCGACAAGCGCGCCCAGCAGATCATCGACGACGAGCTCAAGCGCTTCCGCCTCGACCTGAACGACCAGCTGCGCATCGTCGAGGCCGATGCCTTCGACCGTATCGAGAAGCTGCTGACCGGCAAGGTCGCCAACGGCGGTCCGAAGAAGCTGTCCAAGGGCACGACCATCGACAAGGCCTATCTGGCCGACGTCGAGAAGTACCACTGGTTCGACATCCGTCCGGCCGACGAGAGCGTGGCTGCCCAGCTGGAGTCGATCAAGAACTCCATGGAGCAGACCCGCCACAGCTTCGACCTGGCCTTCGAAGAGAAGCGCAAGAAGCTCACCCAGGGTGACGAGCTGCCGGCTGGCGTGCTCAAGATGGTCAAGGTCTACCTGGCCGTCAAGCGCCGCCTGCAGCCCGGCGACAAGATGGCCGGCCGCCACGGCAACAAGGGTGTGGTGTCCAAGATCGTTCCGGTCGAGGACATGCCCTACATGGCCGACGGCACTCCTGCCGACATCGTGCTCAACCCGCTGGGCGTGCCTTCGCGCATGAACGTGGGTCAGGTGCTGGAAGTGCACCTGGGCTGGGCCGCCAAGGGCCTGGGCCAGCGCATCGGTGACCTGCTCCAGCAGGAAGCCAAGGCCGCCGAGATCCGCCAGTTCCTGGAGACCGTCTACAACCACGCCGGCAAGAAGGAAGACCTCTCGAACCTGTCGGACGCCGACGTGATCGAGATGGCCCAGAACCTGCAGACCGGCGTGCCGTTCGCCACCCCGGTGTTCGACGGTGCCTCGGAAGACGAGATCCGCGCCATGCTGAAGCTGGCCTATCCGGACGACATCGCCGAGCGCAAGGGCCTGACCGCCACCCGCACCCAGGCGCAGCTGTACGACGGCCGCACCGGCGACGCCTTCGAGCGCAAGACCACCGTGGGCTACATGCACTTCCTGAAGCTGCACCACCTGGTCGACGACAAGATGCACGCCCGTTCCACCGGCCCGTACTCCCTGGTCACCCAGCAGCCGCTGGGCGGCAAGGCGCAGTTCGGTGGTCAGCGTTTCGGCGAGATGGAGGTGTGGGCCCTGGAAGCCTACGGTGCCTCGTACATCCTGCAGGAAATGCTCACCGTCAAGTCGGACGACGTGCAGGGCCGCACCAAGGTGTACGAGTCCATCGTCAAGGGCGAGCACACCATCGACGCCGGCATGCCCGAGTCGTTCAACGTGCTGGTCAAGGAAATCCGTTCGCTCGGCATCGACATCGAGCTCGAGCGTTCGTGATTCACTGAAGAAAAGGAAACAGACCCATGAAATCCTTGCTCGACCTGTTCAAGCAGTTCACGCCCGACGAGCACTTCGATGCCATCCGCATCGGCCTGGCCTCGCCGGAAAAAATCCGTTCCTGGTCCTTCGGTGAAGTCAAGAAGCCCGAGACCATCAACTACCGCACCTTCAAGCCCGAGCGTGACGGCCTGTTCTGCGCCAAGATCTTCGGCCCCATCAAGGACTACGAGTGCCTGTGCGGCAAGTACAAGCGCCTGAAGCACCGTGGCGTGATCTGCGAGAAGTGCGGCGTTGAAGTCACCCAGACCAAGGTGCGCCGCGAGCGCATGGGCCACATCGACCTGGCCGCGCCCTGCGCCCACATCTGGTTCCTGAAGTCGCTGCCGTCGCGTCTGGGCCTGATCCTGGACATGACCCTGCGCGACATCGAGCGCGTGCTGTACTTCGAAGCCTATGTGGTGGTCGACCCGGGCATGACCCCGCTGAAGAAGTTCAGCATCATGTCGGAGGACGATTTCGACGCCAAGAAGCGCGAGTTCGGTGACGAGTTCGTGGCCAAGATGGGCGCCGAGGGCATCAAGGAGCTGCTGCAGAACATCGATCTGGACATCGAGATCGAGAAGCTGCGCAACGACCTGACCGGCTCCGAGCTCAAGATCAAGAAGAACGCCAAGCGCCTGAAGGTGCTGGAAGCCTTCAAGAAGTCGGGCATCAAGCCCGAGTGGATGGTGCTGGACGTGCTGCCCGTGCTGCCGCCGGACCTGCGTCCGCTGGTGCCCCTGGACGGCGGCCGCTTCGCCACTTCCGACCTCAACGACCTGTACCGCCGCGTCATCAACCGCAACAGCCGTCTGCGCCGCCTGCTCGAACTCAAGGCGCCGGAGATCATTGCGCGCAACGAGAAGCGCATGCTGCAGGAAGCCGTGGACAGCCTGCTGGACAACGGCCGCCGTGGCAAGGCCATGACGGGCGCCAACAAGCGCGCCCTGAAGTCGCTGGCCGACATGATCAAGGGCAAGAGCGGCCGCTTCCGCCAGAACCTGCTGGGCAAGCGCGTGGACTACTCGGGCCGTTCGGTCATCGTGGTGGGCCCGACCCTCAAGCTGCACCAGTGCGGCCTGCCCAAGCTGATGGCGCTGGAGCTGTTCAAGCCCTTCATCTTCTCGCGCCTGGAAGCCATGGGCATCGCCACCACCATCAAGGCGGCGAAGAAGGAAGTCGAAGCCGGCACGCCGGTGGTGTGGGACATCCTGGAAGAGGTCATCAAGGAGCACCCGGTCCTGCTGAACCGCGCTCCCACGCTGCACCGCCTGGGCATCCAGGCGTTCGAGCCCATCCTGATCGAAGGCAAGGCCATCCAGCTGCACCCGCTGGTCTGTGCCGCCTTCAACGCCGACTTCGACGGCGACCAGATGGCCGTTCACGTGCCGCTGTCGGTGGAAGCCCAGCTGGAAGCCCGCACCCTGATGCTGGCCTCCAACAACGTGCTGTTCCCCGCCAACGGCGAGCCCTCCATCGTGCCGTCGCAGGACGTGGTGCTGGGTCTGTACTACGCCACCCGCGAGCGCATCAACGGCAAGGGCGAAGGCATGATCTTTGCCGATCTGGCCGAGCTGCAGCGCGCGCTGGACAACGGCGTGGTCGAGATCACCGCCAAGATCGCGGTGCGCCTGACCCAGTGGACCAAGGACAAGGAGACCGGCGAGTTCGTGCCTCACACCTCCCTGGTGGACACCACCGTGGGTCGTGCCCTGCTGTCCGAGATCCTGCCCAAGGGCCTGCCGTTCGAGGTGCTGAACAAGGCACTGAAGAAGAAGGAAATCTCCAAGCTCATCAACATCTCCTTCCGCAAGTGCGGTCTGAAGGAGACGGTGGTGTTCGCCGACAAGCTGCTGCAGAACGGTTTCCGCCTGGCCACCCGCGCCGGCATCTCGATTGCGGTGGACGACATGCTGGTGCCCAAGGAAAAGGCCGGCGTGATCGAGCGCGCCGAAGCCGAGGTGAAGGAAATCGCCCAGCAGTACGCCTCGGGTCTGGTGACCGCCGGCGAGCGCTACAACAAGGTGGTGGACATCTGGGGCAAGGCCGGTGACGAGATCTCCAAGGTCATGATGGCCCAGCTGGCCAAGCAGAAGACCACCGATCGCCACGGCAAGGAAGTCGATCAGGAGTCGTTCAACTCCATCTACATGATGGCCGACTCCGGTGCCCGCGGTTCTGCGGCCCAGATCCGGCAGCTCGCCGGCATGCGCGGCCTGATGGCCAAGCCCGACGGCTCCATCATCGAGACCCCCATCACGGCGAACTTCCGTGAAGGTCTGAACGTGCTGCAGTACTTCATCTCCACGCACGGTGCCCGAAAGGGTCTGGCCGACACGGCGCTGAAGACCGCGAACTCCGGTTACCTGACCCGCCGTCTGGTGGACGTGACCCAGGATCTGGTGGTCAACCAGCACGACTGCGGTACCTCCAACGGCACGCTGATGCGCGCCATCGTCGAGGGCGGCGAGGTGATCGAATCGCTGCGGGACCGCGTGCTGGGCCGTGTGACCGCCGAAGAGGTGATCCACCCCGAGACCCGCAAGACCCTGGTGCCGGCCGGCGAGATGCTGGACGAAGACCTGCTGGACGAGCTGGAAGCCGCCGGTGTGGACGAGGTCAAGGTGCGCACCGCACTGACCTGCGAGACCCGCTTCGGCATCTGCGCCAAGTGCTATGGCCGCGACCTGGGCCGTGGCGGCCTGGTGAACATCGGTGAAGCCGTGGGCGTGATTGCAGCCCAGTCGATCGGCGAGCCGGGCACCCAGCTGACCATGCGCACCTTCCACATCGGTGGTGCGGCATCGCGTGCGGCCGTGGCCTCCAGCGTGGAAGCCAAGTCCAGCGGCGTGATCGGCTTCAACGCCACCATGCGCTACGTGTCCAACACCAAGGGCGAGCTGGTGGTGATTGCACGTTCGGGCGAGATCATCATCTCCGACGAGCATGGCCGTGAGCGCGAGCGTCACAAGGTGCCGTACGGCGCCATCCTGACCATCAAGCCCGACCAGTCCATCAAGGCCGGCACCATCCTGGCCAACTGGGACCCGCTGACCCGACCCATCATCACGGAATTCGCCGGTCAGGTGAAGTTCGAGAACGTGGAAGAGGGCCTGACCGTGGCCAAGCAGGTGGACGATGTCACCGGCCTGTCCACGCTGGTGGTGATCGATCCCAAGCGCCGTGGCGCCACCAAGGTGGTGCGCCCGCAGGTCAAGCTGGTGGATGCCAAGGGCCAGGAAGTGAAGATCCCCGGCACCGACCACTCGGTGACCATCGGCTTCCAGGTCGGCGCCCTGATCCAGGTGCGCGACGGTCAGGAAGTGGGCCCCGGCGAAGTGCTGGCCCGCATCCCGGTCGAAGGCCAGAAGACCCGCGACATCACCGGCGGCCTGCCGCGTGTGGCCGAGCTGTTCGAAGCCCGTTCGCCGAAGGACGCCGGCATCCTGGCCGAAATGACCGGTACCGTGTCGTTCGGCAAGGAGACCAAGGGCAAGATCCGCCTGCAGATCACCGATCCGGAAGGCAAGGTCTGGGAAGAGCTCATCCCCAAGGAAAAGAACATCCTGGTGCACGAAGGCCAGGTGGTCAACCGCGGCGAGAGCATCGTGGACGGTCCGGCCGATCCGCAGGACATCCTGCGCCTGCTGGGCATGGAAGAGCTGGCCCGCTACATCGTCGACGAGGTCCAGGACGTCTACCGCCTGCAGGGCGTGAAGATCAACGACAAGCACATCGAGGTGATCGTTCGCCAGATGCTGCGCCGTGTCGTGGTCGACAACGTGGGCGACTCGTCCTACATCGCCGGCGAGCAGGTCGAGCGTTCCGAGATCCTCAACACCAACGACGCCCTGCGCGCCGACGGCAAGATCCCGGCCACCTACAGCAACGTGCTGCTGGGCATCACCAAGGCCTCGCTGTCGACCGACTCGTTCATCTCGGCGGCTTCCTTCCAGGAAACCACCCGGGTGCTCACCGAGGCGGCCATCATGGGCAAGCGCGACGAGCTGCGTGGCCTGAAGGAAAACGTGATCGTGGGTCGCCTGATCCCGGCCGGTACCGGCATGGCCTACCACGAGGCCCGCAAGGTCAAGGAGAAGATGGACGACGAAGAGCGTCGTGCCATCGCCGAGGCCGACGCCCTGTCGCTGGCGGCCGATCAGGCCGACGCGTCCAGCGCCAGCGAGTCTGCCGAGTGATCGCCTGATCCGCTCGGACCGACAGAGCCCCCGGTCGAAAGGCCGGGGGCTTTTTTGCGCCCGGCGCTGCCACGCCCCTGCGCTATATTGGCCCGCACCTTGTCCACACCCTCCGGGAGTTGCCCATGTCGATCACCCAATGGATCCTGCTGGCCATCGGCCTCTTCGTGCTGTTCTGGGCAGTGGGCGCCTACAACCGTCTGGTCACCCTGAAGAACGCGATCGCCAACGCGTTCGGCCAGATCGATGTGCAGCTCAAGCGCCGGCACGACCTGATCCCCAACCTGGTCGAAGTGGCCCGCCAGTACCTGGTGCACGAATCGCAGACGCTGGAAGCCGTCATCGCCGCCCGCAACCAGGCCCGCAACGCCGAGCAGGCGGCTGCCGCTTCGCCCTTGAGCGCCCAGGCGCTGGCCGCGCTGGCCGGTGCCGAGCAGACCCTGGGTGCAGCCCTCTCGAAATTGATGGTGGTCGTCGAGGACTACCCCGAACTCAAGGCCGACCAGAACCTGCGCGACCTGAGCGAGGAACTGGCCAGCACCGAGAACCGCATCGGTTTTGCACGCCAGGCCTACAACGACCAGGTGCTGCAGTTCAACGACGCCGCCAGCCAGTTCCCCACCCTCATCGTGGCCCGCATCTTCGGCCTGCTGCCGCAGGCCATGCTGGCCTCCACCACCACCGAGGCCGAGCGCCAGCCGGTGAAGGTCCAGTTCTGAGCCGGCGCGCATGCGCTTCTTCGAATCCCAGGCCGAGGCGCGGCGCCAGACACGGCGCCTGCTGCTGCTGTTCGCACTCACGGTGCTGCTGCTGGTGGTGGCGGTGAACGCCGCGCTCGCACTCGCCTGGGGCCTGAGCTGGGCCTTCTGGATGCCGGGCCCGTTCACCCTGCCGGCGCGCTTTGTCGAGATCAACACCGCCGTGGTGCTGCTGTTCGTGCTGGGCGGCTGGTGGCTGGAGACCTCGCGCCTGCAGCACGGCGGCGGTGCGGCACTGGCCCGGCAGCTGGGCGCCCGCGAAGCACGACCCTCCGGCGACTTTCACGAGCAGCGCTATGTGCACATCGTCGACGAGATGGCCATCGCCTCGGGCCTGCCGGCCCCGGCGGCCCTGGTGCTGCCGCGCGAAGCCGCCATCAATGCCCTGGCCGCCGGCTGGGACCCGTCGGACGCGGCCATTGCCGTCACCCAGGGGGCGCTGGACCACCTCACCCGCGAGGAAATGCAGGGCCTGGTGGCTCACGAGCTCAGCCACATCGGCGAGGGCGACACCCGCCTGAACATGCGCCTGTGCGGCATGGTGTTCGGGCTGGAGATGGTCTACCGCCTCGGGCAGGACCTGTGGGCGGCCGACGACGATGGCCGCCGCCACGCCGGCGCGCTGGCCGGCCTGGCCCTCATGGCTGCGGGCTGGCCGGGCTGGATGGCCGGTCATGCCCTGCAGGCGGCGGTGGCCCGGCAGCGCGAATACCTGGCCGATGCCCGCGCGGTGCAATGGACCCGCAGCCGCGACGCCCTGGGCGGCGTGCTGCGCAAGGCCCTGGCCCAGCGCCAGCGGGGTGATGCCGACCGCACTGGCTCGGCCCAGGTGCAGCACATGTTGCTGCTGGGCAGCGAGGCCGGCGGGCTGCGCCACTGGTTCGACGCCCATCCGCCGCTGGTCCAGCGCATCCGCCGCATCTATGGCCGCCCCATGGCGCCGCTGCCCCTGGGCGGCGCCGAGGCCCGCCCCGTCACCGACCCCACTGCATGACCTCTTCCGTTTCCGCTGCCTCTGCCGACGCGTCGGCCCGCCGGTCCGCCCCGGGCCTGTCCCTGCTGCTGCAGCACACCGCCGATGCGGTGCGCGCCGTGCTGCAGGGCCGTTCCCTGGCCGAGGGCCTGCCCGAGGTGCCGGCGGCCCTGC
Organism: Hydrogenophaga sp. R2; assembly: GCF_049843595.1. Classification (NCBI taxonomy): domain Bacteria; kingdom Pseudomonadati; phylum Pseudomonadota; class Betaproteobacteria; order Burkholderiales; family Comamonadaceae; genus Hydrogenophaga; species Hydrogenophaga sp. R2. The sequence goes on from NZ_JBBHZN010000005.1 coordinate 14,295, forward strand.
GCCCTGGCGTGCAGGCCCTGACCTTTCATGCACTGCGCCACCTGGGGCTGGCCCGCGCGCTGGTGTCGCACCTGGCGGACCGCAGCCCCGAGCCGGCGGTGCAGGCCCTGCTGATCGTGGCCGTGAGCCTGCTGGTGGCGCCGGCCGACGGCGTACGGTATGCGCCGCACACCGTGGTCAACCAGGCGGTGGAGGCGGCGCGCCAGCACCGGCGCCTGCAGCGCCAGGCCGGCTTCATCAATGCCTGCCTGCGGCGCCTGCTGCGCGAACAGACCGACCTGATGGCCGAGGTGGCCCATGACCCGCAGGCGCGCCACCACCATCCCGCGTGGTGGGTCGAGCGGGTGCGCCGCGACCATCCGCAGGACTGGGAGAGCGTGCTGCAGGCCAGCCAGCAACCCGGCCCCATGACGCTGCGCGTCAACCGCCGCCGCATCGACCGCAGCGCCTATGCCCGGCGCCTGAGCGAGGCCGGCATGGCCAGCCTGCCCACCGGCGACGACGGGCTGGTGCTGGCCCAGCCCTGCGCCGTGGAGGGCCTGCCGGGCTGGAGCGAGGGCCTGGTGTCGGTGCAGGATGCTGCCGCCCAGATGGCCGCCGGCCTGTTGCTGGATGGGCAGGACTGGGGTCCGCAGCACCGGGTGCTGGACGCCTGCGCCGCGCCCGGCGGCAAGACGGCCCACCTGCTGGAACGGGCCGATGCCCAGGTGCTGGCACTCGATGCAGACGCTGCCCGTGCCCGCCGCATCGACGACACGCTGCAGCGACTGGGCCTGCAGGACCGGGCCGAGGTGAAGGTGGCGGACGCCGCCGACACCGCTGCCTGGTGGGACGGCCGCCCCTTCGATGCCATCCTGCTGGACGCGCCCTGCACCGCCTCGGGCATCGTGCGCCGCCACCCGGACGTGCGCTGGCTGCGGCGCGAGTCCGATGTGGCCGCGCTGGCGGTCCAGCAGCGCCGGCTGCTCGATGCCCTGTGGCCGTTGCTCAAGCCCGGCGGCCGCCTGCTCTATGCCACCTGTTCGGTGTTCCGGGCCGAAGGCGAGGATCAGATGCAGGCGTTTGTTGCGCGCCACACCGACGCCCGCCGACAGCCCTCGGCCGGCCATTTGCTCCCCGGCGCGGGCAGGCCGGCCGGGCAGTTCAACGACAATCCGCCGGGTGGACATGACGGTTTCTTCTACGCCCGGCTCGACAAGCCCGCTGCCTGAGGGCTGGCGGGCGCCCATCCGGGCGTGGCGCCAGGCCTGGGTCCGGGTGCTGGCCACCGCATGGGCGCTGCTGCTGGGCCTGTTGCTGCTCAGTGATGCCCGCGCCAACCCGCAGGTCCAGCAGATGGCGCTGGAACGCACGGCCGAGGGGCTGTACCTCAATGCGCGTCTGGGTCTGACCGCCACCCCTGTGGTGGAAGACGCCCTGGCCCGTGGCGTGCCGCTGTATTTCGTCTGGCAGGTGGAAGTCACCCGCTCACGCTGGTACTGGTCGGACAAGCGCCTGGTCAGCGCGGTCCGGGTGCTGCGGCTGGCCTACCAGCCCCTCACCCGCCGCTGGCGGGTGAGCCTGTCCACCGATGCCGGTGCGGCCGGCGGCGGCTCCGGCCTGCAGTACGCCGCGCACCAGAACCACGATTCGCTGGCCGATGCCCTGGCCAGCATCGGCCGACCCGGACGCTGGCGGCTGCTGGACGCTGCCCAGATCGAGCCGGGCGAGACGCACCGGGTCGAGGTGGCCTTCCGGCTCGACCTGAGCCTGCTGCCACGCCCGTTCCAGATCGGGCTGGGCAACGACCCCGACTGGTCGGTGCAGTTCCAGCAGCGCCTGACCGTGCCCGACGCCATCGAAGCCGACCGCTGAGCCCCCGCCCGTGAGCACTGCCCCGAATCCGCGTCGCCAGGCTGTCGCTGCCCGCTGGGCGGTGGGGGCGGCGCTGGTCTTCATGACCGGCGTGGGCATGGTGCTGCTGTTCCTGCTCACCCTGGCCACCCGCAACCGGGCCCTGTACGAGCAGAACTTCACCTGGCTGGTGGGCATCAACGTCGCGGTGGCCGGCTTCCTGCTGCTGGTCATCGGCTGGCTGGCGGTGCGGCTGTTCCTGCGCTTCAAGCGCGGCAAGTTCGGCAGCCGCCTGCTCATCAAGCTGGCCGGCATCATCGGCCTGGTGGGGGTGCTGCCGGGCTTGCTCATCTACACCGTGTCCTACCAGTTCGTCTCGCGCTCCATCGAGAGCTGGTTCGACGTCCGGGTGGAGTCGGCCCTGGCCGCCGGCCTGAACCTGGGCCGCACCACCCTGGACACCCTGACGGCCGACATGGCCAACAAGGCCCGCGTGGCGGCCGAAGGCCTGTCCCGCCAGTCCAGCACGGCGGCGGTGTTCGCGCTGGACGATGTGCGCAACCAGCTGGGCGCCAGCGATGTGGTGCTGTGGGGCGCCAGTGGTCGGCCGCTGGGCAGCGCCGGTGTGTCGCGGTTCGACATCAGTCCCGAACGCCCCTCGGCGTCCTTGCTGCGCAACGTGCGCGAGGCCCGCGTCGTGGCCACGGTGGAGGGCCTGGAGGAAGGCGCCGACAGCGAACTGGACGCGGCCCTGGCCGCGCGCGAGGCGCGCATCCGGGTGACCGCCCTGGTGCCGCCGCCGGCCTTCCTGTTCGGCGGCGAGCCGCGTTACCTGCAGGCCGTGGCGCCGCTGCCATCGGCCCTGGTGGTGGATGCGCTGGCGGTGCAGCTGGCCAACCGCGAGTACCAGGAGCGCGCCCTGGCCCGCGAGGGCCTGCGCCGCATGTACATCGGCACCCTCACGCTGGCGCTGTTCCTGGCGGTGTTCGGTGCCGTGCTGCTGGCGGTGCTGCTGGGCAACCAGCTGGTGCGGCCGCTGCTGGTGCTGGCCGAGGGCATGCGCGAAGTGGCGGCCGGCAACCTCAGTCCCAAGCAGGCCCTCACCTCGCGCGACGAGCTGGCCGGCCTGACCCGCACCTTTGCCCACATGACGCAGGACCTGTCGGACGCGCGTGCGGCGGTCCAGCGCAGCATGGCCGAGGTGGATGCGGCGCGCGACAACCTGCAGACCATCCTGGACAACCTCACCGCCGGCGTGGTGGTGCTCGACGAGGCCGGCGCGCTGCGCAGCGTCAACCCCGGAGCGGAGCGCATCCTGCACCTCCCGCTGGCGCTGCACATCGGCCGCCCGCTGGTGGAACTGCCCGGGCTGGAGGCCTTCGGCAGCGGTGTGATGCAGCAGTTCGAACGCTTCCTGGGCGACCAGACCCCGCACGAGGGCGGTTACTGGCAGCAATCGTTCGAGCTGTCCGCCAGCGGCAACACGCCGTTCCAGCAGGGCATCACCCTGATCGCGCGCGGCGCCCTGCTGCCGCGCAACGAGCTGCTGCTGGTGTTCGACGACGTGTCCGACATGGTGTCGGCGCAGCGCGCCCAGGCCTGGGGCGAGGTGGCGCGCCGCCTGGCGCACGAGATCAAGAACCCGCTCACGCCCATCCAGCTCTCGGCCGAGCGCCTGGCCATGAAGCTCGATGGCAAGGTGGCCGCGCCCGAGCAGGCGGTGCTGGACAAGTCGGTGCGCACCATCGTCGACCAGGTCGACGCCATGAAGCGCCTGGTCAACGAGTTCCGCGACTACGCCCGGCTGCCCGCCGCGCAGCTGGTGCCGGTGGACCTCAATGCGCTGCTGCGCGACATCCTGGCCCTGTACGACCATGCCGCCGTGCCGGTGCGCCTGGAGCTGGCGGACCACCTGCCCATGGCCATGGCCGATGCGCAGCAGGTGCGTCAGATCGTGCACAACCTGGTCCAGAACGCCCAGGACGCCATGGCCGCCCAGCCCGGTGCCGAGGTGCTGCTGCGCACCCGCCGCTCCGACAGCGGCCAGTGGGTGCGCCTGAGCGTGGTCGACCAGGGGCCGGGCTTCGCCGAGCACATCCTCAAGCGGGCCTTCGAGCCCTACGTCACCACCAAGAGCAAGGGCACCGGCCTGGGCCTGGCCGTGGTCAAGAAGATCATGGACGAGCACGGCGGTCGGGTCGACCTGAGCAACCGCGTCGTGGACGGTCACGTCGCAGGCGCCCAAGTCTCGTTATCATTCGCAGTTGCAAATTGACAACAGCCCATCCGGGCGGCAGACAGGGCGACATGGCAACGATTCTGGTGGTGGACGATGAACTGGGCATCCGGGACCTGCTCTCGGAGATCCTGAACGACGAAGGTCACGCGGTGGAGCTGGCCGAGAACGCGGCCCAGGCCCGCCAGATCCGGGCGAGCCTTCGGCCCGACCTGGTGCTGCTGGACATCTGGATGCCCGACACCGACGGCGTCACCCTGCTCAAGGAGTGGGCCAGCAATGGCCTGCTGACCATGCCGGTCATCATGATGAGTGGCCACGCCACCATCGACACCGCCGTGGAGGCCACCCGCATCGGCGCCAGCGCCTTTCTGGAAAAGCCGATCACGATGCAGAAGCTGCTCAAGGCCGTCGACCAGGGCCTGAACAAGGTGCCGGCCAAGGCCGGGCCGGCACTGGCCTCGGCCGCACGCCCCGGGCTGGGCGATTTCACCGTGGAGCAGGCCATGACCGCCAGTGCGCCGGTGGCCACGCTCCCGCTCTCGACCGGCATGGTCGACCTGGGTCCGCAGTCGCAGCAGCTGTTCAACCTCGACAGCCCCCTGCGCGAGGCGCGCGACGAGTTCGAGAAAGCCTACTTCGAATACCACCTGGCCAGGGAGTCCGGCTCCATGACCCGCGTGGCCGAAAAGACCGGCCTGGAGCGCACCCACCTCTACCGCAAGCTCAAGCAGCTGGGCGTGGACCTGGCCCGCAGCAAGCGCAACGCGCACTGAAAAGCCGGCCTGAAAATACTGCTATACTCGCGGTCTTTCCAAGGCCCGGTAGCTCAGTTGGTAGAGCAGCGGATTGAAAATCCGCGTGTCGGTGGTTCGATTCCGCCCCAGGCCACCAGATTCCTCTGCGGGAATAGCTCAGTTGGTAGAGCGCAACCTTGCCAAGGTTGAGGTCGCGAGTTCGAACCTCGTTTCCCGCTCCAGATGCCATGGTCCCGGAACCATGCGGCCAGACGCCCGTCCCAGTGACGGGCGTTTTGCTTTGCGGGGATCGCTTTTTCTCCGGGCGCGCCGGAGAATGCCGCCATGACTTCCATACCCACCCCTGTGTACCTGTGCCTGCTGGCCCTGTCGGCCTGGTCGGCTGTCTGGGCGCCCGCCGCCCAGGCCCAGCAGGTCTACCGCTGTCAGCAGCCCGATGGCCGTGTGGCCTATTCGGATGCTCCCTGTGCCGGTGGCGCACGCCAGGCGCAGGTGGATGTGGCGCCCAACACCGTCGACACCTCGGCCGACCGGGAGCTGATGCTCAAGCGGGAAAACGAGCGCCTGCGCGAGCAGCTGCGCCAGGAACAGGCCGCTGCCTCGCGGCCGCAGCCGGTGGTGGTGCAGAACACTGCACCGGCCGACCGGGTGAACACGCCCGAATGCCGCAAGGCGCAGGAGGCCTACGAGACCGCTGCGTCGGCCATGACCAACACCGAAGCCTTCATCGATGCCAAACGCTCGGCCTTCTTTGCCACCTGTGGCCTGGCGGAGCCGGACCGCACCGTGGCCGCACCGGCGCCGGTGATCGTGGTGCGCCCCTCGGGACGCCCGCCGATTCATCCGCAGCCCAGGCCGCAGCCGCAGGTGGACAAGTGCCCGTCCGGCCCGGGTGATCTTCGCAATTGCGGCATCGTCAATGCCCGCGCCAAGGCGGCGGCTCAGGGCAAGCAGCCTCCGCCGTACTGAAGGGGCGCGCCCCGGGTCAGCGCCAGCCGGGTGCCTTCTTCAACAGGAAGTTGAGCACCGGCGCGTCGGCGGGACGCCCATCGGCCGGCCGGCGACTGCCGCGCAGTTCCAGCCCGCAGGCGGCCGGCTCGCCGATCCACACCGCGTCCAGGTTCAACCCGTCGGCCGATTCGTCGAAGTTGACCTCGCCGTCCACCACATCCCCCGAGAGCACCGCCTCGCGGTCGTTGCCGGTGTCGCTGCGCTTGAGGCGTCCCCGCACGCTGCCCTCGTACTCGGGGTGCCGCTCGAACAGCACGGCACCGGTGGACACCGGTTGCGCGGCCGTGCCGTTCTCTGGCCACAGGGTGAGCTGCCACAGGCCGGACAGGCGGGCTGGTTCCAGAAAGACCGGGGTCTCGCAGGCGGGTGCCGGTCGGGGCGACGTGCCGGTCTGCGCCAGCGCCGCCAGCGGCAGGCCCGCCGCCAGCGTGGCGGCGCCGCCCAGCAGGCTCAGTCGTCGGCCCAGGGCGCACAGGGTGTCGGTCATGCAGGTCATGCGGTTCATCCGGTCTGTCGGTCGGCCTGTTCCTTGGCGCGCTGGGCGAACTCGGCCCGCAGCGCCTTGAGTTTTTCGCGCGGGTCTTCGCGCACCGTGGCCTGGTCGAGCGCCATCTCGGCGATGAACCGGCTCGGGCTGCCAGGCACGCTCTCGCGGCCTTTCTTGCGCCGCTTGAGCCAGCTCACCGACAGCGTGCGCTGTGCGCGGGTGATGCCCACGTACATGAGGCGGCGCTCCTCCTGCAGGCGCTGGGCCAGGGCCTCGGCCGGCAGGTCGCTGTCGGCCTGGTCGGTCTTGAAAGGCAGCAGCCCTTCGTTCACACCCACCAGCATCACGTGCGGCCATTCCAGGCCCTTGGACGCGTGCAGCGTGGACAAGGTCACCACGTTCTGGTCCTGCTCGCGCTCGGACAGGGTGGAGAGCAGGGCGATGGTCTGCACCACCTCCAGCAGGCTCTTGCGTTCGGACTCGATGGTGGCGCCGGCCTCGTCCTCGATCTGGCCGCCGCAGCGCCCGGCGACCCAGTCGCAGAAGTCGATGACGTTGGTCCAGCGGGCGGCGGCCACCTTGTCGTTGTCCTCGCTGTCCAGCAGGTGCTGCTCGTAAGCGATGTCCTTCAGCCAGTCGGTCAGGAACTGGCGGGCCGCCTCGTGACCCACGGTGTGGCGGGCGCGGTATTCGAGGTCGTTGATGCAGCGACCGAACTCGTGCAGCGACGCCACCGCCCGTGCCGGCAGGGCGGCGCCCAGCGAATTCGAGAACAGGGCCTCGAACAGGCTGAGCTTGTATTGCGTGGCAAAGGTGCCGAGCTGCTGCAGCGTGGTGTGGCCGATGCCGCGCTTGGGCGTGGTGGCGGCGCGCACGAAGGCCGGATCGTCGTTGTTGTTGACGATCAGGCGCAGCCAGGCGCAGAGGTCGCGGATCTCGGCACGGTCGAAGAAGCTCTGGCCGCCCGAGACCTTGTAGGGAATGTTGGCCTTGCGCAGCGACTGCTCGAACGAACGCGCCATGTGGTTGGCCCGGTACAGGATGGCGAAGTCGCGCCATTCCTTGTGCGGGCTGGTGGCGCGCAGGCTCTGGATGCGGGCCACGGCGCGCTCGGCCTCGTGGTCCTCGTTGTCGGCGTCCACCACGCGCACCGGTTCGCCTTCGCCCAGGTCGCTCCACAGCGTCTTGGGAAACAGCTTGGGGTTGGGGCCGATCACGTTGTTGGCCGCGCGCAGGATGGCGCTGGTGGAGCGGTAGTTCTGCTCCAGCTTGATGACCTTGAGCTCGGGAAAGTCCTGCGGCAGCCGCTTGAGGTTGTCCAGCGTGGCGCCGCGCCAGCCGTAGATGGACTGGTCGTCATCCCCCACGGCGGTGAAGCGGGCGCGTTCGCCCACCAGCAGCTTGAGCAGCTCGTACTGGGTGGCGTTGGTGTCCTGGTATTCGTCCACCAGCACATGGCCCATCTTGCGCTGCCACTTCTCGCGCACCGCCTCGTGTTCGGTCAGCAGCTTCAGGGGCAGGCCGATCAGGTCGTCGAAGTCCACCGCCTGGTAGGCGGTCAGGCGTTCCTCGTAGCGGCCCATGATGGCGGCGGTGACGCGTTCGTTCTCGTCGCGCGCCTGCTTCAACGCCTGCGCGGCGTTCAGGCCGGCGCTCTTCCAGGCGCTGATGGTCCATTGCCACTGGCGCGCCGTGGCGGCGTCGGTGGTGCCGCCGCAGTCCTTGAGCAGGCTGGTGATGTCGTCGGTGTCCAGGATGCTGAACTGCTTCTTCAGGCCCAGCACCTCGCCGTCCTCGCGCAGCAGGCGCACACCCAGGGCGTGGAAGGTGCAGATCAGCACCTTTTTCGCATCGCGCCCCACCAGCTGCCCGGCGCGTTCGCGCATCTCCGCAGCCGCCTTGTTGGTGAAGGTGATGGCCGCAATGCGGTCGGCCGCCAGGCCGGCCTGGATCAGGCGGGCGATCTTGTGGGTGATGACCCGGGTCTTGCCGGAGCCGGCGCCGGCCAGCACCAGGCAGGGGCCGCCCAGGTGGTTCACGGCTTCAAGCTGGGCGAGGTTCAGGCCGGCGGACATCGGGGCTCTCGGGCAAAGCCGGCCATCATACCGGGGGGTGTCCGGCGCTGCTGAGACAATCCCGTCCGTGCTCAACGTCCTGCTCGTCACTTTCCCCTTCTTCGCGCTGGTGCTGGCCGGCTATGTGGCCGCCCGCCGCAAGATGCTGCCGCTGGAGGCCATTCCCGGCCTCAATGGCTTCGTGCTGTTCTTCGCGCTGCCCTGCATGCTGTTCCGCTTCGGCTCCACCACGCCGATCGCGCAGCTGCTGGACGCCTCGGTGTTCGGCGTGTACCTGCTGTGCGGCCTGGTGATGGTGGCCGTGACCCTGGCCGTGACCCTGAACGATCGCATCCGCTGGAACGACGGTGCCATGGGCGCGCTGGTGGCGGCGTTTCCCAATGCCGGGTTCATGGGCGTGCCGCTGCTGGCCGCGCTGCTGGGCCCCAATGCGGTGGCCACGGTGATGGCGGCGATCCTGGTCGACATGGTGCTCACCAGCTCGTTGTGCATTGCGCTGTCCCGCCTGGATGGCGCGCAGGGCCAGGGCGTGAGCGCGATGCTGGACGCCGGGCGCAAGGCGCTGACCGGTGTGCTGACCAACCCGATGGCCTGGTCCATCCTGCTGGGTGCCGTGGCTTCGGCGGTGCAGTTCCGCTTTCCGGTGCCGGTGGAAAAGACGGTCTGGCTGCTGGCCGATGCGGCCTCGCCGGTGGCGCTGTTCACCATCGGCGCGGTGCTGGCCCGCTCCCAGATGCAGGCCAACCACCCGATGCCCTTGTCCGACTATGTGCCGGTGGCGCTCATGAAGCTGTTCCTGCACCCGCTGCTGGTGCTGGGCGTGGGCCTGGGCGCCATGCAGCTGGGCGTGCCGCTGCAGCCGGCGGCGCTGACCGTGCTGGTGCTCATCGCCTGCCTGCCGAGCGCCAGCAACGTGTCGCTGCTGGCCGAGCGTTTCGGGGCCGACAACGGCCGCATCGCCCGCATCATCCTGGTGTCCACCGCGGCTTCGTTCCTGAGCTTTTCGGCGGCGGTCAACCTGCTCACCTGACGCGGCCTGGCGTCACAGCGCCAGCGGGTCCACGTCCACCGCAAAGCGCAGCAGGCCGCGCGCCGCCGGGTCGCTGCGGCAGGCCAGCAAGCCGGGCTGCCAGGCCGCCAGAAAGCGCTGCAGCACGGGCCGCGAGGCGGCTTCGATCAGCAGCTGCGCCCGCTCCACATTGGCCACCCGCTGGATGGTCAGCGGCACGGCGGGGTAGAGGGTCACGTCCTCGCTGCCGGGCAGTTCCTGGGCCGCCCGCGCAGCGGCATTCAGGAAGCCCTGGGCGGCTTCCTGCGTGCGCGCATCGGCCCGCAGCAAGGCCTGGTGGGCAAACGGCGGCATGCCGGCGGCTTCGCGCTCGGTCAGCTCCGAGGCGGCAAAACCGGCGAAGTCGTGCGTTCGGAGGTGGGCGAACAACGGGTGCGCCGGGTGCCAGGTCTGCACCCACAGCTCGCTGGCCTCGCTGTGCAGGGCATCGCGCCCGGCCCGGCCGCCGGCCTGCATGAGCAGGGCGAACAGGCGCTCGGGCGCGCGGTGGTCGCTGGCGAAGAGGGCGGCATCGGCGTTCAGCGCGGCCACCAGGGTGATGCGCCGGAAGTCGTGCCCCTTGGCCACCATCTGGGTGCCCACCAGCACATCCACCTCGCCGCTGTGCAGGGCATCGAGCTGGGCCTCCAGGGCGCCCTTCAGGCGCGTCGAGTCGGCGTCCATGCGGGCCACCCGCACCGGTGAGCCGTCGGGCCGGCGCACATCCACCAGCAGCTCGGCCAGGTGTTCCTCGAGCTGTTCGGTGCCCCGTCCCACCGGGGCGATGTCCAGGTTGCCGCAGTCCGGGCAGGCCCGGGGCACCCGGCTGGCGGTGCCGCAGTGGTGGCAGCGCAGCGTGCGGTCGATCTTGTGGAACACCCGGTACGCGCTGCAGTGCGGGCAGCCGCTCTTCCAGCCGCAGGCATGGCAGGCCAGCACCGGGGCGTAACCCCGGCGGTTGAGCAGCACCAGGCACTGTTCGCCGCGCGCCACCCGCTCGCTCATGGCCTGCAGCAGTGGCGGCGCCAGGGCGGCGCCCTTGGGCTGGTGGTTCATGTCGACCAGCCGCAGGCGCGGCAGGCTGCCGCCGCCGATGCGTCCGGGCATGGCCAGCCGCTGGTAGCGGCCCTGCTCGGCCGCGTGCCAGCTCTCCAGCGACGGGGTGGCCGATCCCAGCACCACCCGACAGCCTTCCACCTTGGCCCGGTAGACCGCCAGATCGCGGGCGGAGTAGCGCGCGCCGTCCTGGCTCTTGTAGCTGGGGTCGTGTTCCTCGTCGACCACGATCAGCCGCAGGCCGGGCAGGCTGGCAAAGACCGCCATGCGGGTGCCCAGCACGATGCGGGCGCGCCCGGTGTGGGCGGCCAGCCAGCCGGCCAGGCGTTGCGCCGGCGTCAGGCCGCTGTGCAGGCAGACCACCGCCCTGGCGCCGAAGCGGGCATCAAACCGGGCCCGCAGGCGCGCCTCGAGCTGGGGCGTGAGGTTGATCTCGGGCACCAGCACCAGCACCTGGGCATCGGGCCGGGCGTCCAGCTCGGCCTCGGCCGCCCGCAGGTAGACCTCGGTCTTGCCGCTGCCGGTGGCGCCGAACAGCAGCACCGGGCGGTCGGCCGCCAGCAGGCCGGCCAGGGCGGCGGACTGCTCGGGGTGCAGCGTGGGGGAGACGTCGGCGCTGGCGCCGGGTGTGTCCGGCAGGGCTGCCGCCACCTTCTCCTGACGCTTGAGCCGCCGGGCCAGCTGCACCGTGTCCAGGTCGCGCAGCGGCGGCGGCAGGCTGCCCAGCGCCACCTCGCCCATGCTGCGCTGGTAGTACTGTCCGGCAAAACGCACCAGCTGCAGCCAGCCGGCCGACAAAGGGGGCAAGGCATCGAGCACCGCCGAGATCGGCCGCGCGCTGACCGGGTCCAGGCCGGCGGGCGGGGTGCCGGGGCAGTCCCGCACGATGCCCAGCACATCGCGGGCGCCCAGCGGCACCCGCACCAGGGTGCCTGCCGGCAACACCGAGGGATGCCGGTAGCTCAGGACTTCCCCCAATCCGCTGTGCACCGGGGTGGACACCAGAACGCTGGGCCAGGCTTCCATGCTTAGGTCCTACACCTCACCCGGTACGGCGAAATCTTCGCTAAGTGCTTGATTTTCAAACCCCCGGAAACATATCCAGAGCTTCTGTGGATAACTTTGTTGATAGTTCGTGTTCGACCCGGCGGAAGCCTTGAAAATCAAGGGCTTTCTTAGACTGCCTTCAAAATCGGCAATCTGCAAAGTCCAATGAAATCAACAACTTGGCGATGTGGCGGGGTGAACGGCCCGGTCCGGGGTGCACCGACAGGTCTGTCGCACCGCAGCACAAGTTTTGTGCATAAGTAAGGCCTGTCAAGTGCTTTTTTGGCCCGTTTTTATGGTACGGGCCCCGCTTCAGCGGCCGGTGCGCATGCGTCGCGAGTGGGTGTGCACCGCCTCCACCAGCGCCGACACGTGTTCCGGCGGGGTGTACTGGCTGATGCCATGGCCCAGGTTGAAGATGTGCGTGGGGCCCTGGCCTTCGCCCTGGTGCGGGCGGCCGAAGCTCTCCAGCACCTGCGCCACCTGGGCCTCGATGGCGGCCGGGGGCGCGAACAGCACGTTGGGGTCGATGTTGCCCTGCAGCGCCTTGCCCTGCGGGCCTTCGCCCACCTGGGCGCGGGCGCGGCCGAGGTTCACCGTCCAGTCCAGGCCCAGGGCATGGCAGTCCAGCGATTTCATGTCGTCCAGCCACAGCCCGCCGCCCTTGGTGAACACGATGCGCGGGATCTCCACGCCGTCGTGTGTGCGGTGCAGCTGGGCCAGCACCCGGCGGGTGTAGGCCAGGCTGAAGTCCTGGAAGGCACCGTCGGCCAGCACGCCGCCCCAGCTGTCGAACACCATGACGGCCTGCGCGCCGGCTTCGATCTGGGCATTGAGGTAGGCGGCCACGGCGTCGGCATTGACGGCCAGGATGCGGTGCATCAGGTCCGGGCGGCTGTACATGAGCGACTTGACCAGGCGGTAGTCGTCCGACCCCCCACCCTCGACCATGTAGCAGGCCAGGGTCCAGGGGCTGCCGGAAAAGCCGATCAGGGGCACTCTGCCGTCGAGTGCCCGGCGGATGGACGTGACCGCATCGAACACGTAGCGCAGCTTGTCCATGTCGGGCACCGCCAGCGTGGCCACGTCGGCCTCGGTGCGCACGGTGCGGGCGAACTTCGGACCTTCACCGACCGCGAACGACAGGCCCAGGCCCATGGCGTCGGGCACGGTGAGGATGTCGGAGAACAGGATGGCCGCATCCAGCGGGTAGCGCTCCAGCGGCTGCAGCGTGACTTCGGTGGCGTAGTCGACGTTGGTCGCCAGTCCCATGAAGCTGCCGGCCTTGGCGCGGGTGGCGCAGTATTCCGGCAGGTAGCGGCCTGCCTGGCGCATGAGCCACACCGGGGTGTGATCGGTGGCCTGGCGCAGGCAGGCCCGCAGGAAGGTGTCGTTCTTCAGGGGAGCAAAGGACATGGGCGGTTCCGTGGCTGGGGGTATCCGGCCCATTATCCACACGGCCCGGAGCCGCCCCGCACCGCTCAGGCCGCGCTGCCCTTGTACTTGATGGTGCAGCCGTAGGGGCGCGTGGTGGTCTGGCTCAGCGGCTTGCCGGCCGCGATCTCGGCCATGGCCTGCTGTATGTAGGGCACGGCCTTGGGGATGTCTTCGACCCGGGCCGACGGAATGCTGTCGATGCCGCCCGCATACACCAGCACACCCTGTGCATTGACGATGTACATGTGCGGCGTCACGCGCGCAGCGTAGGCCTCGCCGGTCTTGCCGCTCTCGTCCATGAGGGTGGCCGTGGGGGCGGCCTTCTGCTCGTTCATCCACTGGCCCAGGCGGGCCGGGGGCAGGTAGTCGGGGCTGCTGTCGGCGGTGGAGTTGATCACCAGCCAGGCGATGTTCTTGCTGGCCGCATCCTTCTGCAGCGCCTGCATGTTGCCCTGGTAGTGCTTCTTCACGAACGGGCAGCCGGGGTTGGTCCATTCCAGCACCACGGCGCGGCCCTTGAAGTCGGACAGCTTCACCGGTTTGCCGGTGGTGTCCATCAAGGTGAAGTCGGGGGCGGGCTGGCCGACGGTGGCGGCCGCCAGGGCGGGCAGCGGGACCAGGGTGGCCAGGGGCGCGAGGGCTCCGGCAATCAGAAAGGGACGGCGTTGCATGTGACAGCTCCTGCAATGAATCGTTGGAATGACACGGCGCTCACCCGCTCAGAGCGGGGCCAGCGCCGCGCGGACCTCCTCCACGCTCAGCACTTCGGACAGCACCACCGGGGCCTGTCCGTTCTTGTAGATCGCATACACCGGCACGCCGTTGCGGCCCAGCCCTGCCAGGGCCTGCGTCACCGCCGGGTCGCGCCGGGTCCAGTCGGCCCGCAGCAGGGCCACGTTCTTGCCCGCCATGTCGGCCAGCAGCGAGGCGTCGGCCAGCGTGGTGCGCTTGTTGAACTGGCAGGTCACGCACCACGCGGCGGTGAAGTCCACGAACACCGGTCGACCCTCGGCCAGGCGCTGGGCCTGCAGGGCCGGCGTCCAGGCTTCCCAGGTGTTGTCCTGTGCGCTGCCGGCCACCGGTGCGGCTTCCAGCGGACGCACCACGCCCGGCCCCACCGACACGCCCAGCCACAGCAGACCGGCCAGCGACAGGCCACCCAGCACCAGCCGGCTGCGCCCCCGCAGCTTCAGCGTCCAGACCAGCAGGGCCAGCAGCACCAGCAGCATGAGCAGGCCGGCCGCGCCGTCGATGCCGGTCTGTTGCCCCAGCACCCACAGCAGCCACACCACGGTAGCGAACATGGGGAAGGCCATGAACTGGCGGAAACGCTCCATCCAGGCCCCCGGGCGCGGCAGTGCGCGGGCCACCGCCGGCACCCAGCTCGCGGCCAGGTACGGCAGGGCCATGCCCAGGCCCAGCACGGCAAAGATGGCCAGTGCCTGCCAGGCCGGCAGCGCAATGGCCAGACCCAGCGACGCGCCCATGAACGGCGCCGTGCAGGGTGATGCCACGGCGGTGGCCAGCACGCCGGTGAGGAAGGCGTCGCCGGCGGGATGGCGCGCCTGCAGCGAGGCCACCGAGCTCGGCAGCACCGAGCCGAACTGGAACAGGCCGGCCAGGTTCAGGCCGATCAGGGTGAACAGCACCGCCAGCCCCGCCACCACGGCCGGGCTCTGCAGCTGAAAGCCCCAGCCCAGTTGTTCACCGGCCGCGCGCAGCGCCAGCAGCAGCCCGCCCAGCGCCAGGAAGGACAGCACCACGCCGGCGGTATAGGCCAGGCCCTGGGCCCGGTGGCTGGCGGCCGACGTGCCCGGGCGGGTGAAGCCCATCACCTTGATGGCCAGCACCGGGAACACGCAGGGCATGAGATTGAGGATGAGGCCGCCGATCAGTGCGCCGAGCAGGGCCGCACCGAAGGTGAGCGAACTGGCGCCCGACGGGCTGCCGCCGGCGGCGCGCGCGGCGTTGGCGTCCAGCGCGGCCTGCAGCGCGGGCGACACGGCCGCCGGCAGCGGCGCGGCCGCCGGCCAGCTGCCTTGCACCGGCACGTCCATGCGCACGCCGGGCAGGCCCGGCCCCTGTCCCGGGGCGTCGGCCTGGGCCACCACCAGGGCCATCTGCGCGGGCGAATCGCTGCGGTGCGGGGACAACGGGATGCTGGCGCTCCAGCGGTCACCGTCCCAGGACTGGGTCCAGGCGGCGCCGGGTTCGATCACGCCCGGGGTCTCGGGGAAAAACTCCAGCTTCTGGCCGCGCAGCGCGGCCGGCAGGCCGTCGAGCACCACCTTCAGGGTGGACGCATCGGGCTGCACCTGGCTGCTGCCGGCGGCCAGGTCCGCCGGGCGCGCCTGGCGTGCTGCGTCGAAGGCAGCGGCCGCGCCGGCCATGCTGCCGTCCACCGGCAGGCGCAGCTGGAAACGGCCTTCCTCGGGGATGCATTCGCGCCGGCACACCAGCCACGAGGCCTGCAGGCCGATGTCGATGGCATCGCCCTTGAACCCGGGTCCGATGGTGAGCGTGACCGGCAGCAGCACCGTGCCGTCGTAGCCGTAGTTGGCCAGGTTGCCGATGGGGAATTTGCGCGGCGTGGGCCAGTCGATGGGGCTGGCGGTCACGCCCGGTGGCAAGGTCCACTGCAGTTCGGTGGGCAGGCCGGAATCGCCCGCGTTCTTCCAGTAGGTGTGCCACTCGGGCGCATGGGTGATCTGCAGGCCGGCCTGCACCGCAGCGCCCGGCCGGGCGCCCGAGGGCGCATGCACCAGCAGCTCGGCGCGGGCCTGGGGCGACTCCACCACCGTGGGCGAGACCACCCGGCTGCCCCCACCGGCGGCCGCCAGTCCCGGCAGGGACAGGCCGCCGGGCTGCGGCGCGGGCAGACCCTGGGCGATGGCCGCGGCCATCATGGCCAGCCCGGCCCCCAGGCCGGTCAGCGCGCGGCGCCAGCCAGGCCAGCGCGTGGCGGGCCGGGAGACGGGTGCAGTGCAGGGGCGGGGCAGGATCGGTGGCATGGCGCGGTTCGGTGGCCGCAAGCGCGGCCCGGTGGTAGGAGCGGTGCGGCCGGGCGGAGTTCCGCCGGAGCCGGCTCCGCACTATACGAGTGCCCGGTGATGCCCCTGCGACGCCCTCGCCTGGGCAACGGCGACCCCGGTGCCTGACCGTAAGATGCGCCCATGCCCACCCCGCCGCCCGCCCCCCTGCCGCCCAGCCGCTTCTGGGCCGATCTGGTCACCGACGATTTCGCCACCCTGGACACGCGCCGAGCGATCGCGGTGCTGCCGGTGGCTGCTACCGAGCAGCACGGCCCGCACCTGCCGTTGAGCGTGGATGCCGACATTGCCCAGGGTGTGGTGCAGGCCTGCCTGGCGCACCTGCCGGCCGATCTGCCGGCCCTGTTCCTGCCGCCGCAGGCGGTGGGCTTCAGCCCGGAGCACCGGGCCTTTGCCGGCACGCTGAGCCTGTCCGCCGACACCCTGATGCGCTTGTGGACCGAGATCGCCGAGGGCGTGGCCGCCAGCGGCGTGCGCAAGCTGCTGATCTTCAACACCCACGGCGGGCAGGTCGGTGCGCTCGATCTGGTGGCCCGCGACCTGCGCGTCCGTCTGGGCATGCTGGTCTACACCAGCAGCTGGTTCAACCTGCCCCTGCTCGACGAAGCTGGTCAGGACGTGATGACCCGTTTTTCGGCGCACGAGCACCGCTTCGGTGTTCATGCCGGCGAGATCGAGACCGCCCTCATGCTCGCCCTGCACCCCCAGCGCGTGCGCATGGAGCGGGCCGCCGATTTCCGCTCCAGCAGCGAACAGCGCGCGCGCGACTTCGGCTTGCTGGGCAACGGCCGCAGCGCCAAGCTGGCCTGGCAGACCCAGGACCTGAATGCATCGGGCGCCGTGGGCAACGCAGCGGCGGCCACGGCCGAGAACGGGCGCATGGTGCTGGACGCTGCGGGCCGCGCCCTGGCCCGCTTGCTCACCGAGATCGATCAGCTCCCGCCGGACACGCTCCGGCACCGGTGATTCACGCGTAGGTGATCCACTCCGCCAGCGCCGGGTCGTCCAGGTGCGGCAGGGTGTTGTAGGTCAGCAGCGTGTGGCGCTTGGGGTTGAACTGGAACTCGCTCACCGCGCTGTTGCGGATGCGCATGTTGAGTTCGATGGTGGCTTCCGGGCTCATGCCCAGCACATGGCCCACGGCGGTGGAGATGGGCCCGCCGCTGGAGACGATCAGCACCTTCTGCCCCTGGTGGTGGGCGCGCACATGGTCCAGGGCGCCGGTGATGCCCCGCACGAAATCCTCGTAGGTCGGCATGCCGGCCGGGCTCACCGTGCCGGCCATCCACTGCGCCAGGCCGTCGCGCAGCAGGCGGAAATGGTGGCGGTACAGCTCGGGCGTGTCGGGCCTGGCCAGCGGGTGCGGATGCACCGTGCGGATGACGGCATGGCTGTCGTATTCGTTCAGGCCCGGCCAGACCAGGGGCTGCAGGTCCAGGCCGGCCCCTTCGGCGATGCCTTCCCAGGTCTGGGCGTGGCGGCGCAGCGATCCCATGAGCACCGCGTCGGGCTTCCAGCCACGTTGCGCCCAGTAGCGACCGAGCTGCACCGCCTGCCGGCGGCCCAGGTCGCTGAGCTGGTCGTAGTCGTCGGCCCCGAACGAGGCCTGGCCGTGGCGCACAAGGTAGAGCTGTCCCATGCGGCGGATTCTGGGTCAGCGGGCACCGGCCGATTTGTCCCGGCAGCGACTGCCCGGCCGGTGTGCGTTTGTGCACACGCCACGCCGACAGCGTCCGAATACCGGCGGTTTTCCCCCATGAATACCCCCTTGGCGGGGCGCCGGCCTGTGCTTCAATTCCGCCATGAGCCTTGGCGCCGGAGCCTTTCGTGCTGGAGTTTGATCTCGACACCCTGTTGTCCCTGCGGGTGGCGGTGGATGCGCTCATCGTGCTGGCCTTCTGGGCCCAGTCGCGCCGGTATCCGGGCATCGGCGGTCCGGGCTGGTGGGCGGTGGCCTCCTTTCTCTCCATCCTCGGGTCGGGCGGGCTGTGGTTGCGCGGCACCGGCTCGGTGTTCTGGGCCGTGGTGGTGGGCAGCACCATGCTGGTGGTGGCGGCACTGGCCGTCTGGTGGGGTCTGCGCAGCTACCTGGGGCTGACGGCACACCGCCGCCATCTGCTGGTGGCCGGCCTGGTCTGCATGGCCACGCTGGCCCTGCTCACCTACGGCATCGACACCGCCAAGGGCCGGCAGGCGGTGTTCTCGCTGGCGATCATCGGCATCACCTGCGGCGGGCTGCGCGACCTGCTGCGGGCCGAGCGCGAGTCGCCGCGGGTGCCGGAGCTGCGGGCGGTGCGCGTCATCACCACGGTCGAGTTGCTGACCATGCTGGGGTTTGCCGTGTCGGTGCCGGTGCTCGGCTTCACGCCCGACCAGGTGATGCCGGTCTACCTGTTCATCTTCCTCACCACGCTGCTGGTGCGCATGGCGCTGTACAACGCGCTGGTGTCGCACCGGCTGCGGGTCGAGGGCGACCGGGCCCGCCAGGCCCTGCAGGTGCGCGAGGCCGATCAACGCGCCCTGATCGAGAACCTGGGTGCCGGCGTGATGGTGTTCCGGCCGGACAACACCCTGGCCAGCATCAACACGGCGGCCCGCCGCTTCCTGGGCTGGAGCGACGGTGGCGCCAACCCGGCCCTGCCCGAGCCCACCTCGGGTGGCCACGCGTGGCAGCTGCTGGGCGAGACCGGCCAGCCCCTGCGCCGCCATGAGCTGCCCTTCGACCGGGTGCTGGCCACCGGGCAACCGGCCCGCGACATCGTCATGGGCGTGCCGGTGGGCGAGGGCGGCGAGATCCGCTGGGCACTGTGCAACGCCTATCCCGAGAACAGCACCGACGGCGGGCTTCGCCACGTGGTGCTGACCTTCATCGACATCACCTCGCTGCGCAACGCGCAGGCCGAACAGAAGACCCTGCAGGCCCAGCTGGCCCAGTCCCAGAAGATGGAGGCGCTGGGTACGCTGGCCGGTGGCGTGGCCCACGACTTCAACAACATCCTGGCGGCCATCCTGGGCAATGCCGATCTGGCGCGCCAGGACCTGGGCGCTGCGCATCCGTCGGCCGAGAGCCTGGACGAGATCCGCACCGCCGCTCGCCGGGGCCGCGAACTGGTGCGGCGCATCCTGGCCTTCAGCCGGCAGCAGCCGATGGAGCTGGTGGAAACCGACCTGGCCGCCGTGCTAGCCGAATCCTGTGCCCTGCTGCGGGCGGCCCTGCCGTCCCATGTGGAGCTGGTGCAGTCCAGCGGCGGACCGGCGCCCCGCATCCTGGCCGACCCCACCCAGATCGGCCAGGTGTTCGTCAATCTGGGCACCAACGCCCTGCATGCCATGCAGGCGCAGGGTGGCCGGCTGGAGTTCCGCATCGACTCGCTGCCGGCGCACCATGCCGGCGTGCCGCCGGAGCTGGCGCTGATCTGCCGCCAGCGTCAGACGGGCGTGGTGCGTGTCCAGGTGACCGACACCGGCTCCGGCATGGACGAGGCGGTGCGCCGGCGCATCTTCGAGCCCTTCTTCACCACCAAGGCGGTGGGGCAGGGCACCGGCCTGGGCCTGCCCATGGTGCTGGGCATCGTGCAGTCGCACGGCGGGGCCATCGATGTGCAGAGCCGCCCGGGCGCCGGCACCACCTTCACCCTGCTGTTTCCCGCCGCTGCGCCCGCCAATCGCGGCACAATGCCGATGCCCGGTCGTGCCTCGGCGGCACTGCCTGCTTCTGCTGCCTCTGCCGCTCCTCCACCCTCAACGGACGCCCGCGACACGATGCCTGACGCCACCGACGCCCCGATGCCCCATGTCCTGTACCTGGACGACGACGACACCCTGGTCTTCCTGGTGCGCCGTCTGCTGGAGCGGCGCGGCTTCCGTGTGACAGCGTTCACCGCGCAGAACGATGCCATCGAGGCGGTGCGGGCTGCGCCGGGCCAGTTCGACCTGCTGCTGACCGACTTCAACATGCCGGGCATGTCGGGCCTGGAGGTGGCACGCGCGGTGCTGGCCATCGAGCCCTCGCTGACCGTGGCCGTGGCCTCGGGCTACATCACCGACGAGATGCAGGCCGAAGCCCGGGCCGCCGGTGTGCGCGAGGTGGTGTTCAAGACCGACGCGGTCGAGACCTTCTGCGAGGTGGTCTCGCGCCTGGTGCAGCCGGCCGGCTGATTCAGCCCGCTGCAGGCGGACAGCGCAGCACCACCCGCCCCCGCGGCGTGTCCAGCGTGGCGCTCAGGACCGGCGAGGCGGCATCAGGGTCGTGTCGCCACATCGGGCCCGATGCCAGGGGCTGCAACGCCGTCACCACCGCAGCGCCCGAGGGGCCGCCGATCTGCAGACCCTGCAGCGACACACCGCCGTCCGGCAGGCCGCGTGCCGGGTGCTGGTCACCCCACTGGATGAGCGTGGGCAGGGCGCCGCCGGCCAGCCGCTGTCCGTCATCGCGCACGGTGATCTTCCAGCGCAGCAGGCCCTGCGGCGTCGGGCGTGACGCTTCCAGCACCGGCCCCCGGTCCCAGCCCGCGCCGGCCAGCTGGCCGACCGCGGCATGGATGTCCGTCACCCGGGCCACCCAGTGCACCAGCTGCGGGCCATGGCGCCGCAGCGACCCTTGCAGCGCGGCATCGTCCAGGTCGAACCAGCGCCGCAGCGGGGGCGCCCGCAAGGGCGTGGCCGCCGGGTCGATCGCGATGATCTCCAGATACGCGTCGGGCGCGCCCGCCAGCTTCAGCAGGCGGTTGTGGGTGCCGAACAGCGCATGGGCGCCGCCCGGAGCCGGCCTGGTGCCCAGCACCGATTCGCACCAGGCCACGCCTTCGTCCAGCGAGGCCGCCGCCACCACCAGATGGTCCAGCACCAGGCTCACAAGGCCACCCGGCCTTCGATGCAGGTGACCGAATCACCGCCGATCCACAGCGTGCCGTCGTCGACCTGTTCCACGTGCACCCGGCCAGCGCGCCGCAGGGCCGTGCCCTGAGCCGCCACATAGCGGCGCGGCGCCCGGCCGCTCCCGATCAGCCACTGGGCCAGCGCGGCATTGAGGCTGCCGGTGACCGGGTCTTCGGCCAGGCCGTTCTGTCCGGGGAAAAAGGCCCGCACCTCGAACTGCGTGTCCTGGCCCGGCGCCTGGCTGCCCACCACACCGACCTTGCCGCGCGGCCCGACCACGCCGATGTCCAGGCCGGCCAGCACCGCGCCATCGGGTCGCAGGGCCAGCACCTGCTCGGCGCTGCCCAGCATCACGGCGCGCCAGCCGGGCCCGTTGTCGCACCAGCTGTGCGCCACGATGTCGCTGCGCGGCACGCCCAGGCCCCGGGCGATCAGGTCCACATCGGCCTCGTCCAGCGGCCCGCTGCGGCGCAGGGGCGGCGCGGCGAAGGCCAGCCGTTCGCCGTCGCGCCGGATCGGCACCAGCCCCACGCCGCATTCCTGTACCACATGCTCCCCCTTGGGCCGGCCGCCGGCGCGCAGCCACGCATGGGCCGTGCCCAGGGTGGGGTGGCCGGCAAACGGCAGTTCACGGCCCGGGCAGAAGATGCGCACCCGGTAATCGGCCTCGGCCGTGGTGGGCGGCAGCACGAAGGTGCATTCCGACAGGTTGGTCCAGTCGGTGAAGGCCTGCATGGCCTCGGTGCTCAGGCCGGTGCCGTCCAGCACCACGGCCAGCGGGTTGCCCCGGTAGGGTGTGGCGGTGAACACGTCCACCTGGGCGAAAGGGCGGCCGGTCAGGCCGGCGGTGGCAGAACTCATGCGGTCACTCCGGAACTCTGGGGGCGGGCCACCGGCACAGCGGTCGGGCGCGGCAGCGCCTCGCGCACGGTGGCCGCCAGGGCGGCAATGCCCGAGCGTATCTGGTCTTCGCTGGCGGTGACGAAGCTCAGCCGCAGCGTGCGCGGGTCGGCGCTGTCGGCATAGAACGCGGCACCCGGCACATAGGCCACGCCCCGAGCCACGGCCTGGGGCAGCAGGGCGGTGGCGTCCATGCCCTCGGGCAGGCGCAGCCACAGGAACATGCCGCCTTCGGGGGCGTTCCATTGCACCCCAAGCCCGCCCATCTCGTGGCCCAGCGCGTCCAGCATCACCCGGCATTGCTGGCGGTACAGCGCCCGCACCCGGGGCACATGGCGCTCCATGAAGCCGTCGCGCAGCACCGCGCTGGCCAGGCGCTGGTTGAAGCCGGGGGTGTGCAGATCGGCCGCCTGCTTGGCCTGCAGCAGTTTGGGAAAGATGGCCTTGGGCGCCACCACATAGCCCAGCCGCAGGCCCGGGGCCAGCACCTTGGAGAAGGAGCCGAGATAGAGGCAGCCGTCGGGGTGGCGCGCGCTCAGCGGGGCCGGTGGCGGCTGGTCGAACCAGAGTTCGCCGTAGGGGTTGTCCTCCACCAGCGGCAGGCCCAGCCGGTCGGCCTGCTGCACCAGGGCCTGGCGTGCACCCTCGCTCAGGCTGCGGCCGGTGGGGTTCTGGAAATTGGGCAGCACATACAAAAACCGTGCGCTCGGACCACGCCGCACCAGATCGTCCGGGTCGGGACCTTCGTCGGTGCAGGCCACGCCCTCGATCTGTGGCTCCATCGGCGCGAAGGCCTGCAGTGCGCCCAGGTAGGTCGGCGTTTCCACCAGCACCCGGCTGCCGCTGTCGATCAGCACCTTGCCCACCAGATCGAGCGCCTGCTGGCTGCCGGTGGTGATGAGCACCTGCGCCGGATCCACCGCCCAGGGCAGCTGCGCGGCCACCCACTCGCGCAGCGGGCCATGCCCTTCGCTGGCGGCGTATTGCAGGGCGGCCGGCCCGTCGGTGGCCAGCACCTCGGCGCAGGCCTGGGCGAAGGCATCGACCGGGAAGGTGGCGGGCGAGGGCAGGCCACCGGCCAGGCTGATGATGCCGGGCTGCGCGGTGAGCTTGAGGATCTCGCGGATCACCGACGGGTTCATGCGTTCGGCGCGGCGCGACAGGGTCCAGGGCGTGCTCATGGGGATGGCTCCTTGCGGTGGGAATGAAAGGGTCAGGGCGTGGGGCGCTGGGCGCGCCGGCCGGCCAGCACGGTGGCCACCACCGCCAGGCCGAACACCAGGGTCAGGCCGTCGATGGATTCGCCCAGCAGGGGCACCGCGGCGGCCATGCTCAGGAACGGCTGCAGCAGCTGCAGCTGGCTCACCCGCAGCGCGCCGCCCAGGGCCAGCCCGCGAAACCAGGCGAAGAAGCCGGCCCACATGGAGAACATCGCCACGTACAGCAGGGCGAACCAGGCGGTGGTGGGCACCGGCTGTTCGGGCCAGGTGAGCAGGGCGCCCGGCAGGGTCAGCGGCAGGGCCATCACGCAGACCCAGCTGATGACGCGCTCGGCGCCCAGCGCGGGCGTCACCTGGGTTCCCCCCACATAGCCCACCGAGGCGGCCAGCACCGCACCCACCAGGAGCAGATCGGCCCAGGCCAGGTCGAAACCGCCGGTCTGCACCGCCCGGATCAGGCTGTAGGCCACCACCAGACCGCTGCCCAGCGCGGCGAACAGCCAGAAGCCCAGTCGCGCCCGCTGGTGCAGCAGCCATGCGGCGGCAGCGGCCGTGGCCAGTGGCAGCAGGGCCGTGATGACGGCGGCATGGCTGGCGGTCACGTGGCGCAAGGCCCAGCCCAGCAGCAGCGGATAACCGATCACATTGCCCAGCAGCGACAGGCCCAGTGGCCGGCACTGGGCCGCCGTGGGGCGAGGGGCCCGCACCAGACCCAGGTAGGCCAGCGACAGCAGGCCGGCCAGTGCCGCCCGCGCCCAGGTCACGAACCAGGGCGAGAGGGCGGGCGCGTCCGCCGTGCCGGTGGCCAGGCGGGTGGCCGGCAGCGTCAGGGCGAACACGGTCACGCCCAGCAGGCCCAGCCACCAGCCCAGGCGGGCGTCGGCACGGGACGGCGGGGTGACCGACAGGGTGGGTGGGGAGGCGGGGTTCATCGGGCCACTGTAGCCAGCAGGATCAGTACACAAGCAGTACAGTTGACCCATCACTTTTCAAACTGTATGGTTGATCCGCACCATACACGCCGCCACCATGCTCACCCGAACCTCCGATCAGCCCTTGTCCGAGCAGCTGGCCGAGCGGCTCGCCCAGCGCATCCGCGACCGCCTGCTGGCCCCGGGCGCGCGCCTGCCCTCGGTGCGCGAATGCGCCCGGCTGCAGGGCGTGAGCCCGTCCACCGTGGTGTCGGCCTACGACAAGCTGCTGGCCCAGGGCCTGGTCGATGCCCGCAAGAACCGGGGGTTCTTCGTGCGGGAGCAGCGGGTGCGTCGCTCGGAGCCGCCAGCCGCCGCCCGCCGCGAGCAGCCGGTGCAGATCGACGCCACGGCGCTGATGCGCGGCATGTTCCACCGCGTCAGCGACAAGCCGCAGCCCGGCATGGGGGTGTTTCCGGCCGACTGGCTGGAGTCCGGTTTCATGCCGTCGGCGGTGCGCAAGCTCACCAGCGCCAAGGCCATCAACGAGGTGTCGCTGCACTACGGCGAGCCCGCGGGCGATGCGGGCCTGCGTCAGGCGCTGGCCCGCAAGCTCGGCGACATGGGGCTGCCGCTGGAGGCCGGGCAGATCATCACCAGCGTGGGTGCCACCCATGCGCTGGACATCATCAGCCGCACCCTGCTGCGCCCGGGTGATCCGGTCATGGTGGAGGAGCCCGGCTGGGCGGTGGAATTTGCGCGGCTGGCCGCCCTGGGTGCCCGGGTGCTGCCGGTGCCGCGCGGGCCGGACGGCCCGGACCTGTCGGTCATGGCCCGGTATTGCGAGGCGCACCGGCCCAAGCTGTATGTCAGCGTGAGCGTGCTGCACAACCCCACCGGCCACTGCCTGTCGCCGGCCAGCGCCCACCGCCTGCTGCAGCTGGCCGGACAGCACGACTTCCATGTGGTGGAGGACGACACCTACAGCCACCTGGCGCCACCCCATGCCACGCGCCTGTCGGTGCTGGATGGCCTGCAGCGCACGCTCTATGTGGGTGGTTTTGCCAAGGTGCTGGCGCCGAACTGGCGGGTGGGCTTCGTGGCCGCACCGGCCCCGCTGGTGGAGCCCCTCATCCACACCAAGATGCTCAGCACCCTGACCACGCCGGCCCTGCTGGAGAAGGCCCTGGCCCTGTGCATCGAGCAAGGACAGCTGCGCCGCCATGCCGAACGCCTGCGCGCCCGGCTCGACGTGGCCCGCGCGCGCAGCGTGCAGCTGGCACTGGGGGCGGGCTGCCGTTTCGTGGCCGAGCCGGCCGGGCTGTTCGGCTGGGTGGACACCGGCGTGGACACCGATGTGCTGGCCCAGCGCCTGCTGGACGACGGCTACATGATCGCGCCCGGTGCGCTGTTCCATGCCGGGCGCCAGCCGTCCACCCTCATGCGCATCAATTTCGCCACCACGCAGGACGCCACGTTCTGGCGGGTCTACCGCCAGCGGGTGGCCGAGCTGGCGGGCTGAAGGGCTCCCGGCCGCGTTCAGAGCCCGCCGAGCGCCTCCAGCCGTTCGGCCGCCACCATCCAGGCTTCCTCCACCTCGGCATGGCGCTGCGCCAGCCGGGCCGCCAGGGCCGGGTCGGTCGCGTAGAGCTGTCCGCCGGCAAGCTGTCGGTCGATGTCGGCCTGCTCGGCCTCCAGTGCGGCCATCTGCGCCGGCAGGCCGTCGAGTTCGCGCTGCTCCTTGTAGCTGAGCTTGCGG
>NZ_JBBHZN010000005.1:45000-47500 GCF_049843595.1 Hydrogenophaga sp. R2
AACAGGGCGATTCAGTCGCTGGGTGTAGACCCGAAACCAAGTGATCTATCCATGGCCAGGATGAAGGTGCCGTAACAGGTACTGGAGGTCCGAACCGACTAGTGTTGCAAAACTAGCGGATGAGCTGTGGATAGGGGTGAAAGGCTAAACAAACTTGGAAATAGCTGGTTCTCTCCGAAAACTATTTAGGTAGTGCCTCAAGTATTACCGTCGGGGGTAGAGCACTGTTTTGGCTAGGGGGTCATGGCGACTTACCAAACCAAGGCAAACTCCGAATACCGACGAGTACAGCTTGGGAGACAGAGCACCGGGTGCTAACGTCCGGACTCAAGAGGGAAACAACCCAGACCGCCAGCTAAGGTCCCTAAAATTGGCTAAGTGGGAAACGAAGTGGGAAGGCTAAAACAGTCAGGATGTTGGCTTAGAAGCAGCCATCATTTAAAGAAAGCGTAATAGCTCACTGATCGAGTCGTCCTGCGCGGAAGATGTAACGGGGCTAAGCCAGTTACCGAAGCTGCGGATGCACAGCAATGTGCGTGGTAGGAGAGCGTTCTGTAAGCCTGTGAAGGTGTCTTGTAAAGGATGCTGGAGGTATCAGAAGTGCGAATGCTGACATGAGTAGCGTTAAAGGGGGTGAAAAGCCCCCTCGCCGTAAGCGCAAGGTTTCCTACGCAACGTTCATCGGCGTAGGGTGAGTCGGCCCCTAAGGCGAGGCAGAGATGCGTAGCTGATGGGAAACAGGTCAATATTCCTGTACCGATTACAAGTGCGATGTGGGGACGGATCTTAATAGGTTATCCGGGTGTTGGATGTCCCGGTTTAGGCAGAAGTAGGCGATGGGTAGGCAAATCCGCCCGTCATATACCGAGGCTGCCGATCGAGCGAGCTTGCTCGCGAAGTAACTGAACGAGGTCCCAGGAAAAGCCACTAAGCTTCAGCTTGTAATTGACCGTACCGCAAACCGACACTGGTGCGCGAGATGAGTATTCTAAGGCGCTTGAGAGAACTCAGGAGAAGGAACTCGGCAAATTGACACCGTAACTTCGGAAGAAGGTGTGCCCTATTAGCGTGTAGTGAACAACGAAGCGTGAATGGGTTGCAAAAAATAGGTGGCTGCGACTGTTTATTAAAAACACAGCACTCTGCAAACACGAAAGTGGACGTATAGGGTGTGACGCCTGCCCGGTGCTGGAAGATTAATTGATGGGGTGCAAGCTCTTGATCGAAGTCCCAGTAAACGGCGGCCGTAACTATAACGGTCCTAAGGTAGCGAAATTCCTTGTCGGGTAAGTTCCGACCTGCACGAATGGCGTAACGATGGCCACACTGTCTCCTCCTGAGACTCAGCGAAGTTGAAATGTTTGTGATGATGCAATCTCCCCGCGGAAAGACGGAAAGACCCCATGAACCTTTACTGTAGCTTTGTATTGGACTTTGAACAGATCTGTGTAGGATAGGTGGGAGGCTTTGAAGCCCGGTCGCTAGATCGGGTGGAGCCGACGTTGAAATACCACCCTGGTGTGTTTGAGGTTCTAACCTAGGTCCATCATCTGGATCGGGGACAGTGCATGGTAGGCAGTTTGACTGGGGCGGTCTCCTCCCAAAGTGTAACGGAGGAGTTCGAAGGTACGCTAGGTACGGTCGGACATCGTGCTAATAGTGCAATGGCATAAGCGTGCTTAACTGCGAGACTGACAAGTCGAGCAGATGCGAAAGCAGGACATAGTGATCCGGTGGTTCTGTATGGAAGGGCCATCGCTCAACGGATAAAAGGTACTCTGGGGATAACAGGCTGATACCGCCCAAGAGTTCATATCGACGGCGGTGTTTGGCACCTCGATGTCGGCTCATCTCATCCTGGGGCTGTAGCCGGTCCCAAGGGTATGGCTGTTCGCCATTTAAAGAGGTACGTGAGCTGGGTTTAAAACGTCGTGAGACAGTTTGGTCCCTATCTTCCGTGGGCGCTGCAGATTTGAGGAAGCCTGCTCCTAGTACGAGAGGACCGGAGTGGACGCACCTCTGGTGTACCGGTTGTCACGCCAGTGGCATTGCCGGGTAGCTAAGTGCGGAAGAGATAACCGCTGAAAGCATCTAAGCGGGAAACTCGTTCCAAGATGAGATCTGCCGGGGCCTTGAGCCCCCTAAAGAGTCGTTCAAGACCAGGACGTTGATAGGTCGGGTGTGGAAGCGCAGCAATGCGTTAAGCTAACCGATACTAATTGCTCGTGCGGCTTGACCCTATAACTTTGATTCAATATCAAAGTGTCCCAAGTGACATGCAAATGCAACATGTGAACAACACATGCATATGCCACTCGTGGATGCAATCAAAATACACGCTGATCGACACTGCCAAACACAGTGTCAGACTCTATGAATTCGCCCGGCTGCGGTGTCGCAGCCAGGCAACCCTTTATGCCTGACGACCATAGCGAGGTGGTACCACTCCTTCCCATCCCGAACAGGACAGTGAAACGCCTTTGCGCCGATGATAGTGCGG
>NZ_JBBHZN010000005.1:50000-165166 GCF_049843595.1 Hydrogenophaga sp. R2
CAGCTGTGCGAGGGATCAAAGTTATAGGGTCAAGTGAATAAGAGCATGTGGTGGATGCCTTGGCGATGATAGGCGACGAAGGACGTGATAGCCTGCGATAAGCTTCGGGGAGCTGGCAAATTAGCTTTGATCCGGAGATTTCCGAATGGGGAAACCCACCGAAAGGTATCGTTATCTGAATACATAGGGTAACGAGGCGAACCGGGTGAACTGAAACATCTCAGTAGCTCGAGGAAAAGACATCAACCGAGATTCCGAAAGTAGTGGCGAGCGAAATCGGAGAAGCCTGCAAGTGATAGCACAAGACTTAACGGAACGCTCTGGAAAGGGTGGCCATAGCGGGTGATAGCCCCGTACGTGAAAAGACCTGTGTGGTACTGAGCTTGCGAAAAGTAGGGCGGGACACGAGAAATCCTGTCTGAAGATGGGGGGACCATCCTCCAAGGCTAAATACTCATCATCGACCGATAGTGAACAAGTACCGTGAGGGAAAGGCGAAAAGAACCCCGGGAGGGGAGTGAAATAGATCCTGAAACCGCATGCTTACAAAAAGTCGGAGCCCGCAAGGGTGACGGCGTACCTTTTGTATAATGGGTCAGCGACTTACATTCAGTGGCAAGCTTAACCGAATAGGGAAGGCGTAGGGAAACCGAGTCCGAACAGGGCGATTCAGTCGCTGGGTGTAGACCCGAAACCAAGTGATCTATCCATGGCCAGGATGAAGGTGCCGTAACAGGTACTGGAGGTCCGAACCGACTAGTGTTGCAAAACTAGCGGATGAGCTGTGGATAGGGGTGAAAGGCTAAACAAACTTGGAAATAGCTGGTTCTCTCCGAAAACTATTTAGGTAGTGCCTCAAGTATTACCGTCGGGGGTAGAGCACTGTTTTGGCTAGGGGGTCATGGCGACTTACCAAACCAAGGCAAACTCCGAATACCGACGAGTACAGCTTGGGAGACAGAGCACCGGGTGCTAACGTCCGGACTCAAGAGGGAAACAACCCAGACCGCCAGCTAAGGTCCCTAAAATTGGCTAAGTGGGAAACGAAGTGGGAAGGCTAAAACAGTCAGGATGTTGGCTTAGAAGCAGCCATCATTTAAAGAAAGCGTAATAGCTCACTGATCGAGTCGTCCTGCGCGGAAGATGTAACGGGGCTAAGCCAGTTACCGAAGCTGCGGATGCACAGCAATGTGCGTGGTAGGAGAGCGTTCTGTAAGCCTGTGAAGGTGTCTTGTAAAGGATGCTGGAGGTATCAGAAGTGCGAATGCTGACATGAGTAGCGTTAAAGGGGGTGAAAAGCCCCCTCGCCGTAAGCGCAAGGTTTCCTACGCAACGTTCATCGGCGTAGGGTGAGTCGGCCCCTAAGGCGAGGCAGAGATGCGTAGCTGATGGGAAACAGGTCAATATTCCTGTACCGATTACAAGTGCGATGTGGGGACGGATCTTAATAGGTTATCCGGGTGTTGGATGTCCCGGTTTAGGCAGAAGTAGGCGATGGGTAGGCAAATCCGCCCGTCATATACCGAGGCTGCCGATCGAGCGAGCTTGCTCGCGAAGTAACTGAACGAGGTCCCAGGAAAAGCCACTAAGCTTCAGCTTGTAATTGACCGTACCGCAAACCGACACTGGTGCGCGAGATGAGTATTCTAAGGCGCTTGAGAGAACTCAGGAGAAGGAACTCGGCAAATTGACACCGTAACTTCGGAAGAAGGTGTGCCCTATTAGCGTGTAGTGAACAACGAAGCGTGAATGGGTTGCAAAAAATAGGTGGCTGCGACTGTTTATTAAAAACACAGCACTCTGCAAACACGAAAGTGGACGTATAGGGTGTGACGCCTGCCCGGTGCTGGAAGATTAATTGATGGGGTGCAAGCTCTTGATCGAAGTCCCAGTAAACGGCGGCCGTAACTATAACGGTCCTAAGGTAGCGAAATTCCTTGTCGGGTAAGTTCCGACCTGCACGAATGGCGTAACGATGGCCACACTGTCTCCTCCTGAGACTCAGCGAAGTTGAAATGTTTGTGATGATGCAATCTCCCCGCGGAAAGACGGAAAGACCCCATGAACCTTTACTGTAGCTTTGTATTGGACTTTGAACAGATCTGTGTAGGATAGGTGGGAGGCTTTGAAGCCCGGTCGCTAGATCGGGTGGAGCCGACGTTGAAATACCACCCTGGTGTGTTTGAGGTTCTAACCTAGGTCCATCATCTGGATCGGGGACAGTGCATGGTAGGCAGTTTGACTGGGGCGGTCTCCTCCCAAAGTGTAACGGAGGAGTTCGAAGGTACGCTAGGTACGGTCGGACATCGTGCTAATAGTGCAATGGCATAAGCGTGCTTAACTGCGAGACTGACAAGTCGAGCAGATGCGAAAGCAGGACATAGTGATCCGGTGGTTCTGTATGGAAGGGCCATCGCTCAACGGATAAAAGGTACTCTGGGGATAACAGGCTGATACCGCCCAAGAGTTCATATCGACGGCGGTGTTTGGCACCTCGATGTCGGCTCATCTCATCCTGGGGCTGTAGCCGGTCCCAAGGGTATGGCTGTTCGCCATTTAAAGAGGTACGTGAGCTGGGTTTAAAACGTCGTGAGACAGTTTGGTCCCTATCTTCCGTGGGCGCTGCAGATTTGAGGAAGCCTGCTCCTAGTACGAGAGGACCGGAGTGGACGCACCTCTGGTGTACCGGTTGTCACGCCAGTGGCATTGCCGGGTAGCTAAGTGCGGAAGAGATAACCGCTGAAAGCATCTAAGCGGGAAACTCGTTCCAAGATGAGATCTGCCGGGGCCTTGAGCCCCCTAAAGAGTCGTTCAAGACCAGGACGTTGATAGGTCGGGTGTGGAAGCGCAGCAATGCGTTAAGCTAACCGATACTAATTGCTCGTGCGGCTTGACCCTATAACTTTGATTCAATATCAAAGTGTCCCAAGTGACATGCAAATGCAACATGTGAACAACACATGCATATGCCACTCGTGGATGCAATCAAAATACACGCTGATCGACACTGCCAAACACAGTGTCAGACTCTATGAATTCGCCCGGCTGCGGTGTCGCAGCCAGGCAACCCTTTATGCCTGACGACCATAGCGAGGTGGTACCACTCCTTCCCATCCCGAACAGGACAGTGAAACGCCTTTGCGCCGATGATAGTGCGGATTCCCGTGTGAAAGTAGGTCATCGTCAGGCTACTAATAGCCCAACAATCCCCCGCCTTCCTCAAAAAGGGCGGGGGATTTGTTTTTGTGGCTCCGATTTATTGGGGGTCTGTTTCTCAAAGGTTGATCACAAGGTCTCCCGATCGCGCCGCTGCGTTCACCACAACGAGTTTGTCGACCAGCGTGTGAAGTGACAGATCCAGGGCCGGGTATCGGCTTTTGACGACGCCGAAGTAGGGCGTCGTTTCATACCACGCGCTCAACGACTGGAGCGGGACCGTCTGGTGCTCCAGCAGGTGGAACTTGACCAGCACCTTTGCAGCGTACTCCGCATGTTTGTCGGGCTTGGTGACGAATTGAGCCAGTCGCTGTTCGGCGCGGTGCAACGCGGCGGTCACGTCGGTGAACGGCCTTCCATGGCCCGGGATGACCCATCTCGGTTCCAGCGACCGGATGACAGCCAGCGTGGCCTGAACCTCGGCGAAGGCATCCACCCCCTCCAGCTCAGGAAAGACGACCCCAAAGCCGTTTTCCCACAGCGCGTCGCCAGCGATGAGAACACGGGCGTCGGGTTGGTACAGCAGTACTGCGTGCGGGTCGTGTCCGGGTGCAGCCAGTACATCCCAGGTGGCGGGGCCAAGCCGAACGGTGGTGCCTGGTTTCAGTACCTGCGTGTATTCGAATGGCGGGCACCGTTGTCCCGTCGGTTCGTAGGTCAGCGCCACGGGATCCCACGGGATGACACTGCCGGCTTGGCCCGGAGGAATCAGGATCTCCATTTCCGGGTACCTTCGGGCGAGTTCTGCGTTGCCACCGCAATGGTCGCTGTGGAGGTGCGTGTTGATGACCCCCGTCAGTGCTTGATCCCCGAGCACCTGCTCGATCAGGCCTGCGGTCTGTTCGGCATGGATGCAATAGCCGGTGTCCACCACCCAGGCATGTTGCTCGTCACGGATGACGGTGCAGTTGGACGAAAGCCAGCCGCGTTCAAGAACCGTGATGCCCAGGGCATCGAGGGCAGATGGATGCAAAGTGTCCATGGCGGAAAACTAAGGGTGGCCTCAAGTGCGACGCGCCGTCCATATCCGATCCAGCTCGGCTGCGGTTCCAGCGTCTGCGGTGGAGTAAAGCCTGTTCAGCCAGTCGGATTCCCTGGCGTGGATGGCTTCCATGAGCACCCGTGGCCGGGCCATGGAAGCGAAGGCGTCGAATCCCGCCTCCAGAAACTGTTGCAGCGCATCGAGTCCGGCTGCTCTGGCGGGTCCCCGCATGAGGCGCAGCGCCGTGCGCAGGCTCTTCTTTCGGGTCAGATGCTCCAGTTCGGTCCCCATGGCACTCACGACCATGAGTTGCCGATCCCGATCCTCGCGTGATCCGGCCGCATGCCAGGACGCCACATAGCGCTGCCCCTGCGTCAGATCCGGCGACAAGCCATTCCAGGCCACCGCCATGTCGTGATCGAGGTGCTCGGTCAAGGCGTGCAATTCCACCAGATCGACCGCCAGTTCGGCCACCGCCGCAGGAAACAGGCGCTCAAGGCCCCCCGCAATGCGGGCGAACTGCTGGTCCCGCTGGCTGAAGTCACGCACACCGTAGAGTTCGCCCAAAAAGAAACGGGCAGCGGCCGCATACTCGGCGTGGACGAGGAAGTCGGCGTAGGTGTGTTCGAACCGGGCCGCCTGCAGCCGCTTGATCGTCTGCACCGCCGACACCGTCCCGGCGCTGGCAGCCGTCGACCGCAAGGCCTCGACGCCGCGCAGATGCCGTCGAATGCGTTCAGCAGGACTGGATGGGTTCGGCACAGACATGAACGATTCCTTCAAGCCAGGGAGCATAACGACATGAGCCGTGTCGCGTGGATGGAGCGTGTCACCGTGGTGGTGACCGTGGGGCTGAGCGCCGGTCTGGCACTGTGGTGGATGTCGACACATCCGACGCTGGCCTGGGCCGCCGCGTTCGCCTGGGCCTGGTTGCCCGCCGTGGTGATGGCACTGGGTTCCTGGACGGCCGCGCACGTCATTGCGCGGCGGTCGCCAGCGGACACGGCGTCGTGGAAGGAGTGGCTGGTGGCATGGTGGCGCGAATGGCGCTCATACCTCGCGGTGTTCATGTGGCGTCAGCCGTTTCGCTGGCGGGCTGACCCCGACCCGATGCCGCCACCGGACAGGCCGGTGGTGGTGCTGGTCCACGGCTATGTCTGCAACCGGGGGCTGTGGCTGCCCTGGATGAAGGCATTGCGCGACCGTGGATGGACCTGGCGTTCGGTCAACCTTGAACCGGTGTTCGGGAGCATCGACGACATGGTGGCGGTGTTCGACCCGGTCATGCAGCAGGCCCTGGCCACCGGGCAGCCGGTGATGGTGGTGGCCCACAGCATGGGCGGTCTGGTGACCCGCCGCTGGCTCGCACGGCAGCAGCGCTGGCCAGAAGGCCTCAAGGGCTGCGTCACCATCGGATCCCCGCATCACGGCACCTGGGTGGCACGCTGGGCCAACAGCCTGGCCGGGCGGCAGATGCGCGAGGACAGCGAGTGGCTGCAGGCCCTGCGCTCGCGGGAACGGACCGAGGACGCGACGCGCTTCCTGTGCTGGCGATCGCTCACCGATCACGTCGTGTTTCCGCCGGCCAATGCGATGCTGGCCGGCGCAGACAACCGCCTGCTGCGCTCGGCCGGTCATGTGGACCTGGCGTTTCAGCCGGTGGTGATGAGCGAATCGCTGGCCTGGATGGCGTCGGCGCTCAGCTCACCGGCAGAACGCACCCGTTCGTAGATCGGCGCAAAGTCGGCTGCGGTCATGTCGAACAGTTGCTCGAAGCTGTCGATCACGAAATACGTGGCCTGAAAATCGTCGATCTTGTAGCGGGTGCGCATGCAGCGCTCCAGGTCCAGGGCGATCCGGCGCGGCTGTGGGCTTCGCACGCTGTGCACCAGTTCGCCGGCCGAGCTCAGGATGCCGGCGCCATAGGCCCTCAGGCCGTCGGTTTGCCGGATCAGGCCGAACTCGATGGTGTACCAGTACAGCCGGGACAGCAGCTCGCCCGCGCCCAGCGCATGGGCCCGCAGACCGCCCTGGCCATAGCGCTGCACATAGTCGGCAAACACCGGGTCGAACAGCAGCGGCACGTGGCCGAACAGGTCGTGGAACACGTCGGGCTCGACGATGTAATCGAACTCCTCGGGCCGACGGATCCAGTCGGTCACCGGGAAGCGGCGGTGGGCCAGCAGCTCGAAGAATGCCTTTTCCGGGATGAGGCCGGGCACGGCGACGATTTCCCAGCCGGTGGCCACCCGCAGCCGGCGGTTGACGTCGTCGAAACGCGGGATGCCTTGGTCGGCGCCGAGCGCCGGCAGCGCTTCGATGAAGGCGTGTGCCGCATGGCCGGGCAGCAGGGCGCACTGGCGCGCCAGCAGGCGCCGGAAGGTGTCGTGGTCCTGCGCGGTGTACTGCGACCAGTCCTGTTCGCAGGTGTAGTCGTCCCGGGCGCGGCGGTAGTCGCCGCGCGGCGGGCGGGTGCTGGCGCCATACACCACAGGTTCGACGGCCATGGTGACGCCCTCAGGTGGTCAGCACGCCGCGGCGCATCTGGTCGAGCTCCATGGTCTCGAACAGGGCCTTGAAGTTGCCCTCGCCGAAACCCTGGTTGCCCTTGCGCTGGATGAACTCGAAGAAGATCGGGCCGAGCTGGTTCTCGCTGAAGATCTGCAGCAGCAGCTCGTCCGGGCGGCCATCGACCAGGATGTTGCGCTGCTTGAGCGCCTCGATGTCCTCCTGCAGGCCGGGGATGCGCTTGGGCAGCAGCTCGTAGTAGGTCTCGCTGGTGTTCAGCAGCTTCACGCCCGCCATCTGCAGGGCATCGACCGTCTCATACAGGTTGGTCGAGCCCATGGCGATGTGCTGGATGCCCTCGCCCTGGTAGCGGTCCAGGTATTCCTGGATCTGGCCGGCCTTCTCGTTGCCTTCTTCGTTGATGGGAATGCGGATCTTGCCGCAGGGGCTGGTCATGGCCTTGCTCTTCACGCCGGTGGCCTGGCCCTCGATGTCGAAGTAACGCACCTCGCGGAAGTTGAACAGCCGCTCGTAGAAGCCGGCCCATTCGGCCATGCGGCCGCGGTGCACGTTGTGGGTGAGGTGGTCGATGTAGGTCAGGCCATGACCGACCGGGTTGAGCTGCTCGCCCGAACCCGGCTGCAGCGGCTCGAAGTCGACGTCGAAGAAACCGATGTTGCCGATGTCGCCGGTGCGTGCACCGTTCTTGCCGCGCCAGCGGTCGATGAAATAGATGATGGAGTCGCCGATGCCCTTGATGGCCGGGATGTTGAGTTCACCCGGGCCCGCCTGACCGGCATAGCCCCAGGCGCCCAGCGAGATGGCGCGCTCGTAGGCCGCCTTGGCGTCCGCCACCCGGAAGGCGATGGCGCACACGCTGGGGCCGTGCAGGCGGGCAAAGCGCTGTGCAAAGCTGTCCGGCTCGGCGTTGATGATGAAGTTGATCTCGCCCTGGCGGTACAGCGTCACCGCCTTGTGACGGTGGCGGGCGATGGCCTTGAAGCCCATGCGTTCGAACAGGGCGCCCATGGCGGCCGGATCGGGTGCCGCGTATTCGATGAATTCAAAACCGTCGGTGCCCATGGGGTTGTCCCAAGGGTGGGCCAGGGTGCTGGTGTCGGGGCGTGCGTTCATGGTGTCTCCATGGGGTGGTGGCCGCACTGTAGAGGCCGGACGGCACACGAATCCGGCGTTCTCTGCCATCATTCGCCGATTCAACGCATGAAAGCTGCAATCTGATGAGTACAGGCGCACTCGACAAGCTGGATCGGGGCATCCTGCGCATGCTGCAGCAGGATGGCCGCGCCACCTACGACCAGATCGCCGACACCGTGGGCCTCTCGCCCAGCGCGGTGCTGCGGCGGGTGCGGCGGCTGGAAGAATCGGGGGTGATCGCGCGGTATGTGGCCCTGGTGCAACCCGAAGCCGTCGGCCTGGGCCTGACCGCCTATGTGAACGTGCGGCTCGAAAAACACGCCGGTGGCGCCAAGCGCAACCCCATGGACGAATTCCGCGCCAGCGTGCTGGCCTGGCCCGAGGTGGTGGAGTGCGCCGCGCTCACCGGCGAGATGGACTTCCAGCTCCGGCTGGTGGTGGCCGACATGGCGGCCTATGCGCGCTTCATGATGGACACCCTGCTCAAGCACCCCAGCGTGCAGGACTGCAAGACCAGTTTCGTGATGGAGCGGGTCAAGAGCACGACCGCGCTGCCGCTGTGACCACGGCGCTGTGCAATGCCACACGGCTGTGAGACAGTGGGACCGATCGTCGGCACGCCTCCCTACTTTGAATCAGGGTTAACCCGTACATTTGCCCCATGACTTCCAGCAACCGTGCCCCCAGGACCTCGTCGGTGGTGCCCATCCGCTCGCTTGGCCGCGACCACCTGGGCGACATCGAGTCGCACCTGCTGGCCCTGGAGCCGCATGACCGTTACCTGCGCTTCGGCTACGCCGCCAACGACGAGCAGATCCGCCGTTATGTAGCCCAGCTCAACTTCGAGCGCGACGAGCTCTTCGGCATCTTCAACCGCAAGCTGCAGCTCATCGCCATGGCGCACCTGGCCTTCTCGGTCGATCCCCAGCTGACCACCTGTGCCGAGTTCGGCGTGTCGGTGTCCAAGGCGGCGCGGGGCCGCGGATACGGCGGGCGGCTGTTCGAGCGCGCGGCCATCAAGGCGCGCAACGAGGGTGTGAGCCAGCTGTTCATCCACGCGCTGTCGGAAAACACCGCCATGCTCAAGATCGCGCGCAAGGCCGGCGCCGTGATCGAGCGGGCCGGCTCCGAGTCCGAAGCCCACCTGTGGCTGCCCCCGGCCGATTTCGATTCCCGGGTCACCGAGCTGGTCGACGAGCAGGTGGCCCTGACCGATTACCACCTCAAGTCCCAGGCGCGCCAGTTCTGGAGCGTGCTCTCGGTGCTGCAGGATATCCGCCAGGGCGTGCGCGAAGCCCGCGAACGGGCCCGCTCCTGATCCGGCGACCCCGCCGGTGAATGCGGTGGCGGCCACCCCTGGCCATGGCCGCATGGGGTATTCTTGCTCCCTGTATCAACCACCCGATCCCTTCAGTGGCCGACCAACCCCCCAGTAGCGGGCCGCAGCGAAGCCTGCGGCACGTGGACAAGCGAGGTTTCCTGCAGAAACTCGCCGAGTTCATCCACCCCGGACCCGACTCCAAGGATGAACTGATCGAAACCCTCGCCGACGCCGAGGACAACGACATCATCAATGCCGAATCGCGGGTCATGCTCGAAGGCGTGATCCGCATCGCCGACATGACCGCGGGCGACGTCATGGTGGCAGCGCCCCGCATGGACGTGCTCGACATCGACGCCCCCTTCGACGAGCTGCTGCACCTGGTCATCGACACCGGCCACTCGCGCTTTCCGGTGTTCGACGGCGAGCGCGAGAACATCATCGGCATCCTGCTGGCCAAGGACCTGCTCAAGCTGCAGCGCGCGCCCGAGCTCAACATCCGCGCCTTGCTCCGCCCGGCC
Source organism: Hydrogenophaga sp. R2 (assembly GCF_049843595.1). NCBI lineage: Bacteria > Pseudomonadati > Pseudomonadota > Betaproteobacteria > Burkholderiales > Comamonadaceae > Hydrogenophaga > Hydrogenophaga sp. R2. The sequence continues at coordinate 59,704 of NZ_JBBHZN010000005.1, forward strand.
ACCTTCGTGCCCGAGAGCAAGGGCCTGAACGACCTGCTGCGCGAGTTCCGGGGCAACCGCAACCACCTGGCCATCGTCATCGACGAGTTCGGTCGGGTGGCCGGCCTCATCACCATCGAGGACGTGCTGGAAGAGATCGTCGGCGAGATCGAGGACGAGTTCGATGTGGCCGAGGACGACGGCGACATCTTTGCCCTGGCCGACAGCACCTGGCGGGTCAGCGGCGACACGCCGATCGAGCGCATCAACGAGTCCTTCGGTCTGCAGCTGCCCGAGGACGATTTCGACACCATCGGCGGGCTGATCGCCCACACCATGGGCCACGTGCCCAAGCGCGGCGAGCAGCACGAGCTGCACGGACTGCGCTTCGTCGTGCTGCACACCAAGGGCGGCGCGGTGAAATGGTTCAAGGTCATGCCGATCCCGACCGAACCCTGATCCTCCCTGTCACGCCGCATGCGCAGCCTCTTCGATTCCCTGCACACGCCATCGAGCTTCAATCCGATGAGCCGCAGACCGCCGGGGCGGGGCGGACGCAGCGGCGGCAGCCTGTGGTTCCTGGTCTGCGTGGCGGCCGGTCTGCTGCAGGCGTTCTCGATCGCATGGCCCTGGGCCGACTGGACGTTGCCGGGCACCACGCCCGGACAGCCCGCCGGGGTGTGGCAGATCGTGTCGCTGGCACTGCTGGTGCTGGCCCTGCAGTTCTCGGGTCGGGTGGGCCAGTCGGTCTGGCGCGGCTGGGTGTTTGGCACCGCGTGGCTGTGCGGCACCTTCTGGTGGCTCTTCGTTTCCATGAACACCTACGGCGGCATGCCGGCCTGGATGGCGGTGCTGGCGGTCGGTGCCCTGGGGGGGGCGCTGGCCCTGTACTACGCGGTGGCCGCCGGTGTGCTGGCCGCCCTGGCGCCGGTCTCGCGGGCCGGGCAGGCCTTCATGTTTGCGGCGCTGTGGACCCTGGCCGAGCTGGCCCGGGGCAAGCTGTTCACCGGTTTCCCGTGGGGCGCCGGCGGCTATGCCCATGTCGATCTGATGCCGTTCTGGGCACCGCTGGTGGGCGTGTACGGCATGGGCTTCGTGGCCGCCTTGCTGGCCTATGTGCTGGCGTCGGTGGTGTCGGGTGCGTGGCGCACCCTGGCGGCCTGGCTGCTGTCGCCGGTGAGCCGGCCGCCGCGCACCGGCGCGCCGGGCTCCCGCATCCCCCAGCCGGCCGCCCGGGTGCAGCCGCGCTGGCCCTGGCTGGGCGCCACCTGGGCCGACGGCATCCGCAACGGGCTGCTGGTGCTGCTGGTGGCGGGGTTGCTGTCCACCCTGGGTCCCAGCCCGGCCTGGCGCCCGCCGGCGACCGGCACCACCGCTGCCGGCGAGCTGCAGGTCTGGCTGCTGCAAGGCAACATCCCGCAGGACCAGAAGTTCCAGCCCGGCACCGGCCTGGCGCAGGCCCTGTCGTGGTACCCGCAGCAGATCACCCAGGCGGCGGCCCGGCGCGCCGATCAGCCCTTGCTGGTGGTCGCGCCGGAGACGGCGCTGCCCTTGCTGCCGTCCCAGCTGGGGGACGGCTTCTGGTCGCCGCTGATGGCCGCGCTGGGCGCGCAACCAGGTGCCGGCGCCGCCGCCGCGCTGGTGGGACTGCCACTGGGGGATGCCCAGGGCTACACCAACTCGGCCTGGGGCATCAGCCCTGCAGCCGCCCGTGCCGCCGGCGGCCGACCCGCCGATGCCGGCCCCTTGCTCTACCGCTACGACAAGCACCACCTGGTGCCCTTCGGCGAATTCGTGCCGCCCCTGTTCCGCTGGTTCACCGACCTCATGAACATCCCGCTGGGCGACTTCCTGCGGGGGCCGTTGCCGCAGGTGCCGTGGTCCTGGGCCGGGCAGCGGCTGGCGGCCAACATCTGCTACGAGGACCTGTTCGGCGAGGAGATCGCCGCCGGCTTCCGCGACCCGGCCACTGCGCCCACGGTGCTGGTCAACCTCAGCAACATCGCCTGGTTCGGCGATACGGTGGCCATCGACCAGCACCTGCAGATCTCGCGCCTGCGGGCCCTGGAGCTGGGCCGGCCCGTGCTGCGGGCCACCAACACCGGCGCCACGGCGGTCATCGACCACACCGGCGCGGTGACGGCCCTGCTGCCCCGGCTGGAGCGCGGCCGGCTGGAGGCCACGGTGCAGGGGCGTGAAGGCCTGACTCCGTTTGCGCGCTGGGCCGGCACCTGGGGTCTGATGCCCCTGGGCATGCTGTGCGGCGCGCTGGTGCTGGTGCTGGGAGCGTTGCGCCACCTGGGGCGACGCGGTGGCCGCACCCGCCGCCGCTGAGCGGGCCCCCGGCCCGTAAAATCGGGCGTTTGTGCGGCGCACGGCCGCGCTCCCCCGATTCCACCCAGCAGCGCGGCACAGACCGCGTGCCCGCCATGTTGACCTTCCAGCAAATCATCCTGAAGTTGCAGTCCTACTGGGACGCCCAGGGCTGCGCCCTGCTCCAGCCCTACGACATGGAAGTGGGCGCCGGCACCAGCCACACCGCCACCTTCCTGCGCGCCATCGGCCCGGAGCCCTGGAAGGCCGCGTACGTGCAGCCCAGCCGCCGCCCCAAGGACGGCCGTTACGGCGAGAACCCGAACCGGCTGCAGCACTACTACCAGTACCAGGTGGTGCTCAAGCCGGCGCCGGCCAACATCCTCGAGCTCTACCTGGGCAGCCTGGAGGCCCTGGGCTTCGACCTGAAGAAGAACGACATCCGCTTCGTGGAAGACGACTGGGAGAACCCCACGCTGGGCGCCTGGGGTCTGGGCTGGGAGGTCTGGCTCAACGGCATGGAGGTGACCCAGTTCACCTACTTCCAGCAGGTCGGCGGCATCGACTGCAAGCCCGCCACCGGCGAGATCACCTACGGCCTGGAGCGCCTGGCCATGTACCTGCAGGGCGTGGACAACGTCTACAACCTCAAGTGGACCGACACCATGAGCTACGGCGACGTCTACCTGCAGAACGAGAAGGAGCAGTCGGCCTACAACTTCGAGCACTCCGACGCCGACTTCCTGTTCACCGCCTTCGGTGCCCACGAGAAGCAGGCAAAGTACCTGATGGAGCAGCAGCTCGCGCTGCCGGCCTACGAGCAGGTGCTCAAGTGCGCCCACAGCTTCAACCTGCTGGATGCACGCGGCGCCATCAGCGTGACCGAGCGCGCCGCCTACATCGGCCGCATCCGCAACCTGGCCCGCAGCGTGGCCCAGAGCTACTACGAGAGCCGCGAGCGCCTGGGCTTCCCCATGGCCCCGCGCGAGTGGGTCGAGCAGATGCCGAAAAAAGCCGCCTGAAAAAGAAGAACAACGATGACCGCACAGAACCTGCTCGTCGAGCTGTTTGTCGAAGAACTCCCGCCCAAGGCCCTGAAGAAGCTGGGCGATGCCTTTGCCCAGGTGCTGGCCCAGCGGCTGGTGTCCCAGGGCCTGGCCCCGCAGGACGCGGTGGTCACGCCGTTTGCGTCGCCGCGCCGGCTGGCCGCGCACATCACCGGCGTGCTGGCCAGGGCCGCCGACCGCGCCGTGTCGCAAAAGCTCATGCCGGTGGCCGTGGGCCTGGACGCCTCGGGTCAGCCCACGCCCGCCCTGCTCAAGCGCCTGGGCGCGCTGGGCGCCGATGCGTCGGCCGTGGCCGGCCTGCGCCGCGCGCCCGACGGCAAGGCCGAGGCCCTGTTCTTCGACAGCGTGGCCCCGGGCGTCGATCTGGCCGCGGGCCTGCAGTCTGCGCTGGACGACGCACTCGCCCAGCTGCCCATTCCCAAGGTCATGACCTACCAGCTCGAATCGGGCTGCGATCTGCCGGGCTGGACCAGCGTGCAGTTCGTGCGCCCGGCCCATGGCCTGGTGGCCCTGCACGGCAGCAGCGTGGTGCCGGTGAAGGCCCTGGGCCTGCAGGCCGGCAACGCCACCCACGGCCACCGCTTTGAAGCGCGCATCGACCCGGTGCCGCTGCCGTCCGCCGACGCCTATGCCGACACGCTGGCGGCCGACGGCGCGGTGATTGCCTCCTTTGCCGAGCGCCGCGCCGAGATCCAGCGCCAGCTGGCCGCCGCCGCCGAGCGTGTGGGCGGGGGCTGCCGCCCGATCGAGGACGACGCCCTGCTGGACGAGGTGACCGCCCTGGTCGAGCGCCCCAACGTGCTGGTGTGCGAGTTCGAGCGCCAGTTCCTGGAGGTGCCGCAGGAGTGCCTGATCCTCACCATGAAGGCCAACCAGAAGTACTTCCCGCTGCTGGATGCGCAGGGCCGGCTGACGCACCGCTTCCTGGTGGTGAGCAACATCCGCCCGGACGATGCCAGCGCAGTCGTCGGCGGCAACGAGCGCGTGGTGCGCCCGCGCCTGGCCGACGCCAAGTTCTTCTTCGACCAGGACCGCAAGAAGACGCTGCAAAGCCGCGTCGAGGGCCTGGGCAAGGTGGTCTATCACAACAAGCTGGGCACGCAGGGCGAGCGCATGGAACGCGTGCGCGCCATTGCGCGCAGCATCGGCCAGCAGCTGGGGGGTGACCTCCTGGCCAAGCAGGCCGACACCGCCGCCCAGCTCGCCAAGACCGACCTGCTCACCGACATGGTGGGCGAGTTCCCCGAGCTGCAGGGCATCATGGGCGGCTACTACGCGCGCCACGACGGCCTGACCGAAGACATCGCCTTCGCCATCGAAGACCACTACCGCCCGCGCTTTGCCGGCGACGAGCTGCCGCGCAACCCGGTGGGCCTGGTGGTGGCCCTGGCCGACAAGCTGGAAACGCTGGTCGGCATGTTCGGCATCGGCAACCTGCCCACCGGCGACAAGGACCCGTTCGCCCTGCGCCGCCACGCCCTGGGCGTGATCCGCATGCTCACCGAGCGCGATCTGCCGCTGGACCTGACCGGTCTCGTCCGCGCCGCCGTGCCGGCCTTCGGCAGCCTGATCACCGACCCCACGGAAGCCCTGACCGACTTCATGTTCGACCGCCTGGCCGGCAGCCTGCGTGAACAGGCCTACAGCGCCCAGGAAGTGGACGCCGTGCTGGCCCTGCGCCCCGCGCGCCTGGGCGATGTGGCCCGGCGCCTGCAGGCGGTGCGCAGCTTTGCCGCGCTGCCCGAGGCCGCTGCCCTGGCGGCGGCCAACAAGCGCATCGGCAACATCCTCAAGAAGTCCGACGGCGTGGGGGCCTCTGTGAATGCTGCCCTGCTGGCCGAGCCGGCCGAGCAGGCGCTGGCGGCCGCCATCGGTGCCACGGTGCCCGGTGCCGACGCCCGCTTCGAGCAGGGCGACTACACCGCCAGCCTGCAGGCCCTGGCGGCGCTGCGTGCGCCGGTGGACGCCTTCTTCGACGGCGTGATGGTCAATGCCGACGACCCGGCCCTCAAGGCCAACCGGCTGGCCTTGCTGCAGCAGCTGCACACCGCCATGAACCGCGTGGCCGATCTGGCCCGACTGGCCGCATGACATGAAGCTGCTCATCCTCGACCGCGACGGCACGCTCAACCGCAGCCGCGACGACAAGGTGGCGTCGCCGGACGAGTGGGAGCCCATGCCCGGCGCGCTCGAGGCGGTGGCCCGGCTCAACCACGGCGGCTGGCGCGTGGTGCTGGCCACCAACCAGTCCGGCATCGGCCGCGGCCTGTTCGACATGGCCTCGCTCAATGCGGTGCATGCCCGCATGCAGCGCGAGCTCTCGGCGGTGGGCGGGCGTGTGGAGGCGGTGTTCCTCTGTCCGCATGCGCCAGAGGACAACTGCGACTGCCGCAAGCCGCGCCCCGGCCTGTTCCGCCAGATCGGTCGCCGCTTCGGCGTGCCGCTGGCCGAGGTGCCGGCCGCCGGCAACACGCTGCGGCACGTGACGGCTGCGGCCGCTGCGGGCTGCCCGGCCCACCTGCTGCTCACTGGCCCCCTGGCGGGGCTGGCGAGTGCCGAGGTGCAGGCCCTGCCCGACCTGCCGCCGGGCACCCGGGTGCATGCCGACCTGGCCGCCTTTGCCGACTGGCTGCTGTCCCAACCCACCGTTTCCAAGACCCCCGCATGATCCTGTTCCACGCCCTCCGCTCGGTCCTGCACCTGCTGTTCATGGCCGTGACCGTGGTGCCGTGGGCGCTGGCGGTGCTGATCGCCGCGCCCTTCCTCAACAGCACGCAGATCTACTGGATGTGTGTGGGCTGGCTGCGCCTGGCGGTGCGCAGCGGCGAGCTGATGCTGGGCATCCGCAACCGCATCAGCGGTTTCGAGAACCTGCCGGTGGGCAGCACGGCGCCGGCCATCCTGCTGCTCAAGCACCAGTCGACCTGGGAAACCTTCTGCATGCCCACGCTCATGCCGCACCCGCTGGCCTATGTGTTCAAGAAGGAGCTGCTGTACGTGCCCTTCTTCGGCTGGGCCATGGCGAAGATGGACATGATCCACATCGACCGCAGCAAGCGCGCCCAGGCCTTCAACAAGGTGGTGCAGCAAGGGCAGCGGCTGCTCGACCAGGGCACCTGGGTGATCATGTTCCCCGAGGGCACGCGCATACCCCGTGGCGAGCAGGGCACTTACAAGACCGGCGGCACCCGGCTGGCCGTGGCCACCGGCGCGCCGGTGATCCCGATCGCCGTCACCTCGGCCAGGTGCTGGCCGCGCAAGGCGCTCATCAAACGGCCGGGCGTGGTGGACTTCTCGATCGGCAAGCCCATTCCCAGCGAGGGCCGCGAAGCCGACGAGCTGATGCGCGAGGTGGAGGCCTGGATCGAGGCCGAGATGCGCCGCCTCGACCCCGAGGCCTACGCCGGGCGTTGAGCGGCAGGACGCAGATCGCCATGCAGCGCTTCCTCCAGCTGGCGCTCGATTTCCTCGGCGGGCCCGACCCGCTGCCACCGCCGGCGCGACCGCTGCCCGCGGCCGACGCACCGCCGGCCGTGCCGATGGACGAGGTGTTCCAGCCCGCCACCTGGCACCACCCGCGGGCCAACCGCCAGATCCGCCTGCGCCAGTGCCAGGTGGCCTACGAGTTCAAGCGCGCCAAGCGCCGCACCATCGGCCTGAGCGTCGGCCCGGACGGGCTGACCGTGAGCGCGCCGCGCTGGACCCCGGTGGCCGAGGTCGAGGCCCTGCTGCACGACCGCGCCGGCTGGGTGCTGGAGAAGCTGCAGGCCGCGCGCGAGCGCCGCAGCACGCTCGACCAGGCCCGCATCGGCTGGGCCGACGGCGCCGGGTTCGAGGTGCTGGGCCAGCCGGTGCGCCTGCTGCTCGATCCCACCCATGCCTATGGCAGCCGGGGCTCGCGCCACGCGCAGTTCGAGCCCTCGGCCGTGCCGGGTGAACCGGCGGTGCTGCGCCTGGGGCTGCCGCACCAAGCCACCGAGGCCCAGATCCGCGATGCTGCCCAGGCCTGGCTGATGCGCCGGGCCGAGGCGGTGTTCACCGAGCGGCTGCAGCACTTTGCGCCGCAGCTCGGCGTGCAGTGGAGCCGCCTGCGCCTGTCGAGTGCCGGCACGCGCTGGGGCAGCGCCACCGCCGACGGCACCATCCGCCTGAACTGGCGGCTGATCTTCCTGTCGATGGAGATGGTGGACTATGTGGTGGTGCACGAGCTCAGCCACCTGCGCCACATGGACCACAGCCCGCGCTTCTGGGACGTGGTGGCCAGCGTCATGCCCGACCACCGCGAACGGCGTCAGGCGCTGCGTCAGGTGGCCGTGCCGCCGGACGCCTGAGCCTTTTCGGTTGCGTCCACGGTGGCATCCACCGCAGCGAACCGCCACACCCCGTCGTCGCCCCGCTGCCGTTGCAGCTGTCCGCCGTGCCACAGCCGGTTCAGGTGGGCCACGGCCTCGCCCATGGCAAAGGTGGTCTGGTGCAGGTCGAGCGTGCGCGGGAACAGCACCGGCAGGATGTCGGCCGCGCTGTGCGGCCGGGTGCGGCAGGCGTCCAGCACCTCCTGCAGGCGGTCGCGGTGGTGGTCGTGCAGCTGGTGGATGCGTTCGTGCAGGCCGGTGAAAGGCCGACCGTGCGAGGGCAGCACCAGCGCCTTAGTCGGCAGCGCCCGGAACTTGTCGATGGAGTGCAGGAAGAGCTTGAGCGCATCGGCCTCGGGCTCCTGGTCGTACACGCTCACATTGGTGGAGATGCGCGGCAGCACCATGTCGCCGCTGATGAGCACGCCCAGTGCCTCGCACCACAGCGCCATGTGTTCCGGTGCATGGCCGTAGCCGCTGATGCAGCGCCAGGCATGGCCACCGATGGTGACTTCCAGCCCGTCCATGAGGCGCGCAAAGCTGGCCGGCACCGCCGGCACCAGGCCCGGGAAATAGCTGGAGCGCTGGCGGATCTTCGCCTGCGCCTCGGGGTCGGTCAGGCCGTGCGAACCGAAGAAGACCGCAGCGGCCTCCGCACCGAAACCCCCGATGCCGCCCGAGCCGATGCGGGCCACGGCGTGGTCGGTGGCCGAAATCCACAGCCGGCACTCGTGCTGCGGTGTGGACCAGCGCTCGCACAGCCAGTGGGCCAGGCCGATGTGGTCCGGGTGCATGTGGGTCACCACCACCCGCAGCACCGGCAGGCCCTGCAGCTCGTGCTCGAACACCGACATCCATTGCGCGCGCGACTCGGGCCTGTCGATGCAGCAGTCCACCACGGTCCAGCCGTCGATGCCGTCCAGCTGGTCGCGCAGCAGCCACAGGTTGATGTGGTCCAGCGCAAACGGCAGGGCCATGCGCACCCAGCGCACGCCGGGGGCCACCTCCAGCGAGCGCCCGGGCTCGGGCAGGGCGTCGCCCAGGGGGTAGTGCAGGCGGGCTTCCAGCGCGTTGCGTGACGGGTTCATGGCGTGGGTATTGGATTAAGATGCGGCCGGTCTGACGTTGACGTAAACGTCAATCGGCCGCCGCATTCTAGGCACCGCCCCATCCCGCGACTGTCTGCAACCCGACACCCACCCCGGACCATGGCCACCAACCCGACCTTCACCATCAGCGATCTGGCGCGCGAGTTCGACCTCACCACGCGCGCCATCCGCTTCTACGAGGACATGGGGCTGCTGCAGCCGCAGCGTGAAGGGCCGGGTGGCCGCAACCGGGTCTACAGCGCGCGCGACCGCACCCGCCTCAAGCTCACGCTGCGGGCCAAGCGCCTGGGCCTGTCGCTGACCGAGGCGCGCGAGATCATCGACATGTACGACAGCCCGCGCGACACCGGGCCGCAGCTGCGCAAGTTCCTGGCGGTGCTGGCCGACCACCGCCGCCAGCTCGAGGAGCAGCTGGCCGACCTCATGGCCAACCTGGACGAGGTGAAGGTGCACGAGAAGGAAGCCCGGGCGCTGCTGGCCAAGGTCGAGAAAAAAACCGCCTGATCAGGCGCCTTCGCCATCCGGCCGGTGCCACACCGCCTGGCCCTGGCTGGCATCGTTGATGCGGGTCACCAGTGCCGCCGCCGCGGCCTGCGGCACCGAAAAATCCAGCGTCACCGCCTGCCCGTGCGCCACCTCGCCCAGCGTGGCGCCCTGTGCCGCCAGTTCGCGCCGCAGCCAGCCCTCCAGTGCGTAGGGCACGGTGCAGCACAGGCCCTGGAACACGGTGCGCGGCACCTTCTCGGCTTTCAGCAGGGCCTGGGCCACGCTGTCGGTGTAGGCCCGCACCAGCCCGCCGGCGCCCAGCAGGATGCCGCCGTAGTAGCGCACCACGGTGGCCAGCACGCCGTCCAGGTCCTGGTGGCGCAGCACTTCCAGCATGGGCCGGCCAGCGGTGCCGCCGGGCTCGCCGTCGTCGTTGGCCGCCGAATGCCCGCCGGCCATGAGGGCCCAGCACACATGGGTGGCGGTCGGGTGCTCGGCCCGCACGGCGGCCACCCGCTGCAGCGCCTGCACCCGGTCCGCCACCGGCTCCACGCAGCCCAGGAAACGGCTCTTGCGGATGAGCAGCTCGCTGGTGACGGGGGCGGACAGGCTGTAGGGCATGGGGCGGGCGGGCAGGGGGCTGCAGCATACCCAAGGGCGGGATGGTCCCGGGGGCTTCTTCATTGACGTTTACGTAAACGTCAAACTAGAATCCGGCGGTTCTTTCAGCCCTCCCACTCCCCTCCAGCGCCATGCCCCCTACCGACTTTGTCGTGCGCTCGCGCGACTTCGAGCGCCGTGTGCGCGACAGCTTTGCCCGCCAGGGCGTCATGGGCACGCTGGGCGCCACGCTGCAGCGGGTGGAGCCGGGCGAGGTGGAGATCGCGCTCGACTGGGCGCCCGGCCTCACGCAGCAGCATGGCTTCCTGCATGCCGGCGTGGTGTCCACCGTGCTGGATTCGGCCTGCGGCTATGCCGGCTTCACGCTGATGGAGCCCGAGGCGGCGGTGCTGACCATCGAGTTCAAGGTGAATCTGCTGGCGCCGGCACGCGGTCAGCGTTTCCGCATGGTCGGGCGGGTGCTCAAGCCCGGCCGCACCATCACCGTGACCGAAGGCCAGGCCTTTGCCATCGACCAGGGCCGCGAGAAACTCGTGGCCACCATGAACGCCACGCTCATGGCCATCACCGGCCGTGACGACGTGCAGGGCTGACGCCCCATCCCTTTTTCCTTCGGAGACTGTTCCCATGACCCAGCTGCCCGGCCTCAACTTCATGCTCGGCGACGACATCGACGCACTGCGCGACGCGGTGCGCGACTTTGCCCAGGCCGAGATCGCGCCCCGTGCGGCCGAGATCGACCGCACCGACCAGTTCCCCATGGACCTGTGGCGCAAGATGGGCGAGCTCGGCGTGCTGGGCATCACCGTGCCCGAGCAGTACGGCGGTGCCAACATGGGCTACCTGGCCCACATGATCGCCATGGAAGAGATCAGCCGCGCCTCGGCCTCGGTGGGCCTGAGCTACGGCGCGCACAGCAACCTGTGCGTCAACCAGATCAAGCGCAACGGCACCGACGCGCAGCGCCAGAAGTACCTGCCCAAGCTCATCACCGGCGAGCACGTGGGTGCCCTGGCCATGAGCGAGCCGGGCGCCGGCAGCGACGTCATCAGCATGAAGCTGCGCGCCGACGACAAGGGCGGCTACTACGTGCTCAACGGCAGCAAGATGTGGATCACCAACGGCCCGGATGCCGACACCCTGGTGGTCTATGCCAAGACCGAACCCGAGATGGGCGCCCGTGGCGTGACCGCCTTCCTGATCGAGAAGGGCATGAAGGGCTTCTCGGTGGCACAGAAGCTCGACAAGCTGGGCATGCGCGGCAGCCACACCGGCGAGCTGGTGTTCCAGAACGTCGAGGTGCCGGCCGAGAACATCCTGGGCGGCCTCAACAACGGCGCCAAGGTGCTCATGAGCGGCCTGGACTACGAGCGCGCCGTGCTGGCCGCCGGCCCCATCGGCATCATGCAGGCGGTCATGGACAACGTGATCCCCTACATCCACGACCGCAAGCAGTTCGGCCAGAGCATCGGCGAGTTCCAGCTCATCCAGGGCAAGGTGGCCGACATGTACACCGTGCTGCAGGCCGCGCGCGCCTTCTGCTACCAGATCGGCAAGAACCTCGATGCGCTGGGTGCCGAGCATGTGCGCCAGGTGCGCAAGGACTGCGCCAGCGTCATCCTGTGGTGTGCCGAAGAGGCCACGAAGATGGCCGGCAACGGCGTGCAGATCTTCGGTGGCAACGGCTACATCAACGAGTACCCGCTGGGCCGCCTGTGGCGCGACGCCAAGCTGTACGAGATCGGTGCCGGCACCAGCGAGATCCGCCGCATGCTGATCGGCCGCGAGCTGTTCAACGAGACGATGTGAGTCAGGTCGGACGAAGACCGCTCGACGACAATCGCCGCATGGACACCCACCTTCAAGACCTGTTCGACCACAACCGCGCCTGGGCGGCGCAGATGGTCGCGGAGAAGCCCAACTTCTTCACCGACCTGCTGGCCCAGCAGAGCCCGCGTTACATGTGGATCGGGTGCTCCGACAGCCGCGTGCCCGCCAACCAGATCACTGGCCTGGCCCCGGGCGAGGTGTTCGTGCACCGCAACGTGGCCAACGTGGTGGTGCCGACCGACCTGAACTGCCTCTCGACCATCCAGTACGCGGTGGACATGCTCAAGGTCGAGCACCTGATGGTGGTGGGCCACTACGGCTGCGGTGGCGTGCAGGCCGCGCTGCACGATTCGCGCGTGGGCCTGGCCGACAACTGGCTGCGCCACATCAAGGACGTGCGCGACCGCCACGCCCCGCTGCTGGAGCGCCTGCCCGCCGAGGTACGGCACGACGCCCTGTGCGAGCTCAACGTGATCGAGCAGGTCATGAACGTGGTGCAGACCACGGTGCTGCAGGACGCCTGGACGCGGGGCCAGAAGATCACGCTGCACGGCTGGGTGTACGGCCTGCGCGACGGCCTGCTGCACGACCTGCTGCTCACCGTCAACGGCACCGCCGGGCTGGAGGCCGCCTACCGCGCGGCCGTGGCCGCCGTGGCCAGCCGCCGCGGCCTCTGACCCTCGACAGGAGACCGGCCATGTTCCCGCAGCAACTCGATTCCCGGCTCGCCTACGACATTGCCAAGGCCATGATGGACGGTTTCAACCGCCATTACCGGCTGTTCCGCACCGAGTCGGCCCGGGCCAAGCACCGCTTCGAGACGCGCGACTGGCGCGGCCAGCAGCGCGCCCAGCGCGAACGCATCGAGTTCTACGACCTGCGGGTCATGGAATGCGTGCGCCGGCTGATCAAGGAGTTCGATGCCGGCGACCAGCCCATGGACGTGTGGGAGCAGGTCAAGCTGCACTACATCGGGCTGCTGGTGAACCACCACCAGCCCGAGCTGGCCGAGACCTTCTTCAACTCGGTCACCACCAAGATCCTGCAGCGGGCCTACTTCCAGAACGATTTCATCTTCGTGCGGCCGGCGGTCTCCACCGAGTACATCGAGAACGAGGAACCGACCGCCCGCCCCACCTACCGCTGCTACTACCCCACGGCCGAGACCATGGAAGCCGAGGTGCTGCGGCTGATCCAGGACTTCGGCCTGACGGTGCCCTTCGACGACATCGAGCGCGACGCCCGCCTGGTGCTCACCGCCATGAAGCGGCACTTCGACCATGTGAAGCTGCGCGCCAACTTCCAGTTCCAGGTGCTCTCCGGCCTGTTCTTCCGCAACAAGGGCGCCTACATCGTCGGCAAGATCATCAACGGCTTCCAGGAAGTGCCGTTCGCGCTGCCGGTGCTGCACAACCGCGACGACAAGCTGGTGATCGACGCCGCCCTGTTCGGCGAGGACGACCTGCTGATCCTGTTCAGCTTTGCGCGGGCCTACTTCATGGTCGACATGGAGATCCCCAGCGCCTATGTGCAGTTTTTGCGCAGCATGATGCCGCGCAAGCCGCGCGCCGAGTTCTACAACGCGCTCGGTCTGGCCAAGCAGGGCAAGACGCTGTTCTACCGCGACTTCCTCTTCCACATGCGGCACAGCACCGACAAGTTCCGCATTGCGCCCGGCATCAAGGGCATGGTGATGCTGGTGTTCGACCTGCCGAGCTTTCCGTTCGTGTTCAAGGTCATCAAGGACTACTACCCGCCGCAGAAGGACACCACGCGCGAGCAGATCCGCGACAAGTACCTGCTGGTCAAGCAGCACGACCGCGTGGGCCGCATGGCCGACACGCTGGAGTTCTCCGAGGTGGGTTTCCCGCGCGACCGCTTCACCGACGAGCTGATCGCCGAGATCCAGAAGTTCGCGCCCAGCCAGATCGAGATCTCCGACCGCGACGGCGACGGCACCATCGAGGTCATCCTCAAGCACGTCTACATCGAGCGGCGCATGATCCCGCTCAACATCTACCTGCAGGAAGCCTTCGATGCGCTGCAGGCCAACCCGGACGACACCCACGCCCGCAGCCAGCTGGAGCGCGCCGTGCTGGAGTACGGCAACGCCATCAAGGACCTGGTGGCGGCCAACATCTTCCCCGGTGACATGCTGTGGAAGAACTTCGGCATCACCCGCCACGGCAAGGTGGTGTTCTACGACTACGACGAGATCGAGTACATCACCGACTGCAACTTCCGCCGCGTGCCCGCGCCCCGCAACGAGGACGACGAGATGTCCGGCGAGGTCTGGTATTCGGTTGCGAAGAACGATGTCTTCCCCGAGACCTTCGGACCCTTCCTGCTGGGCAACCCGGCCGTGCGCGAGGTGTTCATGCGGCACCACGGCGACCTGCTGGACGTGACCTTCTGGCAGTCGCACAAGGAACGCATCCAGGCGGGCCATGTGCACGACGTCTTTCCCTACGAGCGCGACCGCAGATTGCGCGCGCTCTGATCCCTTCAACTGTTTCGCAAGGAGTTCTTCATGTCCGATCCCGTCGTCATCCTCGGTGCCGCCCGCACGCCCATGGGCGCTTTCCAGGGCGATTTCAGCCCGCTGGCCGCGCACGACCTGGGCGGTGCCGCCATCAAGGCCGCGGTGGAGCGCGCCGGTGTGGCGCCGGCCGAGGTGAACGAAGTGCTGTTCGGCAACTGCCTGATGGCGGGCCAGGGCCAGGCACCGGCACGCCAGGCCGCGCTCAAGGGCGGTCTGCCGCTGTCGGCCGGTGCGGTCACGCTGTCCAAGATGTGCGGCTCGGGCATGAAGGCCGCCATGCTGGCCCACGACATGCTCATGGCCGGCAGCGCCCGCGTGATGGTGGCCGGTGGCATGGAGAGCATGACCAACGCCCCCTACCTCATGCTCAAGGGCCGTGGCGGCTACCGCATGGGCCACGACCGCATCTTCGACCACATGATGCTCGACGGCCTGGAAGACGCCTACGAACCCGGCCGCAGCATGGGCACCTTCGGTGAAGACTGCGCCGCCAAATACCAGTTCACCCGCGAGCAGCAGGACGCGTTCGCCATCGCCTCGGTGCAGCGCGCCAAGGCCGCCACCGAGAGCGGTGCCTTCGCGGCCGAGATCACCCCGGTCACCGTGAAGGACCGCAGCGGCGAGCGCGTGGTGTCCATCGACGAAGGCCCGGGCAAGGTCAAGCTCGACAAGATTCCGGCGCTCAAGCCCGCCTTCAAGAAGGACGGCACCATCACCGCCGCCAGCAGCTCGTCCATCAACGACGGCGCCGCTGCCCTGGTGCTGGCCCGCGCCTCCACCGCGCAGGCGCTGGGTGCCAAGCCGCTGGCCCGCATCGTCGGCCACGCCACCCACGCGCAGGAGCCGAACTGGTTCACCACCGCCCCGGTGTTCGCCACCCAGAAGCTGCTGCAGGCCACCGGCTGGTCGGTGGCCGACGTGGACCTGTGGGAAGTGAACGAGGCCTTTGCCGTGGTGCCCATGGCCCTCATGGCCGACCTCAAGGTGCCGCACGAGCGCGTCAACGTGAACGGCGGCGCCTGTGCCCTGGGCCACCCCATCGGCGCCAGCGGTGCGCGCATCCTGGTCACGCTGATCCATGCCCTGCAGGCCCGTGGCGGCCAGCGCGGCGTGGCCACGCTGTGCATCGGCGGCGGCGAAGCCACCGCCATGGCCATCGAACTGCTCTGAACCGGACCCGCGCCATGCTGCTGACCGACGACCAGATCATGATCCGCGACGCGGTGCGCGCCTTTGCCCAGGAGCAGCTGTGGCCGAACGCCGCGAAGTGGGATCGTGAGCACCACTTTCCGGTGGAAGCCCACCGCGGCCTGGCCGAGCTGGGGGCGTATGGCATCTGCGTGCCCGAAGAGCTGGGCGGCGCCGGCCTGAACTACGTCACCCTGGCCGTGGTGCTGGAAGAGATCGCGGCCGGCGACGGCGGCACCAGCACCGCCATCAGCGTGACCAACTGCCCGGTCAATGCCATCCTCATGCGCTACGGCAATGCGCAGCAGCAGGAACAGTGGCTGCGCCCGCTGGCCCAGGGCCGGCTGCTCGGCGCCTTCTGCCTGACCGAGCCGCATGTGGGCTCCGACGCCTCGGCCCTGCGCACCACCGCCACCCGCGACGGCGACAGCTATGTCATCAACGGGGTGAAGCAGTTCATCACCAGCGGCCGGCATGGGCAGGTGGCCATCGTGATCGCGGTCACCGACAAGGCCGCCGGCAAGCGCGGCATGAGCGCCTTCATCG
Organism: Hydrogenophaga sp. R2; assembly: GCF_049843595.1. Classification (NCBI taxonomy): domain Bacteria; kingdom Pseudomonadati; phylum Pseudomonadota; class Betaproteobacteria; order Burkholderiales; family Comamonadaceae; genus Hydrogenophaga; species Hydrogenophaga sp. R2. Next base: position 75,737 of record NZ_JBBHZN010000005.1, read on the forward strand.
TGCCCACCGACACCCCCGGCTACCAGGTGGCCCGGCTGGAAGAGAAGGTGGGCCAGCACAGCAGCGACACGGCGCAGATCAACTTCGAGAACTGCCGCATCCCGGCCGAGAACCGGATCGGTGCCGAGGGCGAGGGCTACAAGATCGCGCTCTCGGCCCTGGAAGGCGGGCGCATCGGCATTGCGGCCCAGAGCATCGGCATGGCGCGCAGCGCCTTCGAGTGCGCCGTGACCTACGCCAAGCAGCGCGAGAGCTTCGGCCAGCCCATCTTCAACCACCAGGCGGTGGGTTTCCGGCTGGCCGAGATGGCCACGCAGATCGAGGCGGCGCGCTCGCTCACCCTGCACGCCGCCGCCCTGCGCGACGCCGGCCAGCCCTGCCTGAAGGAGGCCGCCATGGCCAAGCTGTTCGCCAGCGAGATGGCCGAGCGCGTGTGCAGCGATGCCATCCAGGTGCACGGCGGCTATGGGTATGTGAGCGACTTCCCGGTCGAGCGCATCTGGCGCGACGTGCGGGTCTGCCAGATCTACGAAGGCACCTCGGACGTGCAGAAGATCCTGATCCAGCGCGCCCTGGCCTGAGGGCCTGCCGCCCGGGCGGCAGGTACCATCTCGACCCATGAACATCATCATCCTCGGGGCCGGTCGCGTGGGCGAGAGCGTGGCCGAGAGCCTGGTGTCGGAGCAGAACGACATCACCATGGTCGACATGGACGCCGCCCGGCTGCGTCTGCTGGAAGACCGGCTGGACCTGCGCGGCGTGGTGGGCAACGGCATACAGCCCTCGGTGCTGAAGGAGGCCGGTGCCAAGGACGCCGACATGGTGATCGCCTGCGCCGCCAACGACGACACCAACCTGGTGGTCTGCAAGGTGGCACACGATGTGTTCAACATCCCCAGCACGATCGCCCGCCTGCGTTCGCCGGAGTTCGTCGAGGGCGACACCCTGCTGGGCAAGACCGGTTTTGCGGTCGACCATGTGATCTGCCCCGAAGCCTCGGTCACGCGCTACATCCACCAGCTCATCAGCTACCCCGAGGCCCTGCAGGTGCTGGAGTTCGCCGAGGGCCGGGCCAGCCTGATCGTGGTGCGGGCGGCCCATGGCGGCGCGCTGGTGGGCCACACCATCGGCGAGTTCCGCCAGCGTTTTCCCCAGTGCGAGATGCGTGTGGTGGCGCTCTACCGGCTCGACACCGAGATGGAGGCCCGGCCGGACACCCGCATCCTGGCCGGCGACGAGGTCTTCGTGCTGGCCGACACCCAGAAGATCCGCTACGTGCTGGGCGCCATCCACCACATCGACAAGCCGGTGCAGCGGGTCATGATCGCCGGCGGCGGCAAGGTCGGCCTGCGGCTGGCCCGCAGCCTGGCCGGGCAGTGCGAGGTGAAGATCATCGAACGCGACAAGCGCCGCTGCGAATACCTGGCCAGCCAGCTGCCGTCGAGCATGCTCATCCTGAACGGGGACGGGGCCGACGAAGACCTGCTGCTGGACGAGAACGTGGGCGAGATGGACATGTTCCTCGCGCTCACCAGCGACGACGAGGACAACATCATGTCGTCCATGCTGGCCAAGCGGCTGGGGGCCAACCGGGTGATGGCGCTGATCAACCGCCGCGCCTACGCCGACATGATGCAGGGCAGCACCATCGACATCGCCATCTCGCCGTCGCAGACCGTCATCGGCGAGCTGCTGACCCACCTGCGTCGCGGCGACGTGGCGGCGGTGCACAGCCTGCGCCGGGGTGCGGCCGAGGCCCTGGAAGGCATCGCCCGGGGCGACGCCAAGACCAGCAAGCTGGTGGGTCGCCGGGTGGAAGAGATCAAGCTGCCGCAGGGCACCCGCATCGGCGCCATCGTGCGCGGCGAGGGCCGCAAGTCGGAAGTGCTGATGCCGCACCACGACACGGTCATCGAAGCCGATGACCACATCATCATCTTCATCCCCAACAAGCGGCAGGTGCGCGAGGTGGAGAAGCTGTTCCAGGTGAGCGCCACCTTCTTCGGCTGATTCCATGTACAGCCTGCTGCCGGTCCTCTCGGTCTTCTCGCGCATCCTGCTGGCCTTTGCACCGGCCTGGCTGGTGCCGCTGGGCTGGGCCTGGTTCCTCGATGCACACCACCATGTGGCGGTGTGGGCGGGCGGCCTGGCGCTCAACCTGCTGTGCGGCCTGCTGCTGTGGCGCTGGACCCGGCGCTACCGCCGCGAGCTGCAGGCCCGCGACGGTTTCCTGCTGGTCAATCTGGTGTGGGTGGTGCTGCCGGCCTTTGCGGCCTTGCCGCTGATGTTCACCGTGCCCGACATCGACTGGGCGCGGGCCTACTTCGAGGCCATGAGCGCGCTCACCGCCACCGGGGCCACGGCGCTCTCGGGGCTGGACGACCTGCCGGTGTCGGTGAACATCTGGCGCTGCTTCCTGCAGCTGGTGGGTGGTCTGGGCATCATGCTGCTGGTGGTGGCCATCCTGCCGCTGCTGGGCCTGGGCGGCGTGCAGCTCTACAAGGCCGAGACGCCCGGCCCCATGAAGGACACCAAGTTCACCCCGCGCATTGCCGAGACCGCGCGCGGCCTGTGGGGCGTGTACGTGCTGTTCTCGGTGCTGTGCATGCTGGCCTACCGCTGGGCCGGCATGGGCTGGGCCGATGCCTTCATGCACATGTGCACCACCATGGGCCTGGGCGGGTTCTCGTCGCACGACGCCAGCTTCGGCCACTTCAACTCGCCGCAGATCGAGCTGGTGGCCACCGTCTTCATGGCGCTGGCCGGCATCAGCTTCGTGCGCTACTTCGTGGTGCTGCGCACCCGCTCGCTGCGGGTCATCACGGCCGACCGCGAGATCCGCACCTACCTCGCAGTGCTGGCGGTCTCGGTGCTGGTGGTGGGCGTGCTGCTGGCGGCGCACGGCGTGGTCGACAGCGTGCCCGAGGCCCTGCGCACCAGTGCCTTCCATGTGGTCTCGCTGGCCACCACCACCGGCTATGCCTCCACCGACTACGCGCAGTGGCCGGTGTTCGCGCCGGTGTTCATGATGTTCCTGGGCTGTTTCGCCTCGTGCGCCGGCTCCACCGGCGGCGGCATCAAGATGGTCCGCATGGTGCTGCTGATCAAGCAGGCCCGGCGCGAGCTGGTGCGCATCATCCACCCGCGTGTGGTCAACCCGGTGACGCTGGGCGGGGCCGTGATGCCCATGCCGGTCATGACCTCGGTGCTGGGCTTCATGCTGATCTACGGTGCCACCACCATGGGCCTGACCATGCTGCTGCTGTTCACCGGGCTGGACATCGTCACCGCGTTCTCGGCGGTGGTGGCCACGGTCAACAACATCGGCCCCGGCCTGGGGCTGGTGGGGCCGTCGAGCAACTTCGGCGTGCTCAACGATTTCCAGATCTGGGTGCTGACCTTCGCCATGCTGCTGGGCCGGCTGGAGCTGCTGACCGTGCTGGTGCTGTTCACAGGACATTTCTGGCGGCGTTGACGTTCGATGGCGAAGCCGCAAGCCTCCGCTGAAGCCTGCCCCTGCGGCCGTGCCGCCTGGGCCGATTGCTGCGGCCGCTACATCGGCACCGGCGTGCCGGCACCCGATGCCGAATCGCTCATGCGCTCGCGCTACAGCGCCTTCGTGCGCGGCCATGCCGAGCACCTGCGCGCCACCTGGCACCCCGACCACTGCCCGGCCGACCTCACGCCCGACCCCGCCGTGCGCTGGCTGGGTCTGGAGGTGCGTGGCCACCGCGTCACCGGACCTGATGCGGCCGAGGTCGAGTTCGTCGCCCGTTCGCGCATCCAGGGCCGCGGCCAGCGCCTGCACGAGCGCAGCCGCTTCGTGCGGCAGGACGGCCGCTGGCTGTATGTGGATGGCGACATCCTGAATTGAGGAACCTGACCATGTTCGACGCGGTGCTGTTCGACTGCGATGGCGTGCTGGTGGACAGCGAGCCCATCACCAACGGCGTGCTGCGCGAGATGCTCAATGAAGCGGGCTGGGCGCTGGACCCGGCCGAGTGCGAACGCATCTTCATCGGCAAGGCGGTGCGCGACGAACGTGCCCGCATCGAGCGCGAGACCGGCCGCCCGCTCACCGAGGACTGGATGCGCGCCTTCTACGAACGCCGCAACCAGCGCCTGCAGGCCGAACTGCAGGTGATACCCGGTGCGCTGGAGGCGGTGGCCCACCTGCATGGGCGTGTGGATGGCCGCATTGCCTGCGCCTCCGGTGCCGACAAGGCCAAGGTGGTGATGCAGCTGCAGCAGGTCGGCATGGCGCCGTACTTTGGCGAACGCATCTTCAGCGGCCACGACCTGCCGCGTTCCAAGCCCGCGCCCGATGTGTACCTGGCCGCGGCCGCCCACCTGGGCGTGGACCCGCGCCGCTGTCTGGTGATCGAGGACACCGGCACCGGCGCGCAGGCCGGTCTGGCGGCCGGCGCCACGGTGTGGGGTTACTGCCCGCATGGCCATGGCCGGGCCTTCGAGGGGCTGCCGGTGCACCGGGTGTTCCACCGCATGGACCACCTGCTGGCGTTCTGGCCGGTGGCCTGAAATATCGAGGTCGGGCGTCGGCTTCAGGCGTCGGGTGCCTCGGCCGGGCGCCGCCATTCCGAGGGGCTCTGCCCGGTCCAGGCGCGGAAGGCCCGGGCAAAGCTCTTCTCGTTGCGGAACCCGGCTGCTTCGGCCACCTGCTTGATCGGGCGCCCGGTGCGCAGCAGCAGCTCGCTGGCGCGTTGCAGCCGCACCTCGTCCTTGAGGGCCTGCAGTGAGGCGCCCTCGGACTGCAGCTGCCGGTGCAGGCTTCGCACCGAGGTGTGCAGCAGCGTGGCGAGACCCTCGGCGCTGTGGGTGTCGGCCGGGTGTTCGGCCAGCGCCTGGCGCACCCGCTGCACCAGCAGGCGGTCGCGCCGGAACGAGCGCACGGTGAGCGGCAGCGCGCGCTGCAGCAGCTGGTTCATGGCGGCCTCATTGCGCCGCATGGGCAGGTCGAGGTACTGGGCGTCAAACACCAGCGCACACAGCGGCGCCCCGAAGTGCGCCGGGGCATCGAACAGCGCGGCATAGGCGGCCACATGCGGTGGCGCGGCATAGGGAAAGTGCGCCTCGCGCAGCGCAATGCGTGAATCGGCGTACCAGCTGGCCAGCCCGTGGATGTTGCGCAGCACCGAGACCACGCACAGCTCGTCCATGGGGCCCGGCGGGCGGTGCAGCATGAGCGTGATGCGGGCCGTGTAGTCGAGTCGCTCGACCGCGAGAGTGGCGTCGGGTGCGATCAGGCCGTGGTGCCGGCACCAGCGCTTGAGCGCCAGCCCCAGCGTGGGCGCCGACAGCGAAGCACGCGCCAGCATGCCGTAGCTGCCCCAGGGCAGGGGCCGGGCGAAGCAGCCCAGCGCCTCGTCGTCGAGCTCGCGCATGGCGGCTTCCGACACCCGCTCCATCTGGGCCGCGGTGATGCGCGCCGAGGGGTCGTCAAGCCGGGCCGGGTCGATCAGGGCGGATGCCAGTGCGGCGGCAGGATCCATGCCGCGCTGCCGGTAGGCCAGCGTCATGGCCCGTACCAGCGAGATGGGCGTCAGCGCAGGACCGCGCAGCAGCGGATCGGGGGTCTCGGTCATGGTGTCGAGTGTGCTCAAGCCTGGCACGATATGCAACCTGTCTGGCAGGCCGGCCGTGTGCGGGGTGGCTATCCTCCACAATTCCGCACCCCGCATCCAGAGCGTCCGCCATGCCGATCCTGACCTCCCAGCTCAACCCCCGTTCTGCCGACTTTCAGGCCAATGCGCAGGCCATGCGCGCCGCCGTGGAGGACCTGCGCCGCCAGATCGACGCCGCCGCCCTCGGCGGTGGCGAAGTGGCCCGGGCCCGCCACACCGGGCGCGGCAAGCTGCTGCCGCGCGACCGGGTGCAGCTGCTGCTCGACCCCGGCACGCCCTTCCTCGAGCTGTCGCCGCTGGCGGCGCACGGCATGTACAACGGCGATGCGCCCTGCGCCGGCGTGATTGCCGGCATCGGCCGGGTCAGCGGGGTGGACTGCATGGTGGTCTGCAACGACGCCACGGTGAAGGGCGGCACCTACTACCCCATGACGGTGAAGAAGCACCTGCGGGCCCAGGAAGTGGCGCAGCAGAACCACCTGCCCTGCATCTACCTGGTGGACTCGGGCGGTGCCAACCTGCCCAACCAGGACGAGGTGTTTCCGGACCGCGACCACTTCGGCCGCATCTTCTACAACCAGGCCAACATGAGCGCGCAGGGCATCGCGCAGATCGCGGTGGTCATGGGCTCGTGCACCGCCGGCGGCGCCTATGTGCCCGCCATGAGCGACGAGACCATCATCGTGAAAAACCAGGGCACCATCTTCCTGGGCGGCCCGCCGCTGGTGAAGGCCGCCACCGGCGAGGTGGTGACCGCCGAAGACCTGGGCGGCGGCGATGTGCACACCCGCCTCTCCGGCGTGGCCGACCACCTGGCCCAGGACGATGCCCACGCCATTGCGCTGGCGCGCCAGATCGTCGCGTCCCTCAACCACCGCAAGGAAGTCACCGCTGCGCTGCGTGAACCGCGCGCGCCGCTGTTCGACGCCGAGGAGCTGTACGGCGTGATCCCGGTGGACACGCGCAAGCCCTTCGATGTGCGCGAGATCATTGCCCGCCTGGTCGACGGGTCGGAGTTCCATGAATTCAAGCCGCGCTTCGGCGCCACGCTGGTGTGCGGCTTTGCCTACATCGAGGGCATGCCGATCGGCATCGTGGCCAACAACGGCGTGCTGTTCTCCGAGAGCGCGCAGAAGGGCGCGCACTTCATCGAGCTGTGCTGCCAGCGCAAGGTGCCGCTGCTGTTCCTGCAGAACATCACCGGCTTCATGGTGGGCCGCAAGGTGGAGAACGAAGGCATCGCCCGCCACGGCGCCAAGATGGTCACCGCCGTGGCCACCGCCCAGGTGCCCAAGTTCACCGTGATCATCGGCGGCAGCTACGGCGCCGGCAACTACGGCATGTGCGGCCGCGCCTACAGCCCGCGCTTCTTGTGGATGTGGCCCAACGCCCGCATCAGCGTCATGGGCGGCGAGCAGGCGGCCAGCGTGCTGGCCACGGTCAAGCGCGACGGCATCGAGGCCAAGGGCGGCACCTGGAGCGCCGAGGAAGAGGCGGCCTTCAAGCAGCCGCTGCTCGACCAGTTCGCCCACCAGTCGCACCCCTACTACGCCAGCGCCCGCCTGTGGGACGACGGCGTGATCGACCCGGCCGACACCCGACGGGTGCTGGCCCTGGCCCTGTCGGCGGCCAGCAACGCCCCGATCGGCGAGCCGAAATTCGGCGTCTTCCGCATGTGAGGCAAACCATGTCCACCGTCATCGAACTCACCCGCCCCCGCCCGCACGTAGCCCATGTCTGGCTCAACCGGCCGGACGTGCGCAACGCCTTCAACGACGAGGTCATCACCACCCTGTCCGACACCTTTGCCGCGCTCGCGCGCGACCCCGACCTGCGGGTGGTGGTGCTGGGCGCGCACGGCAAGGCCTTCTGCGCCGGCGCCGACCTGAACTGGATGAAGACCATGGCCGGCTTCAACTGGGACCAGAACCGCGCCGACGCCCAGCGCCTGGCCGACATGCTGAAACTGCTGGACGACTGCCCGGTGCCGGTGGTGGGCCGCATCCAGGGCGACTGTTATGCCGGCGGCATGGGCCTGGCCGCCATCTGCGATGTGGTGGTGGCCACGCGCGGCGTCACCTTCTGCCTGTCGGAGGCGCGGCTGGGCCTGCTGCCGGCCACCATCAGCCCGTACGTGATCCGCGCCCTGGGCGCCCAGGCTTCACGCCGCTACATGACCACCGCCGAACGCTTCAGCGCCGAGCGTGCCCACGCCCTGGGCATGGTGCACGAGCTGGTCGAGCCCGAGGCGCTGGATTCGACTGTGGCCGGCATCGTGGACGCGCTGGTGGCCAACGGCCCGCAGGCGGTGCGCGCCTGCAAGCAGCTGGTGCGCGACGTGGCCGGTGCGCCGCTGGACGACGCGCTGCGCGCCGAGACGGCGCGGCGCATCGCCGACATCCGCGCCAGCGAGGAGGGCCGCGAGGGCGTGCAGTCCTTCCTGGGCAAACGCAGCCCGAACTGGATCACCCCGGCATGAATGCCGCCAGCGATCTGTCGCCCAACGCGCAGTGGCAGCAGCGCAGCCTGGCCAGCGTGTGGCACCCCTGCACCCAGATGGCGCGGGCGGTGCGCACGCCGCCGCTGGCCATTGCGCGCGGGCAGGGCGCCTGGCTGCACGACCACGAAGGCCGGCGCTACTTCGACGCCATCAGCTCCTGGTGGGTCAACCTGTTCGGCCATGCCGACCCCGCCATCAATGCCGCCATCACCGCACAGCTGGGCACCCTGCCGCATGTGATGCTGGCGGGTTGCACCCACGAGCCGGCGGTGGTTCTCGCCGAGCGCCTGTCGGCGCGCACCGGCGGTGCGCTGGGCCACTGCTCCTTCGGCAGCGACGGCGCGAGTGCGGTCGAGATCGCGCTCAAGCAGAGCTTTCACAGCTGGCGCAACCGGGGCCGCGCCGACAAGCGCCACTTCGTGTGCCTGCGCCACAGCTACCACGGCGAGACCATCGGCGCGCTGGCCGTGACCGACGTGGCCGTGTTCCGCGATGCCTACGACCCGCTGCTCATGCGCGCCCACACGGTGGACGCGCCCGACAGCCGCCTGAACAACGAGGCCGCCGCCCTGCAGGCCATCGAGGACTGCCTGGCCGCCCATGCCGACAGCGTGGCGGCGGTCATCGTGGAGCCGCTGGTGCAGGGTGCCGCCGGCATGGTCATGCACTCGCCCGACTACCTGCGTGCGCTGCGCGCTTTGTGCCGGCGCCACCATGTGCACCTGATCGCCGACGAGATCGCGGTGGGTTGCGGCCGCACCGGGCGCTTTTTTGCGTGGCAGCACACCGAGCCCGCCAGCGCCGCCGACTGGCCCGACTTCATCCTGCTGTCCAAGGGCATCACCGGCGGCACCCTGCCGCTCTCGCTGGTGCTCACCACCGACGACGTCTTCCAGGCCTTCTGGTCCGAGGACACCACGCGCGGTTTCCTGCATTCGCATTCCTACACCGGCAACCCGGCGGCCTGCGCGGCGGCCCTGGCCGTGCTGGACCGCTTCGACGCCGGCCAGGAAGCGCAGAACGCGCTGCAGGCGCAGTGGCTGGCCGAGGCCTTTGCCCCGCTGGGCCAGGACGACCGGGTGCGCCACCTGCGCCAGCGCGGCACCATCCTGGCCTTTGACGTGCCGGGTGCCGCCGACGGTTTTGCCGAACGCTTCCACCTGGCCGCCCGCGCGCACGAACTGCTGATCCGCCCCATCGGTCGCAGCGTGTACCTCATGCCGCCTTATCTGATCGACCCGCCCACCGCCGCCTGGCTGGCCGAGGCCGTCACCCGGACCCTGAACGATGTGGTTTGACCATTTCCGCGCCACCCGCGAACAGCTGGCCGCGCAAGACCTGTTGCGGCAGCTGCGTGTGGCCCATGGCGGCACCGCACCGCGCCAGCCGGTGGCCAGCGCCGGCGGTGCCGTGCGCGAACTGCTCATGTTCTGCAGCAACGATTACCTGGGCCTGGCCGCCCACCCGGCGCTGGCCGAGGCGCTGTGCGAGGGCGTACGCCGCTGGGGTGGCGGCTCGGGCGCCTCGCCGCTGGTGAGCGGCCACAGCCAGGCGCACGAGGCGGTGGCGCAGTGGCTGGGCGGTGCCTATGCGCCGCACATCCCGCAGGCCCGCGCGCTGGGCTTCTGCACCGGCTACATGGCCAACCTGGGCGTGGTCACCGCACTGGGCGAGGCCGGCGTGGAGCTGTTCTGCGATGCGCTCAACCACGCCTCGCTCATCGATGGTGCGCGGCTGGCCCGCGCGCAGGTCACGGTCTGGCCGCATGGCGATGTGGCCGCGCTCGAAGCCCGGCTGCGGGCCAGCAGCGCGCCGCGCAAGCTCATCGTCACCGACGGCGTGTTCAGCATGGACGGCGACATCGCGCCGCTGCCCGCGCTGCTGGCACTGGCCGAGGCCTTCGATGCACTGCTGCTGGTGGACGATGCCCACGGCCTGGGCGTGCTGGGGCAGCAGGGCCTGGGTTGCATCGAACATTTCGGGCTGAGCAGCCCGCGGCTGGTGCTGGTGGGCACGCTGGGCAAGTCGGCCGGGCTGGCCGGCGCCTTCGTGGTGGCCCACCAGGCCGTCACCGACCACCTGCTGCAGAAGGCCCGCAACTACATCTTCTCGACCGCCTCGCCGCCGGCCATCGAGCACGCGCTGCTCACCGCGCTGGCCCTGCTGGCCGGACCGGAAGGCCAGCACCGCCGGCATGCCCTTGCAGCGCGCTGCCGCCAACTGCGCGAAGGCCTCACCGAGCTGCTGCAAAAGCACCCCGAACTGCCCTGGCGCCTGACCGACAGCACCACCCCCATCCAGCCCCTGATCGTGGGCAGCAATGCCGAGGCCATGCGCCTGGCCGCGCGGCTGGAGCAGGCAGGCATCCGTGTGCCGGGCATCCGCCCGCCCACCGTGCCGGCCGGCACCGCCCGCCTGCGCATCACCCTGTGCGCCAGCCACACCGAGGCCGATGTGGAGCAGCTGCTGCAGGTGCTGCGCGATGCAGCCAGCGAGGCACAGATGGCAGAGCCCGAAGGAGCGGATGCATGAGCCCTTCGCCCATTGCGCTGCTGCGCGGCTGCTTCGTCACCGGCACCGACACCGAGATCGGCAAGACCTGTGTGAGCGGTGGTCTGGTGCACGCCTTTCGCCGTCAGGGCCTGCGGGCGGCGGCCATCAAGCCGCTGGCGGCCGGCCAGCAGCAGGACGCCGAGGGCCGCTGGTTCAACGACGATGTGCGCCACCTGCACGGCGCGCAGGACCTGGGCCTGAGCGAGGCCGAGGTCGGCCCCTTCCAGTGGCGCACCGCATGTGCCCCGCACATTGCGGCGGCCATCGAGGGCCGACCCATCGACCCGGCAGCGGTGCGCGCCGCCATCCACCGCCTGGCCGCGCGCACCGAGGCCCTGGTGGTCGAGGGCGTGGGCGGTTTCCGTGTGCCGCTGGTGCCGGGCTGGGACACGGCCGATCTGGCGGTCGACCTGGCCCTGCCGGTGGTGCTGGTGGTGGGGCTGCGGCTGGGCTGCATCAACCATGCGCTGCTGACGGCCGAGGCCATCCGCGCCCGGGGCCTGCACCTGGCCGGCTGGGTCGGCAACACGCTGGATCCGGCCATGCCGCACCTGAGCGAGAACCTCGACGCCCTGCGCCAGGGTTTGCCCGCGCCCTGCTGGGGCGTGGTGCCGCGCCTGGCCGATCCCACCCCGGCGGCCGTGGCCGCCCACCTGAACCCGATGCCGGAGACCTGACATGTTCACCAAGATCCTCATTGCCAACCGCGGCGAGATCGCCTGCCGAGTGGCCGCCACCGCGCGCCGCCTGGGCATCCGCACCGTGGCCGTGCACTCGGACGCCGACGCCTCGTCGCGCCACGTGGCCCTGTGCGACGAAGCGGTTTCGCTGGGCGGCAACACGCCGCAGGAAAGCTACCTGCGCTGGGAGGCCATCCTGGCCGCCGCGCAGGCCACCGGCGCGCAGGCCATCCACCCCGGCTACGGCTTCCTGAGCGAGAACGAGGCCTTTGCCGACGCCTGCGTGGCGGCCGGGCTGGTGTTCATCGGCCCGCCGTCCTCGGCCATCCAGGCCATGGGGCTGAAGGCCGAATCCAAGCGGCTGATGGAAGCGGCCGGTGTGCCGCTGGTGCCGGGCTACCACGGCGCCGACCAGAACCCGGCCCTGCTGCGCGCCGAGGCGCAGCGCATCGGCTACCCGGTGCTCATCAAGGCCAGTGCCGGCGGCGGCGGCAAGGGCATGCGCGTGGTCGAGCGCGACGAAGACTTCGACGCCGCACTGGCCTCCTGCCAGCGCGAGGCCCGCAGCAGTTTCGGCAGCGACGCGGTGCTGGTGGAGCGGTATGTGCAGCGCCCGCGGCACATCGAGATCCAGGTGTTCGGCGACACGCACGGCCAGATCGTGCACCTGTTCGAGCGCGACTGTTCGGTGCAGCGCCGTCACCAGAAGGTGCTGGAAGAAGCGCCCGCCCCCGGCATGACGCCGGCCCTGCGCGAACGCATGGGGCAAGCCGCCGTGGCCGCAGCCAAGGCGGTGAACTACGTGGGCGCCGGCACGGTGGAGTTCATCGTGGAAGGGCTGGAAGGACAGGGGAGCGACGACAGCCGCGCCCGCTTCTACTTCATGGAAATGAACACCCGCCTGCAGGTGGAGCACCCGGTCACCGAGGCCATCACCGGCCAGGACCTGGTGGAGTGGCAGCTGCGCGTGGCCGCCGGCCAGCCGTTGCCGCTGCGCCAGGACCAGCTGACCATGCAGGGCCACGCCATCGAGGCCCGCATTTGCGCCGAGAACCCGGACAACCAGTTCCTGCCGGCCACCGGCACGCTGGCGGTCTACCGCAAGCCGGCCCATGCCGCCTTCGAGCGCGCGCCGGTGCGCTTCGACGACGGCGTTCGCGAGGGCGATGCCATCAGCCCCTACTACGACTCCATGATCGCCAAGCTCATCGTGCACGGCGACACGCGCGCACACGCCCTGGCCCGGCTGGACGCCGCGCTGGCCGAAACCCGCATCGTGGGGCTGCCGAACAATGTGCAGTTCCTGCGCCATGTGGTGGCCAGCCGCTCGTTTGCACAGGCCGATCTGGACACCGCGCTCATCCCGCGCGAGGCGGCGGTGCTGTTCCAGCAGGAGCGCGTGGGCGCGGCGCTGGCCGCAGCGGCAGCCGTGGTCCACCAGTTGCAGACGGAGCAGGCGCAAGAGACGGCCGACCCGTTCTCGCGCCGCGACGGTTTCCGTTCGCACGGCACGCTGGTGCGCCGCTTCGACTTCCGCCATGGCGACCAGCCCGTGGCCGCGCACCTGACCTATGCCCGCGACGGCCTGCAGCTGGCGGTGGGCGAGGGCGCCGCACAAGCGCTGTCGTGGCAGGTGCAGGCCGACGGCATCACCGAGCTGCGCTGGGGCAGCCAGCGCCTGCGGATGCAGGTGTGGCCGCAGGGCGAGGCGCTGCAGGTGTTCACGCCGCAGGGTGCCACCCGCATCGAAGTGGTTGATCCGCTCGCCCACGCCGGCGAGACGGCGGCCGAGGGCGGGCGCCTGACCGCGCCCATGCCGGGCAAGGTGCTGTCGTTTGCGGTGAAGGCCGGCGACACCGTGCGCCAGGGCCAGCCGCTGGCCGTGATGGAGGCCATGAAGATGGAACACACCATCACCGCCCCGGCCGACGGCACCGTGGCCGAGCTGCTGTACGCCCCGGGCGATCAGGTGGCCGAGGGCGCGGCCCTGCTCCAGCTGGTGACAGACTGATCGCGCCGCAGCCCGTAAGCTCGCCGCATGCGCATCACCCTCTGCCTCACCGCCAACAAACCCGAGCCGTGGCAGGCCGGCCTGCAGGCCGCGCTGCCCGGCGCACAGATCGACATCTGGAGCCCCGGCGCGCCGCTGGCCGACCATGCCGTGGTCTGGGCGCCGCCGCAGGCCTTCATCGACGAACAGACGCAGCTCAAGGCGCTGTTCAACATCGGTGCCGGGGTGGACGCGCTGCTCCAGCTGAAGCTGCCGCCGCAGCTCAAGGTGGTGCGGCTGGACGATGCCGGCATGTCGGTGCAGATGGCCGAGTACGTGTGCCACGCCGTCATCCGCCACTTCCGTGAGTTCGACGGTTACGAGGCCGACAGCCGCCAGGGCCGCTGGGGCTACCGCAAGCCGCGCAGCCGCGCCGACTTTGTGGTGGGCGTCATGGGCCTGGGCGTGCTGGGCGAACGGGTGGCCAGGGCGCTGACCACCTTCGAGTTCCCGGTGCACGGCTGGAGCCGCACGCCGCGCAGCATCGAAGGCGTGGTCTGCCACAGCGGCGAAGACCGGCTCGACACCTTCCTGTCGCAGTGCCGCGTGCTGGTGAACCTGCTGCCGCTCACCCCGCAAACCACCGACATCCTCAACCGCCGCACCCTGGGCCGCCTGCAGCCCGGCGGCTATGTGATCAACGTGGCGCGCGGCGCGCATCTGGTGGACGACGACCTGATCGCCTTGCTGGACAGCGGCCATCTGGCCGGCGCCACGCTCGATGTCTTCCGCACCGAACCCCTGCCGCCGGAGCATCCGTTCTGGCGCCATCCCGCCATCACCGTGACGCCGCACACCTCGGCCCGCACGCTGCGCGACGAGAGCATTGTCCAGATCGCCGGCAAGATCCTGCGCCTCGAGCGCGGCGAGCCGGTGGCCGGGCTGGTCGATCCGGTGCGCGGCTACTGAACCGGAGATGTCCATGCCCATTCCCGCCCGTGTGCGTCTGATCGACGTCGGCCCCCGCGACGGCCTGCAGAACGAGAAGCAGCCGGTGCCGGCCGAGGTCAAGATCGAGCTGGTGCACCGCCTGCAGGCCGCCGGCCTGGCCGAGATCGAGGTCACCAGCTATGTGAGCCCCAAGTGGGTGCCGCAGATGGCCGACAACCACGCGGTCATGAGCGGCATCCGCCGCCCGGCCGGTGTGCGCCATTCGGTGCTCACGCCCAACCTCAAGGGCTTCGAGGCCGCGCTGGCCGATGCGCCCGACGAGATCGTGGTGTTCGGTGCCGCCAGCGAAGCCTTCAGCCAGAAGAACATCAACTGCAGCATCGCCGAGAGCATCGAGCGCTTCGCGCCCGTGGTGCAGGCCGCACTCGCTGCCGGCATGGCGGTGCGGGGCGCCATGAGCTGCACCGTGGGCTGCCCGTACGAGGGCGACATTGCGCCCGAGCGCGTGGCGTATCTCGCCGGGCTGATGAAGGGCATCGGCGTTCAGCGCGTGGACGTGGCCGACACCATCGGTGTGGGCACGCCGCGCCGGGTGCAGGCGGCCATGGAAGCCGCGCTGCAGCACTACGGCATCGACGAGGTCAGCGGGCATTTCCACGACACCTACGGCCAGGCCCTGGCCAACACCCTGGCGGCGCTGGAGATGGGCGTGTGGAACTTCCAGGCCTCGGTGGCGGGGCTGGGCGGCTGCCCGTATGCCAGGGGCGCCACCGGCAACGTGGCCAGCGAAGATCTGGTCTTCATGCTGCACGGCATGGGCATCGAGACCGGCATCGATCTGGACGCGCTGGTGGACGCCGGTGCCTGGATCAGTGAACAACTCGGCCGCCCCACCGCCTCGCGCGTGGGCCGCGCGCTGCTGGCCCGCCGGGCCGCCTGAAGGAGACCGCCATGGAATGGCAGGTGTGGATCGCTTACTTCGTGGCCTCGTGGGCCATTGCGCTGTCGCCCGGCTCGGGCGCGGTGCTGTCCATGACGCACGGCCTGGCCTATGGCGTGCGCGGCGCCAGCGCCACCATCCTGGGCCTGCAGGCCGGCCTGGCGGTGATCCTGCTGGTGGCCGGAGCCGGCGTGGGCGCGCTGCTGGTGGCTTCGGCCACCGCCTTCACCGTGGTCAAGGTGGTGGGTGCGGCCTACCTCATGTGGCTGGGCTGGCGGCAGTGGCGGGCGCCGGTGGAGGCGTCGGCGGCCAACACGGCGTCGGATCAGACCGCGCCCATGGGTGCGGCCGCCTCCACTGGCCTGCCACCGGTGCGCCAGCGCCTGGCCATCGGCTTCTTCACCAACGTCACCAACCCCAAGGGCATCGTGTTCATGGTGGCCGTGCTGCCCCAGTTCATCGACCCGGCGCGCCCGCTGTGGCTGCAGCTGCTGGTGCTGCTGGTCACCACCATCGGCGTGGACCTGATCGTCATGCACGGCTACGCCTTCCTGGCCTCGCGCGCCCAGCGCTGGCTGGCCACGGCCCGCGCCCGCCGGGCGCAGAACCGGGTGTTCGGCGGGCTGCTGATGGCCATGGGGGCGAGCCTGTTTCTGGTCAAGCGGGGGGCATAGGTCCCTGCTGGGGTGGCCCGGGCAGGCGAGGGCTCCGTGTGTGCAGGCTTGCGTGTTGATCCCTTCTTTTGTATATTCAATATTCGCAAATCGCGAATATTGAATATATGCAGCTCAAGCCCCAAGATTTCCTGGTGGCCCTCAAGCTCGTCGCTTGGGGTGATCAGCGCTGGACGTATGCCCGGCTGGCGCAGGAGCTGGGGTTGAGCACATCAGAGGCGCATGGCGCCGTCAGGCGGGCGGTGGAGGCGGGGCTGCTGTTGCCCAATCGCGTGGCGCCGGTGCCTGTCGACAGCCAGGGCGCGGCGTCGTTGCAGGAGCCTTCGGGTATTTACCGCGTGACGCGCAACCGTGTCCGCCGAGCACCGGCTGATTCGTCAGAGGGGGACGTCTCCGCCGACAACCCGGTGCGCGTGCACGCCCAGAACCTGGCGGAATTCGCGCTGCATGGCGCGAAGTACGCGTTTCCAGGCGTTCGCATGCCGTTGGCCGTGGGCGTGCCCACCAGTCACAGCGCACCGGCTTTTGCCGGGGTGTTTGCACCCGGCAGCACCGATTTCGTCTGGCCCCACCCCAACGGCTCGGTGCGGGGCATCGGGGTGGAGCCGCTGCACCCCGCTGTGCCGTTTGCCGCCATGCAGGACCCCACGCTGTACGAGCTGCTGGCCCTGTTCGATGCGTTGCGCGTGGGCAAGGCGCGGGAGCGGAACATGGCCATGGAGCGGCTGCGCTCCTTGATCGATCCGAGTGCTCCAGCACCCGCCAGGAAGGCACTCCGTGGCTGACCCGAACGTCGCACTCCTGGTTGCCATGGCACGGGCCATGGGGCCGCTGTGCGAGCAGGTCGTGTTCGTGGGTGGCTGTGCCACCGGCTTGCTGATCGATCAACCCCAGTTGATGGATGTGCGACCCACCGAAGACGTGGACGCCATCGTCGAAGTGGCGTCCCTGGCCGGTTACCACCAGCTGGCGGCCCAACTGTCGGAGCGTGGCTTCCGCCAGACCATGGAAGACAACACCCCGCCATTCCGCTGGTACTGGAACCGCATGCAGCTGGACCTGGTGCCGCTGGACGAAAAGGTGCTGGGCTTCGCCAACCCGTGGTACCGCGACGGCTACGACGCGTCGGTCGTGGCTGAACCGGAGGCCGGCATGGCGCTGAAACATCTGTCAGCGCCGTACTTTCTGGCCACCAAGTTCGAAGCATTCAAAGATCGTGGCAAGAACGACGTGTTCATGAGTCACGATCTCGAAGACATCCTGACGGTGGTGGAAGGACGATCGACGCTGATCGCGGAAGTCGCTGCAGCGCCGGATGACGTGCGGCGGCACATCGCCCGCTCGGTCGCCGGTCTGCTGGTGCTGCCGCCGTTCGCCAATGCCTTGCCCGGCCTGTTGAATGACCCTGCACAGGAAAATCATGTCCGCATGCGGCTACAACGCATGGCCCAATACGTCTGATCCCATGAGCACCCTCACCCCCACCAACCCCTCCACCACCGCCGCCGTGCAGCGCGTCACCGATGCCCTGGCCGCCCTGGGCCATGCGCACGCGCCGGTCATGCTGGACGACGCTGCCCGCACCGCGCAGCAGGCGGCCGATGCCCTGGGCGTGGCCCTGGGGCAGATTGCCAAGAGCATCATCTTCCGCCGCAAGAGCGACGACCGTTCGGTGCTGGTGGTCACCTCCGGCGACCGCCGTGTGGACGAGAAAAAGGTGCAGGCTCTGGTCTGCCCCGAGGGCACGAAGCTGGGCCGCGCCGATGCCGACTTCGTGAAGGCGCGCACCGGGTTCTCGATCGGCGGCGTGTCGCCGCTGGCGCATGCCGAGCCGCCGGTGGTGCTGATCGACCGCGAGTTGTTCCGCTTCGACCGCGTGTGGGCGGCCGCAGGCCATCCGCATGCCGTGTTCCCGCTCACCCCGCAGGAGCTGGAGCGCTACACCGGCGCCCCGGTGGCCGACGTGACGCAGGAGGCCGCATGACCCGCGCCGTGACCTTGCAAGCAGCACGCCAGCGCCAGCCCGGCGTGGTCGCACCGTCGCCCTGCATATCGGTCTGTCGGCTCGACGACGGCAACACCCATTGCGTGGGCTGCCACCGCACGCTGGCCGAGATCGGGGCATGGGCGCGCCTGGACGACGAGGCCAAGCTGGCCGTATGGCGCGACATCGAGGCCCGCCAGGGGATCACGCCATGAAGGACATCCACTTCTTCTACGACCCCATCTCGCCCTACGCGCACCTGGCCTTCCTGGCGCTGCCCCAGGCGCTGGTCGGGCACAGCGTGGCGGTGCACTACCGGCCCATCCTGTTTGCCGGTCTGCTCAAGGCCCATGGCCAGCTCGGCCCGGCCGAGATCGCGCCCAAGCGCGACTGGACCTACCGCCAGGTGCAATGGCTGGCCCATGCCCATGGCCTGCCGCTGCAGATGCCGGCGGCCCATCCCTTCAACCCGCTGGCCGTGCTGCGTCTGGGCCTCGCGGCTGCGCTGCCCGATGCCCCGGGCGAGACCAGCCGCTGGGTCACGGCGCAGCTGTTCGCGCACGTGTGGCAGTCGGGAGGGGCCGACGCCACCGACCCGGCCCGCCTGCAGGCGCTGGAAGACACGCTCAAGGCCCATGTGGCCGAGTGCGGCCGCCCCTGGCAGGACCCGCAGGGCGATGCGGTGCGCCAGCAGCTGCGCGCCAACACCGAAGCGGCCTTGGCCCTCGGCCTGTTCGGCGTGCCGTCGGTGGTGGTGGATGACCGGGTGTTCTGGGGCTTCGATGCCCTGCCCATGGTGTCGGCCTGGCTCGCGGGCGATGACTGGTTCGCCCCCGGCGGCGCCTGGGACACAGCGGCCGCCCTGCCGGCGGCGGTGCAGCGGCCGCGCTGAAGACGCCCGCGTTGCGGCTCAACCGTCCAGGGCGTCGGCCAGGCTGAGCATCTCACCGGTGCGGGCCGCCTCGTAGCCCTGCAGGCCGGCCACCCGCGCGCGGAACGCGGTGGACCGCAGCACCGCCAGCACCGGCTTGAGTTCGTCGCGCTCCAGCGCGTCGGCCGGCAGCGCAAAGAAGTAGCGCTCCTTGAGCAGCGGAATGAAGTGCAGGCCGAAGCGGTGCGCGGCGGTCTGCACGCCCATGCCCACATCGGCCATGCCGCTGGCCACGAAGGCGGCCACGGCGGCGTGGGTGAGCTCGGTGCTGTCGTAGCCGCTCACCTGTCGGGGCGCGATGCCGTGGCGCTGCAACAGCAGGTCGGTCAGCACCCGGGTGCCCGAGCCTTCGGGCCGGTTGACGAAGCGCAGGTCGCTGCGCGCCAGATCGGCCACGCCCCGCACGCCCAGCGGGTTGCCCGCCGCCACGAACAGGCCCTGTGTGCGCACCGCCAGGTGCACCAGCCGGTGCTGGTGGCGGTCGAGCCAGGGCGCGTAGCGCGCGGCGGCAGCCGCCTGGAACTCGCCCAGCGGCAGGTGGAAGCCGGCCAGTTCGCAGTCGCCCTGGGCGAGTGCGGCCACGGCTTCCAGGCTGTTGCGGTAGCGCACCTCCACCCGCACCGCGCGGGCCGCCAGCTGTTCGCGCAGCGCGGCCACCGCAAAGCCGTGGCTGGCGTGCAGGCGCGGCACGGCGCGGCGGCGGCGCTGCACCCGGCCGAGCTCGCCTTCCACCTCGGCGGCCAGCGTCTCCAGCAGGGGCTGCAGGCGGGCGGCGATGCGCGCATCGGCCCACACCAGACGCTGCGCCAGCTCGGTCGGCACCGAGCCCTGGCCCCGGCCGCGTTCCAGCAGGGGCTGGCCCAGCACCGCCTCGGCCTGCCGCAGCAGGCCCCAGGCATGCCGGTACGACAGGCCCAGGTCGCGCCCGGCCTGCGCGATGCTGCCGCCCGCCTGTATGCCGCCCAGCAGTTGCAGCAGCAGGCCGGCATCGAGCGCCGGGCCGTCGTCGGGGCCGATCTGCCAGCGGGTGTCGAGCTGAATGCGCATGGGTCGAGTTTATGCACGGATCGACATATTTGAATCGGCCCCCGGTGCTACCCTGCGCCGCATGAGCCCGACCCCGTCCCCCGTCATCCCCATCCACCCGGTCGCCACCGACACCGGCACCGGTCGCCGCCGCCCCGGCTTCACGCCCAAGGGCCGGCAGGTGGATGCGGCCGCCCGCGCCCGCGTACTGGCGCTGTGCGAAGGGCTGGCGCCCCGGGCCGATCTGCTGATCGAGCATCTGCACCGTCTCAATGATGCCGAAGGCGCGCTGCGCCGGGGCCAGCTGGCTGCGCTGGCCGAACACCTGCGCCTGAGCCAGGTCGAGGTGTTCGAGGTGGCGAGCTTCTACCACCACTTCCGCATCGTCGACGACACCGACGCGGTGCCTGCTGTGACCGTGCGGGTGTGCAACAGCCTCTCGTGCGCCATGGCCGGTGCCGACGGCTTGCTGGCGGCCACGCAGCAGGCCCTGGACGGGCAGCCGGTGGCGGTGGAAGCCGCACCCTGCATCGGCCTGTGCCACGGCGCACCGGCCGCCTGCGTGGGCCAGCACCGCCTGCCCCATGCCACCGCCCAGGCCATTGCAGACGCTGTGACCGAAGGCCGCGTGCACGCCCTGCCGCTGCCCGCGCCGGTGCCGGGCCAGTGGCGTCAGCTGCAACGCCTGCTGGTTGGCGAGGTGACCGCCGATGCGGTGCTGGCCGAACTCAAGGCCTCGAACCTGCGCGGCCTGGGCGGCGCGGGCTTCCCGGCGTGGCGCAAGTGGGAAACGGTGCGGGCCCAGCCCGGACCCCGCATGGGCGTGGTCAACATCGACGAGGGCGAGGTCGGCACCTTCAAGGACGCCGCCGTGCTGGCCGAGGGCATTCCGCAGGTGCTGGAGGGTGTGCTGATCGCCGCCGAGGTGGTGGGCCTGGAACACGTGTGGCTGTACCTGCGCGACGAATACCACGACGCCCGCGCGCTGCTGCAGACCGAGCTGGACCGGCTCGATGCCGACCTGGCCCCGCTGCGCGCGCGCTTCCCGCACTGGACGCCACCCCGCATCGAACTGCGCCGGGGCGCCGGCGCCTACATCTGCGGCGAGGAATCGGCGCTGATCGAATCCATCGAGGGCCGGCGCGGTCTGCCGCGCCTCAAGCCCCCCATCGTGGCGCTGCACGGCGTGTTCGGCCGGCCCACGCTGGCGCACAACCTGGAGACGCTGTGGTGGGTGCCCGCCATCGTGGAACACGGCGGGGCCTGGCTGGCCGGGCAGGGCCGGCGCGGGCGCAGCGGGCTGCGTCGCTTCTCGGTGTCGGGCCGGGTGGCGCGGCCGGGCGTGCACCTGGCGCCGGCCGGCATCACGCTGCGCGAACTGATCGACGAGCACTGCGGCGGCATGGCGCCGGGCCACACGCTCAAGGCCTGGCTGCCGGGTGGTGCCTCGGGCGGCATCCTGCCGGCCTCGCTGGCCGATGTGCCGCTGGACTTCGACACCCTGGCCGAACACGGCGCCTTCGTGGGCTCCATGGCGGTGGTGGTGCTGGGCCACACCGACAGCGTGCGCGACGCCGCGCTCAACCTCATGCGCTTCTTCGAGCACGAATCCTGCGGTCAGTGCACACCCTGCCGCGCCGGCACCACCCGCGCGGTGGAACTCATGCAGGCCCCGGTGTGGGATGTGGAGGTGCTGGGCGAACTCTCGGCCGTGATGCGGGACGCCAGCATCTGCGGCCTGGGCCAGGCCGCGCCCAACCCCATGGACAGCGTGCTGCGCTTCTTTCCTGAGGAAGCCGGCCTGAACACGGGTCTGCCCGGGAGCGCCGCATGAACCCGATCAGCTTCACCCTGGACGGTCATGCCGTCACCGCGCAACCCGGCGAAAGCCTGCTCGATGTGGCGCAACGCTGCGGCACCGAACTGCCCCATCTGTGCCACACCGACGGCCTGCGCAGCCCGGGCAACTGCCGCGCCTGCGTGGTGGAAGTGCAGGGCGAACGCGTGCTGGCGCCCTCGTGCTGCCGCGCCCCGGCCGAGGGCATGGTGGTGCACACCGGCTCCGAGCGTGCCACCCGCGCCCGCCGCACCGTGCTGGAACTGTTGCTGGCCGATGCGCCGGCCACCACCACGCTCAAGCACGACAGCGAACTCGCTGCCTGGGCCGACCACGCCGGCGCCCGGCCCGACCGCTTCCCGGCCCGTGCGCCGGTGGGCCACGACACCTCGCACCCGGCGATGGCGGTCAACCTCGACGCCTGCATCCAGTGCACCCGCTGCATCCGCGCCTGCCGCGAGGAGCAGGGCAACGATGTGCTGGGCCTGGCCTTCCGGGGCGGCCATGCGCAGATCGTGTTCGACCAGGCCGACCCCATGGGCCAGAGCACCTGCGTGGCCTGCGGCGAATGCGTGCAGGCCTGCCCCACCGGCGCCATCGCCCCGGCGCACGGCGTGTTCTCCAGGCCGGCGCAGCAGCAGGTGGATTCGGTCTGCCCGTTCTGTGGCGTGGGCTGCCAGCTCACCTACCACGTGAGCGACGACCGCATCCAGCACGTGGCGGGTGCGCAAGGCCCGGCCAACGAGGGGCGTTTGTGTGTGAAGGGCCGCTTCGGTTTCGACTACGCCCACAGCCCCGAGCGCCTGACGGTGCCGCTGATCCGCAAGCCCGGCGTGCCCAAGGACCCGGTGGACGTGCGCCGGCGCGACTGGCGCAAGCTGTTCCGCGAAGCCACCTGGGACGAGGCGCTGGACGCCGCTGCCGCCGGCCTGCGGCGCGCGCGCGACGCACAGCCCGCCACCGGCCGCAACGCTGCCGTGGCCGGTTTCGGATCGGCCAAGGGCACCAACGAAGAGGCCTACCTGTTCCAGAAGCTGATCCGCAGCGCCTTTGCCACCCACAACGTCGACCACTGCACCCGCCTGTGCCATGCCTCCAGCGTGGCCGCGCTGATGGAGGGCCTGGGCTCGGCCGTGGTCACCAACCCGCTGCGCGATGTGCAGCACGCCGACTTCGTGCTGCTGATCGGCGCCAACCCGGCGCAGAACCACCCGGTGGGCGCGAGCTGGATCAAGAACGCGGTCAGGCGCGGCACCCGGCTGGTGCTGGCCGACCCGCGCCGCACCGAGCTGGCCCGCCATGCCCACACGCACCTGGCCTTCCACCCCGGCACCGACGTGGCCCTGCTCAATGCGATGCTGCACGTCATCATTGAAGAGGGCCTGACCGACCCGGCCTACATTGCCGCCCACACGCTCGACTTCGAGCAGCTGCGCGCCCACGTGGCCGACTTCCCGCCCGAGGCCATGGCACCGGTCTGCGGCATCCCGGCCGACACCCTGCGCGAGGTGGCCCGCGCTTATGCCCAGGCCCGCAACAGCATGATCCTGTGGGGCATGGGCGTGAGCCAGCACACCCACGGCACCGACAACGCCCGTTGCCTGATCGCGCTGGCCCTGGTCACCGGCCACATCGGCCGGCCCGGCACCGGCCTGCATCCGCTGCGCGGCCAGAACAATGTGCAGGGCGCCAGCGACGCCGGCCTCATTCCCATGGTGCTGCCCGACTACCACCGGGTCAGCGACGCGGCCTCGCGCGCACAGGCTGAGCGCCTGTGGGGCCTGGCCCCGGGCAGCCTGGGCAGCGAGCCGGGGCTGACTGTGGTGGAAATCATCGACGCCGCACACGCGGGCCGCATCAAGGCCATGCTGATCCAGGGCGAGAACCCGGCCATGAGCGACCCCGACGCCACCCATGCCCGCGAGGCCCTGGCCGGGCTGGACCACCTGGTGGTGCAGGACATCTTCCTCACCGAGACCGCGGCCCTGGCCGACGTGGTGCTGCCCGCCACCGCCTGGCCCGAGAAGACCGGCAGCGTCACCAACACCGACCGCTGCGTGCAGCTCGGCCGCAAGGCGGTGCCGTCGCCCGGCCAGGCGCGGGCCGATGCGTGGATCACCGAACAGCTCGCGCTGCGGCTCGGCCTGCACTGGGGCTACGGCATCGCACCCGACGGCACGGCCACGGCGGATGCACGCCAGGGCATCGGCGCGGTGTTCGAGGAAATGCGCTCGCTCATGCCCAGCATCGCCGGCCTGTCGTGGGCCCGGCTGCAGCGCGAGGGCGCGGTCACCTACCCGGTGAGCGACGAGGCCGATCCCGGCCACCCGGTGGTGTTCACCGACGGCTTCCCCACGCCCAGCGGCCGCGCCACCCTGGTGCCGGCCGAGCTGCGGGCACCGGCGGAACAGCCCGACGCCGAATTCCCGCTGGTGCTCATCACCGGGCGCCAGCTGGAGCACTGGCACACCGGCAGCATGACCCGCCGCGCCACCGTGCTGGACGCCCTGGAGCCGGCCCCGGTGGTCAGCCTGCACCCCGACACCGCCGCCCGCCTGGGCCTGGGCGCGGGCGATGCTGCCCAGGTGCGGTCGCGCCGCGGCAGCGTGCAGCTGCCGGTGCGGCTGGACGCCGGCATGCCGGCCGATGCGGCCTTCATTCCCTTCGCCTATGCCGAGGCGGCGGCCAACCTGCTGACCAACCCGGCACTCGACCCGGTGGGCAAGATCGCCGAGCTCAAGTACTGCGCCGTGGCGGTGCGGCCGGCCACCGTGCCGGCCTGAAAGGCGCACGGCGGCGTGGGGTCGGGCGGGCCTCCCTAGAATGGTCCGCCCTTGCCCCTGGAGCCGCACCATGTCCGATGAACGCCCCGTGTCCGACCCCGCCGCCGCCGAACCCCTGCCGGGCGACGAGGGCACCGGGCTGATCCGCATCCGGGGGGCGCGCCAGCACAACCTCAAGAACCTCGATCTGGACATCCGCACCGGTGAACTCACCGTGGTGACCGGGCCCAGCGGCTCGGGCAAGTCCAGCCTGGTGTTCGACACCCTGTTCGCCGAAGGCCAGCGGCGCTACGTGGAGACCTTCAGCGCTTACGCACGGCAGTTCCTGGACCGCATGGACAAGCCGGCGGTGGACCGGGTGGAAGGCGTGCCGCCGGCCATTGCCATCGACCAGACCAACCCGGTGCGCAGCTCGCGCTCCACCGTGGGCACCATGACCGAGCTGAACGACCACCTCAAGCTGCTCATGGCCCGGGGTGCGGCGCTGTTCGACCGGGATACCGCACTGCCGGTGCGGCACGACACGCCCGAGACCATCCTGGCCGAGCTGCAGCGCCGGGTGGCCAGCGCCGAGGCCGGGACCGACCCGCGTCTGGTCGTCACCTTCCCGGTGGAGCTGCCGGCCAACACCAGCGCCGAGGAAGTGGAACAGTGGTTGTCGGCCAGTGGCTACACCCGGGTGCAGGCCGAACGCGTGGTGCAGCGCGGCGAGGCCTCGGTCAAGCTGCTCGACGTGGTGGCCGACCGCTTCCGCCTGGGCAATGCCGAACCCGCCCGTGTGATGGAGGCCATCGAGACCGGCCTGAAACGCGGCAGCGGCCAGCTCACGGTGCATGTGGCGCCCGCCGAGGGCGAAGAACGCATCTGGAAATTCAGCACCGGTCTGCACTGCCCGGAGAGCGACATCCGCTATGCCGACCCGGCGCCGTCCATGTTCTCGTTCAACTCGCCGGCCGGCGCCTGCGAGGCCTGCCGCGGCTTCGGCCGGGTGATCGGGGTGGACTACGGCCTGGTCATCCCCAACGACAAGCTCACGCTGCGCTCGGGCGCCATCAAGGTGTTCCAGACCCCGGCCTGGAAGGAATGCCAGGACGACCTGATGCGCCACGCCGAGGCCAGCGGCATTCCGCGCGACACCCCCTGGGCCAAGCTGACGCCGGAGCAGCAGCACTGGGTGAAGCACGGCTCGCCGCAGTGGAACGGCAAGTGGAACCAGCACTGGTACGGCGTGGACCGGTTCTTCGAGTACCTGGAGAGCAAGGCCTACAAGATGCACATCCGGGTGCTGCTGTCCAAGTACCGCAGCTACACCGAATGCCCGAGCTGCAGCGGGGCGCGGCTGAAGACCGAGAGCCTGCTGTGGCGCATCGGCTCCAAGGCGCAGGCCGATGCGGTGCTGCCGCCCGAGAAGCGGTTCATGCCGAACGGGGTGCAGTGGTCGAGGGCGCAGCTGGAGGCGTTGCCGGGCTTGTGCCTGCACGACCTGATGTTGTTGCCGCTGTCGTCGTTGCGGGGGTTCTTTGCTTCGTTGGCCGAGACCGCGTCGGGGGCGGGTGCCCCGGGCTCCTCATACGGCGCGCCCAAATCGTCGCCCGGGGCACCCGCCCCCGACGCTCATGGGGCGGCGCCGAACGTCATCTCTCGAAGCCATATGACCGGCGAACAGCAGGCCCTGAACCTCCTGTTCACCGAGATCAACACCCGCCTGCGCTACCTCTGCGAGGTCGGCATCGGTTACCTCACGCTCGATCGTCAGAGCCGCACCCTCAGCGGCGGCGAGGTGCAGCGCATCAACCTCACCACTGCCCTGGGCACCTCGCTGGTCAACACCCTGTTCGTGCTGGACGAGCCCAGCATCGGCCTGCACCCGCGCGACATGGCCCGCATCAATGATGCGATGCTGCGCCTGCGCGATGCCGGCAACACGCTGGTCGTGGTCGAGCACGACCCGGCTGTGATGCTGGCCGCCGACCGCCTGATCGACATGGGCCCTGGCCCCGGTGAGCGCGGCGGGCAGATCGTGTTCGACGGCACACCGCACGCCATCCGCAGCGCCGACACCCTCACCGGTGCCTACCTGGGTGGCCGCAAGACCATCGGCATGGGCTTCAAGCGGGCGGTGACCGACAGCACGCCGCGCCTCATCCTGGAAGGCGCGCGCGAGCACAACCTGCAGAACGTGTCGGTGGAGATTCCGCTGCAACGCCTGGTGGTGGTGACCGGTGTGTCGGGTTCCGGCAAGTCCAGCCTGGTGCAGGACGTGCTGGCCCCCGCGCTCATGCGGCACTTCGGCCAGTCCACCGAAACCCCGGGCGCGCACGACCGCCTGCTGGGCGCCGAGCAGCTGGGCGATGTGGTGTTCGTCGACCAGTCGCCCATCGGCAAGACGGCGCGTTCCAACCCGGTGAGCTATGTGGGCGCGTGGGACGCCATCCGCGCCCTGTTCGCCGATGCGCCGCTGGCCCGCCAGCGCAGCTACACGCCGGCCAAGTTCAGCTTCAACAGCGGCGACGGGCGCTGCCCCACCTGCGGCGGCTCCGGCTTCGAGCATGTGGAGATGCAGTTCCTGAGCGACGTGTACCTGCGCTGCCCGGACTGTGACGGCCGCCGTTACCGGCCCGAGATCCTGGAAGTCACCATCACCCGCGACGGCCACAGCATGAACGTGGCCGACGTGCTGGAGCTCACCGTGAGCGAGGCCGCACAGCGCTTTGCCGGCGACCGCGAGGTCATCCGTGCGCTGCAGCCCATCGTGGATGTGGGCCTGGAATACGTGCGGCTGGGTCAGCCGGTGCCCACGCTATCGGGCGGCGAGGCGCAGCGCCTCAAGCTCGCCGGCTTCCTGGCCGAGGCCGCCAAGTCGGCCAGTGCGAGCCGCCAGCCGCTCTCGCGCAAGGGCACGCTGTTCCTGTTCGACGAGCCCACCACCGGCCTGCACTTCGACGACATCGCCAAGCTCATGCGCAGCCTGCGCAAGCTGCTGGACGCCGGCCATTCGCTGGTCGTGATCGAGCACAACCTGGACGTGATCCGCGCCGCCGACTGGCTGATCGATCTGGGTCCCGAGGGCGGTTCGGGCGGCGGCCTGATCGTGGCGGAAGGCCCGCCGGAAGAGGTGCGTCTGCACCCCACCAGCCACACCGCCCAGGCCCTGCGCGAATACGCCGAGGCCATGGACGGCGCCGCCCTGGCGGCCGAACCTGCGCCGCGCCTGCGCCCGGCGGTGGCCGAGCATGCCGATGCCATCCGCATCGTCAATGCCAAGGAACACAACCTCAAGAGCCTGAGCGTGGACATACCGCGCGGCAAGTTCAACGTCATCTCCGGCGTCAGCGGATCGGGCAAGAGCACGCTGGCCTTCGACATCCTGTTCAACGAAGGCCAGCGGCGCTACCTGGAGAGCCTCAATGCCTACGCCCGCAGCATCGTGCAGCCGGCCGGCCGGCCCGAGGTGGACGCGGTGTACGGCATCCCGCCCACCGTGGCCATCGAGCAGCGGCTCTCGCGCGGCGGCCGCAAGTCCACCGTGGGCACCACCACCGAGGTCTGGCACTTCCTGCGCCTGCTGTACGTGAAGCTGGGCACCCAGCACTGCGTGCACGACGGCGCGGCCGTCATGCCGCAAAGCCCGGACAGCATTGCAGCCGCCATCCTGCGCCGCTACGCCGGCCAGCACATCGGCCTGCTGGCACCGCTGGTGGTCAACCGCAAGGGTGTGTACACCGAGCTGGCCGACTGGGCCCGCCCGCGTGGCCACACCCACCTGCGGGTGGACGGCGAGTTCCTGCCCACCACCGGCTTCCCGCGCATCGACCGTTTCAAGGAACACACCATCGAACTGCCGGTGGCCGACTTCGTGGTCGACCCGGCGCAGGAGGCCGTGCTGCGCGACGCCATTGCGCGCACCCTGGAACTGGGCAAGGGCACGCTGACCGTGCTGCACCCGCTGGACGAACTGGCCGGCGCGCTGCAGGCCGGCCGCAGCACGCGCGACATCGGCCGGGTGGAGAGCTTCTCCACCACCCGCGCCTGCCCCATCTGCGCCACCAGCTACCCCGAACTCGACCCGCGCCTGTTCTCCTACAACAGCAAGCACGGCTGGTGTCCGGACTGCGTGGGCACCGGCGTGCGCCTGAGCCGCGAGCAGCGCAAGGTGCTGGACGACTCGGTGCGCGACGACCGCGAGAAAGGCCGCGAACAGAGCTTTGCCGAGCCCGAGGTGGAGGACATCACCGACGAGGTCTGCCCCACCTGCGAAGGCACACGCCTGAACGCCCAGGCCCGGGCCGTGAAGTTCGGCGGCGTGGGCATCACCGAGATCGCTCGCCTGTCGGTGGGCGAGGTGCGCCAGCGCGTGCGGCAGATGATGGAGGGCGCCGTGCTGTCGGGCCGCGAGGCCGACATCGCCCGCGACCTGCTGCCCGAAATCGAAAGCCGCCTCGCCTTCCTGGAAGACGTGGGCCTGAGCTACCTCACGCTGGACCGGGGCGCGCCCTCGCTCTCCGGTGGCGAGGCCCAGCGCATCCGCCTGGCCGCGCAGCTGGGCAGCCACCTGCAGGGCGTGTGCTACGTGCTGGACGAGCCCACCATCGGCCTGCATGCCCGCGACAACCGCATCCTGCTGGACGCGCTGCACAAGCTGGGCGGGCAGGGCAACACGCTGGTGGTGGTGGAGCACGACGAAGACACCATCCGCCGGGCCGACCACATCATCGACATCGGACCCAGTGCCGGCCGGCGTGGGGGCAGGGTGGTGGCGCAGGGGTCTGTCTCCGATCTCTCTGCTTCACCGGAATCCTTGACGGGGCGGTATCTGCTGCATGCGATGAAGCATCCTCTGCAGGCTCGCCGTTTGGTGGTTTCGCTCGCCGGGGATGGGGTGGCCCCGGGCTCCTCATACGGCGAGCCCAAATCGTCGCCCGGGGCCACCACGTCCGCCGCCCCCCAGCAACAGCCCGTTGACCAGTGGATCGAAGTCAAAGGCGCGAACCTCCACAACCTCCAGAACGTCGACGCCAAAGTCCCCCTGCGCCGCCTGGTGGTGGTCACCGGCGTCTCCGGCTCCGGCAAATCCACCCTCGCCCGCGACGTGCTGCTCACCAACGTTGCCGCCGCCGTCACCGCCCGCAGCACCGCCGCCGGCCGCAAGGCATGGGACGCGGGCGAACGCCCGGCCTGGGTCGGCTGCCAGCGCGTGCTCGGCACCGAACCGGTGGACCGCGTGCTGGAAGTGGACCAGACCCCCGTCGGCAAGACCCCGCGCAGCTGCCCCGCCACCTACATCGGCTTCTGGGACACGGTGCGCAAACTGTTCGCCGACACGCTGGAAGCCAAGGCCCGCGGCTACGGGCCGGGGCGGTTCTCGTTCAACACCGGCGCCGGCCGCTGCCCCACCTGCGAAGGCCAGGGCATGCGCACCATCGAGATGAGCTTCCTGCCCGACGTGAAGGTGCCCTGCGAGACCTGCCGTGGGGCGCGCTTCAACGTCGAGACCCTGGCCGTGACCTGGCGCGGCAAGAGCGTGGGCGATGTGCTGCAGATGGCGGTGGACGAGGCGGTGGAGTTTTTCGCCAGCATGCCGGCCATCAGCCACCCGCTGCAGCTGCTCAAGGACGTGGGCCTGGGCTACCTCACGCTGGGTCAGCCCAGCCCCACCTTGAGTGGCGGCGAGGCGCAGCGCATCAAGCTGGTGACCGAACTCTCCAAGGTGCGCGACGAGGTGGGCCGCCGGGGCCAGAAGGCGCCGCACACGCTGTACGTGCTGGACGAACCCACGGTCGGTCTGCACATGGCCGATGTGGAAAAACTCATCCGTGTGCTGCACCGGCTGGTGGATGGCGGCCACAGTGTGGTCGTCATCGAACACGACCTCGACGTCATGGCCGAAGCCGACTGGATCATCGACCTCGGCCCCGAGGGCGGGTCGGGCGGCGGCCGTATCGTGGCGGCGGCATCGCCGGACGAGGTGGTGCGGCTGGACACCCACACCGGCCGCGTGCTGGGGCCGGTGCTGGCGCGGGGGTGATCACGCCCGCTGCCCGGGGCCTCAGCGCCCCGGCAGCGGCAGCGCCGTCTTGTAGCGCACCTGTTTGAGGGTGAAGCTGGAGCGGATCTTCTCGATCTCCGGGATGGGCGCCAGCCGGTCCAGGATGAAGCGTTCCAGCGCGGCCATGTCGGCCACCACCACGCGGATCAGGTAGTCGGAATCGCCGGTCATGAGGTAGCACTCCATCACCTCTTCGTGGTCGGCAATGCCGGCCTCGAAGCGGGCCAGGGCTTCCTTGCTCTGGGTCTTGAGGCTGATGTTGATGAACACGCTCAGGCCCAGCCCCAGGCGGGCCGGGTCCACCAGGGCCACATAGCGGCGGATCAGGCCCGACTGCTCCATGGCCTTGACCCGGGCCAGGCAGGGCGAGGGCGACAGACCGACCCGCCGCGCCAGCTCCACGTTGGAGAGCGAGCCGTCGTGCTGGAGCTCGTGCAGGATGCGGCGGTCGATCGGGTCCATGGCGGTTTGTGCTTTCTGATTCTGTTATGGCAGCATTTTGTGCCACAAGGCCGCCCAACGGCAGGCATTTTGGCAGCACATGCGGGGCGCTTGTCCGTACAGTGAGCCGCCATGAACGCCCCATCCGCCCTCCCCCCCGAAATCACCTCCACCATCGACGCCGACCCGCAGGAAACCGCGGAGTGGCACGAGGCCTTTCTGGCCCTGCTGCAGCAGGCCGGCCCGGCCCGCGCGCGGCAGCTGCTGGACGGCCTGGCGGGGCTGGCGGCGCACCAGGGCGTGGGCTGGAAGCCCAGCCTGAACACGCCCTACGTCAACACCATCCCGGCCGACCGCCAGCCGCCCTTCCCGGGCGATCTGGCCATCGAGGAACGGCTGGCCTCGCTCATGCGCTGGAACGCGCTGGCCATGGTGGTGCGGGCCAACACGGCCTACGGCGAACTGGGCGGGCACATTGCCAGCTACGCGAGCGCGGCCGACCTGTTCGAGACCGGTTTCCACCATTTCTTCCGCGCCGGCCGGCAGGGCGATCTGGTGTTCTTCCAGCCGCACAGCGCACCGGGCGTGTACGCGCGGGCCTATCTGGAAGGCCGCCTGACCGAGGCCGACCTGCTGCACTACCGGCAGGAGATCACGGCTGGTGCCAGCGGCGCGCGCGGCCTCTCCAGCTACCCGCACCCCTGGCTCATGCCGGACTTCTGGCAGTTCCCCACCGGCTCCATGGGCCTGGGCCCCATCAGCTCCATCTACCACGCGCGTTTCATGCGCTACCTGGCCCACCGGGGTCTGCAGGACACGGCAGGCCGCACCGTGTGGGGAGTGTTCGGCGACGGCGAGATGGACGAACCCGAGAGCATGAGCGCGCTCACCCTGGCCGCCCGCGAGAAGCTCGACAACCTGGTGTGGGTGGTCAACTGCAACCTGCAGCGGCTCGATGGCCCGGTGCGCGGCAACGGCCGCATCATCGACGAACTGGAGCGCCTGTTCGCTGGCGCCGGCTGGAACGTCATCAAGCTGGTCTGGGGCAGCGACTGGGACGGCCTGTTCGCGCGCGACCACAGCGGCGCGTTGCTGCGTGCGCTGGGCGACACGGTGGACGGTCAGATGCAGACCTTTGCCGCGAAGGACGGCCGCTTCAACCGTGACCACTTCTTCGGCCAGAACCCCGAGCTGGCGGCGCTCGCCCAGGGCATGACCGACGAGCAGATCGACCGCCTCAAACGCGGCGGGCACGACCTGGTCAAGATCCATGCCGCCTATGCCGCTGCTGCCGCGCACCGGGGCCAGCCCACGGTCATCCTGGCCCACACCAAGAAGGGCTACGGCATGGGCAGCGCCGGCCAGGGCAAGATGACCACGCACAGCCAGAAGAAGCTCGACGGCGACGAACTCATCGAATTCCGCAACCGCTTCAACCTGCCACTGTCCGATGAGCAGGCGCGTGGCCTGAGCTTCTACCGCCCGGCCGACGACAGCCCCGAGATGCGCTACCTGCGCGAACGCCGGGCCGCTCTGGGTGGCGCCATGCCCCGGCGCGAGACCGCCTGCGACGCCGTGCCCGTGCCCGCCATCGACCGCTACGCCAGCTTCGCGCTGCAGGCCGGCGGCAAGGAGATGAGCACCACCATGGCTTTCGTGCGCATGCTGGGCAACCTGCTCAAGGACCCGGTGCTGGGACCGCGCGTGGTGCCCATCGTGGCCGACGAGGCACGCACCTTCGGCATGGCCAACCTGTTCAAGCAGGTCGGCATCTACAGCAGCGTGGGCCAGCGCTACGCGCCGGAAGACATCGGCTCGGTGCTGAGCTACCGCGAGGCGCTGGACGGGCAGATCCTGGAAGAGGGCATCAGCGAGGCCGGGGCCATCGCCAGCTGGACGGCGGCAGCCACCAGCTACAGCGTGCACGGCCTGGCCATGCTGCCGTTCTACATCTACTACTCCATGTTCGGTTTCCAGCGCGTGGGCGATGCCATCTGGGCCGCCGCCGACCAGCGCGCCCGCGGCTTCCTGCTGGGCGCCACCTCGGGCCGCACCACGCTGGGCGGCGAAGGCCTGCAGCACCAGGACGGCAGCAGCCACCTGGTCGCGGCCACCATCCCCAACTGCCGCGCCTGGGACCCGGCCTTTGCCGGTGAACTCGCGGTCATCCTGGACGCCGGCATGCGCGAGATGCTGGTGGAGCAGCGCGATGTCTTCCACTACATCACGCTCATGAACGAGAACGTGCCCATGCCGGATCTGCCCGATGGCGCGGCCGAGGGCGTGCTGCGCGGCGCCTACCGCTTCGCGCGGTACGGCGAGGGCCTGCCGCAGCGCGTGGTGCTGCTGGCTTCCGGCGCCATGGTGGGCGAGGCCATCCAGGCCGCACAGATCCTGGAAGGGCAGGGTGTGGGGGCCGATGTGATCAGCGTCACCAGCTGGAGCGAACTGGCCCGCGACGGCCAGCGCTGTGACGACCAGGGCGGCACGCCGTGGATCGCGCAGCTGCTGCAGGATTCACCCGGCCCCATCGTCATGGCCAGCGACTATGTGCGGGCCCTGCCCGACAGCATCCGGGCCTGGCTGCCGGCGGGGCGCCGCTGCACCACCCTGGGCACCGACGGCTTCGGCCGCAGCGACACGCGGGCTGCGCTGCGCTCCTTCTTCCGGGTGGATGCCGCCCACATCGCCGAGGCGGCGCGGCGCGGTTAAGCTGCCGGCCGTGCGAACGGTCGTCATCCACATCCACCCCGATGCGCCGCCCAAGCCGGCGCTGGGCCAGCCCTGCAACGGCTGCGGCCTGTGCTGCCTGGCCGAGCCGTGCCCGGTGGGCATGGTGGTCTCGCGCAAGCGCAGCGGCGCCTGCGATGCACTGCGCTGGCAAGCCGATGTGGCGCAGTACCGCTGCGGCCTGCTGACCGACACGGCTGGTGTGCTCGGCCCGCGCTGGGCCTGGGCTGCGCCGCTGCTGCGGCGGCTGGCGCGGCGCTGGATTTCGGCCGGCAGCGGCTGCGACGCCGATCTGGAGCGCAGCCCGGCTTGAGACGGCGTGAGGCGGCGGGTCAGCGCAGCAGCAGCGTCACCACGCCCGCCGTCAGCGCCAGCACCGCCCAGATCAGCATGCGCGAGCGCAGGCGCAGCTTGTTCACCGCATCCACCAGCCGGGCGTTCTGCTCGGCCAGCTCGGTCACCATCTGCGCGGTCTGCTGCTGCACGGCGGCCTGCTGATCGATGAGCTGGCGGGCCTCGATCAGGCGGTTGCGCAGTTCACCCAGGCTGGGCGGCTCGCCGTTCGGGTCCAGGGGTGGGCCGGGCGGGACCACCGGCGCGGGCGTGGCGCTCTGGCGCTCCATCAGCTTGCGGGCGGCGTTCAGCACCTTGGGCGCGTGTTCGATCACGTCGCCCCAGGGGATGTATTTCAGCGCAGCGATCCAGGGCAGGGCCATGTGACTCCTTTCAGTCGGTGGGCGATGGAGTGGCGCGGGGCGCACCGGGTTCCCGCAGCAGCCACACGCCCAACGCCGCCACCGCCAGCAGCAGGGCCGGGAAGCCCAGGCTGGGGGCCCACTGCAGCGCGGCCGCACCCAGCACCGGGGCCAGCACGCCGCCCAGGGTGTAGCTCAGCACCAGCACGGCGGTGCTGTTGACCAGGGTGATGCCTTCCTCGCGCGAGCCGATGTCGATCATGGCCAGGGTGTACAGGCAGCCGCCGGCACCGCCCCACACAAAGGCCACCGGCGCGGCCAGCCAGGGTGTGCCGGCCACGAAGGGAATGGCCACGGTGGCGCCCAGCGTGATCCAGGCACACACCCGCATGAGCGTATGGCGCGCCTGGGCCTCGTTGCCCCAGCGCTGCTGCGGGTGGTGGCCCATGCGGTCGGCCAGCAGGCCGGCGGGCAGCATCATCACGGCGCTGCCCAGGCCGCTGGCCGACACCAGCAGCGCGGCCAGCGTGGCGCCCAGGCCCAGCGCCAGCCCGTACAGCGGCAGGATGGCGGTCAGGCCGCTCTCGAAGAAGCCGCCCACGAAACCCACCGCCATCACCATCGGGTGCGCCAGCACCGCGTGCCACACGCCACCCAGGCCCACGCGGGCCTCGTGCGCGTCGGCGGCCGGTGGCAGCGGCGGGATGATCAGGCTCCACACCAGGCCGGCGGCCATGAAGGCCAGCGCGGTCCAGATGGCGGCGTCGTTCTGCGGCCCGACCCAGGCCAGCAGGGCCGGGCCGACGACGAAGGTCACGCCCACCATGGTCTCGAACAGGCCCACATAGCGCCCCCGCTGGCCCGGCGGCGAGAACTCGGCCACCACCGCCTCGGCCAGCACCCAGCGCAGGCCCGAGGCCATGCCGGCGGCCAGCTTGAGCACGAACCACACGCCCAGCAGCGGCGAGAGCGCAAAGCCGGCGGTGGCCACGGTGGGGATGAGGGCGGCCAGCCACAGCGTGGGCCGCCGGCCCAGCCGCCGCGTCACGGCCGATGCAAAGGGCGTCATGAGGAACACGCCCAGCCAGCCGGTGGCGGCGAACACCCCGGCCAGGGCGGTGGACACGCCGTCGTCCTTGAGCCGCAGGATCAGCAGCGGCGTGAGCATGAAGTAGCCCACCAGTTCCAGAAAGGTGCTGCCGAAGATGGCCAGCAGGCCCAGGCGGGCCTGGGGCGGCGGCGGGCTGCCGGCGGGTGTGCGTGTGATGGGGGTGGTCTGCATGGAGCGCGGCAGTTTCTCACAGGGACATCCCACTGCCATGGACGGGAACGGGGCCTGCCCGCTACAATTGGAGGCTTCCGAGGAGCGTTGCAGCGTTCCCCCCATGCAGCAGCATGGCGCGGGGCGTGAGGCTCGGACTGTTCTGCAACGACGCTCATCCACAGGCTGTGCGATGGGCTTTTTTTTCGCCCGGCCGGTGGCTCAACCCCTCAATCCGGAGCGAAAACATGAATGCACGACTGAACACCGCCGTCAACGCCGACTGCGTCATTGCCGACATCGGCCTGGCCGACTGGGGCCGCAAAGAGATCAAGATCGCCGAGACCGAAATGCCGGGTCTCATGGCCATCCGCGAAGAGTTCGCCGCCAGCCAGCCGCTCAAGGGCGCTCGCATCACCGGCTCGCTGCACATGACCATCCAGACCGCCGTGCTGATCGAGACCTTGCAGGCGCTGGGCGCCCAGGTCCGCTGGGCCTCGTGCAACATCTTCTCCACCCAGGACCACGCCGCTGCCGCCATAGCCGCCAACGGCACCCCGGTGTTCGCCATCAAGGGCGAGACCCTGGCCGACTACTGGGACTACACCCACCGCATCTTTGAATTCGGCGCTGCCGGCACCCCGGGCGAAGGCCCCAACATGATCCTGGACGACGGCGGCGACGCCACGCTGCTGATGCACCTGGGTCAGCGCGCCGAGAAGGACGCCTCCATCCTGAACAACCCGCAGAGCGAAGAAGAGACCTGCCTGTTCAACTCGATCAAGGCCAAGCTGGCCCAGGACCCGACCTGGTACACCCGCAAGGCCGCCGAGATCATCGGCGTGACCGAAGAGACCACCACCGGCGTGCTGCGCCTGAACGAGATGTCGGCCAAGGGCACGCTGCAGTTCCGCGCCATCAACGTCAACGACAGCGTCACCAAGAGCAAGTTCGACAACCTCTACGGCTGCCGCGAGTCGCTGGTGGACTCCATCAAGCGCGCCACCGACGTGATGATCGCCGGCAAGGTCGCCGTGGTGGCCGGCTACGGTGACGTGGGCAAGGGTTCTGCCCAGGCCCTGCGCGCCCTGAGCGCCCAGGTGTGGGTGACCGAGATCGACCCCATCAACGCCCTGCAGGCCGCCATGGAGGGCTTCAAGGTCGTGACCATGGAATACGCCGCCGACAAGGCCGACATCTTCGTGTCCGCCACCGGCAACAAGAACGTCATCCGCTACGAGCACATGGCCGTCATGAAGGACGAGGCCATCGTCTGCAACATCGGTCACTTCGACAACGAGATCGATGTGGCCAGCCTCGAGAAGCTGCAGTGGGACGAGATCAAGCCGCAGGTCGATCACGTCATCTTCCCGGACGGCAAGAAGATCACCCTGCTGGCCAAGGGCCGTCTGGTGAACCTGGGCTGCGCCACCGGCCACCCCAGCTTCGTGATGTCGAGCTCCTTCGCCAACCAGACCATCGCCCAGATCGAGCTGTTCACCAAGAAGGAGCAGTACGAGAACGGCAAGGTCTATGTGCTGCCCAAGCACCTGGACGAGAAGGTCGCCCGCCTGCACCTGAAAAAGGTCGGCGCCATGCTGACCGAGCTGACCGACGAGCAGGCCGCCTACATCGGCGTGAAGAAGGAAGGCCCGTACAAGGCCAACACCTACCGTTACTGATCGCCTGCCGACTTGCGGGTCGATCAGCTCTTGGTGGAGCGTGCGCTGGCGGCCTCGCGGTCGCAGGCGCAGCGCCTGGTGGCGGCCGGCGTTCGCTGGCGCCTGCCGGGTGGCACCTGGCGCACCGCCGGCAAGAACGGCGAGGACGTGCCCGAGGCGGCCGAGCTGGAGCTAGTGGACAGCGCCGAGACGCGTTTCGTCTCGCGCGGTGGCCTCAAGCTCGAGGGCGCGCTGAACCAGGTGGGCCTGTCGGTGGCCGGACTGCGCTGCCTCGATGTGGGGCAGAGCAGCGGTGGCTTCACCGACTGCCTGCTGCAGCGCGGTGCCGCCCAGGTGGTGGGTGTGGACGTGGGTTCCGGGCAGCTGCACCCGACGCTGCGCAGCGATGCGCGCGTGGTGTGCATCGAGCACCTCAATGCCCGTGACCTGACCCTGGCCGCCGTGGGCGCGCCGCCGCTGTTCGACCTGCTGGTGGGCGACCTGTCGTTCATCTCGCAGACGCTGGTCTGGCCGGCGCTGGTGCCCCTGATGGCACCGGGCGGTCATGGCCTGGTGCTGGTCAAGCCGCAGTTCGAGCTGCAGCCCGAGCACATCGGCAAGGGCGGGCTGGTGCGCAGCGCCGGCAGCTACCCGCTGGTGCGCCAGCGCATCGAGGAAGCGCTGCAGGCCCTGGGGCTGCAGGTGCTGGATTACTTCGACAGCCCGATCACCGGGGGTGACGGCAACCGCGAATTTTTTGTCTTTGTCAGGAGGCCTCTGTGAGCCTGCCCATCAGCCTTGAATTCTTTCCGCCCAAGACGCCCGAGGGCGCCGAGAAACTGCGCGGCGTGCGCCAGCAGCTCTATGGCCTGAAGCCCGAGTTCTGCTCGGTCACCTACGGCGCCGGCGGTTCCACCCAGGAGGGCACCTTCAGCACGGTGCGCGAGATCCTGGCCGAGGGCGTGGACGCGGCTTCGCACTTCTCGTGCATCGGCGCCACCCGCGCTTCGGTGCGCGAACAGCTGGCCGCGCTCAAGGCCATGGGTGTGAAGCGCCTGGTGGCGCTGCGCGGCGATCTGCCCAGCGGGTATGGCGCCGGTGGCGAGTTCCAGTACGCCAGCGACCTGGTGGCCTTCATCCGTGCCGAGACGGGATCGGACTTCCACATCGAGGTGGCCGCCTACCCCGAGGTGCATCCCCAGGCCCGTTCGCCCGAGTCCGACCTGCAGGCCTTTGCGGCCAAGGTCAAGGCCGGTGCCGACTCGGCCATCACCCAGTACTTCTACAACTCCGACGCCTACTTCCGCTTCGTCGACGACGCCTACAAGCTGGGTGCCGACGTGCCGGTGGTGCCGGGCATCATGCCCATCACCAGCTCGACGCAGCTGATGCGCTTCTCGGACGCCTGCGGCGCCGAGATCCCGCGCTGGATCCGGCTGCGGCTGCAGGCCTTCGGCGACGACACCGCGTCCATCCGGGCCTTCGGCCTGGACGTGGTGACCGATCTGTGCGACCAGTTGCGCAACGGCGGCGTGCCGGCCATCCACTTCTACACCATGAACCAGAGCGCGGCCACGCTGGAGATCGCCCACCGCCTGCAACCGCTCTGAGGCCGGCCATGCGAACGCTGCGCCGCCTCCGCTGGCTGATCCTGGTGCCGGTCCTGTGGCTGGCGGCCTGTGCCACGCGCGCGCCGGAGCCGGTGGCGGTGCCGCCGACGGGGCCAGGCACCGAGCGCACCGATCCGCGGGAGATCGAGCGCGGCATCGCTTCGTGGTACGGCGAGGGCTTTCAGGGCCGCAAGACCGCCAGCGGTGACATCTTCGACGCCAACGCCCTGACCGCCGCGCACCGCACGCTGCCCTTCGGCACCCTGGTGCGGGTGCGCAACCCGGCCAACGGCCAGGAGGTGGTGGTGCGCATCAATGACCGCGGCCCGCACATCGGTGGTCGCGTCATCGACATGAGCCGCGCGGCGGCTGCGCGCATCGGTCTGCTGCGCGCCGGTGTGGCGCCGGTGGTACTGCTGCGCGAGTGAAGTTTGACCTGCGTCAAACCGGCCGCATGCCCGGCCGGCAGGGCGCAGACGGTTTGATGCAGCGCAACAAACCGTGCTGATCAGCGGCCTGTAATGGA
Organism: Hydrogenophaga sp. R2; assembly: GCF_049843595.1. Taxonomy (NCBI): domain Bacteria; kingdom Pseudomonadati; phylum Pseudomonadota; class Betaproteobacteria; order Burkholderiales; family Comamonadaceae; genus Hydrogenophaga; species Hydrogenophaga sp. R2. Next base: position 115,198 of record NZ_JBBHZN010000005.1, read on the forward strand.
TCGCGGGAATGTTCCCGGACCCTTCCATTCACAGCCATGAAACGCTCTTCCCTCGCCCTGGCCGCTGCGCTGATCTCCACCCTCACCCTGGCCGGCGGCGCGGCCCATGCCCAGGACTTCAAGGCCGGCGACCTGCTGGTCCGCGCCCGTGCGGTGCACCTGGATTCCTCCAACAAGGACAGCACCGGTCTGGGCCTGACCATCGACAACAAGACGCTGCCGGAAGTCGACTTCTCGTACTTCTTCACGCCCAACATCGCGGCCGAACTGGTGCTCACCGTGCCGCAGAAGCAGACTGTGTCGTCCAACGGCACCGCCATCGGCACGCTCAAGCACCTGCCGCCCACGCTCACGCTGCAGTACCACTTCAACACCGCCAGCGGCATCAAGCCCTATGTGGGTGCCGGCGTGAACTACACGCGCTTCAGCTCGGTGAACTTGTTGAACGGCGGTGCGACCATCGACCGCAACAGCTGGGGCGGCGCACTGCAGGTGGGCGTGGACATTCCCCTGTCCAAGGACCTGTACCTGAACTTCGATGTGAAGAAGGTCTACATCCAGACCGACGTGTTCACCGGTGCCACCCGCGCTGGCAGCTTCAAGATCGACCCGGTGCTGGTCGGCGTGGGCCTGGGCTGGCGCTTCTGACGTCCAGAGGGGCGGACGGCGGGCGCCTCAGCGCTCGTCGTAGCTCACCACCACCCGGTCGGTGGTGGGCCGGGCCTGGCAGCTGAGCACGAAGCCCTGCTCGGCTTCCCAGGGCTCCAGGGTGAAGTTCTTGTCCATCACCACCGCGCCCTCCATCACCTTGGCGCGGCAGGTGCAGCACACGCCGCCGCGGCAGGACCACGGCAGGTCCAGCCCGGCGTCGAGTGCCACGTCCAGCACATGCTCGTCGGGCTCCATGCGCAGCTCGTGGGCCTTGCCGTCCAGCACCACCGTGAGTGCCACACGGCCCGTGCCGTCGGCTGCATGGGCTTCGCGCCGCACGCGGGGTGCGGGCGCGGCGCCGCTGCTGAAGCGTTCGGTGTGGATGCGTTCGGGCTTCACGCCCGCGCCACGCAGCGCGGTCTCGGTGGCGTCGATCATGGCCTCGGGGCCGCAGATGAAGACCTCGTCCAGGCTGGGCACCGGCAGCAGGGTGTCGAGCAGGGCACGCACCTTGTCGCCATCGATGCGGCCTTCGAGCAGCGGCACTTCCTGCGCCTGGCGCGAGAGCACATGCACCAGGGTCAGGCGGTCGCGGTATTGGTCCTTGAGGTCCTGCAGGGTCTCGTTGAACATCACGCTGCCCATGCGGCGGTTGCCGTAGACCAGGGTGAACTTGGCCTGGGGCGATTCTTCGAGCGTGCTGTGCAGGATGGACAGGATGGGCGTGATGCCCGAGCCGGCGGCAAAGCCCACGCGGTGCAGGGCGCGCGGGCGCTGCACCGTGAAGCGCCCGTCCGGCGGCATGGCCTGCAGCGTCATGCCGGCCTGCAGCGACCGCGCCGCCCAGTTCGAGAACACGCCGCCTTCCACCGCCCGGATGCCCAGGGTGAGTTCGCCGCGCTCGCGGTACTGGCTGCGCGGGCTGCTGATGGAGTAGCTGCGGCGCACGTCCTGGCCGTCGATGGTGGCGCGCACGGTGAGGAACTGACCCGGCTCGAAGGCGAAGGTCTCGCGCAGTTCGGGCGGCACCGACAGGGTGATGGCCACCGCCTCGCCGGCTTCGGGCTGCACGCGCGCGATGCGCAGGTCGTGGAACCGCAGGGCGGTGGGGGCTGTGGCGGTGGAGGCTGCACTCATGCGGTCACCCGGTCTCAGTAGGGTTTGAAATAGTCGAACGGCTCCAGGCAGTCCAGACAGCGGTAGAGCGCCTTGCAGGCGGTGGAGCCAAACGGCGAGGTCTCGGTGGTGCGGGTCGAGCCGCACTGCGGGCAGGCAATGGCCGGGGCGCTGCCCGGCGGCGGTGCAAAACGGATCACGTTGGCGTGGCCGGTGGGCGTGGCAGGCGTGGCACCGCACTGGGGCGGCGCAATGCCGTAGGCGCGCAGCTTCTCGCGCGCGGCCGGTGCCATCCAGTCGGTGGTCCAGGCGGGGGAGAGCCGTGTCACCACGCGGGCCTGCAGCCCGGCACCCGCGAGGGCGGCGCGCACGTCGTCCTCGATCTGGCCCATGGCCGGGCAACCGCTGTAGGTGGGCGTGATGACCACCTCGGCCATGCCGTCGGCGGCGCGGCGCACCTCGCGCAGGATGCCCAGCTCGCGCAGGCTCACCACCGGAATCTCGGGGTCGGTGAGCGGCTCCAGCACCGCCCACAGTGGCGCCAGGCTGTCGTCGTGCGCCATGGACACGGCGTTCACCAGACGGCGTCCGGATGGGCGCGGGCCAGGCTCTGCATCTCGGCCAGCAGGTAGCCCATGTGCTCGGAGTGCACGCCGCGCTTGCCGGTGGGCACGAAGCCGCCATCCGCCGGGCGCTGCAGCGTGGCCTGGGCCAGCGCGGCATCCACCGTGGCGTTCCAGGCGTCGCGCAGGCTGGCCAGGGCCACGCCGGTGCCCGAGGCCACAGCCTGCGCCTCGGCCTCGCTGGTCACCCAGAACTCCTGGCAGAAGGGCAGCAGGTGGTTGAGTGCGGCCTGGGTGCGTGCATGCGATTCGTCGGTGCCGTCACCCAGCCGCACCAGCCAGTCGCCGGCATGGCGCTGGTGGTAACGCGCTTCCTTGAGCGACTTGGCGGCAATGCCGGCGAGCTGCGCATCGGCGCTGTCCTGCAGCGCGGTCCACAGCGGCACGGTGAGCGCGCTGAACAGGAAGTTGCGCACCACGGTGGTGGCGAAGTCGCGGTCGGTGCGGGCCGGGCCGGCCAGCGGGCCGTGGTGCGGCAGCTCGGCCAGCGTGTGGTTGCGGAACTCGGGCGTGTCGCGGAAATAGGCCAGCGTGTCTTCGGTCACCACGCCACCATGGCGCGCGCCCTGCAGGTGGGCAAAGCGGGCCTGCTCGGTTGCATCGGCCTCGATGCAGGCCGCCGCGTGCTGGTAGAGCAGGCGGGCCAGACCCAGGTGGTCCAGGCTGTGGTTGGCCAGCGCCAGGTCTTCTTCCAGGATGGGGCCGTGGCCGCACCATTCGGCGTTGCGCTGGCCCAGCACCAGGGCGTCGTCGGCCAGCTGCAGCAGGTAGTCGACCGGCGCGGTGCGGATGGCGACTTCGGCGGTGGTGGTGGCCTCCATCACATGTGCCCCACGCGCTCGGGGATCTCGTAGAAGGTGGGGTGGCGGTACACCTTGTCGGCCGACGGGTCGAAGAAGCTGTCCTTGCTGTCGGGCTCGCTGGCCACGATGCTGGCCGAGGGCACCACCCAGATGCTCACGCCTTCCTGGCGGCGGGTGTACACGTCACGCGCCATCTGCAGCGCGTGGCGGGCGTCGCTGGCGTGCAGGCTGCCGCAGTGCTTGTGTTCGAGGCCCTGCTTGCTGCGCACGAAGACTTCCCACAGCGGCCATTCCTTCATGGCCGGGGCATTGGATGGGGTGCTCATGCGGCCTCCTGGTGCTGACGTTGTTCCTGCTTGCGGGCATGGGCCAGGGCGGCTTCGCGCACCCAGGCACCGTCTTCCCAGGCCTTCACCCGGGTGGCCAGGCGCTCCTGGTTGCACGGGCCGTGGCCGTTGACCACCTGCCAGAACTCGTCCCAGTCGATGGCGCCGAAGTCGTGGTGGCCGCGCTCGGCGTTCCACTTCAGGTCGGGGTCGGGCAGGGTCACGCCCAGCACCTCGGCCTGCGGCACGGTGGCATCCACGAACTTCTGGCGCAGGTCGTCGTTGCTGATGCGCTTGATGCCCCAGCGCATGCCCTGCACGCTGTTGGGGCTGTCGGTGTCCGGCGGGCCGAACATGGCCAGGCACTTCCACCACCAGCGGTTCACTGCGTCCTGCACCATGGCCTTCTGCTCGGGCGTGCCCTGCATCATGGTCAGCAGGGCTTCGTAGCCCTGGCGCTGGTGGAAGCTCTCTTCCTTGCACACGCGGATCATGGCCCGCGCGTACGGGCCGTAGCTGCAGCGACACAGCGGGATCTGGTTCATGATCGCCGCGCCGTCCACCAGCCAGCCGATCACCCCCACGTCGGCCCAGGTCAGGGTGGGGTAGTTGAAGATGGAGCTGTACTTGGCGCGGCCGCTGTGCAGCGCGTCGAACATCTGGTCGCGGCTGGTGCCCAGGGTCTCGGCGGCGCTGTACAGGTACAGACCGTGTCCGCCTTCGTCCTGCACCTTGGCCACCAGGATGGTCTTGCGCTTGAGGCTGGGCGCGCGGCTGATCCAGTTGCCCTCGGGCAGCATGCCCACGATCTCGGAATGCGCGTGCTGGCTGATCTGGCGCACCAGCGTCTTGCGGTAGGCCTCGGGCATCCAGTCGCGGGGTTCGATCTTGCCGTCGGCATCGATGACGGCATCGAAACGCGCCTGCAGCTCGGCATCGACCGGTTTCTCCGCCGCTGGCACTGCCTGCAGCGTGGGGGATCCGCCGTCGGGCACATTGAACGACTGGGTGTACATGGCTGTCTCCTCAGGGTGGTCGGCCCGCCATCGGTGCCGGTTGGGGCGTAGTATAGCGAGTTAGCCAACCGGTCGGTCGGTTAATTTCAATGCCCGTCCGGCACGGTCGGATGAACCCCCTGCCGGCGCCAGGGGGGTGGCGTCCGGCGCACCATGCGGTCATGCGCTGCTTTGCCTTGCTCCGTCCCCTCCCCTGGTTGCTGTGCGCATGCCTGGCCGGGCCCGCCGCGCAGGCCGACACCCGCGCCGGCGGCGAGCCGACACCCGCCGACCGCTGCGATCTGCCGGCCTTCCGCGCCAGCCTGCTGCAGGCCGTCAACCAGGCCCGGGCCGAGCCCCGGTCGTGCGGCAGCCAGTCCATGCCGGCGGCGGCGCCGCTGCGATGGGAACGCCGCTTGTTTGCTGCCGCCCGCGGGCACTCGGCCGACATGGCGCGGCTGGATTACATGTCGCACACCGGGCGCGACGGCCGATCGGTGGCCCAGCGGGTGCTGGCCCAGGGCTACCCCTGGTCGGTGGTGGGCGAGAACCTGGCGGCCGGACCGCAGACCGTGGAGGAGGTGGTGGATGGCTGGCTGGCCAGCCCGGGCCACTGCGTCAACCTGATGAAGCGCGACTTTGCCGAGGTGGCGGTGGCCTGCGTGCAGCGCGAGGGCACCACCTGGGGCCGCTACTGGACCATGGTGCTGGGCCGGGAATGAGGCCGGGAATGAGGCCGGGAATGAGGCCGGGGTTGAAGCCGGTTCAGCCGGCCGACTCCAGCGTCTGACCCTGTCCCCGGCCGCGACCCAGCATGTTCAGCAGCACCGGCAGCGCCTCCTGCAGCTGGGCCTTCAGGGTGTAGGGCGGGTTGATCACGAACATGCCGCTGGCGGTGAGGCCGGGCCGGTCGTCCGGGCCATGGCTGGGGTCCTGGCCGATCGCCAGGGTGGCATGCAGCCAGGGCCGCTGCGACTGGTTGGCCAGCGTGCGCAGGCGTCTGGGCAGGTCGTGGGCTTCCGGCCGGGGGATCACCGGATACCAGACCAGGTAGCAGCCCGTGGGAAACCGCTTGAGGCTTTCCTGTATGCAGGCGCTCACTTTGTGGTAATCGCTCTTGATCTCGTAACTCGGGTCGATCAGCACCATGGCACGGCGCGAACCGCCCGGTCCCGGGGGCGGGGGCAGCAGCGGGCGCAGCGCGGCAAAACCGTCTTCCCGGTGCACGCTGACCGTGCGGCCGGCCTCGAGCTGCGCAATGTTGGCTGACAGTGTTCGGCTGTCGGTGGGGTGCAGCTCGTACAGGCGCAGCCGGTCGCGCGAGGCGGCGCGCAGGGTGCTGTGCACCACGAAGGGTGAGCCGGGATAGACCCGCAGCTGGCCCGAGGGGTTGAAGCCGGCGATCAGGTCGAGGTAGTCGTCCACCGCCGCCGCGCTGGCAGCCGGCTGGCCGCTGGCCGGGCGCAGGGCGCCCATGAGCTTGACGATGCCGTCGCGCGCCTCGTCGCCCTTGTCGGTGAAATCGCTGTCGAGCCGGTACAGGCCGGCGCCGGCGTGGGTGTCGATCAGGGTGAGCCCGGCCTCCTTGTGCATCAGGTGGCGCAGGGTGGCCAGCAGGACGACGTGTTTGAGCACGTCGGCATGGTTGCCGGCGTGGAAGGCGTGGCGGTAACTGAACATCGGTCGATGGTAGCGCCACAAATTGCCTTGCTGGCCGCAATTTCGTACAATGGAGGGCTTCGCAGCGATCTGCTGGCTCCGCGGCGAAGCATTCCAACCCCACCTAAGAGGGTCCCGTCAGAGGACCACCGACCGTGGAAAAGAGCCGCCAAACCCTCGTAACAGAGCAAGACTCATGACCAAAACGTTCAGCGCCAAACCCGCTGACGTGAAGCACGAGTGGTTTGTGATTGACGCGACCGACAAGGTCCTCGGACGAGTTGCCAGTGAAGTGGCTCTCCGACTGCGCGGCAAGCACAAGGCCATCTACACGCCTCACGTCGATACCGGTGACTACATCGTCATCATCAACGCAGCCAAACTCCGCGTCACGGGCAACAAGTCCCTGGACAAGGTGTACTACCGCCACTCGGGCTTCCCGGGCGGCATCTATGGCACCAACTTCCGCGACATGCAGGCCAAGCACCCCGGCCGCGCGCTCGAGAAGGCCGTCAAGGGCATGCTGCCCAAGGGTCCTCTGGGCTACGCCATGATCAAGAAGCTCAAGGTGTACGGCGGTGCAGAGCACCCGCACACCGCCCAACAGCCGCAAGTGCTGGACATCTGAAGGAGCCTTGAATGATTGGTGAATGGAACAATGGCACCGGCCGTCGCAAATCCAGCGTCGCCCGCGTGTTTCTGAAAAAAGGCACCGGCAAGATCACGATCAATGGCAAGGACATCCAGGCCTACTTCGGCCGCGAGACCTCCATCATGATCGCCAAGCAGCCCCTGCTGCTGACCAACCACGCCGAGACCTTCGACGTGCAGGTCAACGTGCACGGTGGTGGTGAATCCGGCCAGGCCGGCGCCGTGCGCCACGGCATCACCCGCGCCCTGATCGACTACGACGCAGCGCTCAAGCCGCAGCTGTCGCAAGCCGGTTACGTCACCCGCGATGCCCGCGAGGTCGAGCGTAAAAAGGTGGGTCTGCGTTCGGCACGCCGTCGCAAGCAGTTCAGCAAGCGCTGATCGGCATGTCCCCGCAAAAACCGCCCGCAAGTCGCACTTGGGGCGGTTTTTGCATTTCGGGCCTGCATTTTCTTACCTAGGTTGGAAAGCGTTGCATGGGACTGCGACTCCTGCGCCGTCGACTCGCTGCCAGCACACCGCGCATGTCGGTGCGCAGCAGCATGCCCTGGCCCTTGCGCTGGCTGGCTGCAGCGACGGTCCTGGGCTTCTCGGCGGCCGTGGCCCTGTGGGCGTTCGAGTTCGGCAAGGACATCGCCGGTCTGGACCGCCACGCGCAGGAAGAGCTGCAGCAGCTGCGCCGCGAGGTGGTGCGCCTGCGGGAAGACCTGGACGCCGCGCGGTCGGTCAGCAGCGCCGCCGACAGCCTGATCACCACCGAGCGTGTGGCCCAGCAGCAGCTGCAGCAGCAGTTGCGCGCGCTGGAGGCGGAAAACCAGTCGCTGCGCGCCGACCTCGGTTTCTTCGAACGCCTGCTGCCGGCGCAGAACGGCCAGGCGCTCGACATCCGTGGCCTGCATGCCGAACCCGCCGATGCCGGACAGTGGCGCTGGCAGGTGCTGGTCATACAGCCCGGCCGGCAGGCGCCCGATTTCCAAGGCACGCTGGAAGTGACCCTGACCGGCACCCTGGCCGGACAGCCGTGGACCCTGTCGGCCCCGGTGCGCCAGCCGGTGTCGATTCGCCGTTACCTGCGCCAGGAAGGCATCATTCCGGTGCCGCCCCAGGTGTCGGTGCGGTCGGTGACCGCCCGGGTGCTGCAGGGAGCCACCGTTCGCTCCACGCAGACTTTCGCGCTATAGCACGGCATCATCGCCGGCCCATCACACGAGAGGAGTCCTCATGTTCGGCAAGAAGAACCCACCCCCCATCAAGAGCCTGATCGCCAACGGCACCCGGATCGAAGGCGACGTCACGTTCAGCGAGGGCCTGCGGGTCGACGGTGCCGTGGTGGGGCACATCAAGGCGGCCGAGGGCAAGGTGAGCATCCTGGTGGTCAGCGAGGTGGCCGAGGTCACCGGCCGCATCGAGGCCGATCACGTCATCATCAACGGACATGTGAAGGGGCCGGTCGTGGCCCACGGCCTGCTGGAGCTGCAGCCCAAGGCCTGCATCGAGGGCGATGTGTCCTACAAGGCGCTGGAGATGCACCAGGGCGCCACCATCAGCGGCCAGCTCAAGCCCTTGTCCGGCGAAAACCGCGAAAAGCCCACACTGCTGTTGGCGGCAAATGGCCAGTGAGGCGATTTCCCGAGCAATCTGATTTAGTATTCCGTATCGCCGGCCATACCGTGCCCGGCTCCGTTTGACAGAGGATCTCCATGAGTGCCGTTGCCGAGAACATCCAGACCGAGATGCCCGCCCCGCTGGTCTTCACCGACAGTGCCGCCGCCAAGGTGGCCGAACTGGTGGCCGAAGAGGGCAACCCCGACCTCAAACTGCGCGTGTTCGTCCAGGGTGGTGGCTGCTCCGGCTTCCAGTACGGCTTCACCTTCGACGAGGTGGTCAACGAAGACGACACCACCATGACCAAGAACGGTGTGTCCCTGCTGATCGACGCCATGAGCTACCAGTACCTGGTGGGCGCCGAGATCGACTACAAGGAAGACCTCGAAGGCGCGCAGTTCGTCATCAAGAACCCGAACGCCACCACCACCTGCGGCTGCGGTTCGAGCTTCAGCGTCTGATCGACGGTTCCGTCCGGACCCACAAAAAAAGGAGCCCGAGGGCTCCTTTTTTCATGGGGCGCCGCCGTGTCGGGCGGCTCGTCATCACTGGGCGTTGGCCTGCTGCAGGCCGGCGGCCGCTTCCAGGGTGATGCGCTGCTGCTGGGCCACGGCCTCGAAGGCAGGGCGCAGTTCGGCCGGCAGGCGGATGGCTTCGCTCTGGCGGGCGATCACCAGCGGATCGCGGTGCTGTCCGTTGTCGCGGAACTCGAAGTGCAGGTGCGGGCCGGTGGACACACCGGTGGAACCCACGGCGCCGATGCGTTCGCCCTGATCCACCCGCTGACCCTGGCGCACGAAGATGCGGCTCAGGTGGGCATAGACCGTGACCTGGTTGTTGCGGTGGCGAACCTCGATCACGTTGCCGTAGCCGCGCTGCACGCCGGCGAACTGGACGGTGCCGTCACCCACGGTGCGAACCGGGGTGCCGGTGGGAGCGGCGTAGTCCACACCCATGTGGGCCTTCTGCTGACCGGTGACCGGGTGGAAGCGCATGCCGTAGCCGCTGCTCACACGGGAGAACTCCAGCGGCGAGGACAGGTAGAAGCGGCGGGCGCTCTCGCCGGCGAAGTTGTAGTAGCCGCCCTTGTGGCCCGGGGCTTCGAACCAGACGGCGTCGTACGCGCGGCCGCCGTTGATGAATTCGGCGCTCAGCACGCGGCCCACGGTCATGGGCTCGCCGTCGGCCTCCAGGCTCTCGTACACCACGGTGAAGCGGTCGCCCTGGCGCAGGTCGCGGCGGAAATCGATGTCGCTGGAGAACATCTCGGCCAGCTGGATGGCCACGCTGTCGGGGATGCCGGCGGCGTCGGTGGCGGCAAACAGCGAGGAGCGGATGGTGCCGCTGCCCAGACGGGCCGATGCGGTCAGGGTGCCGGTCTCCAGCCGGGACTTCAGACCCTCCGGCGTGGCTTCCACCACCAGCCGCTGGAAGGTCTTGCCGTCGGCGTTCGCCCAGCGGGCGGTCAGGCGTTGCAGTTCCTGGCGCTCGTTGGCCTCGGCATGCACCAGACGGCCGCTGCGGCCGACGATCTGACGGATGTGGGGGTCGGTGCGCAGCCGGGCCACGGCCGCAGGATCGTTGATGCCCAGCCGCGCCAGCAGGCTCTGCAGGGTGTCGTCGCTGCGGGTGCTGTCGGTGCGGTAGAGCACCCAGGGGGTGCTGGCGGCGGGCAGGATCTCGATGCGGGCACCTTCGGTGCCGGTGTCGAGGGCCTCGACCACCTGGCGCACCGGCAGCTCTGAGGCGTCCGGGGCCAGCGGTGCAATGCCGAAGGCGGTGACGCCGGTGCCGAGCAGCAGCGCACCGATGCCGGCCATGATGCGGCGGGGGTGGCGGGCGATGCTGTTCTGGAGGGAGGCCACCTGGGCCGCCCATGGGGAGTAGGACGAAGACTTCAAAACCTGTTTTCCGGTTGTGGCTGGTCTGACAGGGGAGCAGCGCGCAACATCATGAGTGGCGGGCGGCCCGAGAGTTCACGGCGGCACGGGTGGCCGGGTGCGATTTCCGGGAGTGCAAGAAGCACGCCAACTAGAATCCGTCGGTCCGCGCGGGCAGTATAGCCAGCCAGCCGGTACGCACATCGGAACTAACGCGTATGAGCCCCACACCTCCTGAAACCATAAGTACTCAAACGACGGCGCCCATCGGCCACGAGATGACCGATGGCGTCCGGGAGGCCCTGGCCGTCACCCTGCGCGGCTGCGAAGAACTGATCCCGCAGGCCGACTGGGTACAGAAATTGTCACGTGCCGAGCGCACCGGACAAGCTTTGCGCATCAAGCTGGGGCTGGACCCCACGGCGCCCGACATCCACATCGGCCACACCGTGGTGCTCAACAAGATGCGCCAGCTGCAGAACCTGGGGCACCAGGTCATCTTCCTGATCGGCGATTTCACGTCGCTCATCGGCGATCCGTCGGGGCGCAACAGCACCCGTCCGCCGCTGACCCAGGAGCAGATCAAGGCCAACGCCGAGACCTACTACCGCCAGGCCAGCCTGGTGCTGGACCCGGCCCGCACCGAGATCCGCTACAACAGCGAATGGAGCCTGCCGCTGGGCTCCATGGGCATGATCCAGCTGGCCGCCAAGTACACCGTGGCCCGCATGATGGAGCGCAACGATTTCCACCAGCGCTTTTCCGCCGGCACACCCATCAGCGTGCACGAGTTCCTCTACCCGCTGATGCAGGGCTACGACTCGGTGGCGCTCAAGGCCGATCTGGAGCTGGGCGGCACCGACCAGAAGTTCAACCTGCTCATGGGTCGCCACCTGCAGGCCGAATACGGCCAGGAGCCGCAGTGCATCCTGACCATGCCGCTGCTCGAAGGCCTGGACGGTGTGGACAAGATGTCCAAGTCCAAGGGCAACTACATCGGCATCACCGAAGACCCCAACACCATGTTCGCCAAGGTGCTGTCGATCTCCGACACGCTGATGTGGCGCTGGTACACGCTGCTGTCGTTCCGCTCCATGGCCGAGATCGAGGCACTCAAGAAGGAAGTCGAGGGCGGGCGCAACCCCAAGGACGCCAAGGTGATGCTGGCCAAGGAGATCACCGCGCGCTTCCACAGCGCTGCCGCCGCCGACGCGGCCGAGCAGGATTTCATCAACCGCAGCAAGGGCGGCGTGCCGGACGAGATTCCCGAGGTGAGCCTGTCGGGTGTGCCTATGGGTATCGCTGCGCTGCTGAAAGCGGCCGGGCTGGCGCCCTCGTCGAGCGAGGCCAACCGCCTCATCGACGGCAACGGCGTGCGCATCGACGGCACCGTCATCAGCGACAAGGGCCTCAAGCTCGACGCCGGCACCTACGTGGTGCAGGTCGGCAAACGCAAGTTCGCGCGCGTCACGCTGGGCTGACGCCATGGTGGCACTCGCCTGGCTCACCCCGAAACGCCTGCTGATGGCGTCGGTGGTGGTGGCGATCGTCACCATCGTCCTCAAGACGCTGGCCTGGTACGTCACCGACTCGGTCGGCCTGCTGTCCGACGCCATGGAGTCGCTGGTCAATCTGGCCAGCGCCATCTTCGGGCTGGTCATGGTGACCATCGCCACCCGGCCGGCCGACGAGGACCACCCTTACGGCCACCACAAGGCCGAGTACTTCTCGTCCGGCTTCGAGGGCGTGCTCATCATCGCGGCGGCGCTCGGCATCATCTGGGCGGCAGGCCATCGCATCTTCGATCCGCAACCCATCGAGCAGCTGGGCTGGGGCCTGGCGCTGTCGATCGGCAGTTCGGCCCTCAATGGGCTGCTGGCCTGGGTGATGTTCCGGGCCGCGCGGGAGCACCGTTCGATTGCGCTGGAGGCCGATGCCCGCCATCTGGTGTCGGACGTCTGGACCTCGGCCGGTGTGGTGGTGGGCCTGGTGCTGGTGCACCTGAGCGGCTGGCTGTGGCTGGATGCGCTGGTGGCCATCGGTGTGGCGCTGAACATCCTGCGCGAAGGTTTTCATCTGATGTGGCGTTCGGCCCAGGGCCTGATGGACGAAGCCCTGGATGCCGACACCCGCGCCCTGATCGACCGGACCCTGGCGGCGTTTGCCGCCGAGCATGCCCAGGACGCGCCCATGCGCTTCGACCATGTGAGCACCCGCAAGTCGGCCCAGCGCAGCTTTGTGGACCTGCACATGCACGTGCCGGCCGAATGCACCCTGGGCCATGCGGCCGAGCTGCGCAACCGGCTGGAGCGAACGCTGATGCAGGCGGTGCCGGGACTGCGCGCCACCATCCAGCTGCTGCCCACCGACGTGGAAGCCCACTTTGACGACCCCAAGGACCTGGTGTGATTGCCCTGCTGCAACGCGTGGCCGAGGCCCGGGTCGACATCGCCGGTGAAACCGTGGGGCGCATCGACCACGGCCTGCTGGTGCTGGTGTGCGCCGAACCGGACGACACGCCGGCCTTGGGCGAGAAGCTGCTCGCCAAGATCCTGAAGTTGCGCATCTTCAACGACGAGGCCGGCAAGATGAACCGCAGCCTGCAGGACGTGCAGGGCGGCCTGCTGGTGGTGAGCCAGTTCACGCTGGCCGCCGACACCCGGGGCGGCAACCGGCCCGGTTTCACGGGCGCAGCGCCGCCGGCCCTGGGCCGCGAGCTCTACGACGCGTTCGTGGCGGCGGCCCGTGCCGCGCACCCGGTGGTGCAGACCGGCCGTTTCGGTGCGGACATGCAGGTGCACCTGGTCAACGACGGACCGGTCACCATTCCCATGCGCATGACGGCCTGAGCCGGCCGCAGCGACCTCAGCGGTAAGGGTTCTTCACGCCCAGCCCGGCCAGGATCTCGACCTCGCGGGCTTCCATGGCCTCGGCGTCGGCCTCGCTGGTCTCGTGGTCCCAGCCCTGGGCATGCAGGGTGCCGTGTACCAGCAGGTGGGCATAGTGATCGGCCAGCGGCTTGCGCAGCTGCTTTGCCTCGGCCGCCACCACCGGTGCACACAGCACCAGGTCGGCCATGACCATGGGCTCGGTGGCGTAGTCGAAGGTCAGCACGTTGGTGGCGTAGTCCTTGCCCCGGTAGTCGCGGTTCAGGGCCTGGCCTTCTTCGGCATCGACGATGCGCACCGTGATCTCGGCGTCGGCCTCCAGCGCATGGCGGATGCAGCGCACCACCTTGTGGCGGGGCAGCGCGGCGCGATGCGGGGCTGCGTCGGCGAGGTCGCTGAACTGCAGCGACAGAGAGAGTTGGGGCAGGGCCATCAGCGGTAGGCGGGCAGGGCCCGGCAATCGGTCAGCAGGGTCTGTTCGCGGGCGGTGTCGCTGGCTTCCATGAAGCGCAGGCTGCCTTCGTCGCCCTTGGTGTGCCAGCGCAGGCTGTGCTGTTCGTCCAGGGCGATGTAGCGCGCCCCCGAAGCAGCGGGCCGGTTCTGCATCAGCGTGGTGCGGCCGTCGAAGTGCAGGCTGGCGAACGATCGGCCGTCCTGCAGGTTGAGGTAGACCACATCCAGCAGCGCACCGCCGCTGCAGCGGTAACGCACCGTGCGGCTGCTGAAACGATCGCCTTCGATCAGGGCCGGCGACGGCAGCCCGGCGTCTGCGGGCGCAGGCTTGAGGGCCGGTGCCTGCGCGCAGCCGGTCAGGGCGGTGAGGGACAGCACGGTGGCCAGCAGGCCGGCATGCCAGGACAGGGCGGTCATGGGGGCTCCTTCAGGCGGCGGTGCGGCGGGTGCGGCGAACCGGCAGGGCGTCCTCGGGGCCGGCCGTGCGGGCGTCGTAGGCGTCGACGATGCGGGCCACCAGCGGGTGGCGCACCACGTCGGCGCTGGAGAGGCGGGAGAAGGCCACGCCCTGCACCCGCTTGAGCACGCGTTCGGCGTCGATCAGGCCGCTGAGCTGGGTGCGCGGCAGGTCGATCTGGCTCACGTCGCCGGTGACCACCGCCTTGCTGCCGAAGCCGATGCGGGTGAGGAACATCTTCATCTGTTCCGGCGTGGTGTTCTGCGCTTCGTCCAGGATGACGAAGGCGTGGTTGAGCGTGCGCCCGCGCATGAAGGCCAGCGGGGCGATCTCGATCTGCTGGCGCTCGAAGGCCTTCTGCACCTTGTCATGGCCCATCAGGTCGTACAGCGCGTCGTACAGCGGGCGCAGGTAGGGGTCGACCTTCTGGCCCAGGTCGCCGGGCAGGAAGCCCAGCTTTTCGCCGGCTTCCACGGCCGGACGGGTCAGCACGATGCGCTGCACCGCGCTGCGCTCCAGGGCATCCACGGCGCAGGCCACGGCCAGGTAGGTCTTGCCGGTGCCGGCCGGGCCGATGCCGAAGGTGATGTCGTGTGTGGCCATGTTCTCCAGGTAGCGCGCCTGGTTGGGCGTGCGGCCCTTGATCTCGCCGCGCCGCGTCTGCATGGCCAGGGCACCGTCACCCGGTTCGGCCAGCGCGGTGTCGCCGCTGAGCATGAGCTGCACCTGCTCGGCCGGTATGGGCTTGCGGGCCATCTCGTAGAGCGCCTGCAGCGCTTCCATGGCCTGCTCGGCCCGGGCCTTGGGGCCTTCGATGCGGAACTGCTCGAAGCGGTGCGCCACCTTGACCTGCAGCGCCGCCTCGATGGAGCGGATGTGCGCGTCCAGCGGACCGCACAGGTTGGCCATGCGGGCGTTGTCCGGCGGGCTGAAGGTGTGTCTGAGAATCAAGCTGATAATTCCGGGGCAAAACAGGAGCCCCGATGATAGGCAAGTTGACCGGCCAGCTGCTGGAGAAGAACCCGCCCCAGATCCTGGTGGACTGCCATGGCGTGGGCTACGAAGTGGACGTGCCCATGAGCACCTTCTACCAGCTGCCCGCCACCGGCCAGACCGTCTCGCTGCTGACCCACTTCGTGGTGCGCGAGGACGCCCAGATCCTCTACGGCTTTGCCACTGCGTCCGAGCGTGAAGCCTTCCGCCAGCTCATCCGCATCAGCGGCGTGGGGCCGCGCACGGCGCTGTCGGTGCTCTCGGGCCTGAGCGTCACCGAACTGGCCCAGGCCGTGACCGCGCAGGAGGCCGGCCGCATCGTCAAGGTGCCCGGCATCGGCAAGAAGACGGCCGAGCGCCTGCTGCTCGAACTCAAGGGCAAGCTGGGCGCCGACCTGCCGGCCCTGGGGGCCGCCAGTGCCGTGGGCGACGCGGCCGCCGACATCCAGCAGGCCCTCATGGCCCTGGGCTACAACGAGAAGGACGCCACTGCCGCGCTCAAGGCCCTGCCGGCCGGGGTGGGCGTGGCTGACGGCATCAAGCTGGCGCTCAAGGCGCTGGCCCGCTGAGCATGAGCATCCAGACCGACGACTTTGCCCCGGCGCCCCGGGTGGTGTCGGCCACCCCGGCCTCGCCCAAGGAAGAGGCCATCGAGCGCGCCCTGCGCCCCAAGCTGCTGGACGAATACGTGGGCCAGCAGAAGGTGCGCGAGCAGCTGGAGATCTTCATCGGTGCCGCGCGCAAGCGCAGCGAGGCACTCGACCACGTGCTGCTGTTCGGCCCGCCGGGGCTGGGCAAGACCACGCTCTCGCACATCATTGCCCAGGAGCTGGGGGTGAACCTGCGCCAGACCAGCGGGCCGGTGCTGGAAAAGCCGCGCGACCTGGCCGCGCTGCTGACCAACCTGGAGCCCAACGATGTGCTGTTCATCGACGAGATCCACCGCCTGAGCCCGGTGGTGGAGGAGATCCTCTACCCCGCGCTGGAGGACTACCAGATCGACATCATGATCGGCGAGGGCCCGGCCGCGCGCAGCATCAAGCTCGACCTGCAGCCCTTCACCCTGGTGGGCGCCACCACCCGCGCCGGCATGCTGACCAACCCGCTGCGCGACCGTTTCGGCATCGTGGCGCGGCTGGAGTTCTACACACCCGACGAGCTCTCGCGCATCGTGCAGCGCAGCGCCCGGCTGCTGAACGCACCCATGGACGAGGCCGGCGGCTTCGAGATCGCCCGCCGTTCGCGCGGCACGCCCCGCATCGCCAACCGGCTGCTGCGCCGGGTGCGCGACTACGCCGACGTCAAGGGCAGCGGCACCATCACCCACGACATCGCGCAACGGGCGCTGTCCATGCTGGATGTCGATCCGCAGGGCTTCGACCTGATGGACCGCAAGCTGCTGGAGGCGGTCATCCACCGCTTCGATGGCGGCCCGGTGGGGCTGGACAACATCGCGGCCAGCATCGGCGAGGAGCGCGACACCATCGAGGACGTGATCGAGCCCTACCTCATCCAGCAGGGCTACCTGCAGCGCACCCCGCGCGGACGTACCGCCACCCTGGCGGCCTACCGGCATCTGGGCGTGAGCCCGCCGCGCACCGAAGGCGGGCTGTTTCCGCCCGAGACCTGAACCACGGTTGCCATGTCGTCGCGCCCGGCCACCTTGCCTCCGCAGGACAACGCCACCACGGCGCTGTACCGCGCTGCACTGGGGCCGGTGGGGGCGCCGTATTACCTCAGGGTGTTCGGCCGCTTCGACGAGGTCGGTCTGCCCGGGCCGGCGTGGAACACCATGGCGGCCTGCTTCACCCTGGGCTGGCTGATCTACCGCCGGTTGTGGGGCGCAGCCTTTTCGTATGCGGTGTTGCTGCTGGCGTTGGGTGCGGCCCTGTGGTTCGAGGTCGGCCCCTGGACCGCCTGGTCGGCCGAACTGCGCTGGTCGGCCGCGCTCGGGCTGGTGGCGGTGTTTTGGCTGCTGCCGGGCTTTTACGCCAACGTGCTGCTGCATGGCGAGCTGCGGCGCCGCATGACCGAAGCGGTGCGTCAGGCCGCCACGGTGCAGCAGGCCCGCGAGCAGCTGGCGGCCCAGGCCAGCGGTCCGGGGCTGCTGGGTCTGCTGGTGTTCCTGTACCTGGTGCTGGGCTCGGCCGCTGCCGGGTGGTGGTGGCAGCAGAGCCGGGGCCGGCCGATGCCGCCGGTGGCGCCGGTGGTGTCCGCACCCGTGGTGGCGGAGCCTGCCCCGGCGGCCGTGGTCGCCCCGCCCGCCGTCACGGCACCGCCAGCGGCCGTTCCTGAGCCTGATCCGGTCAAGGCCGAACCCGTCAAGGCCGAGCCTGTGAATGCCGAGCCGGCGAAGCCGGAGGCGGGCGATGCCATCCGGGTCCGGGTGCACGGCCACGGGGTGGCGGTCGGCATGTTTGCCGATCCGGCCAATGCCCGGCGGGCCGAAGCCCGCCTGCGCGACGCGGGCCTGCCGGTACTGGTGGACCCGGTGGAGTCCTCACGCGGGACGCTGACACGGGTGCGGGTCGGTCCGCTGGACGACCGTGCAGCCGCCGATGCGGCGGCGCGGCAGATCCGCGCCCTCGGGCTGGACGCCAGGGTCTACGGACCCTGAGCCGGCATCAGCCCAGGGCGCCCCGCGCATCCACCGCCAGCACCCGCTCCACATGGCCTCGGTGCAGGCCGCCGCGCACACCCAGCATCACATCGTGCAGGTTCACCGTGGGGTCGCAATGCCCGGGGATGAGCCAGACCGTCTCGCCCAGACCGGGCAGGGCGCCGCCGGGCTGCACCGGCCGCAGGATGCCGTGTTCGTCGCCGCCGTTGGCAAAGTCCAGCCCGGCCGGGTGTGCCACCCGGGGCAGGCCGCTGTCGATGGCATGGCTCTTGTGGCCGGCATCCACCACGGCGCGGTCGGCGCTGCGGCTCATCACCTGCGACCGGATGAAGAGCGCGTGCTCGAACACCGGCGCGCCCGGCAGCGGCTGGTTGGCCGCGTAGTCGGCGTCCATGAACAGGTAGGAGCCGGGCTGTATCTCGCCCCACTGGCGGCTGTCGGCTTCCAGCAGGAAGCTGCCGCTGCCGGCACCCGTGACCAGGGGCACCGCGATGCCTTGGCGTGCCAGGGCCTCGCGCGTGGTCTGCACCGCCTGTGCCGCATGGGCAATCGCAGCGCTGCGTTCGGCGGGGTCGCGCAGGTGTTGTGCCTTCCCGTGGTACGCCTGCAGGCCGGCAAAGCGCAGCACCGCATGCGACTGCACCTGGGCGGCCAGCGCGGCGGCAGCGTCGCCAGGAGCCACGCCGCAGCGGTTCTGGCCGGCATCGATCTCCACGAACACATCCAGGGCACCCGGCGTCTGCACACCCGCCACCGCCAGCGCGGCAGCCAGGCGCTCGATGCCTTCGGTGCTGTCCACCGCGATGGCCCAGCGCACTGCCGGCCGCGTGGCCACGGCCTGGGCCAGCCGCTGCAGCTTGGCGCGGTCGATCACCTGGTTGCTGATGTAGAGGTCGTTCACGCCGCCGGCCGCCAGGGCCAGGGCTTCGTCGATCTTCTGCACGCACACGCCCACCGCACCGTGGGCCATCTGCAGCCGGGCGAGTTCGGCGCACTTGTGCATCTTGGCGTGGGGCCGCAGCCGCAGGCCGCGTTCGGCCGCGAAGGCGGCCATGCGCTGCAGGTTGCGCTCCATGGCGTCCAGGTCGATCACCAGGGCCGGCGTGTCGATGTCGGCCACACTGCCGCCCACCAGGGCCTGCGCACGCTGCAGCCGCAGGTCGCGGGCGGATTCAGACATGCTGCTCGTCCAGGCTGTCGGTCTGCAGGTGGCGCACATCGGCCCAGCCCACCAGCCCCAGGCCCTCGGGCGACCACAGCAGCCGGTTGACGGCGGTGTTGGGCAGGGCCCAGCTGCGCGGCGCCTGGATGTCGAGCCGGGTGGCGGCGCGGTACAGCACGTCCAGAACGCCACCGTGCACCACCATCAGCACCTGTTCGCCCGGGTGGCGGGCGGCCAGATCGTCCACGGCGGCCAGCACCCGTTCGCGCAGCTGCAGCAGGGTCTCGCCACCGGGCGGGGCGAAGTCGGGCATGCGTTTGCGCCAGGCCAGCGTTTCGGCCGGGAAGCGCAGCTCCAGCTCGTCCCAGGTGTGGCCTTCAAAGCGGCCAAAACCGCGTTCCCGCAGGCCCATGTGGATGTGCACCGGCATGTCGCGCCGGTGGGCCACGGCCTCGGCGGTTTCGCGGGCGCGTTTCAGGTCGCTGGCATAGACGGCCGCGAGCGGCTCGTCGCGCAGGGCCTCGGCCAGGCGTTCGGCCTGCCAGCGGCCGTGTTCATTGAGTTCGATGTCGGTGTGACCCTGGATGCGGGTGATGCGGTTCCAGGCGGTCTCTCCGTGGCGCACGGCCAGGATGCGGGTGGCTTCCAAAGGGGGTCTCCTCGGCACCCTGTCGGCACCGGTGGCCGAACTGTAGCGGCTGCACGCCGCACTGGAGGCTCAGCGGGGCACTTCGATGTCGACCCGGCGCCGGCCTTCGGGGGCGCTCGGGAATCCCTGGAGGGCCGCGTCCAGCATGGCCTGCCAGAGCGACTCGGTGCCGTTCCAGCGCCCGTCGTGGGCCGCGCTGGTCTCATACACCACCTGCCCGTTGGCGGCATTGCGCACCAGCACCGTCACCCGGCGCTGGTAGTAGGGCGACTCCAGCCGGGGAAACACCGGTCCGTAGAAGCCGGGGCCGTAAAAGCCGGGGCCGTAGGGGTGGCCCCAGCGCGGCCCGAACGGGCTGTAAAAGCCGTCGTAGGGGCTCTCCCAGGGTGCCCGCGGCAGCTGCACCACCAGGGCATTGACCTCCACCGACCAGGGCGCCCGCACGTTGCCGGCCGACGGCGTCCAGCCCGCCCGCGCCAGCGACTGGGCGGTCAGCCGCTCCAGCATGTCCTGGCTGGCACCGGCACGACCGCCTTCCTGCGAGGGCGTGCGTTCGAAGCGGAACACCTGGGGTGCCTGGGGGATGCCGTTGCCCCGCTCGCTCCAGCGCGGATGGCTCTGCACCTCGTTGTCCACCAGCATCACGCTGGCGCAGCCGCTCAACAGCAGCGAGCCGCCCAGCAGGGCCGCAGCGCCGAGTCGGCGCAGTCCGGAGGCGGTGAAGCAGAGGGTCATGGCAGCAAGGGCTCAGTCGGCAGCGATCGGTATGACCGGCCGGGCCGGGGCCGGGTTCCCGGGATCGATGGCGGGTGTGGGCATCTCGGTGTCGAAGGCCTTGTCGCCGTCGGGATCGGGCACGCCGGTGGCTTCGAGTGTGCCGAACGGGAACAGCTGCCGGTCCATCAGGTGGCTGGGCACCACGTTCTGCAGCGAGTTGAACATGTTCTCCAGCCGACCCGGGAAGCGCGCGTCCCACTCGCGCAGCAGATTGCCCACCTGCTTGCGCTGCAGGTTTTCCTGGCTGCCGCACAGGGTGCAGGGAATGATGGGGAACTGCCGGATCTCGGCCCAGCGGATCAGGTCCTTCTCGGCCACGTAGGCCATGGGCCGGATCACCACATGGCGACCGTCGTCGCTCACCAGCTTGGGCGGCATGCCCTTGAGCTTGGCGCCGAAGAACATGTTGAGCAGCAGCGTCTGCAGGATGTCGTCGCGGTGGTGGCCCAGGGCGATGCGGTTGCAGCCCAGCTCGTCGGCCACCCGGTACAGGATGCCCCGGCGCAGGCGGCTGCACAGGCTGCACAGCGTCTTGCCTTCGGGGATCACGCGCTTGACGATGGAGTAGGTGTCCTGGTTCTCGATGTGGAACTTCACACCCAGCTTCGACAGGTACTCGGGCAGCACGTGCTCGGGAAAGCCGGGCTGCTTCTGGTCGAGGTTGACCGCGATCAGCTCGAAGCTGACCGGCGCGCGCTGCTGCAGCTTGAGCAGGATGTCGAGCATGCCGTAGCTGTCCTTGCCACCCGAGAGGCAGACCATCACGCGGTCGCCCTCGCCGATCATGTTGTAGTCGGTGATGGCGCGGCCGACCTCGCGGCACAGGCGCTTTTCGAGCTTGTGGTTTTCCAGGGATTCGTTCATGGCAGGGTCCTTGAGGTGCGCATGCGGTGGGTCAGGGCTGGCGCCATTCTTCGCCGGGCAGGATGCGCTTCATGAAGCCATCGAACATCGGCACGGTGAAGGCGGTGTCGCCGTGGGTGGGGCTCCACACCATGCCTTTGGCGATCAGGGTGGCCCGGGTGGGCGCCAGCGACGACACCTTTTCGCCCAGGCATGCCGCGATGTCGCCCGACCGGTGCGGCCCGGCGCCCAGCTCGGCCATGGCCCGCAGGTAGCGGCGCTCTTTTGGGGTGCACCGTTCGAAGCGCACCCGAAAGAAGCTGTGGTCCAGCGAGGCCATGGCGCTGGCACTGGCCTTGTGCAGGTCGGCGGCCTCGATGGGGCTGCCATCGGCCGCCAGCCAGGCTTCGCTGCCCCAGGTCTGCAGGAAGTAGGCGTAGCCCTGGCTGCGCTCCAGGATTTCGTCCAGCGCCTGCGCCGTGATGCGCACCCCTTCGCCCAACAGCGGCTTCTCGATGGCCTGCCGGGCCGCCTCAGGTGGCAGGGCGCCGATCTCGGGGAAGTCGAAAAGGCGTTCCGCATACGACTTGGCATTGCCCATCTGGCCGCGCAGCTGCGGCAGCCCGGCGCCCACCAGCACCACGGGCAGCTGGCGCTGCGAGATGCGGTGCAGTGCCGTGATGAGGGCGGCCAGTTCAGGCTCCCCGACGTACTGCAGCTCGTCGATGAACAGGGCCAGGGCCGTGCCACCGGCCTTGGCGGCCAGGCCCGCCTGCTCCATCAGGGCCTGCAGGTCATGTTCCAGGTCGCCGTTGTCGGCCAGACCCGGTTCGGGCTCGTAATCCAGGCCGACTTCGATGTCGTTGTAGGTGAGCTTGAGCTTGCCCACGAAGCCGGCCAGTGCCCGCAGACCACGCACGGCATAGGCCTTGGCTGCTTCCGTCTGGCTCAATCGCAGCAGGGCTTGCCGCAGCTGTGGTGCCAGCATGGCCGGGAGTGAACGCCCCTCGGGGGCTTCCAGCCGGATGGTGTGGATGCCGGAGGCCTCGGCGTCGTCGCGCACCCGGTCGAGCAGTACCGTCTTGCCCACGCCCCGCAGGCCGATCAGGATGGCGCTGCGCGCCGGGCGCCCCAACCGGGACCGCTCCAGCGCCACCCGCAGGTTCTCGCGCAGCAGGTCGCGCCCGGCCAGTTCCGGGGGAGGTGCGCCGGCGCCCGGGGCGAAGGGGTTGGAGACGGGGTTCATATCAAGCGATGTTTTAGAAGTTATTGAATTTTAATAACTTGCCTAAACTTGCTTGATTCCATCCGTCGGGCCCGTCCTGGGTTCACCACTGTCCGCTTTCCATGCGGATGGCCACTTCGCAGTCGTCGAAGATCTCGAGCTTGGCGATCTTCACGCGCACGCCGATCACGCCGGGCAGCTGCATCAGCCGCCGCGCCAGCTTGCCGATCAGGCTCTCGAGCAGGTTCACATGCTCGGCGGTGCACTCGTCGATGATGATCTGGCGCACCTTGCGGTAGTCCAGCACATGGGTGATGTCGTCGTCGTGCGGCAGCAGGGGCTGGGTGCCCTGGTTGAGCTCGGCGTCCACCTGGATGGGCTGCGGGCTGACTTTCTCGTGGTCGAGGATGCCCAGGTTGGCGTTGAAGCGCAGCCCGGTGAGCGTGAGGATCTGGGTGCCGGCGTGGGTGTGGTTCATGCTGCCTCCTGCGGGCGCAACCGGAACACCTCCACCCCCACCGCCTCGCAGTCGGGGTAGACGTCGGGCTTGCAGGTGGACAGGCGCACGGCCGCCACACCCGGGTTCTGCAGCAGCCGGTCCACCAGCTCGTCCACCAGGGTTTCCTGCAGGCCGATATGGCCACGGGCGATGCGCTGAGCCACCACCTCGCGGACGAAGTCGTAGTCCACCACCTCGTCGATGCGGTCGCCCTTGGGCGTGGACTGCGCCAGCGGCACATACAGCTCGACGTCGATCCACAGGCGCTGCGGCGCGGTCTTCTCGAAGTCGTGGATGCCGATCTGCACCATCACCTCGTGGCGGCGCAGGAACAGCTTGCGGCAGTTCAGCAGCAGGGCATTGAGGTCAGCGGTCAAGGGGCTTCTCCTGCATGAGTTCTTCCACCACGAACATCACGTCGCGCTCCAGCGGCACCAGGTGCTGGCCACTGTCCACATTGACCGTGGTGCCGGTGATGCCGGTGTGGCTGGCCAGGAACACGCAGGTCTGCGCCACCTGGGCCGGATCGGTCGGGCGACGCAACAGGTTGACGCGGCTGGCGCGTTCGAAGTTCTCGGGCTGCTGCGGACCGCTCAGGTACATCAGGCCCGGGGCCACCGCGTTCACCCGCACGCCCGGCGCCAGGGCCTGGGCCTGCAGCGCCACCGAGCGCTCCAGCGCCAGCTTGGACACGGTGTACGAGAAGTAGTCGCGGTTGAGGTTGTGCACCTTCTGGTCCAGCACATGCAGCACACAGGCGTCGGGCAGGCCGTGGCGTTGCTGCATGCGGGCCAGCTCGCGGCCGAGCAGCAGCGGGGCGATCAGGTTCACTTCCAGCTGCAGCCGCGCCATGGCGGGGTCGAAGTCGATCCCGGTGTCTGGCTCGAAGGTGGACGCGTTGTTCACCACCGCCCGCAGCGGGCCACCGTGCTGTTCGATGTGGGCCATCATGGCTTCCACCTGCGCGCTGTCGGCCAGGTCGGCGCGCACCGTGTCGATGCGGGCACCGGTCTGCCGCAGCTCGGCCGCCAGGGCCGACGCCGCTTCGGCCGAGCGGCTGTAGTGGCACCACACCTGCCACCCGGCCCGCGCGAAGGCGT
This sequence comes from Hydrogenophaga sp. R2, assembly GCF_049843595.1. NCBI lineage: Bacteria > Pseudomonadati > Pseudomonadota > Betaproteobacteria > Burkholderiales > Comamonadaceae > Hydrogenophaga > Hydrogenophaga sp. R2. The sequence goes on from NZ_JBBHZN010000005.1 coordinate 139,173, forward strand.
GCACCAGCTCGGCGCCCAGGCGCAGCGAACCGCCGGTGATCAGGACCGCGCCGGGGTGCGCGGATCCGGGAGTAGGGGGATTCATGGGGGACAATCGGCGGGTGCCACCCGCTGCCGTGAACGAACCCTCCAGTGTAACGACCGCCCTTCTGGCGCGCCTGCGCCAGGCCATCGGCGAGGCCGGCGGCTGGCTGCCCTTCGACCGCTACATGGCCATCGCGTTGTACGAGCCCGGGCTGGGCTACTACGCCAACACCGCGCCCAAGTTCGGCCACCTGCCGCAGTCCGGCAGCGACTTCGTCACCGCGCCCGAACTCACCCCCTTGTTCGGTCACACCCTGGCCCGCCAGGTGCAGCAGGCCCTGCAGGCCACCGGCACCGACGCGGTGTGGGAGTTCGGCGCCGGCTCCGGTGCGCTGGCGCTGCAGCTGCTGGACGCCCTGGATGCGCTGGGCTGCGCACCCAGCCGCTACACCATCGTCGACCTCTCCGGCAGCCTGCGTGAACGGCAGGCCGCCACGCTGTCGGCCCATGCCCACCGGGTGCGCTGGGTGTCGGAACTGCCCGGCACCATCGAGGGCGTGGTGGTGGGCAACGAGGTGCTGGACGCCATGCCGGTGCGGCTGCTGCACCGCCTGGGCGGTGTGTGGCACGAGCGCGGCGTGGTGCTGGATGCCGACGGCCAGCTCGCCTGGTCCGACCGCGCCACCGACGCCCGCCCGCCACTGGCCATCGACGGCCCGCACGATGTCCTGACCGAAATCCACCCCCAGGCCGAAGCCTTCGTGCGCACCCTGGGCGACCGGCTGAGGCGGGGCGCCGCCTTCCTCTTCGACTACGGCTTCCCCGAGGCCGAGTACTACCACCCGCAGCGCCACATGGGCACGCTGGTGTGCCACCGGGCCCACCGCAGCGACAGCGACCCCCTGGCCGATCCGGGGCAGAAAGACATCACCGCGCACGTCAATTTCACCGGCATTGCGCTGGCGGCGCAGGACGCCGGCCTGTCGGTGCTGGGCTACACCAGCCAGGGCCGCTTTCTGCTGAACGCCGGCCTGCTGGACCTGGCCCGCGATGCCGGCGTGCGCGAGAACGCGCTCATGCAGAAGCTGGTGCTCGAACACGAGATGGGCGAGCTGTTCAAGGTGATTGCGCTGGCGCCGGCGGCGTCGGCCGAGGGCTGGGTGCCGCTGGGCTTTGCCTCCGGCGACCGCACCCACCGACTCTGAGGACCGGCCATGATCCGCTGGATGATCGTCATCTTCCTGGCCCTGCTGCTGATCAGCTGGGCCACGCCGCTGCTGCAGAAGATGGGTCTGGGCCGGTTGCCGGGCGATCTGCGCTTCCGCGCCTTCGGCCGCGACTGGTTCCTGCCGTTCGCCTCCACCGTGCTGCTGAGCTTCATCGCCAGCCTGGTGGGTTATCTGATCTGACCGGTTCAGTCGTCCTGCAAGGTCCAGCGAAAACCGCAGCGCTTGCAGCACACCGGCACCATGCCTGGCCGATGGTGACCGGGATCGTCCTGCAGGCGCAGCTGTCCGTAGGCCTGGCAGTTGGTGCAGTTGGCCTGGTTGGCCACTTCCTCGGCATGCATCAGCAAGAAGATGTAGCGGCGCAGCGCCCACAGCGCAATGGCGCCGCTCACCACCACGAACACCACATCCATCAGCTTGTCGGCCAGGCTGCCGCCCTGGAAGGCCTCGAAGCTGGCCAGCATGGCCACCGCCGCCAGGATGGCCAGCGTCATGTGCGCGTGGCTGGACAGCAGCTCACGCTCGTACCACTTGCGAAAACCCAGGCGCCGGATGCCGTCGGCCAGCGGGTGGTTGAGCAGATTGCGTTGCGGCATGCGGCCTCCTGATCGAGCCGCTCATGCTCTCACAGCGCCTGCAAGGCGTCCACGCGTGCCTGATGGATCCGCTCGCCTATGCGCGGTCCGCTGAGTCCGTCGGCCATGGCGGCAGCCGCCACCACCGAGGTGTCCACCGCCAGCACGGCCTTCAGGGCGGCCGCCAGACGTTGCGCCTGCGGGTAGTCCCGTTCTTCGTGTCCGAGCCGGCCACGGGCATCGCATTCGCAGGCCAGCAGGGCCTGTGCAAAACGCTCGGGCTTGCGGATGGCGTCGCAGCGCTCCAGCAGCCGCAAGGTGGCCGCGGGCGACAGGCCGCCGCTGCCATGGATATGCCCGTGCTCCCGGGCCACCACGTCGGCCAGCTCCTGGCAGGCCAGCGGCACCCGCAGGCGTTGCCCCACATCCTTGAGCAGCCGTGCGCTGCGGGCTTCGTGGCCGATGTGGCGCGGCCATTCGGCCGGTGGCGTGGTGCCTTTGCCCAGGTCGTGCCCCAGGCAGGCATAGCGCACCGGCAGCGGCGCCTGCAGGCGTGCGGCCATGTCCAGCACCATCATCAGGTGCACGCCGGTGTCCACTTCGGGATGGTGCTCGGCCCGTTGCGGCACGCCCCACAGCCGGTCCACCTCGGGCAGCAGCCGCGCCAGGGCGCCGCAATCGCGCAGCACGGTCAGCATGCGGCTGGGGCGCTGCTCCATCAGACCCCGGGCGATCTCCTGCCACACCCGCTCGGGCACCAGGTGGTCCACTTCACCGTCGGTCACCATCTGCCGCATCAGCTCGAGGGTTTCGGGCGCCACCGAAAAGTCGGGGAAACGGGCCGCAAAGCGGGCCAGGCGCAGGATGCGCACCGGGTCTTCGGCAAAGGCGGCGGTCACGTGACGCAGCACGCGGTCCTGCAGGTCGCGTGCGCCGCCGTAGGGGTCGATCAGCGGCCCTTGTGCCGGTGCATCGGCGTGGTCCTGCGGCACCGCCATGGCATTGATGGTGAGGTCTCGCCGGGCCAGATCGTCTTCCAGCGTGACCCCCGGATCGGCGTGGAAGGCGAAGCCGTGGTAGCCCGGCGCGGTCTTGCGTTCGGTGCGGGCCAGGGCGTATTCCTCCCGGGTCTGCGGGTGCAGGAAGACCGGGAAGTCGCGCCCCACCGGCAGGAAGCCGGCATCGTTCATGGCCTGGGGTGTGGCGCCCACCACCACCCAGTCGCGGTCGCTGTGCGAGACCGCACCCGCCGAACGCGCCATGAGCGCATCGCGCACCGCACCGCCGACCAGGTAGATCTGCATGGGGTCGATCGATCAGCCGCGGCCCAGACGGTAGGGCTCTTCGAAGTCCAGGAAGTCGCCCTCGGCCAGGGCATCGTCGATCCAGGCCTTGACCCCGGGCAGCGCCGCCACCCGGTCCACATAGGACTGGATGTCGGCCGGCACCGGCAGGCCGTAGGTGCGGATGCGCATGCAGACCGGTGCGAAGTAGGCGTCGGCGATGGTGAAGTGGCCGAACAGCAGCGAGCCTGCCGGCTGCGCTGCCAGAAGCTCACCCCACAGGCCGCACAGCCGGGCCAGGTCGGCGCGCACGCCCGGCCGGTCGCGCCAGATCAGGCGACCCACGTCGGGCAGGTGGGCTTCGATGTTCATGGGGCAGGCGCTGCGCAGGGCCGAGAAGCCGCTGTGCATCTCGGCGCAGACGCTGCGGGCCCGCGCGCGGGCACGGGCATCGGCCGGCCAGAGCTGGCGGTCGGGGAAGCGTTCGGCCGCGTATTCCGCAATCGCCAGCGTGTCCCAGACCGCAAAGCCGTCGTCGACCAGCACCGGCACCTTGCCGACCGGGCTGATCGCCTTGAGCTTCTGCTTGAAGCCGGATCCGGCTTCGAAGGAATCGAAGCGGACCATGACCTCCTCGAAGGGGATGCCCGCCTGCCGGAGCATCACCCAGGGCCGCATGGACCAGGAGGAGTAGTTCTTGTTGCCGATGTAGAGCTGCAGCGCCATGACGGGGATCCTTCCACACCACCCCGGTGTGAGGCCCCGATGTTAGGCGTCCGCCGGACCGGGGAGGCTCAGGCGTATTTTTCGAGGATGCGGGTGGAGCGTTCGACGTCCCGCACCGCCGAGGACTCGGCCACCGTGCTGGCAATGGCTTCGAGCATGTCGCAGGCCATCATGCGGTAGAAGGCCTTGTCCATGGCCTTGCGCACCGCGGCCATCTGCTGGGCCACCTCTTCGCAGTTGCGGCCTTCCAGGATCATCTGGATGAGGCCACCGACCTGGCCGTCGATGCGCTTGAGCCGGTTGATGACGTCGCGTTGGGCTTCGGTGAGGTTGGGGATGCCGGATTTGGTGGATGGAAGCGACATGGTCATTGCCCTTTAGGTAAAAGGTATTCATTCAATACCCGAGGGGAGTGTGCCAAAAAATCGATCCATGTAACCCGAAGTGATTAATCAGGCGACTGGCGGCAGGGTTCCGAGTGGGGTATGGCCCCACGCGACCGCCACGTCAGCGGGGTGGCTGCCGACGGTAGTCGAGCAGGGCGTCCCGGCCACCCCGGTGGCCCAGGTAGCGCGGCGCCACCGCTTCGATGGCGGCCGGCGTGATGCCCAGCGCCGGCAGGCCGGGCAGGCGGCCGTCGGCCACGTTGTCCACCGTCATGGCGGCCAGGTTGTCGCGGCTCATCAGCGGCTCGCCGGGCGCCAGCTCCATCAGCCGGGCCTGGACCTGCGCCACGAAGCCCGGCAGCGGAATCACCGGGCGCTGCCGGCTGCCCAGGCGGCCGGCCAGCTGCACCAGCTGGGCCAGTGTCAGCACGTCGGGCCCTGCGGCGTCGTAGGTCTGGCCGATGCTGTCGCGGCCATGCCGGGCCGGGTCCAGCGAGGCGGCCACCGCTTCGGCCACGTCTTCCACCCAGACCGGCTGGAAGCGGGCGCCGGCACTGGCCAGCGGCACGAAGGGCAGCACCGACTGCATCTGCGCGAACAGGTTGAGGAAGCGGTCGCCCTGGCCGTAGATCACGCTCGGGCGCAGGATGGTCAGGTCCAGGCCGGACTCGCGCAGCAGGGCCTCGCCCCGCGCCTTGCTGCGCTGGTACAGCGAGGGGCCCTCCGCCGACACGCCCAGGGCACTCACGTGCACCAGGCGCTGCACACCGGCGGTCTTCATGGCCGCCGCCAGCTGGCGCGGCAGGGCCACATGGGCCTGTTCGAAGGCCGCTTCGCTGCCATGCAGGATGGCCACCAGGTGCACCACCGCGTCGTGGCCCGGCAGCAGGCGCTCCAGCGCGCCGGGCTGGTGGATGTCGGCTTCCAGCACGGTGACACGGGGCAGGTGCTGCACCGCCGCCGCCTTGGCCATGCGGCGCGTGGGCACGGTGATGTGCCAGCCCAGGCGGTGCAGTTTTTCGCAGACGTGGCGACCGACAAAGCCGGTGCCCCCGGTGATCAGGACTTTTTTCATGGCAGACAAGCTTCAGGGGAGGTCGGTATTGGGCGGGGGAGCCGACGTACTGCGTGGCCCCACGGTGCCCAGCCGCTGCCGCAGCGACTGCGGCTGGCCGCTGAGCAGCGCGGCGTACAGCGTGGTGTTGGACAGCACCCGCTTGACGTAGTCGCGGGTCTCTTCGAAGGGGATGGTCTCGGCCCACACCTCGCCCGGCAGCACCGGGCCTTCGCGCCAGGCGCGTGCCCGGCCGGGGCCGGCGTTGTAGGCCGCGGCGGCCAGCGGCATGGAGCCTTCGAAGTCGTCCAGCGCGAACTTGAGGTAGGCGGTGCCGATCTGGATGTTGGTGTCGCGCTCGTTGATCTGGGCCGGCCGGAAATCGCTCAGGCCGATGCGCCGTGCGGTCCAGCGGGCGGTGGCGGGCATGACCTGCATCAGGCCGGCGGCACCCACGCCGGAACGGGCGTCGGTGACGAAGCGGCTTTCCTGGCGGATGAGGCCGTACACATAGCCCGGCTCCAGCCCGATCTCCCGGGTGCGGCCCAGCACCGCGTCGCGGAACGGCGTGGGGTACCGCAGCGCCATGTCGATCTGCGAGCGGTTGCGCAGGCTGGTGTGGATGCAGCGGTCCCACAGCTGTTCGCGGCAGGCCAGCGTGGCAGCGGCCAGCAGTTCGCGCTCGGTCATGCCGCCCGGCGTGTGCAGGGCGATGCTGTAGTTCCATTCACGGTTGGCTTCGCTGCGCAGGCCCAGCCGGTAGGCGGCCAGGGCGCGGCGGATGCCGGGGTCGCGGGTGATGTCGCTCAGCTCGGCCGCCGTGGGCGGGGGTGGCGGGGGCGGCAGGCTGACCTTCAGGCCCAGTGCCTCCAGCGCCAGCTGCTCGTAAAAGCCGTGGGGCGAGGCGATGCCGGCCAGCAGCTGCCGGGCCTGCAGCACCTCGGGCGCGGGCGAGGCGCCCACCACGGCGGTGCCGGGCGGCACGGCCGGGGCGCTGGCATCCGGCACGCCGGCGGCCGATTCCAGGCCGGCCTGGGCCAGCAGGGCACGCGCCTTCCAGTACACCCAGGCCGGGTCGGACTGCTGGGCCGGCCCCATGGCGTCCACCGCTTCGCGCACCATGCTCCAGCGTCCGGCGCGCAGACCGGCCCGCACCTTCCAGGCCAGGTGGTCGTCGGCCATGCCGCGTTCGCTGCCGCGGGCAAAGTAGTCCACCGCCTGCGGCATGAACTTCTGCGCGGCGCGCTTGCCGATCACGCCCCAGAGCCAGTCGCGCTCGTCACGGGTGAGCTGGGTGCGCCAGCGCAGGTGGTCCACCTCGGCGGCCGCAGCGGCCGGGTCGTTGCTGGCCAGCCGGATGATGGCCAGCGTGACCAGTTCCTTGGTGAAGGTGCGGAACGCGGTGAGCTTGCCGTCGAGGTAGCGCTGCGGCTCGGCGGCAATGGTGTCCAGCCGCGCTGCCCATTCCGGGTTCAGCAGGGCCACGGCCTGGCTGGCCGCCCGGGTCTTGCCGGTCTCCATCATCAGGCGGGCCCGCATCCACACCGCCTTCACGTCCAGATGCCCGCTCTGCAGCAGCGCTTCGGCGGCGGTGGCGCAGCCGGTGTCCTGGTCCTTCTGGGCCAGCCATTCCACCTGCACCCGGGCTGCGGCCTGGGCGGGCTCCACACGGCCGGCCACAGCGTCCAGCATGAGGCCGTAGCACCGCACCTGGCGGTCGTCGTTCATGCGAAAGCGCGGGCGCTCCAGCTCGAAATCGGCCCAGTTGCGCTGCCGGCCGAGCAGCAGCAGCCAGTCGTTGCGCAGCCGGTCTTCCCAGTAGGTGCCGGCCATGGCGTCCAGCGCAGCGCGGATGTCGGCCGCCGGTGCCGATTCGAGCCGCGCGCGCATCTCCCAGTAGCGCGCCAGCGGCTCCAGCACATGGCCCTGGACCTTGGGCAGCGACTGGCCCAGCTGCGCGGTGCGGCCCAGCCGGAAGGCGTCGCGCATGTCCAGCAGGGCGGTGTCGCCCGGGGCAGCTGCGGGGGCCTGGGCCAGCACGCCGAAGGGGGTCAGGGCGGCGGCCAGCAGCCCCGCCATAATGGGCCGGCGCCACGCCCCGGCCGAGATCGATGGAATCACGAAAGACATCGCCCCGATTATGGATACCAAACCCCCAGAGAGTTCCCCTGTGGCTGCCCGCAAGATGGCCTGGCGCAAGTCCCTGGTGGAGAAGCGCCAGAACCTGGCCGACCGGGCCTGGCGCAACGACCTGCTGCAGCGCGTGATGCGTGTGTGGCTGATCCACCGGCCCGACACGGTGATCGGGGCCTACTGGCCCATCAAGGGGGAGTTCGATCCGCTGCCGGCGCTGTTCCGCTGGCAGGAAGCCGGGCTGGAGGAGGACGCGGCCAGCGCCGCCCGCCAGCGCCGCATCGGCCTGCCGGTGGTGAACAAGGTGGACAAGACGCTGACCTTCCACACCTGGTACCCCGGCTGCCCCATGGAGGAAGACGCCTACGGCATTCCCAAGCCCAAGGACACCGAGGTGGTGGTGCCCACGCTCATCTTCGTGCCCTGCGTGGGTCATGGCCCGGGCGGCTACCGGCTGGGTTATGGCGGCGGCTTCTACGACCGCACCCTGGCCGCCCTGCAGCCCAAGCCCTTCACCGTGGGCCTGGGCTACGACTTCGGCTACCTGCCCGACCTGGAGCCCGAGCCCCACGACCAGCCACTGGACGCCATCCTGTGCGACACCGGCGTGGCCTGGCCGGTGCGCTGAACGGATCGATCAGAAGCTCGGGACGCTCGGGACGCTCGCGATGCTCAGCCGGGCTTGCTGCAGACTCTCGCGAATCTTGCCGCCTGCCCACGAACCAGGCTGGTGATGCGCCAGCTGTCCCTGCAGTTGCGACATGCATGTCGACAGCTCTGCGGTGTAACGGATCAGATCCTGCTGGATCGCCGGACTGGCCAGATGGCTGTCGCTGGCGTAGATCTCCACCGTGATGGACAGGTGGTAGGCCTTGTTCAGCAGCTCATGAAGGTGGACGCCACGCAGCTCCGGGTCCGATGGAGGCTGCACCTGAGGTGGGGTTTCAGACACCGTTCCGACCCTGGGGGAGTAGGTGGGCGTGGTACTGACGCTGGACGATTCGATCTCGGGGCGGGGTGACCGATCCGGCGACGACGAACCGGATCGGGTGGGCGGGAGGGTTTGCTGACCAGGTGATGAAATCATGATGGCTTATTCCGTCTGGATTGGAAAAGCCTGTTGGTGTCTTTCATGCAGCCAGCCGATCCGGTGAGCGGACAGCTGGTCACACCCGATCGGGGTTGGCGTGGGCCTCGGTGATGCGCTGCTCATGCCGCACCAGCCACAGCCCGCTGCCGATGATGATGGCCGCGCCCAGCCAGGTGTGGGCCTCCGGCAGGGCCTGCCAGATGAACCAGTCCAGCATCACGCCCCAGGCCAGGGCGCTGTATTCGAACGGCGCCACGGCCGAGGCCTGACCGTGCCGGAAGGCCTCGGTGATGGCCAGCTGACCGCCGAAGCCGGTGATGGCCAGGGCCAGCAGCAGCGGCAGATCGGCGCGGGCGATGGCCTGCCAGTGCGGCGCGGCCAGGGTGGTGGCAGCCAGTGACAGCAGCAGCGTCATCCACAGCACCATGCCTTCGCTGCTGTCGGTGCGGCTGGCCAGCCGGCCCACCACGGCCGAGATGGCGTAGCACAGCGCCGCCCCCAGCACCGCCAGCCCGCCGGCGGTGACCAGACCGGCCTGCAGGTCCTGGCCGCTGGGCCGCAGCGCCACCAGCACACCGGCAAAGCCCACCGCCACCGCCACCCAGTGCACCCACGGCACCCGCTCGCCCAGCACCGGCACTGACAGCACCGTGATCAGCAGCGGCGCAACAAAGAACAGGGTGTAGGCGGCGGACAGCGGCAGGTCGCGCACACCCAGGGTGAAGAGCGACAGCATGGCCACGCTGAGGGCCCCGCGCAGCAGGTGCAGTGACCAGCGGGCCGGCTTGATGCGGCCCCAGGCGCCGTTCCAGGTGATCCAGGCCAGCACCAGCGGCAGGCAGGTCAGCCCCCTCAGGGCGGCGATCTGCATGACCGGGTAGCGCGCGGCCAGGGTCTTGAGCACCGCGTCCATCAACGCAAAGAAACCCACGGCCACCAGCATGGCGACGATGCTGCGCAGGTTGCTGGAGGAGCGGCTGGGGGACATGGCGGGACTCTCGGCAAAAGCGGTCGAGTGTGCACCAGCGTGGGGCGCGCATCGGTTCCGCCCGGTCTCAGTCGATCAGGTCCACCGTGTCGGGGTCGGGGGTGTCGCCGATGGCCTCACGCGTGGCGGCGGCCTGCAGCAGCAGCCAGTCGCAGAAGGCCTGCACCTCGGGCCGGCGGGTGCGTTGCGGGCCGGTGACCAGCCAGTACGCCAGTGGCGAGTCCATGCGGCAGGCCGGCAGCGGCTCCACCAGCGCGCCGCTGGCCAGGCTCTCGGCCACCAGCGGCAGGCGGGCCATGGCCACGCCCTGGCCGGTGAGTGCGGCCTGCACGATCTGGTGGGCGTAGTTGAAGTAGAGCCAGCGCTGGGGCTGCAGGGCCGACGCGGCGGGCCGCCGGCCGGCGCTGCCCCGTCGCGGCGGCGTGATCTGGCCGTGCGTGTCGAGCCAGCGTTGCCATGTGAGCCATTCGAGGTGCCGGGTGCGGTGGGCGTCACCGGCTTCGATGAGTGCCACGCCCGCCAGATCGGCCGGGGTGCGGATGGGGTGCGTCTGCAGCAGCCAGGGGCTGGCCACCGGGGTGAGCTGCTCGCCGAACAGCCGCACTGCGTTGGGCGGCGCGTTCTCGGGCGCACCGTAGCGCAGGGCCAGGTCCACGTCGGCGGTGGCCAGGTCGACGGTGTTGTCGGTGGCGTCGATGCGGATGTCGATGTCCGGGTGTTCCCGCTGGAAGTGCTCCAGCCGGGGAATGAGCCACATGGAGGCGAACGAGGCCCAGGTGGTGATGGCCACGCCGCGACGGCCCGCGCCCTGGCGGATCTGCCGCACCGCGCTGTCGATGCGGTCGAGTGCCGGATCGACCGCCCGCAGCAGCTGGGCGCCGGCCCCGGTGAGCTGCACCGAGCGGGTGTGGCGCAGGAAGAGCGGTGCGCCGATTTCGTCCTCCAGCGCCTGGATCTGGCGGCTGACCGCGCTCTGGGTGAGCGACAGCTCGTCGGCCGCGGCCCGGAAGTTGAGCAGCCGGGCCACCGCCTCGAAGGCGCGGAACTGGCCGACGGAGACGGGGCGGGAGCGGCTGGTGGGCGGCATGGGGGTGTGGGCAGATTGATGCAGAAAGCGAATGGATTATGGCCGGCGTTTTCATTGGACCAAAGCCCTGCTGCGCAGCAACATCTGCATCAACAAAGAGGCGTTCCGATCCGGTCAACCGCAGGAGTCCATCATGTCCATTCATGCATCTGCAGAATCTTTCAGCGCCGCTCCGCTGTGGCAGCTCGGGGCGGGTGGCGCCGCCAGCCTGCGGCCTTCGGCGCCCAGCCGGCTGGCCGTGCGCGAAGGCCGGGCCTGGGTCACCTGGGGCGACGGCAGCGACCGCGTGGTCTGCGCCGGCGACGGGGTGGACGTGCCGGCCGGTGCGCATGTGGTGGTGGAGGCCTGGCCCTGCGGCGGGGGCGTGCTGCGCTTTGCCCTGGCCGCCGCCTGACGGCCGGCCCCCGGGGCGGGGGCCGCTGGCAGAATGCCCCGCATGGCCCGCCCCAAGTCCCCCACCCACGACCTCAAGCGCGACGAGATCCTCAACCTGGCGGCGCAGTGCTTCGCGAACCGCAGCTTTCCGGCGGCCAGCATGAACGACATCGCGGCCGCCTGCGGCACCAGCAAGGCGCGGCTCTACCACTACTACGAGAGCAAGGAAGCCATCCTGTTCGACCTGCTGGACCGCTACACCCAGCGGCTGCTGGCCCTGATCGGCGAGGCCGAGGCCCACGCCCAGCGCCAGAACCTGAGCGAACGCGACGCCCTGCATGCCCTGGTGCGGGTGTTCCTGGCGGAATACGAGACGTCGGCCACCCGCCATGTGGCCCTGGTGTCCGACACCAAGTTCCTGGGCGATGTACAGCGCGAGCTCATCCTCAACCGCCAGCGCGACGTGGTGGCCGCCTTCACCCGCTTCATCCGCCGCGCCTACCCGGACCGGGTGACGCCGGCCAACCAGACGGCCCTGACCATGATGCTGTTCGGCATGATCAACTGGACCTTCACCTGGCTGCGCCCCGGCGGGCCCATGAGCTACGCCGGCTTTGCCGAGGAGGTGGTGGCGGTGCTGGACCGGGGTCTGGCGGGTTGAGCCTCCCGGTCCTGTGATTTACTTATCCGAAACACGTTTCGTTTAAGTAAAATTCTGGCTTCCATCCAGGAGACCCCCCATGAGCAAAGCCTTCGCCTCCCAGGCCGACCTGCAGGACAAGAACATCACCTTCGAACAGCTCAGCGCGCATTGCTGGGCCTACACCGCCGAAGGCGACCCGAACTCCGGCGTGATCATCGGTGACCAGTACATCCTGGTGAGCGATGCCACCGCCACCCCGGCCATGGCGCAGGACCTGATCCGCCGCATCCGCCAGGTCAGCGACAAGCCCATCAAGTACGTGCTGCTCACCCACTACCACGCGGTGCGCGTGCTGGGCGCCAGCGCCTTCAAGGCCGAGGGCGCGACCGAGGTGATCGCCAGCCGTGGCACCCACGACCTGATCGTGGAGCGTGGCGCGCAGGACATGCAGAGCGAGATGGAGCGCTTCCCGCGCCTGTTCCGGGGCGCCGATTCGGTGCCCGGCCTGACCTGGCCCACGATGGTGATCGGGGACGGCACGCCTGGCCGCCAGGGCAGCCTCACCCTCGATCTGGGCGGCGTGAAGGTCGAGATCTGGCACCCGGGCGCCGGCCACACCAAGGGCGACACCATTGCCTGGGTCGAGTCCGAGAAGGTGCTGTTCAGCGGCGATCTGGTCGAGTTCGAGGCCGGCGTCTACACCGGGGACGCGCAGCTGGAGGAGTGGCCCGCCACGCTGGAGGCGCTGCGGGCGCTGGGCGCCGAGGCCATCGTCCCCGGCCGGGGCGAGGCCATGAAGGGCAACGCCGACGTCAACAAGGCACTCGACTACACCGCCCGCTGGGTCACCACGCTGTTCCAGGCCGCCCGCGAAGCCGCTGCTGCCGGTATGGACCTGAAGGCCGCCATGGCCCACACCCGCCAGAAGATGGACCCGGTGTTCGGCCATGTGTTCATCTACGAGCACTGCCTGCCCTTCGACGTGAGCCGCGCCTACGACGAGGCCCGCGGCATCAAGCACCCGCGCATCTGGACCGCCGAGCGCGACCAGGAAATGTGGGCCTCGCTGCAGGCCTGACCGGCCTCGCTACCATGCGGGGTCCATGAGCACCCCGCCACTCCACCACGCCTTCACCGACTGGGCCGTCGTCACCGTCTTCGGCGTGGTGTACCTGGGCATGTTCCTGGGGGGCCTGCCCCGGCTCCGGCTGGACCGCACCGGCGTGGCCCTGCTGGGTGCGATCGCCATGATGGCCATCACCGGCATGACGGTGAACGAGGCCGCCTCGGCCCTGGACGTGACCACCCTGCTGCTGCTGTTCGCCTTCATGGTGATCTCGGCGCAGATGCGCCTGGGCGGCTTCTATGCGGCCGTCACCCTCAAGGTGGGCGCCATGCCGCTGTCGCGCCCGGCCCTGCTGGCCGCCCTCATTCTGGTGGCCGGCGTGCTGTCGGCGGTGTTCTCCAACGATGTCATCTGCCTGGCCATGACGCCGGTGGTGCTGCGGCTGTGCCTGCAGCGGGGTCTGCCGCCGGTGCCGTTTCTGGTGGGTCTGGCCTGTGCGGCCAACATCGGCTCGGCCGCCACGCTCATCGGCAACCCGCAGAACATGCTGATCGGCTCGGTGCTGTCGCTGCACTTCGCCGATTACGCCGCCCGTGCCCTGGCACCGGTGGCCGGTGGCCTGCTGGTGCTGTGGGTGTGGCTGGCCTGGGGGCCGGCGACCTCGCGCCACGACCCGCTGCCGCCGCCTTCGGTGGCCGTCGAAGAAGACCCGCCCTTCGATGCCTGGCAGACCACCAAGGGACTGACCGTGGTGGGCGTGCTGATGGTGCTGTTCCTGTTCACCGACGCGCCGCATGCGGTGCTGGCGCTGGTGGGGGCGGCCCTGCTGCTGCTCAGCCGCAAGCTGGCGTCGTCCGAGGTGATTGGCCTGGTGGACTGGTCGCTGCTGGTGCTGTTCATGGGCCTGTTCGTGGTCAACCATGCCTTCGAGACCACCGGCCTGGCGGCAGAAGCCGTGCAGTGGATGGCCGCGCGCGGCGTGGTGCTGCACGAGCCCGGCACGCTCATGGTGGCCGGCGTGCTGCTGTCCAACCTGGTGTCCAACGTGCCGGCGGTGATGCTGCTGCTGCCGCACCTGCAGGACCATGCCTCCACCGCCGGCGTGCAGCTGGCGCTGGTCACCACCTTCGCCGGCAACCTGCTGCTGGTGGGCTCGATCGCCAACCTGATCGTGGCCGATCTGGCGCGTCAGCAGGGTGTGCACATCGGCTGGCGCGAACACGCCCGAATCGGTGTGCCGGTGACGTTGCTGTCGCTCGGTCTGGTCTGGATCGCGCTGCGCTGACGCGGCGCCTCAGCCCGGGTTGGCCAGCGTCCGCAGGTCGGCTTCGTACTGCTTGAGCGTGGTCACCGCCCGCTGCCGCTGTGCCGGCGTGGTGCTGTTGTGCAGCAGGGCGATCTGCCGGCAGCCGTGCTGGATGGAGGCCTGCAGATAGGCGTTGTAGCCCGGAGTGGGCGAGTCGGTGAACCGGTTCATGTGCGCCTGGATGCGCTGGCGTGCCGTGCTCGGGTCGGCCTGGGCCTGCCGGAGGGTCTGCTGCAGGTCGGCCTGGCGGGCCAGCCGCTCCTGCTGGGTGCGGGGCGCGTCGAAGGGCGAGGCCGCCAGTTGCTGGCGCAGCAGCTGGCGCTGGGCATCGCTGAGGCGGCCATAGAAGGTCTCGATGCGGTCCTGTGCGCGTTCGGTGCGGCGGTCCAGCACCTTGTCCGGGGAGGGCTTGATGAAGTCGTCCTCGAACTCCCGGTTGCTCTTGGCTTGCTGGCGGGCCAGGTGCTCCAGCTGGGCAGGCGAGAGCGTGAGGGCCAGGCGGGTCAAGGGCGCCACGGCCTGAGCGGCGCCGCGTTCCAGGCTGTCGCGCACCCGTGCGAACTGCGTGCAGACCTGCTCGGCGCTGACATCGTCGGGTGCCAGCCGCTGCCAGTCGCGCAGCAGCTCGGCCAGGCGGGGCAGCTCTTCGCTGCGGTGCCAGGCAAAGAAGGCATCCAGGTCGGCGCGCACCTGGGCGGTCTGGCGGCTGTCCAGGTCCACATAGCCGTCCACCCACCAGTAGCTCAGGCTGGGCGCCTGGTGGTAGACCACCCGCAGGGCGGTGCAGCCTGCCAGCACCAGAGCGGCGCCCAGCAGCGCCAGGCGCCCCAGGTGGCGGGCCATAATCCGGCGCATTCCGCCGCCGGCCCGAGCGTGGGCCGCGTGTTCGGCAGCATGAAGGACAGACATGAGCGCAGCGTTGGATGTGGTGGTGATGGCGGCGGGCAAGGGCACGCGCATGAAGAGCAGGCGTCCCAAAGTGTTGCACCGTCTGGCCGGCCGTGCGCTGGCCCAGCATGTGATCGACTGCGCCGCGCGGTTATCGGCCCGCAGCGTGGTGGTCATCACCGGCCACGGGGCCGACGAGGTCGAGGCCGGACTGAGCGCACCCGCCGGCACGCCCTTGCGCTTTGTGCGCCAGGAGCCGCAGCTGGGCACCGGCCACGCGGTGCAGCAGGCCGCGCCCGTGCTGCCGGACGACGGCGTGACCCTGGTGCTCTCGGGCGATGTGCCGCTGACCCAGGCCGACACCCTGCAGGCCCTGCTGCAGGCCTGCGACGGTCAGCGCCTGGCCCTGCTCACGCTCGATCTGCCCGACCCCACCGGCTATGGCCGCATCGTGCGCACCGCCTCGGACGAGGTGCAGGCCATCGTCGAGCACAAGGACGCCACCGAGGCCCAGCGCGCCATCGGCGAGATCTACAGCGGCATCATGGCCGTGCCCACGCGGCTGCTGCGCGGCTGGCTGGCCCGGCTGGACAACCGCAATGCCCAGGCCGAGTACTACCTGACCGACGTGGTGAAGTTCGCCGTGGCCGACGGCCTGAGCGTGGTGGCGCACCGCATCACGGACGCGGTGCAGGTGGCCGGCGTCAACAGCCCGCAGCAGCTGGCCGAGCTGGAGCGGGCGTACCAGCAGCGCCATGCCCAGTCCCTCATGGTGCAGGGTGTGCGCCTGGCCGACCCGGCCCGGCTGGATGTGCGCGGCGAGCTGGTGTGTGGCCAGGACGTGGAGATCGACGTCAACTGTGTGTTCGAAGGCCGCGTGGTGCTGGGCGACGGCGTGCGCATCGGTGCGAACTGCGTGATCGCGAACGCCGTCATCGACGCCGGCGCGGTGATCCATCCGTTCACCCACATCGACGGCGAGAAGGCCGGCGTGCACGTGGGTTCGGGCGCGCTGGTGGGCCCGTTTGCGCGGCTGCGCCCGGGCGCCCGGCTCGGGTCCGAGGTGCACATCGGCAACTTCGTGGAAGTGAAGAACAGCACCCTGGCCGCCGGGGCCAAGGCCAACCACCTGGCCTACCTGGGGGATGCCACCGTGGGCGAGCGGGTCAACTACGGTGCAGGCAGCATCACCGCCAACTACGACGGCGCCAACAAGCACCGCACCGTCATCGAGGCCGATGTGCATGTGGGCAGCAACTGCGTGCTGGTGGCGCCGGTCACCATCGGCGCGGGCGGCACGGTGGGCGCGGGCTCCACCATCACCAAGGACACGCCGGCGGGTGCCCTGTCGGTGGCGCGCGGCAAGCCGGTGACGATTGCCGGCTGGCAGCGCCCGGTCAAGCAGAAGCGCTGATCAGCGCGGCTGGCCGCCCTGGCCCGGGGCGGCGCTGCTGCGCGAGCGCGGGCGGCGCGGCGCCAGATCGTCGTCCAGCCCCATGAGGTTGGACAGGCCCATGATTTCGGATTCGCGGAAGCCGGTGTTGCCGTACTGGTGGTCAAAGCCGGAGAGCTGGCTTTCCAGTTCACGCATCACGCTGTCGCGCTCGTTCTCGGTCTTGACCGGCTGCTTGGGCTTGGGCAGCTCGGCCAGGTTGAGCTGGGCACGGAAGTCGGCCGGCGAAGGCATGCGGTGGATGCCGTTCTTGAGCAGCACGAAGCGCACGCCCGCCGTGCGCAGGATGCGGTTCTTCTCGCGCACCCGCTCGGCCCGGGCCTCGGCATTGCTCAGGTGGTACTGCTCCACGTCGAACGCAAAACTGGGCTTGCCGTCGACGCCGCACACCACGAAGTCCGCGCTCTGGCCGTCCAGCCGCTCCAGGGCGCGCTCCTTGTTGCCGGCCCGGCGCACCGACAGCATGTGCTTGAGCGGCACCTGCGGCAGCACCACATGGCCAGGGAAGGTGTCCTGCAGGTAGTCCAGCATGGCCACCTGTTCCACCGAGAGCACGCGCTCGGGGCTGTAGCGGTCGTCCCGGCCCTGGTCGCCCTGGCGGAAGTACCGCACATAGAGCCAGCCGCACAGAACCAGCAGCACCGCCGCGATGCCGATTCCGGTCCACATCATGTCCATCAAGGCCTCCTGAAGCCCTGGCGCGGGCTTTTGTCGTTGAGCGGCGATTCTAGGAAAACTGTTACAGGTTGTGTCGTGCCTGCAAGCCAAACGAACTAACAAAACGCAACCGCTGTGCGGTTTGTATCAAACCCTGGGGGGTAGGGTGAGTCAACGGTATGCAACCGGCGATCAGCGGCTGAGCGGCAGGCGGGGGTCGAACTTGGAGCGGCGCGTGCTGAAGAACGCCTTGACGTTGCGCACGTTGGCGTCGCTGGTGAACAGCCGCTGGGCCAGGGCCAGGTAGGCCTGCATGTCGGCACAGTGCACCACCAGAACGAAGTCCGGCCCGGGGCTGACCCGGTAGCACTGCTGCACCGCCGGATCGGGGGCCACGCGGGCCTCGAAGGCGTCCAGCAGCTCGGCGCCCTGGCGCTCCAGGGTGATCTCCACGATGGCGGTCAGGCCGTGGCCCAGCAGGGCGGCCAGCCGCTCCGGCCGCAGGATGGCCACCACCCGCTCGATCAGGCCCAGCTGGTGCAGCCGGCGCACCCGCCGCAGGCTGGTGGGCGCCGACAGGTGGGCGGCGGCGGCCAGGTCCTGGTTGCTGCGGCCGGCATCGTCCTGCAGCAGCTCCAGCAGGCGCCGATCGGCGTCGTCGATGGATGGATATTCCGTTTCAGGCTGATTCATGAACAAAAACTTCACTCACTCGGATTGGTGGAATTTTGAATCAATGAATATGAAATTTCGAACATTTATTTCTTGGTGTCGTGCGTAGCATCCCGCCATTCGCATTCAACAGGAGCGTTTCATGTGCGGCATCGTGGCGGGGGTTTCGGGGCGCGACATCGTGCCGGTGCTGGTGCAGGGTCTGCAGCGGCTGGAGTACCGGGGGTATGACTCCTGCGGTGTGGCGGTGCATGCCGGCGGCCTCAAGCGGGCCCGCAGCACGGCCCGTGTGGCCGAGCTGGTGCAGCAGGTGCAGACCGAACAGATCGGCAGCGGCACCGGCATCGCCCACACCCGCTGGGCCACCCACGGTGCACCGGCGGTGCACAACGCCCACCCGCACTTCAGCCACGGCCCGGGGCAGAACTCCACCAGCGGCGTGGCCGGCCGCGTGGCCCTGGTGCACAACGGCATCATCGAGAACCATGACGAGTTGCGCGCCGCGCTGCAGGCCAAGGGCTACCAGTTCGAAAGCCAGACCGACACCGAGGTCATTGCCCACCTGATCGATTCGCTCTACGAGGGCGACGTGTTCGCCGCTTTGCAGGCTGCCGTGGCCCAGCTGCACGGTGCCTACGCGCTGGCCGTGTTCCACAAGGACGAGCCGCACCGCGTGGTGGGTGCCCGCGCCGGTTCACCGCTGGTGCTGGGCGTGGGCCAGGAAGCCGGACAGGGTGGCCATGAGCATTTCCTGGCCAGCGACGCCATGGCCCTGGCCGGCGTGACCGACCAGATCGTCTACCTCGAAGAGGGCGACCGGGTCGACCTGCAGCTGGGCCGCTACTGGGTGCTGGACGCCCAGGGCCGCTCGCTGGACGCCTCGCAGCGCCCGGTGCGCACCGTGAACGCCCACAGCGGCGCGGCCGAGCTGGGGCCCTACCGCCACTACATGCAGAAAGAGATCTTCGAGCAGCCGCGTGCGATTGCCGACACGCTCGAAGGCGTGGAGGGCATCACCGCCGACCTGTTCGGCGACCAGGCCCACCGCACCTTCCAGGGCGTCGACCGCGTGCTCATCCTGGCCTGCGGCACCAGCTACTACAGCGGCTGCGCCGCCAAGTACTGGCTGGAAGAAATCGCCCGCATCCCCACCCAGGTGGAGGTGGCCAGCGAATACCGCTACCGCACCAGCGTGCCCGACCCGCGCACCCTGGTGGTCACCATCAGCCAGAGCGGCGAGACGGCGGACACCCTGGCCGCCCTGCGCCATGCCCAGAGCCTGGGCATGCGGCACACCCTGACCATCTGCAACGTGGCCACCTCGGCCATGGTGCGGGAGTGCGCCATGGCCTACGTGACGCGCGCCGGTGTGGAGATCGGCGTGGCCTCCACCAAGGCCTTCACCACCCAGCTCGCCGGGTTGTTCCTGCTCACGCTGGCGCTGGCCCAGGTGCGCGGCCACCTGACCCCCGCGCAGGAGGCCGAGCACCTCAAAGCCATGCGCCACCTGCCGGTGGCCCTGCAGGCGGTGCTGGCGCTGGAGCCGCAGGTCATCAGCTGGGCCGAGGACTTTGCCCGCATGGACAACGCGCTGTTCCTGGGCCGGGGGCTGCACTACCCCATCGCCCTGGAAGGGGCGCTGAAGCTCAAGGAGATCAGCTACATCCACGCCGAGGCCTACCCGGCCGGCGAGCTCAAGCACGGCCCGCTGGCCCTGGTGACCGCCGCCATGCCCGTGGTCACCGTGGCCCCCAACGACGCCCTGCTGGAAAAGCTCAAGAGCAACATGCAGGAGGTGCGCGCGCGCGGTGGCGTGCTGTACGTGCTGGCCGACGCCGACACGCGGATCGCCAGCAGCGAGGGCATCCATGTCATCCGCATGCCCGAGCACTACGGCGCCTTGAGCCCGCTGCTGCACGTGGTGCCGCTGCAGCTGCTGGCCTACCACACGGCCCTGGCCAAGGGCACGGACGTGGACAAGCCGAGGAACCTGGCGAAGAGCGTGACGGTGGAGTGAGCGGGGGCCGGGCAGTTTCAGGTGAACCTGAAAAATGAGGTCTGTCGGAAAAAAATAGCTCTGTCGGAAACGAGGCCTGAATTTGTAATTAGATGCAACTGATTGGTTACATGTGTTCCGGAGTTGGCGAGAAGCCTCCAGATCCCTCACAGTGGATCGGCTGTAGGTGATTTATAAGTCGCGACGGCACTTGAAAGCCTGTACTGCAGCGGGTCCGGACCTTCGACGACCCAATGCCGATGGATTGGTCCATAACAGCTACAGGGGCTCGCAATACCTCTCCATTTGCTACGCTGAGCGGCTGACCGAAGCCCGCACCCAGCCCTCAGTGGGCAGCCGTGGCGACAGCTACGACAACGCGCTGGCCGAGAGTATCAACGGCCTGTACAAGGCTGAACTGATTCACCGCCGGCACTCCTGGAAGCCCAGGGAAGCCGTAGAACTGGCCACCCTGCAATGGGTGCACTGGTTCAATCACACCCGACTGCTCACGCCGATTGGGGGCATCCCTCCAGCAGAGGCTGAGGCAAACTACTGGCGGCAACGCGCCAGCGAGGCCGCGCAGGGGGCCTCAACTTAAACCAGCCAGCCTCCACGATTCCCGGGGCGGTTCATAGCGCCATCCCGGTTCCGGCCCCTGGGCTCAAACGTTAGCCAACTTATGCCGCACGTCTTCCGCCTACACCGCGAGAGCCTGAAACGAAAGTTTGCGGTGTACGTTGTGGTGGCCAAGTCAGCCGCAGACACGTATCTCTACGTCGGGAAGACAGGCGACAACCGAGAGGGCTGTAATCCGCTCATCTCGCGCTGCGGCAATCACTTCTCCTACAACGAGATCCATAGCCAGGTCAGAAACAAGATCCCTGATCACGAGTCCCGCGACTACACGTACGTCTTCGAGCATTTCGATGACTATCACGCAGACGAAGCAGCCCGTAGAGTCAGTATTGATCGAATCAACGAAATGGAGCGTTGGCTGAACCAGGAAGTCCAGACGCTTGTTGCAAAGAAGAATGACTTGAAGTTGCTGAACGAGTATCGCGGCCAGTCTCACGTCGCTCGACTCGAGAGGGCAAAGCGGGCCGGTTTCCGAACTGCAGCAGCTAAGGCCAAGATTGATTCGCTCATTGCCGCAGTCGAGGCCGAAGTTGGCTAACCCTTCGCTCGAGCTGATACGTACCGGCATGGAATTTGGCTCGCTTCTGGGATAAGTCCATCATCCGTTCAACGGGCCAAGCGCCAAACCGGCGCTCGCGCCTCAGCTCAAACGATAGGCATCTCAATTGACACCACCTCTGCACTACGTCCTCGATACGAACGCTGTCGTTCAGTCGCCCGAGATTCTTGCCTCGGCCCGGCGCCTGAAGTTACTCATTCCAAAAGCTGTATTAGGTGAACTGACTGCAAGAGGGCGAGAACACATTCGTAGTGTGGTCGGAACCCTGATCAATGACGCGCTCAACGCGGGAGCGCAGATTGTCGAAGCTCCCCCGCATCTTCAGAATGAGCTGATCGCGTCCGACCGCCACGCCCAGCGTCTTTCGGGTGCAGACTTTGACGTCGCGCGTACAGCCATAGGCTTTGCCGAACGCGGAATGCCTGTTTGCGTTGTGACGCTGGATCGAGCGCTCAGTACGTTCTTACAGTCCCGATCCATTCGCTCCATCACTCCCAGCGAATTCCTCAAAGAGCAAGAGACTCAGTCATCGGATCCAGTATTGCTCTCGTCGGCGCGCTCCATTAGCAGCCAACAGAAGCGCTACATGGTGTTGAGTGCTCTGCTTGGTGCCAGCGTGTCCCTTGGAGCGACCGCTGCGTATTCCAACGCGGCGCTACTCCTGAGCACGATCTCTGTCTGGGGAACCGTATCCGCCCTTCTTGTGCTCGGTGTCGGTCTCTTCTGGTATCGCCAGAGATACCGCCTTTCTTACGGAGTCTTCGAGTTCCTTGTGGGCGTGATGATGTCAATCTACGTATTCCTCCCGAAGTTTGACTACAGCACCCTTGGCGTTGCCCATGGGCTACAGGTACTCGCGGGCCTGTATGTAATGGTTCGCGGACTGGATAACGTCGGCAATGGGCTTCAAGGCACAAAGCTGGAGGCGGCGTGGAATCGATTGTTTGGTCGAAGCTAGAGATGCCTGACCCTTCGCTGGAGCGGGACCTCCGCCGGCATGGCAATCGGCCCCTCAGCTCGAACGTTGAACGACCGCATCCCCATTTGAAGACCGACCGCCTCTGGCTGATTCAAGCCGACCAGATGCCCAGATTCGCCACTGCAAAGCAGTCCTCCAGAGTCTCGCCTCAGTCGGAGCTGTTGGGTGCGGGCCAACCACCTGTTGATGGCCGGGAACAGTTCTTGGCCGCACTGGTTGAGCGCACAATGCCGGTTGAATGGCTAGAGCGTACTTCGTGCAGGGAGCCTCTATCCGGCACACAACTCCTCGTTTTAGCCTCGATATTGCGACAGCGCCAAATCTCGACAGCCGTCAGAAGCCTTGCATGTCAAAGCAGTACAAGCTTACCGGCCCGCTCGCGCAGAAGCGCGCTCCCAGCGACGCAGGTTGTGCGGAGAAGGACGCTGCTCGCCTTGGGCGCGACAAACGTGGGTGGGTCGCCGGCAACAAGCACCCAGGGAAGGAGTTCGAAGCCCGACGCAACCTTCCATCTGGCCCACTGGGCGGCTCAGGCCGCAAAACGAGTATCGCGCGATCCTCCTAGGCTGCCGCGAGACCGCCATCGGCCAGAAGCAGACACTCGCAGAAACCTGTGCGCAGTTCTGCTCGAAGTATCCACAGCAGGAAAGTGCATGGCGGGAAATTCTTCAAAGCGTAGGAGCAGACCCGGGGTCGACAAGTACGGCCGAACCCCGCTTCACTACGCTGCTGGCGAAGGACACCGAGTGGAAGTCGTTCGCCTAGGGCCAGAAGCGGACATGTCATGAATCAACCCAAAGAGCTTGTTGAGGCCTATCTGGCCGCGTCAGATGGTCGCGGATTCATTAAATCCTGGTGCGAGCAGAACATGCCAAGCGCTGAACTATTGAACGCTGTGGCCATCCATCTCGGCTGCGAGTTTCTAAATAGACGGATTGGCTTTTGCGCTTCCAGCGGTTTGCTTAACCAGTTGATGGCATCGGTCGGCTTTGAAACCGCACCGCGCACGTTCTGGGACTACTACATTGCGTTTGAGAACCATGAGACCTCGGATAACCCCGACTTCACCGCTCGCGCCGACATCGAAGCTCTTGTGAAGTAGTGGCGTCTGCTCAGGGCCCTGCGCAGCCTCAGCTAGCATGGCGCGCATCGGCCAACAGCAGACTCCCGAAACTGGGCCCACTTAGCTCGCCAACAACCTTGTAATGCAGGCAAGGATGGCGAAGCGGGCCGTAGCATTAGGAAGATCGGAAAGTAATTGTGGATTCTTTTGGGTTTTATGAACTGTATCGACTGCTCATATGCACGGCTGGCGGAGTATTGATCGGCGTGACTTTCATACTACAGTTGGTTCTAAGGGAAGTATTTAGTAAAAATGCATCATCAATTGGCAAGCGAAGGAGGCTGCTTGGATTGCTGCTGCGGCTCATTGCTGCTGCGATTGCATTTTGTTCAATAGTCGTTGTTTCTCGATTCATTGCCGATTGGGAACAAGGTACAATATTAGACGTAGTCGCAATAGCAGTCGGAACATTTCTATGCCTAGCACTAGCGGGGAAGGTAGTTCCTGCAATGGCGCGAGTAGTTGCCGATTTCGTCGGGCACTCGGCCCCTTAGGGGTCTGGAGTGGGCTTGTTCTTGGGTCAGCAAACATAGCAGCCGCCTCCCAGAGGTGCGTGCACACGGCGCTTGGTTAAGCAAGTATGGACATGGGCGTCGGCCTTCATCGACTGACTCCACAGGAGGCACACGATCGCGCAGTAGGAAGATGAATCAACTTTTGATCTGATTGTGTTTCCAAAAAGCGCCGGGAAGAATCCATGAGCCTTTCAGAAATTTATATTGTTCGCGTTCAGAGACTGCTGGCTGATTTGTCTCTTGCCCTGACGATTGATGAGCAGAGAGAAGTCACGCATCTTGCTGATCATGGGGAGCCAGCAGAGGCACTCCGAACACTAGCCTGGATAGTCGTAGACGGTGATCGCCGAATCCCGGCGGAAGCGATCGCCGCAATACGAGAGCTAACGGCAGGTTTGATTGATGAAAGTGATCTGCCGGATAATCTTGACTCTTATGCCAGCAGTTAGTCGGCAATCTTCTAAAGTACCTTGCTAAGTCGGGTGTATTCAAGAAGGTGCACTACGTCCACAGCATCTACAACGCAGCAGTTTCAGTGGCAGAGCCCTGCAACGATCTGGGCGCGAAAGTCGCCCCCGGCTTGCGGGATGCTTCTCGATCGCACATATGCAAACTAGGCAACCATGTCTGATCTCGGAATCCAATTGAGTTTTAAGGGGTTATTCATCTCTCGGTACGAATCTCCATCTCGGGCCGAACTAGCATGACCGGCCAGAAGCGGACGGTCGCCTCTATCGCATACTCCCGAGATTGCACGAGACAAACGGAAGCTATGGACCGCGAGCACAAGGGAGCACGCTACACAACGCTGATGTTCAGTGACATTCAGCGGGACGGCATGGGATTGGAGCTGCATTGGACGGTGGCGGGACAAGACTCGGTTGTCGCCGAAATCTTCTTCTCAGACTTCGAATCTTCATTGACGTTGAACACGTTTGATTGCGACGTCCCACTCGAACTAGTCGAAGAGCTGATCGCCGAAGCGAAGCGGCGCCTTCCTCCAAGCATGGCCTAGCAGCAACGGACTGCCATCTAGAGACGTCCGCTTCCGAGATGTCTGGATGGCTGCTTCGGGCCCAGCGCTGCCTCAGCTAGCATTGCGGCCATCGGCCAAAAGCAGACTCAGCAAGTGCCTCCTCTCAGCCCATTCAATCTACGTGGCATTGTGGTTGTTGGGGGTATTGCCGCTTTGTTCTTGTTCCTCGGTGAAAGCGTGGGTATGCGCGGACTCGGCTTCGTCATCTTTGCAAGCGCATTGATAGGCTGGAAGTCAGGACGTATCCCGTATGGCTGGCAAGGGCACGAGCCCTCTGGCTACATCACTGGAGTGCTGGCAAAAACGCTCTTTGTTCTTGGTGGACTTGTCGGTGTTTGGATGGTTTGGGATCCAGAACTCTGGCTTGCGATCCTCGACTGGGCTGATCCTTGACCGCACTCGTAGGGTCTGCCTCCGACCCGATGCCGTCTGAGCTAGCATGACTGCCACCGGCCAGGTGCGGAATCCCGCAGGCGAAGCACAATTCGGCGCAAAGCGGACATCCGAACATGAGTCAACTCAGCCAACCCGACCTCGCACTCTATCGCGCAGTGGACGAAGTACTTCACTACCTGTGGGACCCCATCGGGGTCGCGAGCGTCCCTGAAGCACGAGACGAATACCACGGCTATCTCCCTCATGTCTTTGGGATGCTCAAGAACGGGAGTGCCGAAGACGAACTTGCCGAGTACTTGGGTGGCGTCGCGACCAACCGCATGGGGCTGTCGGCGAGGCCGGACCACGACCGCGCGATAGCCAGACACCTGCTGAACTGGAAAGCGGCGTTGAGTGACCAGCAAGGCCAATGACGACTAGAAATGGACACGACCAGTGAGCACGTTCTACGATTCATCTGCTGCGCCTGACCCCCAAGTCTGGCTTTCTACTTCCTCTTAACAGCAGCTTCGGCTCGTGCGAATTTTTACGCTCAGGCCCGCAACGAAGGTGTAGGCAAGCTGCACGTGTTGCTCCACTCGAACGTCGAAACTAGGATTGCGAGGGGACACGGCCCTACGACCAAAGCGATGTTCAGGTTGCAGTCTCGGGGGCTTTCGCGGCAGGAGGCGATTTCTGCCATTTGCCAAGCTCTCCTCAAAGTAGGTGTCGGTGACGTTCCGGGTCGTGCGACCTTGGAAACCGAGGAAAACATGGCGCTCAACCAGCTTTAGGACTTCGAACCAAAAGGCACCATTCGCAACGGGCGCCAAGCCGTCATGAGCGTCTGCTTTCGCTCACGCGCCACTTCCGCTCCGGGCACACCACCACCACCACCGCTACGATGATGCACATCGGCCAGAAGCGGTCCTTCGCAAGCAAGCGAGAAACATGGCCAACTCTCTACTTGTCTCTACTCCGCTTGGTGACCTAAGATTTCGAGCTCTGGTCGAGCGCGCACAGCCGGCAGCCCGCCTTCTATTGACGACTATTCCCATCACTCCCGAGCTGCCCTCAGGGATGGCAGTGGATGGGTGCGTTGGCGTTGTGTTGACGAGTAGTCCAGCAGCACTGTAC
>NZ_JBBHZN010000006.1:0-37282 GCF_049843595.1 Hydrogenophaga sp. R2
CACGCCCAGACTCGCGGGTCAAGCTGCCGCGGCTGGGTCGACTGAGTTCTCCGGCGCGGGGTCGAGGTCGAGATAGACGTAGTGCGGCTCATCGGACCAACAGCAGCCGCCATCGGCCTGCTGCAGTTGCATTCTTCGGTCGGTCTTGAGCAGCCAGTTCGGCGAAACGTGATCACCCAGTTCGCAGACGCTTGAGCATTGAGTTCGATCTGCCTGAGTGCTCCAAGCCTTTCGGAGAACTGATCGCGGGTTTCGGCTCGTAGCCGGCCGTGCACTTGCTCCTCGCTGGGGTACTGACCGCCTAGCCTAGACGCTTCGTGCTTAAGGCACAGGCTTCCGCTGCCTTGCCTGAGGGCAGAATACTTGCAGCTCTGGCGCACAAGTGCCGACAAGCGCTTAGCGAGGGCTGAGTCACAGTGGCGGTCGTAGCTGTCCGCAAGTTGTGGCGACCGCCCAATGTCCGCGCCGGTGTTGTAGCCCGCCCGCACACTGTTCCTTCGCGGGACCGTTTGCAGGCGGCCCACTTGGAGGCCGCGTCACACCCACTAGACAAACCCAGCACGCCACTCAATGTTGAACTTCAGCCGTTCTTCACTTTCCTCTTCCCAATCAATAGTCAGCGCATTGCTCGCACCGACTCCGTCGACAGCCAGTGTCCCCAGCATGTCTGCCTGCAAGACATAACAGTCCGCACCAGGAGTGTCGAACTCGAAGACCGGAACACCGTTGATTGTCGAAACGGCCTTTGGATGGCTCATCTCCCCGGTACCAACCAAAATGCCTTCCGGCGGCAAGCACTTCCAGCCTTCGACTCCCCACTTGTAAGGGCTTAGAAGCGTTCGTGCAGCGGAGCGGCCCACTAGAACCACTGGCGCCGGACCAAGAGCTTCCCAGTAGGAGCACTGTGCCGCAACCGTGGAGAGGTAGTCGCGCATCTGAGCATGAGTGGCGTCGTAAAGCTTGCGCAGCTCCGGTGGGTTGACTGGCGTCAAGCCCAAATCGGTCACGAGCTTGCCGAAGCTCCATGCCACCAGATGCTGTCGTATCCAATCCCCGACATGTTCCGCCAGCCCAGTGTCAGGACCAGCTTCAAGTCGCTCCAAATAGCGCTGTCGGTCGTCTGTGAAGGACGTTCTCATTGAATTTGCTACACCGCCAGGAATGAAGCTAAGTTTCCTGACTGGGGGTGGCAGGCTTGCTGGGTTGAAGGCATGGACTGCAATGCGGTTGCCCATATCCTTTATCTTCCAAACGTCGAGCGTGAGCGCCCGGAGCGAAATTCGTCGCTCGTGCGCGGCAACCGTCCGCAACTTCTTAAGTGCGATAGAACCTGCGAGGCGACCCGCTTTCGGCTGATGCACTTTTCCAAGGATGGCCTGCAGCACCGAAACGGAGCTGATTCGATCTGTAAAGGCGCCCCCAAGCACCTCTTTGCGGAGGTCAATAAGGTACCGCTGGACTTGTTCTAACTTGTCGATGTCCTTCCACCATCGCTCAATCAGCCTCTTACACCGGCTGATGCCGGTCCTTCTCTCTCCGGCTAACGCTACTAGCAGGATCGCCTGCGCGACGCGCATGGATTCCATCTGGGTCGGCGTGCCCGACCAGCTGTAAATCCAGCCCGAGACTTCTGGTGTTTGGGTGTCCCAGCGAAGTCTGTCAGCGAACGCGTCAATCCGGGCGGTCGGCGCTTCGATGCCGAAGATTGTGCCCATCAGTCTGGTCAGCACGTCGTCTGGGTTGTCGAGGGGTCGAGCGTCAACGCTGCCTCCGGCTCTTTGCGCCTTTGCCGCAACTAGGGCAGCTGCGAATCGAAGCTCTCGAGAGTCCGCTGAGGGAGCGTCACCCGCGTTCTGAATGAGCACTAGGACGAGGTACAGCCTCACACTCTCCCAGTACCGCCGAATCGCAAGGTTCAAGGCCTTCCTTGCGAACTCGATTGTCACTGGCTCTGATCCATCCCACAGAAATGCCTTGGCTGCTTCCCAGTCTTTATCTGCTAGTGTCACGGTGGCGTGGCGGACTCGGAAATCGTGCTCGATGTCCACGCATTCCAATTCGTGCTGCCGATTACCCCACCACTTCAGAAAGTTCTCCAGTAGCCACACGGATCCGGTTTCGTCACCGCGGGACACAGCTTTCAGGAAGAGCTCTGCAGAATGTTCAATGTGGGTGGCATACACAAGCGCCCGACCAGTAAGGGACTGCCAAGCAACAACATCTCCTCCTCTGAATTCCTTTGGCACATCGACCGAGAAGTGTCCCCAACTGCCGACGAACCCGATGACTGCTTGCTCATATACCTTGCTGAGCGGGGCAGGGAGCGTTCCACTGAACTTCGTTGCGCCGGCAACCAAGCTGGCGTCAGCCTTCTTCGTCCACCAACCTGCAAGCTGGTAGGCAAGATTCGTCCCGACTAGCTGTGCGTTGATGAGCAGCTTCTCAGGTCTGGGCGGGAGCATCGAAGCGATGCTTGCGGGTACAACAGCCAGCACACGAAATAGCCTGGGATCATCTTCAAGCCGATTGACCGCGATGCGTCCGACGTCTCTGTACGGCTTCAGCCATTCCATATCGAAGCTACTGTGCCCCCAGGCATAAGGCGAGACGCCAATGGTCGCGGCATTGCCCGCGAGGCCCTCAGCGTCAGCCGCCCCTGCAAGCAAGAGAGTTCGATGCAAGCGCAGTACTTCGCGCAGCCGCTCCTCAGCGGCTCCGAATCGTTGTTGCTCCGCGGCGCTTTCGACCTCTCCGCCAATCTCTTCGAGCATCCTTCGGGTAGTCAGCGAGAGCGTACCGGCTCTAACAGGTTTGTACACAAACGCCAGCCGAATAAGCGCCCATTCATACCACCGGAGCGGGGGGCCATCCTCGATCGAGCAAAGTACGACCTCCCTGGAAGGCTCGCCACCCACCATTGCTGGAAAGATGAGCGTCGGCGCTTTCTCCTTGTGGTTTGCACAGGAGATGGCGGCGCGCCGCCTCCACAGAACCGCAACAAGATGCAAGAGCCGCAGATGCACGTCATGAAGTACCAAACTGCCCTTGATGTCTCGCTTGACGGCTGGCTGGCCCTGCCTAAGCGAGAAGGAGTAGACCCGAGGCTCCGGACTGTCATCGCTCCTTATCTCGGGAAAGCCCCAGTCTGATTGAGGTGCGTTGACAAAGATGTGTTGCTTCACCGCAGCGATTAGCTCTGCGCGCAGAGCAACATCCACCGCAATCCGCGTGTACGCATAGCGTTGCTCCTCTTCTTGGATGAACCGGATAGTGCGGCTCAGGAAAAATCCTGTCAGCAACACATTCACAAAAAGCCAAGTACCGTTCATCGCAAGCAGCGGGGCCATGAACTTGGCAAGAATGGAAGATGAGCTGTAAGGCGTCGCGAAGTACTGGGCGCCCATCGCCAGCAGCAGTCCGAGGGAGCTCGCACCAGCGGGAACGACCGCGGAGTCAAGGATGTAGACCCGCAATGAGACTGTTGAATGTGCCTTGCGCTGGAGCATCAGCGCAATGAACGAGAGCACAATCGGATAGACAAGTGCCACCAGTGTGGCCTGAACGCTCCAAGGGACTCCCGCGTACGCCGCGACATCAAAGTCAGTCTTGAGTTGTGGCGCTGGTAAGCCCCACGAGGGGGCCCACTGCTGAACTGCAAGCAAGTAGGCTGCAGCGGCGGCCACGAGTCCAACAAGCGCCGCAAAGACAACAGGATGGTCGGTGCCCCAGATCAAGAGCCGCCGAAGCGGGTCATAACGATAGGTGCGCAGCGTTGCGTTCCCTCGCGTCCATGATCGAACCTCACGCCGCGCCCGTGGTCCAATGCGCCCGGTGATCCAGGCAGGGATCAATTGCAGCACTCGTTCCAACAAGCTACTTCCCTCCCTAGAGTTCGTCGTCTCGAATCAAGGCCTCATTCTGGCCTCGATCGGTGCCTCCTCGCCTCCCCGAGGCACAACCTGGCATGCGTCATGGGGCAGATGGTCTCGTGCCCGCGGCAAGCGCGCGTAGGGTCGCACACTCAGCCAACTCTCCTGGCCTTTCCCAAGTGGCGAGAACCAGCAGTCTGAGTGTCTACGGAACCGGGTCAACTCCATCTGCAGGTGAGCTACCCGCTTCCAAAAAGATGCTCTACCTGGAGCCGTTCACAGACCACCGCTCCACACCCCGCTGCAGCGCCGTGAACTCAACCGCCTCGCGGAACCGGGAAAACAGCTTGTCAGCCCACGCGCCCGTCTTGGGCAGCGGTTCTCCAGCCAGGACTTGTGCCTGACAGCCGAACGCTTCGGGCAACCGGTCTCGCAAAACACCCCAGGACGCGACGATCCGGTGCTTGCTCTCTTCCAGCAGTTCTGAGGCCGGCAGCTTGTCCGACTTGGACAGATTGACCTTGGGGTCTGCCGGCACCAGGTTCCACAGGTCGTTGTTGCCCCAGAGGGCGAACGGAATGACATGGTCCACCGCCAAGGTGCCCTTGAGCGGTCGACTGGACCAGGTGCACAATGACGCGCCGGCATCGAGGTAGGCCGCTCGTGCCAGCTGGACCGACCGGGTGGCCTCCGGTCTGGCCAGCAGCAGCGGCAGCACACCACCCGCATCCAGGTCTTGCCGGCGAGCGATCTGCTGGGTGAGGGCCGCCCAGCGCACCACGACGGCATCCGCAATCCAGTGCCCCAGCAGGCTGAACTCGCGCCAGAGCTCAGTGGGCATGAGGACCAACCTGGATGCTGTGTCGTAGCCAAACACCGGACCGACACCCAGCCCGCTGCCGGAGAACGTGACCGGGCCGGAGCGAATGGTCTCTGCAATCGAACGGAGCGCTGCCTGAAGGCGGGAACGGGACGCGGCATCCAGCTGATCCGACGTCCGGGCCAGGTGCCAGGCGGTCAACCCGGCGTGCGCACCCTGTTGCGCAAAGGGCTCCATCAGCGCCGACAGCGCGCTGCGGAACTTGAGCGGTTTGCCCCCAGCGGCCTCCGCCCGGGACTGGGGGATCTTGTCGGGATGGGCGAGAACGGGCCAGTAGTAGAGCAGCCAGCGCTCGGCGATGCGCTGGATCGGGACGCCGACCCGACCGCCCCCCGACCAGACTGCGCAACGCGCT
This sequence comes from Hydrogenophaga sp. R2, assembly GCF_049843595.1. Taxonomy (NCBI): domain Bacteria; kingdom Pseudomonadati; phylum Pseudomonadota; class Betaproteobacteria; order Burkholderiales; family Comamonadaceae; genus Hydrogenophaga; species Hydrogenophaga sp. R2. Next base: position 5,105 of record NZ_JBBHZN010000006.1, read on the forward strand.
TCCTGCGTCGCGATCTCGGCCAGTGCGCGGATGAGGGCGAATTTGTAGGTGGCTTCCTTGCGGTCCCGGTTGAGGATGCTTTCGATCTGGTCGATCGGTCGCAGCTGCCCGCCCGATCGGCGCTCCAGCAGCAGCGTCGTCCAGCTCGTGCCGGATCGCCCCAGCACGTCGTCGCTCTCCCAGCGCGAGATGAGCACGAAGCCCAGCCGCTCCAGCAACAGTGAAACTTCGTCTGCCGAGTACGGGGCGAACAGGCGCCCGTTCGCATCCCGGTCGCCCGACAACAGATCGCCCCGGGACGCCGTGATCGAGAGCAGCAGCCGGCCCCCGGGCTTGAGCAGCCGGCGGATGGCCAGTGCGGCGTCGAGCAGATCGGTGTCGGGGACATGCATCAGAACGGCGCTGCACAGGATGCCGTCGAACTCACCGCCGAAGGCGTCTCCGGTGCGCGGCAGACCACCCTTGCCGATGCGCCCGGCCAGCTCCGGATGGGCAACCACTGCGGCCAGGCGCAATGCCTCCACCGGTTCGATGCCGTAGGCGTCGTAGCCACTGGCGAGCAGACGCGCCGCATCGCGCCCGGAGCCGCAGCCCACATCGAGTACCCGCGCGCCCGGCGTGAATGCCTGAGCAAAGTACCGTTCGACCGGACTGACCACGGACTCGTACCGCCGGGCAATTTCGGCTGCGTGATCGGTGTAGAAAGCGAAGGTCCGGGGATCCATACTCCCCATGGTAGCCGTGACGCGGATCACCAGCTCCGCTCACCGCGACTGGCCTTGGCCCCTACTGAATCGTGACGGCTCCCTGGGCATCCACCCGCACCACACCATCGGCCATCAGGCGCTGAATCACGGCCGCCACACTGGCGTCATCGGCCCGCTCCAGCGGAAGCAGCGACTTCACGGCGCCTTTCAATCGGGCTTCGCGCGCGGGCTTGTTCTGGGTCTTGCGCAGCGACTTCAGCACATGCTCGTAGTCCTTGTCCGGGGCTGAAGCTTTCGGGGCGGGTGGCGCCGGCTGGGCTTTCTTCCTGGCCGCCGGGGCTTGGGCCGCGGCTTTCTTCTTGGTGGGCGCAGGTACCTTGGGCACGACCGTCGTCGGCTTCGCTGGCGCAGCCTTGCCGGTCACTGCCTTCTTCTTGGCGGCCACAGGCGTTTCCGGTGTCGCGGGAGTTGCTGGCGCAGTACTCGGCTTGGACGTCTTGGCCGCGGTCTTCTTGGCCGGTGCTTTCCTGGCTGGCGTCTTCTTGGGAGCGGGTCCGAAACCCACCTGCCGGGCATCGAAGCCCAGCTCCTTGGCGTGATCCAGCATGGGTCCGTAGCCCTGGTCGTTGGCAATCACAACGATGCGCGCCTCAGGGTGGCGGGACGTGATGTAGCCCATGTAGAACGAGAGATGGAAGTCCAGTGCGTTCTTGCCGGAGCGGCTCACCGGCACCAGCGTCAGGTGATCGCTGAAGGACTGCTGATGCGCATCCACCTTTTTCTGCTGTTTGCCGTGGAAGATCCAGACATCGGTTGCGTCCGGCACCAGGGCACGGATCTCGGTGTCCTTGGGCTGCACGTTTTCCCAATCGACCAGGACATGCGTCGCAGCCGTCGCAGACCGGGAAGGCCCTGTGGGAAGCCCAGGTCGGGTCGGCGGGTACTTCTGAGCGTTCTTGGTCAGCTTGCGCCCGACCGCCCGCTTGAGATCCACATCGCAGTGATCGGCCAGCTGCAGCAAGTACAGGAGCACATCGGCCACCTCGTCGCCGATCCGGTCCTGTTCCACCTTGTCCTGTGCGGCCATCTGCGACTGCTCCGGCGTCATCCATTGAAAGATTTCGGCCAGTTCGGCCGCCTCGACCATCAGTGCCATGGCGAGGTTCTTGGGCGTGTGGAACGGTTGCCAGTCGCGCTCAGCGGCAAATTCGCGCAGGGTTTGTTGAAGCAGTTTCAGATCCATGATGCGACCGAGAGGCAGAGCGGTGACGTGGAGTACCCTAGGCAACGTCGAAGGATTGTTCCGCCTGCGCTCGACACAATCTACATGACTGGCCGAGGCTTTCAACCACATCGTCTTGACCGCGCTCTGAACCCATGCCCAGACAGCCCAAGCTGCCCTCCATCGAGATTGAGCGCACCTGGACCGCTAGGCACAGCCATCACAACTTGCGTGTGGCTGAGGCTGTTGATGGTCGTGTCTGGTTGCGTCTTGACGATTTGCGCCAGTGGGTACCGGGCTTGCTCCCAGGACATGTGCTCGCCGAGCGCCATCCGGGCATGGTGAGGGTTATCCCACCTTCTACGGACCCCTACATCGAAGCCAGTGCATTTCAGTGGATCACCCAAAAGAGCACCAACGTTCCGACATTGAAGTTACGGGCCTGGCTGGAGTCAGCGATCGTGGCACCGGCACGCAGGCGTCGAGACTGGGATGACTACGAGCCAGTGCCAACGGGCCGGATCACATCGAGCCTGTTGTCCGCCGAGATCAGCGATCGTCCGGCGCATCAGTTGCTCGAAGGCAACACCAGACGCGCGCTAGAGCGCCACATCGGCGAGTCGAAAGGCAACGGCCTTTTGTTCTTGATCGACCCTCGCGCTTGGACAATTACGCAGGGGCGATGGGGGCTCAAGACCGTAATGGTGGCCGGTGTGATTGGCTCCGCGCTGGCCATGATGCTGTCTGGCTGGGTGGACTCCATGGCATTCGACGTCAATAGCCGCTATCTGGTCTGGGCGTGGGCGGCCATTGCACTGGCTGCATGGGCGGTACTGTTCAACGCCGCGTGGGTATTGGGAGCGCTGCGCAGCGGCATCCGACGAAGCGGCGACGGTTTCAACCCGTGGTGGACCATCCTGTTGGTGGCAGCCAACTTGGCGGTAGCGGCCTTCGTCTTTGAAGCCACAGCGCGAAACCTGCAGGAGCTCGCCCGGACTTGGTGGGCCATCTACGTCGTGGGTGACCCGCCGGTGGTCGTCTCGGTCGATGAGAGGCACCCAGACGGCTCTGCCTCTCGCCTGCTGATGCGGGGACCTATCGGCATTGGCAGCACGCGGGCTCTGCGCGATGCGATCGCAAAGAATCCCGGGGTACGTGAACTGGTGCTAAGCAGCCCAGGCGGTCTGGTCGTAGAAGGCTTCGGTCTGGCTGATGCGGTGAGGACCTCTGACCTGAAGTCAATCGTCGTTCGGGACAACTGCTCCAGTGCTTGCACGCTGCCCTTCATCATGGGCGAAGAGCGGGTGGTCATTCGTGGTGCCACAGTGGGATTTCACCGGAGCTACAGCATCTTCGGGGACTTCGGCACCAGATGGGGCCCGACAGAACACCGCATGGCTGAGCTGATGCGGTCGCGGGGCGTCAGCGAGAGTTTCATCCAGCGTGCTTTCGCCGTGCCTGGTTGGAGCATGTATGAAGCGCCTGCGGAGGTGCTTCTTGCGGAAGGCGTCGTTACAGAGCTTCGCTGAGCGCTGCAAGGGCAATATCTGCGCTCTAAAGCGCATGGTGTGACTCGGAAGGTCAGATACTAAGCCCTAACGCTTCCCGCTGCTGCGTCCAAATTTCTGGAAACGGAACCGACGTCAGCAGCTTGGTGGCGTTGACCCCCTCAGGGTGCTCGCCCCGCTCCAGAGCGGTCACGATGTTCGGCGCCAACAGCGCGATGTTGATGACGCGATTGACATAGCGCACGCTGAACCTTTCCCGCTCAGCGATTTCCTCGATGGCCTTCCCCTCCCGGGTGAACTGCTGCAGCCAAGTCCTGCCTTTTGCCAACAAGGCCACGAGCGCCGGGTCCGGCTCTCGCTTGGTGCTCTGCGCCTTCTGGTCCTCAATCACCAAGCGCACAGCGATGCCACAGCGCCTACGCTTGGCAGGGACTTCGATCGCAACTTCCCGCCGCCCTCCTCCGCCCTTGTCGGGCTGGATCCCACAGGCCACGAGATCGAGCCCGATGCGCACCTTGTCCGGTCCTACCTCCACCCTGCGAACGCAATTGCTGATCTTCGGGTTCGATGCCTGCTGGATAGCGTGGCCAAACTGCTTGGCGGCCTTCAAGGCCTCGTCGGCCCGCTTCGCGTCCTTCCAGCCCACTGCGTCCAGCACCCGCTTGTCATCCGCACTCCAGTCGCCGATCGCCCTTACCACCAACCGCTCCAGGTCTGCGGCCGGCAGGCGGATCGGCTCTCCTGGCTCGTCGGCTGAAGTGACGTAGTACCGGTAGCGCTTCTGGCCCTTCTTGGTGTGGGTGGGACTCAGGCGTCGCCCCACCTCATCAAAAAGCTTGCCCAGCATCAGACTCGGACCAGCCTGGCTGACCCGGGTCTTGTTCCCCTGGCGGTTGGACTTCAAGCGCTGCTGGACCTCTTCCCACAACGCCTTGACCACGATAGCCGGGTGCTGACCGGGATGGTTTTCTCCTTGGTGGGGAAGCAGGCCGACATAGATCGGATTACCCAGGATCCGATACAGATGGCCGCGGCTGAAGGGCTTGTTGCCGCCAAAGCCTGGGCGCTTGTTCTCCCGCTCAGGGGTGAGCCAGCCCCGGACCTGCAGCTCCTGTGCGACCTTGCGCACACAGTTGAGCTGCAGGTAGAGCCGGTAGATTTCGACCACCCGGCTCGCGTAGGGCTCTTCAGGCTCCAGTGTCCGGTTGTGGGCCCGGTATCCCACCGGGGGCACACCTCCCATCCACATGCCCTTGCGCTTGGAGGCAGCGATCTTGTCCCGGATCCGCTCCCCGGTGACCTCGCGCTCGAACTGAGCGAAGGACAGCAGGACATTCAGCGTCAGCCGCCCCATGGAGGTGGTGGTGTTGAACTGCTGGGTGACCGAGACAAACGACACGCCCTTGGCATCGAACAGCTCGACCAGCTTGGCAAAGTCAGCCAGAGACCGGGTGAGCCGGTCCACCTTGTAGACCACGATCACGTTGACCTTGCCCGCCTCGATGTCGGCGATCAGGCGCTGCAGCGCCGGGCGTTCCACATTGCCGCCGGAGAAGCCCCCGTCGTCGTAGGCGGTGGGCACCAGGGCCCAGCCCAGGCTTTTCTGGCTTAGGACGAAGGCCTCGCAGGCTTCGCGCTGCGCGTGCAGGGAGTTGAAATCCTGCTCCAGGCCCTCCTCGGAGGACTTGCGTGTGTAGATGGCGCAGGAGAGCGTGGACATCCCGTTGCCCGAGCCATGTGCGGGCGCCTTGGGCGGCTGCTTCTTGGCCATCAGCGCTTGATCCCGAAAAACAAAGGTCCAGACCAGGGCGTGCCGGTGATCGTGCGGGTCACGGCTGTGAGGCTCTTGTAGGTCGTGCCGGCGTACTCGAAGCCGTGCTGCAGCACCAGGACCTCATAGGTCTGTCCTTGCCACTCCCGCAGGAGGCGGGTCCCGGGGTTGAGCTGTGGCTGGCGGCGCGAGCGCTGGACCACGACCGGTGCAGGCTGCGGGGCCTTGATTCCGGCCGATTCCATCTGCGCTTGCCAGGCCAGCACCCGGCGCAGCAAGCTGGTGTGCACCCGAGGGGGCGGATCGCGGTCGAAAGCCGCCTTCCAGCGCGACACCAGTGCTGGCCGGTCTGCGGTGAGGATTTCTGTAGGGAAGCTCATGCCGCGGCCACCTCTGGACGGATCCGATAGACCCGAACGCCCTCTTCTATGCAATGCCGAACATTCAGCCCCAGGCGTTTGCGCAGCGAGCCGCTGAGCATGCCGCGCACCGTGTGAGGCTGCCAGCCGGTGAGATCGACCATCTGCGCTATCGACGCACCTCGGTCAGATTCAAGGAGCTCGATGAGCTGGGCCTGCTTTGTTCGAGACTCGACAGCCACTGCTGGAAGCGACTGGGCGGAGGGTTTTCTGCGAGGTGAAGGGGACTTGGCCGCTGGCTTTGGTGACGACTTGGGCGACAGCTTGGCGGTGGTGCGGGATGTTGCTGTTCGGGTCGGCTTTGGACGGCTGGCAACAGGTTTTACCGAAGTTCGAGCGGAAGACTTGGCCGCTGGGGTCTGGGTGCGTTTCATGAGGTTCTCCGGTGCCACTGCGGCACGGCGGTAGTAACGCTCTGCATCAGCCCTGTTTCAAGTCACTGGGTCTGTAGTTGTCCTGTTCTGTCGTGATCTTCGGAACTGCTTGCCTAGTTCTCAAAGTTGGTGAATAGCTGGCGGGCATCGGAACCACGCGAGACACATTGGCCAAACATGTCGGGGGGCATAGCGACATGGTGACGCGCCGCTAAGGACTGAGATTGGGTTGGGACTGAGGACGCTCGCTCAAGGTAGCACGGCAAGCAACACCTTAACCAACTCTTTTTGTCGGGAATGATTATTTCGTTGTTATGTTGTCGATATCGACTATCATTCGAGCATCGCAACACCGTACATATCGACAGTTATAAGAAGACTTACTTCCCCATGATCAAAACCCACTCCCCAATCACTGCTCCCGTCGACAACAGCTTCCTCAAGCCATTTTCGCGAGACGTACTGCGGCAGGACATCCTCAACGTTTGCATGCTGCACGCGCGTCTGTCCTACCTATTCGCCGACGTGAAGACCACCGCAAAGGCTCACTTTCGCCGGGACGTTGTTGTTCCTGTTGGCCTGTCCTATCCCGACGAGACCCCACAGGACATCGGACTGACTTACGACGATGTTCGCTGGACCGACTTCGCGCAAGCCATGGAACGCCAATACAACTATGCGTTTGAGGCAGTCATTGGCGGCCCTGGGGAGCCGATGGAGAACGAGACTAGCCACACCGCTGTCGCAGCAATCCTGCTCGACATGCAGGAATCCATGCTCGTCTACGAGTTGAGCAGCTACGGCGGGGGTTACTGGGAAGCGAGTGTTCAGCGATGCCTCCACGTCACCCAACTGGCCAACGCCAGGCTGTTGCTGGAAAGCGGAGCGGTATTCACTTATTTGCGAGCAGCAAATGGCCGTGACCAGAACGATGCTTCGCATGAGGGACTCACTGTCAAACAGATGGCGCTGCTTGCAGGCATGGAAGAGATGAGCATCCGGACGGCGGCCAGCCGCAAGGGGCCATCGACTTTGACGCCGAGAAAGGACGGCGCGCGAACTGTCTTTGACCGGGGGGTAGCGAAGCAATGGCTCATCGACAAAGGCAGGTATCTACCGGTACGACGAATCGAGGCAGCGTCACCCGACGATTTGATGGCCAGGAACTACTCAAGCACAGGAGAGTTTCTTGAGATGGTTCAGTCCATCGTAGATACGAGCGCCTTTGACAGATCGACCTTCCATCTCACTGTTTATGGGGCGGGCTTTGACAGCCTCGCGCACATGCAGGCTGAAGATCTCAAGAACTCGACTTTGATGGGCGAGATCGCTGAGGCTCTCCACCTGCCCCCACAGATCTTCATCCTACGGGCCCGCGAGGCCGCGATCCGTGACGAACTCAAAGCCCTAGAAGCCAAGACCAAAGAACTGCTCAGCCAACTACCCACCGACTAATCAAAAAACTTTCTGGGAGAAAAGAGATGAACTCCATGAGCCAACACGCCCGCCAGCGATCGCAACAGCGCGCGATACCAGAACTGGTGATCGACTTGCTGCTGCAGTTCGGCAGCCGAGAAAAATCATCAGGAGGAACAAGCAAAGCATTTTTCGACAAGTCCTCTCGTAAGCGGATCAAGAGCTACGCAGGCCCGCTGGCCAGTTTCCTCGAACCCCATTTGGACTCCTATGTAGTCCTGTCAAGTGACGATCACGTCGTTACGGTTGGACACCGTAACGAGCGAATCCGTCGTCACTGAAATCCACCGCTCCCAACCCGAATAGCACCATACCTCTCCGCAACATTCACAACATGAACCAGAACCTCTTCGCAACCTTCTCTCAGACCATCCGAAACCTCAATGCTGTAGAGCTAGAAGGAGCCCCCTCGCTGTACGAGAAGCTGACCATTGCAAAGGACGGCGCACTCAGCATCTGCTATGCCCCATTTGAATACATCAATCGGCAGGCCCGCATCGTGATCGTCGGCATCACGCCCGGACAAACCCAGATGCTCAATGCGGTGAGGGAGGCGCGCAGGCAGATCTTGGCAGGGGCGCCCGATGAGGTGGTACTCAAGGCTGCAAAAGCAACTGCGGCATTCAGTGGCGCGATGCGACCCAACCTCACCAGCCTTATGGACTGCGTTGGTCTGCAGCACTGGCTGAGAATTCCAAGCTGTGAAGAGCTTTTCGCAGGCGCATCACATCTGGTGCAAACCACTTCAGCACTGCGCAATCCTGTGTTTGTTGACGGTGCCAACTACAACGGGACGCCCAACATGACACGCCACCCGTTACTGCGTGAACACCTTCTCTCGGGGCTTGGTCAGGATGCAGCAGCCCTCCCAAGCGCGGTGTTTATCCCGCTAGGCGATAAGGTTGCCGAGGCACTTCGCTTCCTGGCGGACCGTGGCGTTATGAGACACGAGCAGATTTTCGATGGTCTGCCCCATCCCTCTGGCGCAAATGGCGAGCGCATTGCCTACTTCGTGGGCAACAAACGACGGGAAGACCTTTCCCCAAAAACTGATGGAGTGAAATTGGATCTCGCGCGGCGAGACCTACAGCGACGTGTAGCCTGCCTTCCCTAAATCCTGGACTGCACCTCCTTTGTTGCGGTCTTGAGGGAACAGACAAGTGGCGCGCAGGCCGTGGATTACCGCCAAAGTCTTGATAGAGGAACTGACAACGACATCTAAGCTTGGCAAAGAGTGAGGAGCTACAGCCTGTCGCGACGACGTTCTGAACGACCAGCATCAGTCATACAGTCATCTATCGCCTAGTTTTCCAAGGACTGCGAGACTGCAGAAGTCGACCTCGCATTCGCAAGGCATTGGTCGGGGGGGCAGCCTGCTCAGTTGAACATAGCTGCGCACTTCTTCAGGCTGACCTCTGCTTTGCATCTACTACACTCGATCCCCTGGATACTCCATTTACTCTCCCGACGCGGGTCCGGAGAGACGTCAGGGGAAGCTTGGCGGCGCGGAAGTATCCAGAAGATCACTGACCCGACCACCACATCTGACCTCATTGGCGCCTACGCGCCTGTCCATGCTCCAGACAACCTCCGAAACCAGTGGAGGGCATGACGGTACGAGACGGTGACGACACTGGAGCAAAAACATGTCGAGGCACATAACGTGCGTGCGAGATTTCCGCATATGTGAGTTCGACCAGAAACGCCAAGGCAACGATTCCTCTCGCCGAGCGTCAAAGCCATCGACAGAAACTTGGGATCAACCCTGCACTCTGTCAGGGCTACCTGATCCGCATAGCGCCCCTGGCACCGGCAGACTTGGAAGCGGATGGGTTCTGGGGGGACAGGCATGAAGCGGAAGATCCTGATCACCGGCTCGTCTGGGCTTGTAGGCACTGCGCTCACAGCGGCGCTACTTGCCAAGGGAAACGAAGTCATCAAGTTCGATCTTCGCGAGCAGGGTGCCAGCAGAGGAGACGTTCTAGACTACGCCAGTGTGAACAACATCGTCAGCGGCATCGACGGCATCGTCCACCTGGCAGCGGTTTCTCGCGTTGTATGGGGCGAGCTGAACCCAGAGCTTTGCTGGGCAACCAATGTTGGCGGACTTCGCAATGTAATCAGTGCCGCTACGCAGTCGCCACGCAAGCCCTGGCTTGTATTTGCAAGCAGTCGTGAAGTTTACGGGCAGCCAATAGCGCTTCCAGCGACCGAGGATGTTCAACTGAGCCCAGTGAATATCTATGGTCGATCCAAGGTAGCTGGCGAACTGCTTGTGGCCGAGGCGCGAAGCGCTGGCTTCCGTGCCTGCACGATCCGGTTATCGAATGTCTTCGGCACAACGGCAGACCACGCCGACCGCGTAGTTCCGGCCTTTGCTCGCGCTGCTGCTCTGGGCGAGGAGTTGCGAGTAGACGGACTGAACCACACTTTCGATTTCACGCATATCGATGATGTCACTCGCGGTATCGTCACTTTGATAAAGCTGCTGGAAACGGGTGAAGCGCTACCGCCTCCCATTCACTTTGTCAGCGGGCGGCCAACAACGCTCGGGGAGTTGGCCTCACTAGCAGTTCGACTCGGGCATCCAGGGGCATCAATCCGAACAGCCGCCCCGCGAAACTTCGACGTTGCCCGGTTTTATGGTGACCCTTTGCGAGCAAAAACACTGCTCGATTGGCAACCACTAGTTCAGCTTGAGGATGGCGTTGCTCGGCTCATAAAGGCCTTCCGGAACGTTCACCAAGCAAACGACGCAGACAAGTTATCACGATGAAGATTCTGAAAGTCATCCACGGCTATCCGATGCGCTACAACGCTGGCTCCGAGGTCTACAGCCAGACTCTGTGCCATGCCCTCGCTGAGCACCACGAAGTGCATGTTTTTTCACGCGAGGAAGATGCGTTCGCACCAGACTTCCAACTACGCACAGAGCAAGACTCCGACGATCCACGCATCACCGTGCACTTGGTCAACAACCCTCGCTACAAGGATAGGTACCGAGCAACGGGGATAGATCAGCGCTTCGCTGAGGTACTTGACCTCCTCAACCCCGACATCGTTCACGTCGGACACCTAAATCATCTATCCACCTCATTACTGCAAGAAGCTGCGCTTCGAAACATCCCGATCATCTTCACCCTGCATGACTACTGGCTAATGTGCCCGCGAGGCCAGTTCATGCAGATGTTCCCGGAGCCCTCGAATAACCTCTGGGCCGCATGCGATGGCCAAGAGGACCGTAAGTGCGCCGAACGCTGCTATGCCCGTTACTTCAGCGGAGCACCGAATGACGATGAAGCCGACGTTGGATATTGGACCAATTGGGTAGAGAGACGCATGAAACATATCCGCGAAATGTGCGGACTTGTTGAGTATTTCATCGCTCCATCGCAGTACCTTCACGATCGATACCGTAACGACTTCGGACTACCTGATCATAAGCTCATCTATCTCGATTACGGATTCGCGCAGCATCGGATTGGGGTTCGTCAACGCGTAGCAACAGAGCCCTTCACTTTCGGCTACATAGGCACGCATATCCCAGCCAAGGGAATTCACGATCTCATTCGAGCATTCGGTCAACTCAGGGGGAATGCACTCCTTCGCATATGGGGGCGGCCGCGCGGGCAAGACACCGAAGCGCTGAAACGCATCGCAGCGTCACTTCCTCCAGAGGTGGCGCGCCGCATCGAGTGGCTACCAGAGTACAAGAACCAGGAGATTGCCCGAGAGGTTTTCGATCAATGCGATGCAATCGTCGTCCCTTCAGTTTGGGTGGAAAACTCACCGCTAGTGATTCACGAAGCGCAGCAGGCCCGTGTTCCCATCGTCACCGCCAACGCCGGTGGAATGGCGGAGTATGTCCATCACGAAGTTAACGGCCTGCTATTTGAGCACCGGTCAGTCGAGGCGCTTGCCTGCCAAATGCAACGTCTCGTCGACGACCCGGCGCTCGCCATTCAGCTTGGAGCTCGCGGATATCCGTATACCGATTCGGGTGACATACCCTCCATTGAGCTGCACGCCCGCGATGTCGAGGCGATCTACATGCGCGCAATAGATAAGCGCGCGTCCGAACAGGCCGAACGGCAAAAAGGCCCTTGGCGCATCACATTCGACACCAACCCCGATACGTGCAATCTGCAGTGCATCATGTGCGAGGAACACTCGCCGCATAGCCTGCTTCAAATTAGCAGAAAGCAGGCTGGAAATCCACGACGACTGATGCCCATCGAGACGATCGAACGCGTCATTTCAGAGGCGGCGCCTTACGGCTTGCGTGAGGTCATTCCCTCGACGATGGGTGAACCCTTGTTATATGAACACTTTCGGAAAATCCTCGACTTATGCCACCGGTATGGCGTCAAGCTCAACCTAACCACGAACGGGACATTCCCACGATTAGGCGCTAAGGCGTGGGCTGAACAGATCGTTCCAGTTACGTCGGATGTGAAGATCTCTTGGAATGGCGCATCCAAAGCGACCCACGAGGCCATCATGCTAGGTAGTAGCTGGGAGAAGGTTCTTAATAACGTTCGCGACTTCATTGCCGTGCGTGACGCGCACGCCGCAGCCGGTGGGAATCGCTGCCGGATCACTTTCCAACTTACCTTCTTGGAGATGAACGTTGACGAGCTCGCCGACATTGTGCGCATAGCGATCGATCTCGGTGTGGACCGCGTGAAGGGACACCACCTCTGGACACACTTTGAAGAAATCCGTGAACAGTCGATGCGGCGTAGTCCAGAAGCAATTGCGAGGTGGAACCGGGCTGTCTTTGCTGCGCAGGAGGCTGCAGCCGAGCGGCTTCTACCAAATGGGAGACATGTGATCCTTGAAAACATCTTCCCGCTGGACTCATCGGCAACAGACGATATTGCGCCTGGTGGCATCTGCCCTTTCCTCGGTCAGGAGGCTTGGGTGAGCGCTGGTGGTCGGTTTGACCCATGCTGTGCCCCTGATGCACAACGGCGGACCCTCGGAGACTTCGGCAACCTTGCCGATCAAAACTTCATGGAGATTTGGAACAGCGAGGCCTACCGCGAACTTGTTTCCACATACCAAGACCGCACGCTCTGCCGCAGCTGCAATATGCGAAAGCCTCGTGGAGACGGGGCATGAATTGGCAATCCTTCCGTGTCTCACCTTGCGGAACGCATCATGTCGATGAAGGTGGCAGGGCGGCCTATGAGCCACGCTTCTTAGAAGTCCTGAAGTTTCATCCGCCTGGATTAGCTCCAGTGTGTGATGGTGAATTCGCGTGGCATGTGCGCAGCGACGGATCGGCTGCGTACGATCGCCGCTTTATCCGAACGTTCGGCTACTACGAGGGGCTGGCTGCAGTCTTAGAGCAGAGCGGCTGGCATCACATCAATACCGATGGAACCGACGCCTATGCAAGCCGGTTTGCGTGGTGTGGCAACTTCCAACATGGCCTATCCACTGCCCGCGACAACGATGGCGCCTACTTTCACATCACGCCTCGGGGCGAACCCGCCTACCCAGGCCGATGGCGCTATGCAGGCGACTATCGCGATGGGGAAGCTGTCGTGCAAGCAATCGATGGCCACTCCACCCACATATCTCGCGACGGCACGCTTGCTCACGGGAGATGGTTTGTTGATCTTGACGTTTTCCACAAGGGCTTCGCACGCGCGCGGGACGAGCAAGGGTGGATGCACATCGACCATCACGGGCTGCCCATCTATGCGCGACGCTTCCACGCAGTGGAGCCTTTCTACAACGGACAGGCTCGAGTCGAACGGTTTGATGGCGGACTTGAGGTCATAGACCACACTGGAGCGCCACTTGTCGAACTGCGTCCGGCGCGGCAATCGGAATTCGCGAGCCTATCTGCAGATATGGTGGGTTTCTGGAAGACACAGACTATTGGAGCTGCCGTCAAACTCGGCATCATCGAAGCGCTCCCAGCGACTGAAAAGGCGGTCGCAGAGCGTTGCGAACTCCACTGCGATGGTGTACGGCGACTTCTGCGAGCACTCGGTGAACTAGGGATAGCGGAGCGGGACTCTAGCCAGTGGGCACTGACAGATCGCGGAAAGTTTCTTCTAGCCGACCACCCCTTAACTCTGGCTAACGCCGCAGTCGAGTACGCCGGGCCATTCACGGCAATGTGGAGCCACCTTCCTGAGGCACTGAAGCCGAGCAACAATTGGAGCGCGCCCGATGTGTTTGGCGAAGTCGCACGAGACGACGCGCGTTGCGCAGGTCACCATCGCATGCTGCAAAGCTATGCGCGACACGACTATGCCGAGATATCTCGTGCCATCGATCTGAGGGGCGATGAGCGTGTGATTGATGCAGGGGGAGGATTGGGGGTTCTTGCGCAGCAAATTCTGACCGAGTACCCCGCCGTGGACATCACTATTCTGGAGCGCCCAGAGGTGGTGGCGATGGCGAACCCAATGCACAGGTTGCGATGGCAAACCGGCAGCCTAGTCGAACCATGGGGGCTAGAAGCGGATGTTGCGATTCTCGCGCGGGTGCTTCACGACTGGGATGATCCCGTGGCGATTCAGATCCTGAGAAACGCTCGCGCCGCGCTATTGCCCGGCGGGCGGCTCTACATCGTGGAGATGATGATCTCCGAGAGATCCGTTGCGGGAAGTCTTTGCGATTTGCACCTGTTGATGGTGACTGGTGGGCGCGAGCGTTCAGCAGAGCACTTTGGACGACTCCTCTCCGCCACTGGCTTTCAGCTTGTCGCGGTACGCCGATTGCCAGCGCTCCCGACTGTGATCGTCGGGATAGCCTCATGACCGGAGTTGATTGGAAGATTCCACCTTCGGTGCTGCGTCTCCTTGAGCGTTCACCGAATGACCGCGCCGTGGTTGTTCTACTTCGGCATTCGGTGCGCGATCACCTGCCATCGAACGAGATCGGCTACACCCTTCCCATCACGAATGTCGGGCGCCAACTCGCATTAGAGCTCGGTGGTGTCTTACATGGCAGGCTTCGAACGCTACACACGAGCCCTTTGGCGCGTTGCGTTCAGACTGCTCAGGCGCTTGCGGAGGGGGCTGATTCGGACGTAAGAATCGTCTTCAACAGGCTCCTTGGTGACCCAGGGGTATTCGTTCTTGATGGGCGACTGGCCTGGCCTAACTGGGAGCAGCTTGGCCACGCGGGTGTCATGCATCACTTGGTCACCGAGACGGAGGCGCTTCCCGGTATGGCCCGCGCGGCAGAGGCTGCTCGCTACCTACTTCAGTCAATGCTCGCCACGGCAGGTAACGAGCCCGGCGTTCACGTTTTCGTGACGCACGACTCGGTCGTCACCGCGATGGCTGCACGCCTATTCGGAAGGCCTATCAAAGCCGATTGCTGGCCGTGGTTTCTTGAGGGCGTCTTCTTTTGGACTGGGCAAGACGGGATTCATGTCGCCTACCGAAACAACGAGACCGTGCATCCAGTTCCGCTCAACGTATTGAGCGAAACTGAAGTCATTGAGTTCGCCAGGCGTGAAATTGCAGCAACTGTTGGATTTGAAACCGGTGCACGCTTCTTTATGGCAGGGGGTAGCTTCAAATCTCTACTCACCGGCCGCCCCCCAAGAGACATCGATCTATGGGCTCCCTCCAAGCACGATCGAGAACTACTGATCGCCGCACTGCAAAGCCGTGGGGCGACATTGGCGGGACGGCGACCATTCTCAGAGGCCTTTGATATCGCGGGTCGCATAGTCGAAGTTCCTCTCGCTACCGAGCCTAATACTCTCGCTGCCCGGTTATCTACCTTTGATATCGGGCTTTCTGCTATCGGCGTTGAACACCTACCAGACGGAGGATGGTCAGCGTTGGTTCACCCCCTAGCGCTCAAGTCTGTTCAACGACGTGAGGTCCTACTCCTAAAACCGCTTGTCAACTGGAAGTACGCCCTTACGACATTGGAACGGATGCGCCGCTATGCACGCGAACTAGGCTTTTCTGTGCCGCCTGAAGAGGAGGCAGAGGTATTGCGTGTCTTCAACACCCAAGATAGTCAGCTTCGCACTGGGTTGATTGATCGCTATCGACTCACTAGCCTCGACGGGTGTCAAATTTTGAAGGAGATTTGATGCATCGTCTTATAAGGACCAGCGACTCCGTTGTTTCTTTGTTCGATACAGACCTCTGGCTCAACACCCACAAGATCACGCGCCGCCACATCCTTCAATGACCGAAACCCTAGCCTACGATATACGTTCCGCAATACTCCCTCAACGGGTCGACCTATGCGTGCAACATATTCGCGAGAAAAAACCCCCGGATGATTCAGATCGAATTATCGGAGTCCGTAAATTTTGGGGTCACCCAGCTGATAGTCGAATAGCCAAATGAAAATTGCGATAGCTGGGATCGGATACGTCGGCCTCTCTAACGCCATCCTATTAGCCCAACACAATGATGTTATCGCATTAGACATTAATCGCGAGAAGGTTGAGATGCTCCAACGCAGGGTATCTCCCATCGCAGATCCCGAAATTGAACACTATCTGGCAAACAGATCGTTAAGCCTCAGAGCCACACCGGATAAGCAAGAAGCATTCGTCGACGCAGACTACGTCGTAATCGCAACCCCCACTGATTTTGACCCTGAATCTAATTGCCTCAATACCAGTTCTGTCGAGACAGCTATTCGGGATGTCCTTTCGATCAACCCCGGTGCCACAATCGTGCTCAGATCCACGGTACCGGTCGGCTATACGGTCAAGATTAGGAAAATCCTTACACTTGCGACAGGGCACTCCATCGACATTATTTTCTCTCCTGAGTTTTTACGCGAAGGAAAAGCTCTTTTCGACAACTTACATCCTTCTCGCATAATTGTCGGCGGAAAAAGCGAAAGTGCGCGCACCTTTGCACGATTACTCCAACAGGGCGCGATCAAACAGGATATACCAGTTCTTTTCACAAACAGCACTGAAGCCGAGGCTATCAAACTATTCGCGAACACATATCTCGCAATGCGAGTGGCTTATTTCAACGAATTGGACACTTACGCTGCCTCCTATGGCCTGGACTCACGGCAAATCATCGAAGGCGTCTGCCTTGATTCGCGCATCGGGAACCATTACAACAACCCAAGCTTCGGCTATGGTGGATATTGCCTTCCAAAAGACACCAAGCAACTGCTGGCCAGCTGTAGCGAAGTTCCGCAGAGCCTAATCCATGCCATAGTTGAATCTAACAACACTAGGCTGGATTTTATCGCAACTCAAATTGCCAATATGCGCCCTAAGGTGGTTGGGATTTACCGCCTCCTTATGAAAGCTGGCTCGGACAACACTCGGGCCTCCAGCATCCTAGGAATCATTGAACGACTGAGGGAAGACGGTATCCACGTACTCGTTTACGAACCTGTTTTTAAAGACAGCGAAATAGTCAAACTGTCTGCCGCCCGAGACCTCTGCACTTTCAAGGAACAAGCAGACGTTATTCTTGCCAACCGGATGGCAGACGATCTGTGGGATGTTCGAGCCAAGGTTTATACACGCGATCTTTTCGGGTGCGACTAGCGGTGGGTTAGTCTCACAAGGGGTGCATAAATCCGTCATGTTGCTTCCGGCCTGCTTTCCTGCTTTAACAGCCAACACAGCTCCCACTTTCCCGGGCTGATTTTCCGGGCGAATGTTGCATCACATTGCAGCCCTATCTAGATCTCAGTTGTCGACCGAAAATCGGGATACTCATATTAGTGACAGATTTCAATGCTTCTCGATTTAGCTTCACCTAGTCTGCACCATCAAACTTTCGGGCTCTTACCGTTATGCTACAACCTATTCGTGTTTTAACACCCTCGAATATCGAAGCTATTACAGTTGATTTTCATCAGGAGTTGACGAGCATAGGGAGGTCGATCGCCGGCCTTACAGGACTTCAATTATTAGTCGCAATTAAGCGCTTTCGTATTGGACATGGGCCATACCCAGACGTTACTTTGTTCGAGGCGGCAAATCGCATCATGTCAGACTTAGTGATTCTGCATGGCGTTGGCCGCCTGATGCGCGAACGAACGTTTCCCTTTGAAGAGTACACCGTAGAATTCGGCAATGAGAATCGCAATGGTTTCGATATTTGGGCGCAGTCCGGTCCGTCAACACTTGCGGGAGAGGCGTTTAATGTTGCTCCCTCTTTCTTCCAAAGCAAAAAACGAACTTCTTTGAAGAAGTTGCGCGAAAAGGCTGCTGGTGCAACGTACCGCCTCATTATGTTCAATGAGGATGCGCCGCCGACTGGCTACGTTGCTCGCGGTGAAGACGGGATTCAACAAATCGCTGTTCACATCCCTGTCCCTGAGTTTCGCATTTTGGTATGACTAAACGCACAACAGCTCCATTGGGTTGTGCATCGCTAGGTCTTCGCGTTGGGTTTTTGGTCGGTCTGTTTCCTGGTTATGGACAGGCAATACGTGGGGCGCTAGCGTGTGGCTCAGCCCTTGGGAAGCGAAGTGGTGATGACGGCTTCTTTTTCGAACGGCCCTGGCTCTCTTTTTCAATCGCGCTATTGATGCACCTTCATCCTGTTACTGTGTGTCTTTGTACGCCTTACCCCCTCCCAGACGCTTGTAGTCGGCATAGAGCTGCGGGTTGTTTCTTGAGCAAGAGACGATCTGCTTCCCTGCCTCGCGCATGATCTTCTTGTTCCCAAAGCCTGAGATTCGACCGATCTCCTCCTCGCGGGCGATGACCTCCCTTGCTCCCACGGCCCGTCTCTCGCACCAGCCTATTTGGAATTCGTATTCAGTCAACTTGGCTTTCAGCTCGGCTCGAGCCTTGTTTTTGGCTGCGGCATCCGCCACCTCTTTCTGACGACGCTGCTCCGTCTCCAAGCGTTGTTTCACCTCTGACACTCGCGATTCCGGGTCTACATCTTTGTAGTCTGCGACAAACTTGGCCATGTCCTCTGTTGTACGGAGGTATCTATAGCGGGTCTCGTATCACCACACGCAAGTCGTGTGCAGGATGCCCGCAACAGCTGTGCACCCGCCCCTAAAGCTCCAAACCCGTGCCGGTCTACGTCACTCGCTGGCCGATAGCACGGCACCCTTCGACAAAAAGCACTGGACATTCGACGATGGCAGTTGTCGGGTTGTTCTTTGGTGGACAGATCTGGTGCTGGGGAACTTGTCTGTGGGATGAACTTCGAATCGTGGGCAAACCACGGTGGAGCACTCATGCGGACAAATAACCAGCTAAGGCAGCTAGCCGATGGTCCCACCCGACGCACCAGCCTGGCCGGCTTGGCGGGGTTGGTGATCTGGGGCTTGGGACAACCGTCGCCCGGGCAAGCCTCAGCGGCCGCACCTCTCTTGCGCACAATTCCCTCCAGCGGTGAGGCTATTCCAGTGGTGGGATTAGGCAGCTGGATCACATTCAATGTTGGGCAGGACGCGATCGGGCTGGCGGCATCGACCAATGTGATCCGGGCCTTCCTCGCTGGCGGGGGAAGGATGATCGACTCGTCACCTATGTACGGCTCAGCGCAGGCCACGATTGGTCATGCTTTGGCCACGTTGGGCCGTCCCCAAACCGTCTGGTCGGCAGATAAGGTGTGGGATGGCGACCTGGCACGCGGCATCGCACAGATGGGAACCTCGCGCCAACGCTGGGGCGTGGAGCGCTTCGATTTGATGCAGGTGCACAACCTGGTTGGTTGGCAAGTACACCTGCCGCGCCTGTTCGAGATGAAGGCTGCGGGACGGCTGCGCTACGTTGGAATTTCCACAAGCGAGGGGCGGCGTCACGCCGAGTTCGAGCAGATCATGCGCAGCTACCCGCTGGACTTCATACAGGTCTCTTACAACATACTCGACCGCGAAATAGAGCAGCGCATCCTTCCATTGGCGCGGGACCGGGGCATCGCGGTGATTGTGAACCGGCCCTTCCGCCAGGGAGCGCTGCCGAGGCAACTGGCACGTCATCCCCTGCCGGGCTGGGCGCGTGAGCTGGGTTGCGAGAACTGGGCACAGGCCGCGCTGAAGTTCGTCGTGAGCCATCCAGACGTGACATGTGCAATCCCCGCCACCACTCAGGTGCGCCACGTAGAGCAGAACCTGGCGTCTGGTCGAGGTCCGATGCCAGACGCTGCATTGCGCGCGCGCATGGCGCGCGATGTGACCGCCCTGTGATGGTGAGCTTTCTGGCCGAGCCGACTGCGCTGCTTTGCAGAGTGATCGAGAAAACGGCGGAGCTTGGGCATTTGATCGAATAGGTGCACACCGTGGATGAATGGTGGACCTATCGGCCGTCTGATTTCCTGATGTTCTCTCCGCCAATTTACTGGCGGTTGTTTGAGTCGCTCAACCGCACTGGCTGGCCACTAGCAATACTGGCGGTGACTCTAGGCTTAGTGGCCTGGGTAACGCGGCGCCGGGCACGCACGAGCGGCATTGAAGCGACGGGTTCAGCCCGCTTGACTGCGCTGCTCATGGCCGGGTGTTGTCTGTATGTAGCGTGGGCGTTTTTTTGGCAGCGATTTGCCCCAATCTACTCTGCAGCGCCAGCATTTGCAGCGCTCTTTGCGCTTAAGGCGGCGGTCTGGGCGCTCCTGGGAGCCAGCCCGGGCGTAAGCTGGGCGCCCCGTAGCTACCGCACCGAGTTCGGTGTGCTTCTCGCTATCTGGGCCTTCGTCGGGCATCCCGTCTTGGCGCTGATATTCGGACGTTCACTCTGGCAAGCTGAGTGGTTCGGCTTGGCACCAGATCCGACAGTCTTGGGTGGGCTGGCTCTATTGCTGATGCTCGATCTGTCGCGGTGTCGCGCCTCTCAAGTTCTCTTTTGGACACTGTGGGTGGTGTCTTTGCTCTGGTGCGCCATAAGCAGCCTGACTTTGTGGACACTGGAAGAGCGACAGGGGCTGATTTTGCTCACGCTTGGCCTACTGGCACTCAGCGCGGGGGCATTGCGCCGCCGCTGAGTCTGTGCCTGTGCTACAGGACGACGCCCTTGCTCTTTTCTCTCTAGATCGCCCCAGGTTTCGAGGAAGCTCAACACTCCGCGAGGGATCACCGAGTTCTACGCCTGGCTGGTCGACCAAGGCGGCATGGTCACGAAGCATCGCCAATCCCTGAAGTGGGTGGAGCAACAGGAAGCTGAGGCCGTCCGAAAGCAACAGAAGCAAGGAGCGACGCCCAAGCTTTGATGGATCTGCACACATGAAGGCATGAATATCGTGCGCCGGTTAACGGGGTAGGCAGAGCAGAAACTATGTCTCGACAACCCACATCTAACGTTGCTGATCACTCGCTGCTTCGGTTGACATCATCGATACGCTTCAGCCCTACGACCGTCGGGATGAATCGCCTCTTGATGCTTGCAGGATCCAGCTCGACCAGCCCCTGCAAACGCAGGTGACGGACAGCTGCCGAGGCCTGACGCAGGGGCTGGCCAGTGTGGAGAGCAATCTCCTTGGTGGTCGACGGGCCCAGCTCCCGAATCGCCTCTAGGATGACTGAACTGAGCGGTCGGCGCTCGCTAGTTGCGATGCTTGGCCGTGTGGGTTGTTGACTCAGCCACATTGCAGATATGGACTACAGCAACGACTTCAGCGGTATGTCCCGATCTGCCACAAGGTCGAACGACGGTGAACGCCCCGCCTCGATCAGCTTGCGGGCCCACATGTGGTCAACGGGTGCGTTGGCTGACTCGACAGCCAACAGTTCATCACCAGCGTAGTGGAACAGGCTGAAACTCGCTGGCGTAGTTCCTGCTCGAGGCACAACTGCCAGCCCTGGTCGCCACAAGCCAACCATCTGGAGGCGAAGGCCACCTTGCTCAGACCAGAACCAGGGCGTTGGCTGGTAATCGGTGGCTGACCCGATCAGGGTGGCTGCAGCCACCTTGGCCTGATCGTTGGCGTTTTGAACCGACTCCAATCGGATCCTCGCACCACGGTAGTCGAAGCTCGTGCAGTCACCGATGGCCAGGATGTCCTGATCGCTGGTTCGCATTTGGCGGTCGACGTAAACGCCGTTGTCGATCTGCAATCCCGCCTGGGCTGCCAATTCGACCTCAGGTATCGCACCGATGCTTAGAAGCAGCGAACTGGTCTTTCGCGGCGCGCCAGCGACTTGAATATCCGTAAGAGTCCGGCCCTGGACATTGAATCCACCGATGCTGACACCGAGATCGACAACCGTTCCCATGGCGTTGTGGTGCTGAAGAATGAATTCAGAGAGCTCGGGCGATAAAGCTCGAGCAAGTAAGCGGGATGCAGACTCAAGAACATGGACCGACCAGTTGAGCTGGCGGGCCGTAGCGGCCACCTCCAGGCCAATGAAGCCGCCGCCCATGACGACAAGCTCTCGCTCAGCCGCTGTATGCAGATGATGCCGAAGCAGTTGCGCATCTGCAGCGTTACGCAGCTTGAACACGTTGTCCAGGGCCACAGAAAGCTCGGGATGTTGTCGAGCACGGGTGCCAGTTGCCAACACTAGATGTCCATAGCCCACTCGGCGACCTGACGAAAGCATGACTTCCTTGCTGTCCCGCTTGATTTCGACCACTCGGTCGCCTTGGTGGACAGTAATCCCCTGAGCAGCAAACCAACTCCCATCCTTGTGCAATTGAAGTGGCTCTGCGGCCTCCTTGAGGAAAGCCTTGGACAGAGGGGGACGCTGATACGGAAGAACGTCCTCGGCACACACCAGTTCAACCCTGTGACCTTGTCCTGCGTCCACCAGAGATGCGCATAGCGCTGCAGCAGCATGACCGCCACCGACGATGACGATCGAATCACTCGCCATCTGATGGCTCCGGTGATCGGACCTTGCGCTTGACCTTGGCGTGATGACGATCCAGAAACTCGTTGGTGGCCTGCTCCACAGCCGGCAGGTTGTCGTGCAACCGCCGGAGCAGGTCGATCAGCACCTCGCGTTCTGACACGTTGAGCACCTCAAGGAAGGCACGCTCTCGCTCAAGAGCCAGCTTGAGGATCTGATCATGCAGTGCTCGGCCCTCGGCCGTGATACGGGCCACCCTGAGTCGACCATCCGCATCGTCAAGCCCAATCGTGATGAGTCCCCTTGCCTGCATGCTCTTGAAGGCTCGACTCACCGAGGCCTTATCCATGCCAATCGTTCTGGAAATTGACTGGGCCGTGAGCTCACGCTCAATGGCCAGCAACACAAGCAGGCGCCAAGTCTCAATACCGACATCAAACACCCGCAGATAGGCGCTGGAAGCGCCGCCAGAGAGCTTGTTCGCGATCCAGGTGAAGTACGCTGGCACATAGCGTTCAAGGTCGACGACCGCCTGCCCTGGCTTGGGGGCTGAGGTGTTGCGCCGGGTCGGTACAGATGCGGGTGGCAGTTTGCTCATGCGGCAAAGTGGTGGAAGGTGAACTGAAGCCCTCTTATTGTTGCCGCTCAGGAACACGGACTGTCATGCCTTCGAGTTCAGGTGCCATCTTGATCTGGCAGCTGAGGCGACTCTCGGATCTACGCTCATCCGCAGTGCACTCCAGCATCTCAAGCTCGGTCTCCAGCGGCGCCGGCAAACGGTGCTTAAATTCAGCGTCCACGTAGACGTGGCAGGTAGCGCACATGGCCGACCCGCCGCATTCGCCAACGATGCCCTTGTAGCCGCTGGAGACAGCCGCTTGCATCAAGCTCTGACCATAGGCCACCTCGAGGACAGTGATCTGTCCAGCAGCAGAAATGAGTGTGACTTGGGGCATACCGTTCCTCTCACGCGGGGATAAGGCGAACTGGCATAGATGCCATCGCTCTCATCGTGTTGTTAAGTCGCCGCTTGGGCTCACCCAGCAGCTCAATGCGGCTCACCCGCTTGGCCAGCGCCGTGAGGACCACCTCACCCTCCAGGCGCGCCACCACCTGCCCAACGCAACCATGGATGCCCGAGCCAAATGCCATGTGGCCCGCGGGGCGTCGCTGGACATCGAACCTGTCAGGCTCAGGCCAATGCCGCTCATCTCGGTTAGCCGCCGCCAGGAATGTCACCACCTTCGTGTCCTTGGGCAGTGATACGCCCATCAGCTCTGTGTCGCAAGAGGTGGTTCTGAAGAATGTCTGAACGCTGGACTCATAGCGCAGCGATTCCTCAAACGCCGGGCGCGCCAGCGAATGATCCTTGTGGAGAAGCCCGTACTGGTCTGGGTGGCTGGCCAGACAGAACAGCGCGTTGGCAATGCCGCTGATGGTGGTGTCAACACCGGCCGATAGGAACGAGCGAACCAGCATGGGCGCCTCGGCCGCCGTAATCTCACCGGCGTCCGCAGCCTGCCAGATCAGTTCACCGAAACCGTCCTTGGACAGATTCTCACGCTGGCAATGGGCCATGATCCAGGCCGTGACAGGCTCCACCTTCTCGGCAGCCTTGCGCAGTCGCTCATTGCGGGGACCGAATGCGTTGAAGATCATGTCACCGTACAGCAGCAGGTTTTCTCGTCCTGCAGAACCCACACCCACAGCGTCCGGAAACACCTTCAGGGGATACACCTCGGCAAGGTCTTTCACTGCGTCGATCTTCTCGCCGGCGGCCTGTCGCTGCAGGAGCCGCTCGATCAAAGACTCTGCTTCGGCGGCAAAGGTGCTGCGAATCTGCGTCACGGTGCGTGGCGACAGAATCCTAGCCAGGATGGCCCGGGCCTTGGTGTGCGACGGAGGATCGGCCTCAAGGATCAGACTCTTGGGCCGAAAGGGTGCTTCCTTGTTGAAGTTGGCCAGGCCAACGCCAGCGCCCGAGATGAATGTGCCGTGGTCATTAAGGACAGCATGCACAGATACGTGCTGGGCGCAGCCATAGATCCCGTAGGAAGGTATCCACACCACGGGGCCAGCATCGCGGAGCCTGCGGTGATATTCCTGTGGGTGGGTGAGGAAGTCGTCCGCGAAGGGGTCCACATCGACAACGGGAACATCCGCGGGGGCATCAATGGTGGAGGAAGTCATCGTTGTACTCCGGTGTAGTTGCTTCTTCTGGCGTGGCTGGATCAGTGGGCTCCAGCCACACCGACATAACGCTCGAGCAAGTCGGTGCGCTCGCGCAATTCGGCGCTCTTGCCTTCGTGGACGATTTCACCTCGCTCCAGGACAACCACCCGAGGCGAAAACCGCAGGGCGTCGTCGATCTTCTGTTCAACGAGGATGACAGCCACACCGGTATCGCGGGCCAGCCGCTCGAAGGCTGCCATCAGCTCCTGGCAGATGATCGGTGCCAATCCCTCCAAGGGCTCATCAAGCAGGAGGAGCCTGGGTTTGCCCAGCAGGGTTCGGGCGACCGAGAGCATCTGCTGCTCACCGCCCGAGAGTTGTTGTCCCCCGTTGTGGCGTCTTTCAGCCAGGCGGGGAAACAACTCGTAGGCCTCGTCGATGGACTTGCGAGGGCGTCCCTTGAGCCCGGCCACTAGGTTTTCCTCCACCGTCAATGAGGCAAAGATGTCCCTGGTCTGGGGCACGTAACCGATACCCGCCAGTGCACGCTGCCTGGGCGTCCAGGCCGAGACGTTTTGTCCGTCGAGCGTCACTCGGCCCGCGCGCACGTCAGCCAACCCCATGATGGTCTTGAGCAGGGTGGTTTTGCCGACGCCGTTTCGACCCACCAAGGCCAAACGTTCACCCTTGCCAAGGGTGAAGCTCAGTCCATGGATGATCTGGATGGCACCAAAACCTGCGTCGAGTTGATTAACCTGCAGCAGCTCGCTCATTTCAGACCTCCGCTCCGAGATAAGCGGTACGAACTGCCGGATGTCGACGGATCTCTTGGGGCGTTCCTTCTGCGAGGACCGCCCCCTCGGCCAGCACCAGGATCCGATCGGCAAATCCAAAAACCAGATCCATATCGTGTTCAATCATGAGGATGGCAAGACTGTCCGGCAGGGTGTCCAGCGCGTCCAATACAACTTGTCGCTCACCGCTGGGCACACCCGCCATCGGCTCGTCCAGCAGGAGCACCTTCGGCCGCAGCGCCATGGCCAGCGCAATCTCCACCAGACGCTGCTGGCCGTAGGCCAACTCGACGGCCGACCGCTCGGCCAGGTCGCTGATCTGAAGGGTGCGCAGTATGTCGTGCGCCTCATCACGGACTTCCTTAAAAGAGTCCATGGACTTCCAGAGATGATTCACGCTCCCCAGCCGCTCATGGATAGCCAGCTCGACCTGGCGGCAAATGGCCATTTGCGGTGCAAGCTGGGTGATCTGAAAAGTGCGCGCCAAGCCCCGCTTGACTCTTCGAGGTGCCGAGATTGCAGTGACATCCTCACCCATCAAGAGAACGGTCCCCGATGTGGGAGCAAGTGCGCCAGTGATGAGGTTGATCAAGGTGGTCTTGCCAGCACCATTGGGGCCGATCAAACCGACTCTGTTGCCCGCAGCCAGCTTCAGGGACACATCTCGCGTCACCTTGAGTCCGCCGAACGATTTGTTCAGGCCACTCACTTCCAGAAGCGCACTCATGCTGCGTGCTCCTGGTGCTTTCCAAGCCGGGGCAGCATGGCAAACCTCTGGCGGATCAGCTGTCCCCAACGGTCTCGGGGTACCAGCACCACAGTGACCAGCATGGCACCAATGATGAACAGCCAGTGATAGGGATTGATCGAAGCCGCCCAGTGGTGAATGGTCATGAACACAGCGGTGCCCGCTATCGCCCCAAAGAGACTGCCGGCGCCTCCAAGTACCAGCATGACCAGCGCTTCGGCCGACAGCTCAAAGCTCAAAGTGTCCAGACCGACGATCTGATTGACCTGCGCATTGAGGGCCCCGGCAATCCCAGCAAAAGCGCCTGCAAGCACATAAAGCTTGAGCAGCTGAGCTCTGACCTGGCCCCCTATGGCGCCTGCCCGTTCCCGGTTCTGATGGATACCCACCACGGCAAGACCAAAGGGGGAGTTCATCAGCTTGCGCATGGCAAACAAGCATCCCAACATGACGATCACGCAGTAGACGAAGGCGACCCGGCCGTACAGATCAAAGCCCCAGATACCGAGGATCTTTTCGACCTCAAAACCGGTGAGACCATCCTCACCACCGGTCCAGTCGCGCAGCTTGCTGGCGGCGTTCTGGACGATCTGCCCCACAGCCACCGTCAGCATTAGGAAGGTCAGGCCTTCATACCGAAGCAGGAACAGACCCGACAGGCCAGCCAGTGCGGCACCGGCGGCGGCTCCAGCGGCCAGCCCTATCAGTGGATTACCTGTCAGGTGCATGGCCAGCAGTCCGCTGGCGTAGGCACCGATACCGAACATGGCAGAGTGCCCCAGGGTAGCGAGACCTCCATAGCCCACCACCAGATCCAAAGACATCACGAAGATCGCCATAGTGGCAATCCGAGCCGCCAGCGACAGCTGCTCAGGCCACACCACGTAGATGATCACGGACAGGGCGACGATCGCCAGGTAAGGAATGCTTCGCTTCATTTAGGCACTCCGGCGAGAGACCAGCAACCCATGGGGACGCCATGCCAGCAACAACGCCATGGCCAGGAAGAAGAAGAGGCTTCCCCAGTCGGAGGCCAGATACTTGCTGGCCGTCTCGATGATCCCCAGCGTTAGTGCTGCAGCCAATGACCCGGCGATGCTGCCCATTCCGCCAACGGCTACCACCACCAGGACCAGCACCAGGTACTTCACCGGGTAGTACGGCTCCAGCGGCATCAGCTCGGCGCCCAGGATTCCACCGAGTCCCGCCAGGGCAGCACCCGCCGCAAAGGTCATGATGTAGACGGCCTGTACAGGAATCCCCAGAGCAGATGCCGCTCCGGTGTTGTCCACCGTGGCTCTGAGCCAGATCCCAAAGCGCGAGCGGCCCAACACCAGGAACGCAAGAACGACGACCAAAAGACCGCAGCCGATCACCAGAAGCCGTTGCGCAGGCAGCGTCCGGAAACCCAGGTCGACAGGCGTTTGCAGCCAGCTCGGCAGGGGGATCAGCTGGACCTCGGGCCCCGCCATCAGGTTGGCAGTCGCTACGAACAAGAACGTCAGGCCAATGGTGAAAAGCACCTGCTGCAGTTCGCTCTTGCGGTACAGCCGCCGCAGGACGGCCACCTCGAGCAGTGCACCCAGCGCGCCGGTGCCCACAATGGCGAGCACGACGCCCAGACCAAACGGAAGACCCTGCTCCCGAATGAGCCAGGCGGCCAGGTAGCCCCCGGTCATCGCGAATGCGCCGTGAGCAAGGTTGACAAATCGCATCAGACCCAACGTGACGGAAAGGCCCACCGAAATGATGAACAACACCATTCCGTAGGCAACCCCGTCGATGAGGATGTTCGGGATCAGGGTCACGCCAGGTCTCCGCGTTGCGATCGTCGAGCTTTATTTCGCCAGTCCGTGGTCGATCTGCGGGCCGAAGTTCTGCACCTCTTTGTTCACCAGGGCGCCACCGGGCCCTTTTTCGACAACGCGCAGATAGACGTTCTGCGTGATGTGGCGCGTGTTCGGATCGATGCTGACGGGTCCCCGCGGGCTCTCCCACTTGTGTCCCTTGATGGCGGCCATGGCTTTCTCGCCATCGCGCTTGCCGCCAGTGGCTTCGATCATCTTGTGGATGACGGCCATACCATCCCAGGCACCAGCGGTGGCGTAGTTCAGCACCGCATCCTTGTTCACCTTGGCCACTGCCGCGGCAAAGGTCCTGTTGGCAGGCGAGTCGTGCGCTGCGCTGTAGTGGAATGCCGTGGTCAGGCCCAGCGCAGCATCTCCAAACTTCTGTAGATCGAACTCATCGGTTTCTGCAGTACCGAGAAACTCGATGCCAGCCTGGCGCAGACCGTTTTCGTTGTAGGCCTTCACAAAGCCCAGGTTGGGGGGGCCGCCGGGCAAAAAGACGTAGACCGCCTGGGCACCACTGGCCTTGATTCGTTGCGCAAAGGGAGCGAAGTCAGTGGTTCGAATGGGCATGCGGATGCTTTCGACCACCTCGCCGCCCTGCTTGGTGAACTCTGCCTTAAACGCATTCTCGGCATCGACCCCCGGGGCGTAGTCAGTCACTGCAGTCACCACCTTCTTGATGCCCTTCTTCGCAGCGTGCTGCGCCAGGGGTACGGTGACCTGCCACAGGGTGTAGCTGGTTCGGACGTAGTAATCACTCTTGGTGGTGATGTCGGA
Source organism: Hydrogenophaga sp. R2 (assembly GCF_049843595.1). NCBI lineage: Bacteria > Pseudomonadati > Pseudomonadota > Betaproteobacteria > Burkholderiales > Comamonadaceae > Hydrogenophaga > Hydrogenophaga sp. R2. The sequence goes on from NZ_JBBHZN010000006.1 coordinate 33,650, forward strand.
GGTAGCGGCGTTGAAGATCACGAAGGGCGTCTTGGACTCCTGGATGACCGGAGCTACAGCAAAGGCGTTAGGGGAGAACACTACGCCGCCGAGGTAGTCGACCTTGTCCTTCACGACCAGCTCTTGTGCCAGCGTTCGAGTATTGGCCGGGTTTGGCCCGCCCTCGTCCCGGTAAATGAACTCGATGTCCTTGCCGGCCAGCTTGCCGCCCTGTTGCGCGACATACGCCTCCGCGCCGGCTTTGAACAGTGCACCATAGTGCGCAAACGGCCCCGAGAAGGGACCAATGATCCCGACCTTGACTGGCTGGGCAACCGCACTGCCCAGCATGAGCGCAGCGGCCGCCGCGCCGAGAAGCTTCCATTGAACTCGCATGCTTGTCTCCTTGGGTGAGCTCGCTCTGAGCGGCGAAGCTAGTTAGATGCTATTTCAACTAGTTGAGTTATCAACCAGTAAAAACCCGGAAGAGCAGGTCAACATGCCCCATCGGATCAACAAAAGCATTTGTGCACCCCAGTGCCTGGGGCGGAACAACCTTCGACTCGTCAAAGCGCTGGATCCAAAGCGGCTTTGCTGAACAGCTTGCCCATGCGCTCCTAAACATCAAGGCCTAGCACGCTGTACTGGACGAGTAGACGCGATCAGCCACCTGAAAGATTGACTTGGCAGCCGCTTCAAGCAACCAGAAATCCTTGACCTCCATGCGGCCAGAGAGCTCCTGTGCAGTTATGCGCCAGGCGCGCAGGAACAGATCCTGCTCCCTCAAAATCGTGATCGCATCCGACCTGGTCAGAGTGAACTCATCAGCAGCAGCCAGTAACGCTTTGATCGATAGAACTCGGTTCTGCTGCGATTTCGCCAAGGCGTCACTGGTAGGGTCGTTCACTGCCTCAAAACGAAGCCCAACCGCCGGGGCAAGCCAGATCCTGCCCCCGCTGCCCTGCAGAAAATTAACCTTGCGCAGGATGTCGCCGGGCACCCCGATGAGCCACATATAAAGCAGCTGCCTAAAAAGCAACACGGCGTCACGATCGTAGTCCTCGCAGTACTGCCTCATGCAGTCGAGCAAAAGCCACACATCATCAAGAAGACCGGATCCAACCTGCAAGCCAGACGGGCGGCTCCTCAGCAAGGACCGCGCTGAGACCATACCGAGCTTGTTCTGAGTCGTACGGTCAAAGCGCTTGTAAAGCAGAACAGGCTGGCCTGCGCAGTTACGCAACTGATGATCGGCAGCTCCCATCTTCAAGCGAGAAGCGATCGTCATCGTGAGGCTCTCCCAGAGAACCACGTTTGCTTGGTCCCGTGTAAGCCTAAGTTTTGCAACCCACATCTCATTTGAATCATCCAGGCATGTGCACTTAGGCCGAGATCCAGGTACTGCAGTGGCCGCCAGAAGTGCCTGATGAAGCTGTATCTGCGATGCCAACCCCTTTTCGATGGCATGGACCGCAACCTGCATGCTCTCAAGTTGTGAGATGTGGGGCAGAAACTGACGTGTCCGAAAATCAGCACTGACGTCCCAGGCTGGCCGCTCAGCACCCAGCGGACGAATGCTCAATGCGCCCAGGCGAACAGCATCAGGGATGACGCTGAGTGAATGAAGCTTGAGATCCAGTGCAGAGTCACCGGAAAGAGAATCCAGAAGCCCACCTTCAAGAGCTTGCCGCAAGACGCAAGCTGCGAAGCCACTGGCCTGCTTCAGCAAGATGCTCTCCAGGAGAGCGTCCTGCAGGTCACCGTCCAGATTCAGGTGGCACCTTTCCTGAGTCGTACCCAACAAAGACGGATACCAGGGAAACGACTCCAAGGTGGGGAAGCTGCGATTAGGAACGATCTCCACCCATGAGGCGCCACTCTGCTGCCGGAAATGGAGGGTGGCGATGGGATTCAACCTCTGCGCGAGGAAGACCTGGACATCACAGCTTGTTTTAGCTGACAGGTTCGCGCAGATGCTTCCCAGCGTAGAGCCGTGGCGCGCGACCTTATCGGGCTTAGCCGAAGCCTGCCCCAAGAGCTCAGCACCAAACGAGATGCTCGCCCTACGGGCCAACGCGGCAGGAGCGAACCAGCGCAATTGGCGCAGAAAACGACGGAACAGGCCAAACAAGCCCAGCTCCATGCAAGCACGCAGTAGGAGAGCCACCGGAACATCCAACGCGGCGCGCTCAAGGCGTCTTGCACCCTCCTGCGTAGTGCCAATCCTGCTGGCCAAGTCCTCGATAGACCAACCAACAGCCCTTCGCTTTTCGCGGACGGCTGCGGTCAACTCACGGCGAGCAACAGTTTCGCGGGACGGGTTGGTAAGGGTAGGCATAGGAAGGTTCGGATGGAAACCCCCATATCGTCCCGTCACGACCTCCTTCCGGCGCAGAGCTAGACGAGAGTTTTTTTCAGATCCGCGAATCCTGGCCCACGTTCAGATGCAAGAGGCGCTGTCCGGCGTCAAGACCCTTGCGCTAAGCAATCACACGCAACAATATTGTTGATGGACTCAACGCGCTGAGGCTCACAACATGCCACCCATCAAACTCGACCTGGCCAGGCTACAGCAGCTTACGAGTCCGTTCCTGCACGAGCTCCTGAGTGCCCGGAGAAACCTTGGACTGCCCACGTCGCTGGTGTCGTTGACCACCGATCGCGAAGAGCTAGAACAGAGGCTTTTAATGGCCTTGGATGAAACAGACCTGCAAGAGATGCCAGCCCAATGGTCCTGGGAGGCGGCGGCTGTGGCTATCGCAGGCCACATCACAAGGCAGATGATCGACGAGCTCCAAGATACAACGGGCCGGTAACCGCTGCGGATGCTCAAACCACAAGGTCTCGTTACACGGTCGAATGATTCGGGTGCTGATCAATCGCCTGCCGAATGCCCGCCAGCAACTCCTGCACGTCTTTGATTACCGTCACGCCCGTGATGGGATGCGACTTGATCCACTTTGGCCGCAGCTTGTAAAACTCAACCGACTGCAGATGAAACTCTCTGACAGTGGGCCCCTCGTCCATCAGAGCCAGCAACACAAAGTCGGAAGCGGGTATGTCGCGCTTGAAGGTGTGCCAATGGCAGATACCGTCAATCACCCGAGGCCAGACAAATTGCATTCGCACCCTAACGCCACCCTCGAGGATCATGAGCCGACTGCGTGGATGAACTCGGCATGGAACTCCCCCTCGGCGAACCTGTTCCGCCACATCCCTCTGAATCTGGTCCCCCATCTTTCGTCCCAGAACTTTTCGCCGCTCGTGAATTGCTCTCACCAGCTTCGGGTCTCGTCCAGCCAGGGCAAGTGCGCGTGACACCGAGCCAAAGGCGTTGGAATAGGCCCTTCGAGAAGGTAAACCCATTGCCTCAAGATCTAAGGTCGTCAAGCCCGGATACCTGGCCAGACTGTCTCTGAGCGCCTTTAGCAGCTCCTCCTTGTCGCGCCTCAGACGCCTTCGGAACCAAAGCTTGTCCTGGGCTTCCTTCCACAAGGCTGCGTCCACTACGGGCTCGAGCGTGGAGCACGCCCTGACCTCTGCACGTTTTCGCTCGAGCTTGCCAGCCTGGTACCTCTCCCTACCCCAAACAAAGTGCCCGGCGAAGGCCTCGCACCGCAAAAGAGCATGGATGATGCTTTGGGTGTACTCCCC
>NZ_JBBHZN010000007.1:0-1210 GCF_049843595.1 Hydrogenophaga sp. R2
GTGACCTGCTCGGCTTTTTCGATCCAATCATTCCTGTAAGACGGCCCGGTTGGGAATGGGTGGATTGTGCAGGCGATGCTGCTTGAACTCGTGTGGGGTGAGGTAATCCAGGCTGCTATGGGGTCGCACCGTGTTGTAGTGGTGCCGCCAAGCCTCGATGATCACTGCGGCTTCCTTGCGTGATCTGAACCACTCCAGGGACAGGCACTCATCGCGCAGCTTGCCGTTGAAGCTCTCATCGGCGCCGTTCTGCCAGGGCTTGCCGGGGTCGCTCAGGGCAGTGGCGATACCCGCCTGCGAGATCCACTCCAGGATCGCATGGCTGACGAATTCGGGACCATTGTCCGAGCGCATGAACAGCGGCGCGCCGTGAATGCTGACCAGGCGAGAGAGCACCTCCACCACCCGACGCGAACGGATGGAGCCGGCCACGTCGATCGCCAGGCACTCGCGCGTGTACTCGTCGATCACCGTCAGGCACTTGATCTGCTGGCCTTCTGCCGTGGTGTCGAAGACGAAGTCGTAGGCCCACACAGCGTTGGCCTTGAAGGGCGTGTAGGCCCTCGGCCGACTGCTGGCAATGCGCCTGCGGGGGCGCTTCTTGGGCAGCAGCAGGCCCGCCTGGCGCCAGATGCGGTGGGTGCGCGACCAGCTCAACTCCAGGCCCTGGCGGCGCAGGAAGATCCGGATACGACGGTAGCCGTAGCGCGGGTACTGCGCCGAGAGGGTCCTCATGGCTGCAATGACAGGAGCGTCCTTGCCTGGCAGGCGTAACTCGTAGCACAGGCCCGATCGCGCCAGTCCTATGAGCCCACAGGCTCGGCGCTGTGACAGGCCACGCTCGCAAGCGAGGGCGACCTGTTCGCGTCGGGCCTGCGGGCTCACCACTTTTTTGCGTTGATCTCCTTGAGCACCTCGATGTCCAGATCGCGCTCGGCCAGCAGCTTCTTGAGCCTGCTGTTCTCGATCTCCAGCGCCTTCAGTCGTTTGACATCGGCAGCTTCCATCTGGCCGAAGTGCTTGCGCCAGGCGTAGATGGTGGGCTCGCTGACTTTGTGTTTCTTCGCGGCCTCGGCCACGCTGGTCTTGTCTGCCTCACGCAGCACCGTGACCATCTGCTCTTCGGTGAATCGGCTCTTTCTCATGGGCTCCTCGCAGGTTGGGAGCCATCTTCCTAGAAACTATTGGTCCAAAGAAACCGGGCAGGTCA
>NZ_JBBHZN010000008.1:0-1064 GCF_049843595.1 Hydrogenophaga sp. R2
ATGGCAAAAGAGAAATTTGAGCGGACCAAGCCGCACGTCAACGTGGGCACGATCGGTCACGTGGATCATGGCAAGACGACCCTGACGGCGGCCATCACCACCGTGCTGGCGGCCAAGTTCGGCGGTGCAGCCAAGGCGTACGACCAGATCGACGCAGCTCCCGAAGAGAAGGCCCGCGGCATCACCATCAACACCGCCCACGTCGAGTACGAGACGGCCAACCGCCACTACGCTCACGTGGACTGCCCGGGTCACGCCGACTACGTGAAGAACATGATCACCGGTGCTGCCCAGATGGACGGCGCCATCCTGGTGTGCTCGGCTGCTGACGGCCCGATGCCCCAGACCCGCGAGCACATCCTGCTGGCGCGTCAGGTGGGCGTGCCCTACATCATCGTGTTCCTGAACAAGTGCGACATGGTCGACGACGCCGAGCTGCTCGAGCTGGTCGAGATGGAAGTGCGCGAGCTGCTGTCCAAGTACGACTTCCCCGGTGACGACACCCCCATCGTCAAGGGCTCGGCCAAGCTGGCCCTGGAAGGCGACAAGGGCGATCTGGGCGAGCAGGCCATCATGCGCCTGGCCGATGCGCTGGACAGCTACATCCCCACCCCGGAGCGTGCCGTGGACGGCGCCTTCCTGATGCCGGTGGAAGACGTGTTCTCGATCTCGGGTCGCGGCACCGTGGTGACCGGCCGTATCGAGCGTGGCGTGGTCAAGGTCGGCGAGGAAATCGAGATCGTCGGTATCGCTGCCACCCAGAAGACCACCTGCACCGGCGTGGAGATGTTCCGCAAGCTGCTGGACCAGGGCCAGGCGGGCGACAACGTCGGCATCCTGCTGCGCGGCACCAAGCGCGAGGAAGTGCAGCGCGGCCAGGTGCTGTGCAAGCCCGGCTCCATCAAGCCGCACACCCACTTCACCGGTGAGGTGTACGTGCTGTCCAAGGACGAGGGCGGCCGCCACACCCCGTTCTTCAACAACTACCGTCCGCAGTTCTACTTCCGCACCACCGACGTGACCGGCTCGATCGAGCTGCCGAAGGACAAGGAAATGGTCATGCC